>QZKN01000050.1 GCA_003598175.1 Candidatus Omnitrophota bacterium
TCCCACTTCCTTCGTCCCTCTCGGATTGTTATTTCCATCATACCACGCATAATCCTTGATTTCCGTGTAATTTAGGTCATTCCCCCAAAAAAACCGTGTCGTCGTTCCTGCCCGACACGCATACTCCCACTCCGCCTCCGTCGGCAAGCGAAACGTCCCTTGCCCCAATTGATTCAACTTTTTGATAAATTCCTGACAATCATTCCAGGAAACATTATAAACCGGATAATCGTTTCCCACTCCATAATCCTTTGCCGGATTGTTTCCCATTACCACCTGCCATTGAGCCGGCGTCACCTCGTATTTCCCTAAATAAAACGGATTGCTGATAATAACCTTATGCTGCGGTCTTTCATTATTATATTTATCCTTTTCATTATCCGGCGAGCCCATCATAAAATCCCCCGCCGGGATCAACACCATCTCCAATGGCTTCACATCGAGTTCCAGATTCGGCAGGGGGATGATCAGGTTTATCCTTTGCCGATATTGTATCGCATCCAGTAGTTTTCGCTTCGCTTTATCACGCTTCCAATCGATTCGCTGTTCCATTTCATTCTCAAAAGGGAAAAGCTCGTCAATGTTGTCCAGACAAAGAATAATGGTTTTCTTGCGATTGGGTATTAATAATGTGTAATCTTTCAATTCCGCTCGATTACTTTTGCTTGAAATACACACGATTGCGAAATCCGCTTCCCGTATTGCTTTTTGTGTTTCTTCTTTCCGATTCATTCCCGGTAACAACCTTTTTTCATCGATCCACACATCGCATCCATAAACGTGCAGAAACCGGGAAATATTATTCACACGTTTCTTGTCCACCCGATCATAGACTACGCAAACCGAAGGATATCCCGCCATGTTTGCACACCTCGCCTTGTTTTCTATAATCCCTCGAAACAACAATGGACATTTTATTCCGGTTGTGTTACCGTTTTTATAAATGAGCGCACATTCCTGCCTTATATTGTATCACAATACCTCTCCTGTCAATATTACATCCGGTAATTTTATTATGATTTGTAATTTTTTTTCTTGCATTCTTCCTGGTCGTGTGCTATACTTGAAAATGATGGACGTGGAGTTGGACAGTGGAAAGAAACAAGGTACAGCTCCTCGAGTTGGTCTTGTCGCAGTTCAATTATTTTCAGGGAAAGGAGAAAAAACGATGTTCAGGCAACAGAACGACACGTACAAAAAATAATCGGATTCGTTTTCGGGTCTTCCCGATTGGGTTAATGACCCGAATACATGAGACAAATCGCGATGATAGATGATCCAACTGCCATGATCAATCCACGAATCCATCGGTACCTTTCGGAAATTCTATAAATAACATCGCGATAGTCAGAACGATTTTGATTCTTTCTGTACGTCAGGTCATGACCCAAATTCTTTCTTGATCATAAATAGTTAAACGTAAACAATGAAAGGATTAAGGTCATGAATATGAATAAATATCTCCGTCATCTTCTTCAACAGAAGATTTGGGAAACGTTGTATGAATTGCGCGTTTCATGTAGAAAATTGGATATTGACAATAAAATCGTCGATCCGTATTTTTTGCGCGCGATTGAGAGGAACAAAAAACTCGATTTTCCGGGCGTCGCCGATGAACTGGAAGCGATTTTAGCGTTCCTCGACGTCTATCGCGCGGAAACGAAAAGGCAGGACAATGAAATTCAACAAACTGCTCCACCGTGATGTCACCATCAGCGAGCGGATCGGAATCGCGCTGCAAATGTTGCGCGAACAAAAAGGACTCACGCAAAAAACTCTCGCTGAACAAACCGGAGTCAAGCAGGCCATGATCTCGTTGATTGAAAACGGGAAGCGAAATACAAAAATAAACATAGAATCGTTGCATTCACTGGCGTCGGTTCTGCATCCACAAGGTCTGACCGGAATATTTGCGCTGGCCGAACACGTTCCCGAAGTGGATGAGGTCATCGATAAAACCCGCAAATTGATTTCCGAACTGAGGAATTTGCACTAATGCCGCGTCAAAATCGAACCGTATTTTTTTTCGTTCACTCATTCCAATCCCATCACCATTCGGAAACCGATATCTTCCCTTCGTCCACTTGTAAGAAACGTTCCTCTCGCCGCCGAACGGAAAGCGTCCCTCGTTGAATGAATTGATCCGCCACGAATGACACGATTTTTATTCTTTGGAATCCTGTCCGTATATATCGGATCGGTCTGATCGTGTGTCCGGTAGTCAAGGTAATAGTCCATACACCATTCCCATACATTTCCAATCATATCATACAATCCAAAGCGATTCGGTTTCCGTGACGCCACATTTTGCGGAACAGTTTTTTCGATCCGGGCGTAATCGGTTATACCGCTGGGATCGTCTCCCCAAAAATATCGAGTACAGGATCCCGCTTTGCAGGCATATTCCCATTCTGCTTCGCTGGGCAGCCGAACTTCGCCGATGCAGAATTCACCGATTTTCTTGCAGAAACGCATACAATCCTTCCAATTCACTTTGGTTACAGGAGCATCGGAATTGTAATGATTCGGCAATCCTTCCGCATCCATGATGCTTGCCCATTGCCCGTTCGTCACCGGATATTCCCCCATATAAAAGTCATGGCTGATTGTGACCTTATGCATAATTTCTTTTTTTATTTTTGTTTCTTCCGTCCAACTCCCCATCATGAATGACCCGGCGGGAATCCGGATCAGGCGTAATGGTTTCATATCGATTGGACGAAGTGGAATATCGACAAAGAATTCTTTCGATAAGGAAACGCCGATCGCCTTCAGTAAACGATGTCGTTCCTTTGGGAGAAACCAATCACAAATCACCAGATTATCAAACACCATCGGGACGTGACATTCATGCAAACGAAGGGGAATGATTACCGGATTTCCTTTGTTCTGAAGCCGCCGGACATGTTCACCGATTGTATGGTTATCGGAATTCCCGGACAAGCAAAAAACAAAAACGCCGGATGGTTCGCTATTCACTGAATGGAAACGGTTTATGGCTTCCAAACTTGAATCCCATCCAAGTTTTCGCAAAAAATCTGAAATTTTCGACACGGCGTCATGATCAGTGTCAGAATATATTAGAAATCCTTTTAAGTGATCCGCCATTGAAAAATACCTCAATGTTACACATTGGTTTACAGGAATTTGGGGAGCTGCGAGCCTACCCGGAGATAGTTCTCATTCCTGTCTTCCTTATCGTAAGGTGGTACAATTCGGATTCGGGCAGTGTGTCGAAGCGGAGAACGTGTGTATATTTCCCTTGCGGATTATCCGGCCGTAAAGTCAAATAATAAGGTATCTTCTGCGCCGCCAAAATCGCCGTAAGTCCATGAACCAGGAATTTCCCTTTGACATTCAACGCAATGTTCTCATCGAGAATACTGCCGGGCAGTCGCCGATACATCAACCAGTCGCCGGGTCCCTCTCCCGCTCTGATTTGGATGGATGTGGGACGCTCAAAACGAATGTTCACGTCGGCGTCGGAACGATTGGCTGTGGAAAGCACGAGATCGATCGCCTCGGCGATGCTGATGTGGCTTCGTTTGAGCGTGTCGATCTTCAAATCGAAAAGAAGCGATTGCGTTTGTTTTCGTATGACGAGAATTCGATTGTCAAACAGGTTCTCCCGGCAAATGCCTTTCGTTCGTTTGCAGATAAACTCCATCGTGCGGTTCAAATTTCCACTGCGAATCTCCGTCGTGAACGGCAATTCGTCCGTGGAAAGCGGGGCATATTCATAAATGATCGGAATTCCCGAATATTCAATGGCGTCCGCGCGGCCGTAACCGTATCGTTCATAAAAACGGATTACCTGCGCGAACGCCGTCTCGATCGTTTGGGCGCGTATATTCAAAATCAAGCGCCCCTGCAGCAAAGACGGATGAACCGTACGCGGATCCAATGCGTGGAGAACCGGCTCTTTACAATCAATCGTTTCAACAAAAACGAGAGAAATAAGAATGAAATGGATGGCGAACTTCCCCATGCGGAACTCTCTCAAAATGCTTATTTCTTGCCGATTGCTCAGCGCCGAAGCACGTATATCGTGACGAAATACTCGCCCTGATTGTCGGACGATGCGCCGGGATAGTCCAACATCGCCAAATACAAAGAGTTGGCGCCGCGTGGAACCTCCACCTGGCGTCTCTGGCCGATGAGAACCGGCGCCGGTTGATTATCGAAGAGACCGATCAACGAACCAATCGCGCCTTGAATCGAGCGATATCCCATCGCGGGGCCGGCTTCGATTAGAGGAGAACTCATCCATCCCCGCGGACCGAATTCGATGGCGCGCAACGGAAGATGGCGGGCTTTTCCGGATGCGTAAATATCCAGCGTTTCCCCCCCGTTGATCACGTTTTCCAAAATACGAACCGGTGAATTGTCGGGCGCGACATCTTCCTGGCCGTTGGGATGTCGCAACACGACGCCATCTGCCGCGCCGGCCAGAAAAATGTCGGCGGTGGAGGGAACGATCGTGGTGGCGGTTTGGATGTGCCCGTATTCCTGACGGGTATCGAAGAGTTTGGGGGGATTCATCAAATCGCCTTTCTGCGGCTGCAAAAAATCCTGCTGACAGCCCGTCAGGCATAAAAGCAGCGCGGAAAACGGAATGGGGAGCATCCACACTCCCCGTTTTCGTTTTTCAGGTAGGTTTACGCGAACCATGATTCTATACTCCTACCTCACGCTTTTTTTCCTTTGTGAACGCTTTTTCTCGTTCTTAACTTCTTTGATTTCCATGTGATGTTGATTCCATGGCGTCGTCAGCCGCTCACAAATCACACACAAAACCGTCCGCTACAAAAATCGGTTTCCAACGTCATGCCGTTGCGTCGTTCTCCGTCGGCGCTTTTGGCGGCTCTTTAAAGAAAATAAGAAAAGCAAACGTACAAATAACGGTCAGGACGCACGGAACGAGAAAAATCCCTTGAAAATTGATGACGTTCGGAGTGACGGACGTGTCGGTGAAGATTCGTTGAATCCACCCGCTGAAGATGCTGCTGATCGTCATTCCCAATCCGAAGGTCACGGTCGTCAATAAACTTTGCGCCGAGCCTTTGATATGAGCGGGGGCCACGCGATCCACATAAATCTGCCCGACCACAAAGAAAAATGTATAGGCAAGGCCGTGCAGCAGCAACGAGCCGACCACCAGCCACCACGGCGTCCCCAAACTAAAGATGGCGTAACGAATCGGCCACGCCAGCACGCCCAGCGCCAAGGTTTTTCCAATCCCGAACCGTTTCAAAAACCACGGCATCAGCACAAACATGGCCAGAATTTCCGTGCTGATGCAAAACGTCGTAATGACAGCGGACGTATTGTCGGGATTGATTCCGACCAACGAGGATTCGAGCAGCATCGGCGTTTGGATGAAGAAAAACATCAACTGAGTCGAAACGACAAAGGAAATGAACATAAAGATGGCGAAATTTCGGTCCTTGAACAGTTTAAACGCATCCAAAAACGCCCACGGGCTGGAGCTTTCCTTCGACGGCGGCGTGTGGGGGAGCGCAAAACAGAAGAGTCCGTAAAAAATCGAAACGACGCCCGCCAATACGAACAAGATACTTTCCGTCGAAATGTAAGCGGCGGGGTCGGACGCGAACATATCTGCTTTCAACGGCTGCACGAATTTCCACCAGAGCAACAGCACCCAACCGGCCATCAGCCAACCGATGGATCCCCATACGCGAATCGCGCCGAAATCTTTTTCCGTATCTTTTAAATGATGGAAACAAATCGAATTGGACAACGCCAACGACGGCGCATAGAATAACGAATACACCAGCATGACCCATCCCATCACGGCAAAATTCGTGATCCAGGCCAACGAGATGAGAATGACGCCGCCGATCAGCTGGGTGATTGCAAGAAAAATTTGCGTGGGAAGCCACCGATCGACGATTTGCCCGCCCACAAACGGAGAAATCAAACAGGCGAAATAAAACGCGCCGAAAATCATGCCGATCTGATCGCCGTTGAAATCCAAATGAACAAGATAGGTGCCCAATTTCACCTGCCACATGCACCAAACCATGTACTGCAAAAACATCATCACGCTAAAACGCCAACGCAAACTTGAAGACATAAGTCGATCTCCTTTTCATGATGGAAAGTTATGCTTCCCATTGTTATAAATGAATAAAAATATCCATGATCCCATTTGGCGAGGTCACCAAAACCGTTCGTAATGAAACTATTTTCCGGCAATCCGAAAAACGAATTACCCCCGCTCTTCTTTGTTAGCCGATTTTTCGTTGTAGGGCCTTATGGGCAAATGTCCGGTTGAGTGAACGAAGTTGCAACGAATTGGTTTCTTGCCACTCGTCGCTCGTGCCTGGCCGCTGATTTAGAATATCGTGTAAATAAACGGAGCGATAGCCGATGTGCTGGTAAATACGATCAATGCGCCCAGCGCGACCATGATGATCACAATCGGCAACAGCCAGAATTTTTTTCGCTCTCCTAAAAATTCAATGAATTCTTTCAATAATTCACCCATGATTACAAAAACTCCTCTTTTTTCATTCTTGATTACAGTCTGAACACCAGCGTTTCGAATCGGATATTCCTTTACCCGTACGGCTCCGAATTGCTCATGGACCGTTTTTCATAAACGGGTGAGACCGGCCGCACGATGATTCGACACAAGTATAAGTAAAACCTCTTCATCTGCATAGGCTTGTGCAAGAATCGTTGTGGAACATTCTACCGCGCTTCACCGCCTCGCCGAATCACCAAAAGCAAATCCGATAGCAATAATGGCATATATAAATTCCGCTCGATTCCTTCCAATGTGTCCAGCGTTTTTTCAAACTTCACAATCATGGTTTGCGGCGTTTCTCCATTCCACAATCGTTCGATTTCCTCGCGCTTGTCTTCATTTAAAAAAGGAACGTGGTTCATTCCGGAAACGGTCGCCATTCCGTCTCGAATCAAGCGCAATAAAACCGTCAAGTGTTTGCGGACACAATATTTTTCCAACAGGCGATCCTTTTCCCGTTTGGTCAGATCGGGCGAATCGAGAAAATATAAATTCGGATCCGGATGATCTTCCGGTGAATCGGCCTTGATCTGTGTCTTTTTCGCCATCTCGTCTGCCATGGAAATCAAATTGGATCCTCGTTCGCGTACATTTTTGATCCACTCCAGCACGATATCTCGAATTTCCAAATAATGGCTTGCTTGCAACGCATTCGCCATTTCCGGCAATCCACCCGCCGCGCGCGCCAGCGTTTCCGCCGCGCGGGCGGGAAGATTCGCGGTAAGTTTGCGGGACAGATCGTCGATCGGCAATGGCGCCAGGCGTATTTTTCGGCAGCGGGAAACGATTGTCGGAAGAATTCCCGAGATATTGTCCGTCAATAACAGGAACAGATTATGGGGATAGGGCTCTTCGAGAAGTTTCAAAAGGCTATTCGCCGATTCCTTATTCATGCGATGCGCATCGTGTAAAAGGAAGATTTTCTTGTCGCCCGCATATGGCTGCATAACCGCGGAATACTGCATCTCTCGCAGTTGGTTGATCAAATAAGTCGCTTTTTGGGGCCGAAATTCAAACAAGTCCGCGTAGGCGCGATTCCGCACGCGGATGCAGGTCGGGCAGACGTCACAAAAATCATTAGTTTTTGTTTCGCACAACACCGTTTGCGCCAACGCCCGCGCCACGGCAACCTGACCGGCGCCGGTCGGACCGTAAATCAGATTCGTTCCCCCCAACATGTTGTTGAAGAGCGCGCGTTGCAGGTTTTTTCGCACGGAAGGGTGACATTCAACGTCATTCCAAGGCATAATGTTACATTAAAGGTTATTTAATTTCGGAATGATTCCCGCATCGGAAAATTACTTTATCCGAAACCGTCAAGTTGTTATACTAACGAACAGGAGTCATTCATGGAAACGGGATTCACTGTAAATTATACGTTTCCTCTTTGTGGAACAAGAGTCAAGATGAAAAAACGAACAACCGATACCACATCTCGAAATAAAAACTGGTTTCGTATCCGGTTCATAGCCTTTTTGCTGCCGTCGCTGATTTTATTGGGAGGTTTTCTCTATTCCATGAGTAATACACCGCCGGATATCCGGCAAACCGTCCAGGCAACCATTCGTTGCGAAAGTGAAACCTTTCAAGGCGAAGCGGTTCTCGTGACCCATCTCGACAAGCCGCTCGAATTTCGCTGTAATGTGGATACCTCGTCAATTTATATCGAAAACGGTTATATTCCCGCGCCGGCGGAATATCAATGGTCGGCCGCTTCCGGCCAGATTCATGCGAAAGGCGATCAATGTAGCTGGTCCGATCCTCATCCCGGCCTACAAACCATTCATGCGAGTGGAACGCTGGTTTTTCTACCCCCTTCTACCTCCAAACCCAAAATTATATGCCAATTCAGCGCCTCTCTCGCCTGCATGGTTCCACTCAAAGCGGATCGAATTATCGGCGGCAAGATCAACGGATTCGAAATCGGCGTTTATCCCGATCCGTACAATCCCGCCGACCGCAAGAAGGCCGGCGCTCCGGAACGCATTCTCGCCCATGCGGATATTTATTCCCCTCCCAAACTGTTTTACATCGTGACGCCGGAAACTTATTTCGTTCGCATTTTCAACGATTATACGTTGGGCGAATTCGATCTCGATCCCCGGTTTATTCCGCTCGATTACCCGCGCTATATCGCCATCAATCCCAAACTGCTTCAAAAAATGGATTTGTTGCATCGACAGTTGATTGCCGATGGAGTGTATGTCAGTAAATTTAAAATCATTTACGGTTTCCGCAGTCCCGCCTATAACATCGGATCGTGGAAAAAAGACGGCGATGAAACGCTGAAAGAACCTTTTTCCGCCCATATGTACGGTCTCGCGTTGGATTTCATCGTCGACGAGGACAACGATTATGTCATCGACGACCTCAATCGAGATGGAAAAATTGATTTTCGTGACGCCCAAGTGTTGTTGCGAGCCGTCGACAAAGTTGACAATCAATTGCTGGCCCAAAGAAGCGATCTCGTCGGCGGCGCGGGGTATTACTATCACCACGATTTTTGGGAACGGGGCCGCTTCGTGCAATCCCCGTACGTCCACATGGACATCCGCGGCCACACCCGGGAGGACGGTTCGCTGATTCGCTGGACCGGCAAAGACACCATCGGCGTTCTGTCGATGAAGTCTCCTTACCGCCATCAAAGTTCCCTGCCGCCTCACCCGCTTCTTAACCCATAGATTTTCCGGGATTTAGAAGAAAAAATCACAAAATCAAATTTTTCCCAACTAGCCACTTGACTATCATACACGGCTTTCTATAATTTTATCTTCGTTCACGGCAAACAAGCCGTAAACAAAAAAATATTGATGCCGATCCATTCCCCTGTAGCTCAATCGGTAGAGCAATCGGCTGTTAACCGATGTGTTGTAGGTTCGAGTCCTACCGGGGGAGCCAGAAAACAATCCGTCGATGATGGCGGTTATTGGTAATGAAAATCCCCCGTGAAATGCATTTCACGGGGGATTTTCATTACCATCTTGGTCACACGCATTGGCGCTGCTTTGCGCATCATTTCTGAGACTTACAGACAGAGTTACGGCGCAACCGAATGGGGGGATGCTACAATCAAACTCCATTCTGAATGTTGCAAAAAACCGTCGCCCCGGGTGATTTTGCGCCCACCCATACAATATCACCGTAACTATTGAGACCGTTGGATGTTTGATAGAGAAAATTTGGAATACCATTGGGACAGGCGCCATCACGCTGTCCACCCCAACTATTGATATTGTCAGGTCCCCAACTGTTCAAACGCCACACATGCCCCCAACCTTGATTCGGATCGGTGTTATTCAAATTATCGACATAATCGTATGCCCAACCCCACGTCGCAAAATCGGACTGATTGGCATACGTGGCGAAGGGATCGACCGGAATCGAAGTAATATAAGACACCGGCGTCGTCATGCGATAAAAGCGAATTTCATTGGGATGGGTGTAATCCCCACTGCCGGGAACGATCGACCGGGTCCAGGTGGGATAGGTGTTGTTGTCCAGGCGGTACATTTCCAGTGCGGTGCTCAACGATTTCATATCGGATATGCATCGCGCAATTTTGGCGCGAACCTGCGCGTTCAGAAAATTAGGAACCGCGATGGCGGCAAGAATGCCGATAATGGCTACGACGATCAACAGTTCGATCAGAGTAAAACCTTCTTTTTTCCCATTCGTATTGCGCATTTCATTACCTCCTTTGTTTCAATACATTCGATACAATTGTATTGCAATATCTTCAATTTGAAAACAGTTTCATAAACAATCAAACTCCGTTCTGTATATTACAGTAATTCGTCGTGCCGGGTTCTTTTGCGCCGACCCATACAATATCGCCATAGCTGTTCAAGCCATTTGTTGTTTGGTATACAAAATTAGGAATTCCATTGGGGCAGGCGCCGTCGCGTTGACCTCCCCAACCGTTTATGTTATCCGGTCCCCAACTGTTGATACGCCAAGTGTGCCCCCAACCGCTATTGTGGTCTCCCCCGTAATTATTAACATAATCATACGCCCATCCCCATTTCGCATAATCGGCGGCATTGGTATAGGTGGCGAACGGATCGACCGGCACGGATGAAATGTAGGATACAGGCGTTGTCATGCGATAAAAGCGGATTTCATTCGGATGAAAAAAGTCGCCGCTGCCCGCCACTCTTGCCTGATTGCATGTCGGATAATCATTATTATCCATTTTATACATTTCCAATGCCGTTCCCAACGATTTCATGTCGGATACACAACGCGCCACTTTGGCCCGAACCTGTGCGTTCATAAAATTCGGAACGGCAATGGCGGCCAAAATTCCGATGATCGCCACCACGATCAACAATTCGATCAATGTGAAACCTTTTCTCTCCCCATTCATGTTAAAAATCTCCATTCATTTATAGATTTGCTCATTATACATACCAATCATTCCCACACAAGAAGTCGAAAAAAAAAGCCGTCCGGTTGGGGGTCCGTGACGGCTATAGAGACAACAGAGGTGCTTAAACGTCTTAATTTTGTTTGAGCGACTCAAATCTATGCTTACTATAGCAAGGAATATTCGTTTTGACAACATTTTGGATTGTTTTTATGAATTATTTTGGGGAAGAAAAACAATGACGGTTCTTACGATGACATGACATAGGGTGAAACAAGGGATTTTACGATGGAATTGGTTGACAGGAATGGCGGCGATGGTTGAGTTTTTAACGGAACAGATTCCACCCAATCTGGAATCGTGTTTGAAAATTAGGCGGCCGGTTAGGTCACCGCCAGGATGGCCTTCTCTTTTTTACTCACTGCCAATACGTAGTTTTCGTTTAAGATGGGAAACCACGTATCAATCGCGCAGCAATGGTTTCGATTTTCGTTTTTTACCATGCAAACGATGGGATCGAAAAATCTTTTCCACCTCGGCTGAGAGAGGAATCGAATGACATGCACGAAGCAGGAGAAGTGAATCAGGCTATGTGGAAAAACCCTCAGATCCATATTGCGATTCCCTAACCGGCATGATCCCTCCATGGATCTGAAAGCCTTCCGTGGCTGGCAATATCAGGTATCGGCGGGAATCAGTGTTACTTAAATGGTATTGCCTGATTTCGTATTGGAGTTGAAAGGCTTGCCGAACATGACTGCCTCGGCTGCCGTTTTGCGTTATAATGGCTTTGCATTCCTATTCCAATTTGGATTCAGAAAACGGAGGCGGCTAATGTACCCGAACCATTCCCCCAATCGGCGGCAGTTTCTCCATACGGCAGCTATGACAGCTTTGGCGTCCACGGCTTTGAGCGGAACGTCGGTATCCGGCGCGTCCATTGCCGGTTTTAAACCGGGTGAAATGAAATTGAGCAGCGTGAGCTGGAATTTTCGTGGAATCGGGCAGGGGCCTCCGATGGACGAGCCCATCGAGATCATCGGCGGGATGGGATTTGATGGCATCGAGCTGATTGTTTCAAAACCGGAAGATATGGAAACGTATTGGACAAAGGAAACCATTATTTCCGGATTGAAAAAGAAATTGGATTCCTACAAATTGGCGGCGTCTCAATTCGTCCTGTTTCAAACCGCGGTGGCGGACCTTACCAATCTGGATCATGACAAACGCAGCCGCAGTTTGGACGTCTTCGAGGCCGGCTGTAAAGCCGCGCAACAATTGAATGCCCCGTTTATCAACATCGTCGCGCCGTGGGCGCGGGAACTTTCCGGTCCACAAGGTTATCTCCCTCGCTATTTTGCCGAAAAAGGCGGCCCGCAGAAAAAGTATCACATCAATATCGCGGTTGATTTCGATTACGATGCTGTCTGGGAAACGTTCGTGCAAACCATGAGGGACTGCACGGAACGCGCCGTACATTATGGCGTGCGTTTCAGTTTGGAGAATCACACCCACACGCTCGTGCACGACGCCTCCGCCTTTTTGCATTTGTGGGATCAAATCCGAAATCCCGCGCTGGGCATGAATCTCGACATTGGCTGGGTGCAACTGCAGCGCGCCTATCCTCCGTACGAAATTCACAAAGTGAAGCGCCATCTGGTGAACGTGCATTTGCGCGATATCGATGGCGAAGGCCTCGTGTTTGTGGGAATCGGCGAAGGCGTGATGGATTTTCAGGCTGTCATCGAAACGCTAAAACGGATTGGTTATACCGGCTACCTCTGTTTCGAGCAGGATGGGGTCTCCGATATGCATGCCACGATTCGAAATGGGAAAAAAATGATTTCGGAGTTGATCGGGTAATGAATGGGAGATTATGAGGAAAAAACGTGGCGCATGCCCGCGGCGGTTGGCGCGTATGAAGTTTCGTTGTCCACGAATTAACCCGGGTGGCAAACGCACGAATCATCATTGAAAACACTGAGAAAATGAAATTACCTAAATCTTTAAAAAGGATGATCGAATTATGGTACACAATCGTGGTTTTCTATTCGTTTCCTTTTTTACTTTTTTCACCCTATTGTTTCCTTTCCGGACGGCCTGTCCCGCGGAGGCGCCGATGACTTACGTTACTTTTTGGTTTGACACGGAGGATTACATCCTGCCGCAGGCGGACGATGCGGCGAAGCGCATCGCCGAAATTTTTACCGCGCGGAATATTCACGCGACGTTCAAGATCGTCGGCGAAAAAGCGCGGGTGTTGGAGGAGCGCGGCCGTGACGACGTCATTCAGGCTTTATCGCGGCACGATATCGGCTATCACACAACGTACCACAGCATCCACCCGACTCCGTCCGAATATTCCCGCGATTTGAGTTGGCATGAAGGGGTTCAGGAATTTCTCCGCCGGGAAGGAATCGGATTGGAAATGGTTGAGAGCGTATTTCAACGGAAAAATTCCTGCTACGGCCAGCCGGGCGGTTCGTGGACGCCGCAAAGTTACGCCATTCTACGGGAATGGGATATTCCTCTCTATCTTGACGCAACACCGCACGTGAATTTAAACAACCGTCCGTTTTATTACGGCGGCATCTTAAACGTTCTCGAACTCGGCGATTGTCTGCTCAATACGAGCGGTTGGGATGAAAACGCGGTCAGAAAATTCTGTGATCAGTTCGATCAGGCGCATCGTCAACTCGCGAAAGAGGGCGGCGGACTTATCAGCGTGTATTATCATCCCTGTGAATTCGTTCATCAGCAATTCTGGGATGGCGTGAACTTCGCGAAAGGCGCCAATCCGCCGCGTTCCGAATGGAAATTGCCGCCGATGAAATCCGAAAAAGAGCAGGAACAGGCCTTCGGCGTGTTGGAAAAGATTCTGGATCACATTCTCAAACAGCCCAACATCCGTTTCGTCACGGCTTCCGATATTCCGGCGTTGTATCCTGACGATACCTATTCGCAGCCGCTGAACCACAAAGAACTCATTGCGATTGCGGAAGCCATGCAAAAGAAAATTTCCTTCGTCGATCTCCGAACGCGATTCCTTTCGCCCGCCGAGGCGCTCTTTGCAATGGCGGCGCTGCTGGCCGAATCGGACGAAAATTTGATCGCGGATGAAATTACGGTTGTTTTTACTTACGGTCCCGCTAGCAGGACAGAGGAATACATCAAAGACGGCTCATTCACTTGGGAAGAGATTGTTTCCGCCTCGATTGATTTCCTCGATGCAATTTTCCAAACCGAACAAATGCCTTCCGTCGTTTGGATCGGCGGCAAACCGGTGCGTCCGCAGGATTTCGCCGCGACTTTGGCAACCGTCGTTACCAAATTCTTACGTAAACAAATTCCGACGGAACCGATCTCGCTCGTGAAAGGAACGATGGAAGCGGAACAGTACGTCGCCAACGATAGCGATCCCGGTTTATGGGGCTGGGTGATTTTTCCGGAAGGATTTCACGCGCCGAAGCTGATGGAAATGGCGAAACTGCAAGCCTGGACGATCAAACCGGCGAAGCTGCAAAAGTAAGCGCTGTGATAAGGAGAATGGATGGAGCAGGGATCTCGCCTGCGTTGTCCTATAATCTTTTGCACCGACAAGCGCTCCGAGAAATTGCCGACTTGAAAAAGCCAAGACCGAATCGAAACCATGCAATACGACCTTACCTCCAAAATCATCGCGGAAAACGGCAAAGAAGCAATTCTCCGTTTTTTTCTCAATCGACGCCCTCGATTCAGCGAACTGATCGAAACTCTTCCGCAGGAACAGCCGACGCTGAAAAAGGGGGATTATATTATTAAAATAACAGAATCGGACGGGCGGGAAGAGATTCAAGTGTGGGAATTCAAAATCGTCTGGAAAAAAGAAGACATTAAAAATCTGATGCAATACACACTTCGCCTGGAACAACAATACAAAATACCGGTCACTCCCAACCTCTTTTTGTTTCTTCCCAGCTCGGCGGCTACCAGCGTTTATGAAGACAACCGGTTTCGTTTTCAGTTCGAGTTGATCAAACTGTGGGAATTGGATGGTAACAAAATACTTGAATCGTAAGATTATGTTTTGTATCCTTTCATTCCGATCATGGCGAACGGGGAAACAGTGACTCTGGAAGCGGAAAAAAAGTTGTATAATAGTTCTTTGAAAAAGGAAGACAAATCCGATTTACTGACAGCCATGACAATTTTCGCAGGATTGAAAGATAAGAGTTTATGTGCGACTTTAATCAAGAGGAGAAGAGATATCATGATCGAGTCGTATGGCTATCGATTAATTAAAGAGGAAGGTTTTGCCGAAGGAATAATCGAAGGGGAAATCAAAGGGGAAATTAAAGGGGAAATCAGAGGTAAAATCGAAGGTTTACGTGATGGGATTCTTTTAGCTCTTGATTTCCGATATGGTGAAGAAGCCAAAAATCTGGCTCATACAATCAAGCAGATCGATTCTCTGGACATTCTTACGGATATCTATCATGCATTACGCGAAAAAAACGGCCTGGAATGTATCGAAAAAATGGTGAAAATGGAATAGGATTGCGAAGTCGCATTAAAAGTTTTATTACGTTTTATATAATATTTTTCATGCCTACAACGCAATCCATCCCGCATATTCGCCCGAAAAATAAAATAAGCGTTCAATTCGTTCATTCCACACGATCATTTTTCAGAATGATAACGCCGACGTCATGGGGATCCAGTTTTCCGTAAAGTAATGTTTCGTTCGTGGTGGTTTCTATGAATACATCTCGAATTCCATTTTGTTTTTCCATTTTGGGCTTGCCATTCGTATGCAACAATAATCCGCTGATTGTGTCGTACTGCGCATTGTAGAGAGTGACAACCGTTTCTTTTTTCGATGAAAAGCGGTTGGCGTATAAACCGGCTTGAGCGACGGGGATGAACACTTCTGCGTCCTTCGATGTGAATGCATCGATGTGATCGTGGAAGAGTTGCCACGCTGTTTGCGTAAATTCGCGAAATTCGCGGCTGTACCAGGATTTGGCGCGGCCTTTGAGCCACATCGCCTTGCCGTGGAAAAGGCAGAGTTTGGCGTCTTCCGCGCTGGCGCCTTTCGGATCGATGCCGGGATGAAATAGTTCGATGATTTTATAATCAGGAACGGCAAAGCGAAACAGGTTGAGTTTTCCCGGAGCGCTGAAGGGACGGTTTCCGGTCATGCCGTAATCGAACGCGGCTTCGGTGAATTGGGAGGATATATCGTTTGGGACTTGTTCGACGTACAGGGCGACGGGATGATCGCATTGATCCAGCATGGCTCTGACCTGTTTCAGCATTTCGTGCTCGCCCAACAGCGGATGCGCGCCGATCTCATGGCTGTGGTGGTCTGAATAGCACGTTTTGCCTGCGTCGCTGAAACCGTATTGGTCTATATAGAGCGCATCCGCGCCGGTTTCCTGCGCCGCCCGCAGCAATGTTTTTCCCATAAAATCACGCCAATCGGGCGCATAGGAGCACATGAACATTTCCTCATTACCCTGCCAGGTTTTCGGATTACCGTCGCGGCCGATGATTTGCCAGTCGCGGGCGCGTTTCGAACCGATTTCGGAACGCGGATCGATTAAATAGCCTTCCAAATATAGGCCGACGGGCACTCCGCCGCGGTGGCTTTGCTCGATTCCACCGTGCAGGTTTTCACAGCCGCCCAATTCATAGCGATGGTATTCCCCCACCCGCCCTCGCGTTTCCGAATACGCCCAGCCGGAAATGTCGATCATGTCGACTCCGCCGAGAGTCTCTCGCGATTCACCGATCAAACGCGAAAATGTGTAGGATTGATGATACGGATCGAACAAATAGCCGGTTCCACCGATGGGGTAATCCCGCCGGCAAATGAACACGTTTTTCAACACCTGCCTTGCGGCGGAGCGGGGAGAATACCAGCTGTGAAGCCACTGTTTGTAGGTATGGAAAGGCGTATGCCAATCGCCGTGGTGAAATTCGATGACGGTGGGCAGGGTTTGAAAGGATTCTTTGCCGCCTAATTCGATCGGCGTGGAAAAACCGTAATCGATCCCCATTTTTGTCCCGGCATCGGTCTTTTCGAGGGAAAAACGCTTTAATACGAGTTCCTTTCCACGTGTATGAAGCGCTAGGCCGCCGGCAAGAGATTCGGAATACAAATCCATGAACTGAAGCGGGAATTCGCCGGAATGAACGCCATTGAGACGAATATTTTCATTGCCCCAGGCGGTTCGCATCAGCGGGAACAGATAAAAATCATCGTTCGAATCCCGGCTCAACCGAATTCCCTCCAAGTCGGGAAAACGAACGCGAATGCTTTGCGGGGTGTAACCGGAATTCGTGATTTGGAGCGCCATCGTGCAGAGAGATGTCTCATCCGCGCTCATGTGCAGCGTCGCCAGCATATCAAACGGCTCCTCAATGACCTTCCAATGCAATTCGAGCATATTTGATTCGGTTTTATACGTTTGCAGTTGAAAATGATGTGTGGGAACGGCGGTTCCACCGACCGTGATCGTGAAGATGGGGGAGGAATGAAGGAGGATATTTTTATCGAGCGGTTTGTGCAGGAGAGAAACCAGCTGCAATCCGTTTTCCGCATTCATTTCCAGTTTATATACGCTGTTCTCCAATGTGAATTTACGATCTTTTTCAACAGTCAATGTCGGATTCTTGCCTGTTGGAGTTGGTATTGGCGCGGGGAGGCTGACCGCGAAACGTTTTTTCGGAATTTCAATATATGGTTCCGTGCTGCAAACCGCGGTTGCGGCGGCCAGGAAAATCTGGCCGTATGGCATCCGTTCCTCGATGCGGATTTGTTTCAATCGTTTATTCGCATCGGCGGGTACGGCGTATGCGTTCATGGTCGTATCGACGATGTGCGCCTTTCCGGCGAGGTGATATGGAAAGGAGCGATCGAACGTATCGTCGTCATACACTTTCGTAATGATGAATCGTTCGGGCAGCGTGATTTGCGCGCGGGGAGTGAAATGGAAAGCGCCGTCCGTGCCAACCAGATTTGCCGCCATCAGCAAAAAAAGTTGAGAACATCGTTCGTTGACGTCGAGTATAATCGTATCCCGCTCCGCCAGGCTGGTTACCGCGATGCTTTGGGTGGAGTTGAGGCGAAAAGGAATTCCGGCGCAGCGCACATCTCGATGCAATCCGTCCGCCCCATCGGCAAGGTCAACCAATAGATACGGGCTTTCGTGAATGCGAAGGAAGCGCAAGGATGGAGCGTCGTCAAGGTTGCCGGCGGCGGAAAGCGCCAGGCAGGAAAAAATCGGTTGCCGCTTCGCGTTCGGATCGAAAAACGAGAATTCGTGAATCTCGAACAAGCCCGGTTGATCGCCGGTTTGGAGCGTGAGAATGATCTGATCGATTTGTTCGGTCTGAATCGGCGGGTATACCTGCGTAGTCAATTCATGAAGTTCGCCGTCAGAAATCAAATCGGACGAAGAAAGAATCGACGCAGCGCCGGCGCGGGTCAGGGGATTTTCAATATTGTTCGCGCCGGGCGTGACCGGGCCGGTGGAGCCGGAATGGAGCTGCAGGATCGGCAAATTCGCCCCTGGCGCGATTCCACGCGCGCGATATTTGATTCGGACGGAAGAAAAATGGTAGACCCATATCGGCTCGGTGATAAGCGCCCATTGCGCGGTGGCGCGAGCCGCAACGAAGGCGGAGAGATGGTGAGTGTATTTCGTCAAAGCGCCGTCGCCGCTAATTTTTTCCCACTCGCTTTGCTCCGCACAGTGAAACGACCACCCGGTTTCGGCGGGATGGGGAACGGCCGAGGCCGGTTGGGCGTCCATCATGAAATGAATAAGGGATAGAATAAAGATGAAATAGGTGCATGAATGACTGCGGATAGTTGATAGAAGAAGCATGGTTCTTACTCGGATTCGGATTTTCAACCGGAACGGAGCCGGGATGGTAGGTTTCATTGTAGGCGATTGGGGAGATAAGAGAAGATTGTCGCTGGATTGAAAATTGGTTTTATATGACAGGGGTTAGGCTGAAGGCTGAAGAGTGGACTAAAAGCAAAACATAACCCACCAAAAGAAATCTGTTCAAAATTCAACTGATTCGAAAAAATGGCTTCTCTTTGTGTGTAATTGTGCAGACAGGATGTCTGCACCACAATTTTTGACTTTTTGTCGGGGCGTCATTTATGCGTACCCTGTCGTCTGCCAGGAATAAAGCCCCGCAACCGGCGTGGCTAATTTGGGGATGACGTAGGGACCTTCGGGAATGACGAGGATTTTGGCGTCGGACCCATGACGGGCGAGCGCCTGTTCGATGCCCGCTTCGACCGAGGCGATGGGAGTCAGCAAAAAATCGCGCATATCCTTTTCGCTGATGCCTTCGGTGTAGTACAGCAACTCACAACGATGCAGGCCGTTGACCAGTTCCTGAATCATCCATTGATCTTTGGCGATGTAATCGGAACCCAGCGTCAGTTTGTAAAAGTCCATCGGGTCCTCAAGGCGGCGGAGTAGACTCACAAAGTCCTCGCTCCCGCCGCCTTCGTCGTTATGGGCGGCGAGAATGACGGTTCCTCCCTGCCTGACGGCTTCGAGCGCGCCTACGAGTCCTTTGATGCTTTGATAGAGGGTTTTATCAAGTGGGTAGCCGCCGCCGTTGGTAATGACGATGTCCGCCGGGCTCTCAATTTCAACCAATGCGCAACGTTCGATCAGCGCACAGGCTTCTTCGTGCGCCGCTTCCAGGTCGCCGCCGAAGACGCCGGTGATTTCCCGCTTTTCGTTGAGCGTGACGTTGAGGATGAAATCCGCGCCCGACATGCGGGCCACTTCGACGGCGGCCTCGTGAAACGGATTTCCTTTCAATCGGCCGTTGCAGAGTTCATCTTTTTGAATCATGCGATAGCCGTGCAGGCGTTTCATGGTTTCCAGAGAGGCCACGCCGGGCAGGACCGCCTTGCGCCCGCCGGAAAAACCGGCCATCAGGTGCAGTTCCACCAGACCGGTGAGAATTTTCAGGTCGGCTTCGAGGTAATGTTTGCACAAATAAACAGGAATATCGTCGCCGATGGCGCATAAAAACTCGTTGGTATCGGGATTTTCGGAATAGTGATTCACACAGTGATAGGTTTTCGCAATCTCTTCGCCGACGAGTTGATTCAATTCTACTCCCAGATTGGGTCGATGGATGCCGGTTGCGATGAGAATCTTGATTTTTTCACGTGGCACTCCCGCTTCCTCGATGGTTTGCAGCAGGGGAGGCAGCAGCAGCCGGTTGGGAACGGGGCGGGTGATGTCCGAAATCACGATCACGGCGGAAGCGCGTCCGTGGGCGATGTCCCGCAACGGTTTGCAGCCGATGGGGTCGCGCAACGCAACGGCAATCGCTTCTTCCGGATGCGACAGCGGCGCGATGGGATTCATATGGATAATCCCGGCGAGATTCTTGTCGGGCACATTCACGTTCAAACCGTCTTTTCCATAAGCCAGTTTTATTTGCATGAGACGCTCTCCTGAATACCATTGACTCGCGATTGGCGTAGAAATACAGTTATTTTTTTGCCTGGCATAAGAGTATCATCGACCGGATGCGAATGCAATCCGATGGAAAAATGATATTGCGCAAATGGATGTGAATGCTTATCGTTATCAAATATCGTGTTATAATACCGTTCAGGTGTGTTGGGATGTTCTCTGTATATGGTAAGTTCGATCAATGGAGCTTTGTGAAATTATGACAAAACAAAATCCCTCCCTCAGCCTGCCGGACACAATCGCCTCCGAACAAGAGCTGGAAATATTGCTCTCCACGCCGACCGACGGTGTAAAGCAGGTTCTCGCTTCGCTCGACGGCGACTTGATGTTTCTGGGCGCGGGCGGAAAAATGGGCCCGACGTTGAGCAAAATGGCGAAACGCGCCGTGGATGAAGCCGGTTTGCGTAAACGGATCATCGCGGTATCCCGTTTTTCCACTCCCGAATTGAAATCCGATCTGGAACAACACGGCATTGAAACGATTTCCTGCGATTTGCTCGACCGTTCGGCGCTGGAATCCCTGCCGGATGCGGCAAACGTGATTTACATGGCGGGGAGAAAATTCGGCTCGACCGGCGCGGAATGGTACACGTGGGCCATGAACAGCTATTTGCCGGGCATGGCGGCGGAACGGTTTCGCAGTTCCCGCATTGTCGCTTTCTCGACCGGAAACGTCTATCCGCTGACGCGAATCTGCGAAGGCGGATCGCGGGAGAGCGATGCTCCCGAGCCGGTCGGCGAATATGCACAATCGTGCCTGGGCCGGGAACGAATGTTTCAACATTTTTCCCTGCAAAACGGAACCCCCGTCGCGTTGATTCGGCTGAATTATGCCGTCGAAATGCGATATGGTATTTTGCTTGACGTGGCGCAAAAAGTG
Organism: Candidatus Omnitrophota bacterium; assembly: GCA_003598175.1. Taxonomy (GTDB): domain Bacteria; phylum Hinthialibacterota; class Hinthialibacteria; order Hinthialibacterales; family Hinthialibacteraceae; genus SURF-12. The sequence goes on from QZKN01000050.1 coordinate 21,306, forward strand.
GAAGATGGCATTCCCGTCCATTTGACGATGGGCAATGTGAACGTGATCTGGCAGGGCGATGCGAATGCGTATACGCTGCAAGCGTTGGCGTATGGCGAAAGTCCACCGCAGATTTTCAACGTTGCCGGTCCGGAAACGGTATCAATTCGCCGAGTGGCGCAGCGATTTGGTGAATTGCTGGGTAAAGAACCGATTTTCGCCGGCAACGAAGCGGAAACGGCGTTGTTGAGCAATGCGGAAGAGATTTTCAGCCGTTTCGGATATCCGCAAGTGTCTCTCGGTCGTATAATCCGCTGGGTGGCCGATTGGGTGAAAATGGGGGGAGTCACGCACGGAAAACCAACGCATTATGAAGAGCGTGAAGGTAAATTTTAATCGACATGAAAATACAGGTTGTAGGGGCAGGTTTCAAACCTGCCCCCTGCTTTGTCCCTGCTCCTAGCGGTATTTTTCATCTGATGATATAGTTAAAGTTTCTGTCTTCTGATCGATTTACACCCGTCGTGGACGGGTGGCAAGGGTAGCGTTGTTTCTGTCCTTGTGTAAGCCTTGTTTATATCTGTTGGTCATAAAAGTGAATATGAGCGTTTTCATGAAGAGTGGTAAAAACCAGGAAAAGCGGGCGTCTGTTCGATACTCATTGTTATTCATAATCGTATTGGCCGCGGGATATGGTTTTCAAACGGAAGCGTTGGATCAAATTCTCGCTTATGCTCTTTTCGAAACTGAATTTTCAGTGAATTTACCATTCAAAGATCCCTTCGACTCTGAGGATATCCGTGTGGATGCCATCATACGATCGGGAAACAGTGGCTCGCAAACGGTTCCCTGTTTTTACGATGGTAACGAAATATGGAAATTGCGTTACACCCCTTCCCACGTAGGTGAATATACCTATGAAATAATTGGACATACGCGAAATCAGTTAGAAACCGTTTTAACCGGCAATTTTACGGTTGTCTCACACGAATCAAGTGGATTTGTCCGCATTTCGCCCGACTCGCCGCGCTATTTTGTGTTTGAAAACGGAGAATCCTATTTTCCGTTGGGAGAAAATTTAGGGTGGGTAAGTGGAAATAACGGACCATCGCTGGCGGTGTGGACCGGTTATTTGGACGAATGCAGAGAAGCCGGGATCAATTGGATACGCATTTGGATGTGCTCGTGGGGTCGAACCGAATTGGTATGGAAAGCCAACGGCCGTTACTATTTCGGTTTGGAAAAATACAGCCTGGAAAATGCGCGGATGATTGATGGGATATTTCGCGCGGCGGAAGAGCGCGGAATTTATATTCAATGGGTGATCAATCATCACGGGCAATACTCATCCAGTACAAATCCGATTTGGAATGAAAATCCGTATAATGCCGCGAACGGGAGTTTTTTGCATTCACCCGATGCATTTTTCACCGATGCGGAAGCGAAAAGGCGCTATCGTGATCGTCTGCGCTATTTGATTGCTCGTTGGGGCTATAGTACGCATCTGCTGGCGTGGGAATTCTGGAATGAGGTGGATTTGACCTCCAATTTCAATTTCTCCAATGTCAAATCATGGCATGAAGAAATGGCAGAGTATCTCGATTCCGCTGATCCGTACCGTCATTTGAAAACGACCAGCACGGCCAGCGATTATCCGGCGATTTACACGATTCAGGGGCTAGATTATCTTCAATCCCATGCCTATGTGAACAATGTGATCGATAAAACGATACAAAAATCGGAATTGGTTGCGCGGGAGCATCCCGACAAGCCTCATTTTTTTGGCGAGATGTCTTATGATGCCTCCGGTCCAAATCGCGATGATCGCGATGGTGTGATTCTCCATAATCAATTGTGGGCGTCCGTGCACGGTTGGGATTCGGGCGCGGCGATGACGTGGTGGTGGGATAATTGGATTCGGCCCTATAACTTGTATCCGCATTTTCTGAATCTTTCGCGCTATATTGCCGGAATCGATTGGGCAAAAGAGCAAATGACGCCGATCCCCGTACAAGTTGAAGGACAACCGGGCAATCTGGGTGATTTGACCTTCAGTCCGGGGCTGGGATGGGGGGCTTCGTCGCGAAGTGAGTTTGTTATTGGCATGGATGGCATAGTCGAGTATCTGGAAGAGTGCTCCCAATTCGTTCATGGGCAATATCACCGGAATTTTGCGCCGAATCCGGTGTTTCGGGTCGATTTGGAGCAACCGTCGGTTTTTGGACTGCGCATCGATCTCGTTGCCAGGGCCGGCGCAAATTGTCTGATTTACGTCGACGGCGAACAAGTATTCCGGCGGGTATTCGCCTCCGCGCAAAATGATTCTACAATAAGCAGGGAAGATGGCGAGATATCGATTCCTCTCTCCGCGGGAACCCATCTCATTTCCGTTCGCAATACCGGTTTGGATTGGTTCCGGGTACAATTCTACCGTTTGGAGAATTTCGCGCAGCGAATCACGGCCTATGCGCGCGGTAATCGTGAACGAATTTTATTGTGGATTCACGATCGGGCGCATCAATTTGCCGTGTTGGATCGGTATGAACAATTCCCGCCATTGCAATCGACTCGATTATTGTTTCCCGAAATTCAAATCGGGGAATATACGATCGAGCAGTTTGATCCGTATTCGGGCGAGATTGAGCGTTTCCATGCGACGACGGCAAATGAGACAGGTTTGCGAATCGAAATCCCCTCGTTTCAACGAGATATCGCTTTTCGCTTGCAAAAAAAAGCGGCGTTTGTCGAGCCGATTCCGCTTAAATAATAATAGAGTATTGATAGCGCGGTGGTATTGATCGCCAGCGAAATCGTATAAAAGAAATTCCAGACCCAGGAGGTCCCACATCGATGTTTGAATGGATGAATCGCCACAAAAAGAATATTATGAAGTACACGTTGTATCTCGTTATTCCATCCTTTGTATTGTTATATGGATATGGAAAATGCGCCGAACCGCCCGTGTATCAATGGGTGGCGAAAGTGAACGGGGAACAAATAACGGATATGGCCTGGCGCGACATGCAGAGTCGGATCGAAGAAAACATGCGTCAGCGATTCGGCGAAAACCAGGAGATCTCGCGGGATGAAATCCGTCGGCAAGCGTTGAGCAGCGCGATTACCGCCAAACTGTTCGATCAAAAATTACAGCAATGGGGCATTCATACCACAGATAATGAAGTGGCGGAAGCGATTCGGCAGCAGCCTTATTTCCAGGATGAAAACAAACAATTCAGTAAAGCCATTTATGATACTCTTCTGATACAAAATCGTATTCACCCGTTGCAGTATGAGGAAAGCCAACGCGAGCAAATTACAAAAAATAAGATCAGTACGGTTGTGCAGGAATCGATTTTCCGTTCCGTCACCGATCTGAAACGCACGGAAGAACGCCGAAAAGAGAAAGTCAAGATCGAAATGTTGGCGTTCGAGCCCTCAAAATATGTGGATGATGTGACGCCGACCGAAGACGGCTTGCAGAACTTCTTCGAAGAAAAGAAGGAAGATTATCGCGTTCCGGAAAAGCGGCGAATCGCTTATGCGAAATTCGTGTCCACCGATTACGTGGGGGATGTGTCAGTGGATGAATTTTCGGTGCAGCGGTATTTCGAACGCAATCGGCAAAATTTTGAAATTCCGGATAAACGCCGGGTGCAGTACATAGCCTACACGGACAAGGATTTTATGCAACAAGCCGAAGCGACGGAAGAAGAAATCGCAGAGGAATTCGAAACCAATGCATCCCGCTACACCATGCAGGAAAAAGTAAAGGTTCGTTACGCCATTCAGCCTCTGGCCGCGCTGGCGGAACAACAGGACGTGACGCCGGAGGCGATTGCCGACTACTACGACATGAACAAATCCCGCTACGAACACGGCGAACAAGCCAAGGCAAGACACATCCTGTTGCGCGTGACGCCGGGAATCAGCATCGAGGAGGAAGAAACCGTCAAACAAAAAATACTAGATATTCGCAAAGAGATCGAGCAAGGCCTGGCATTTTCCGAGGCCGCGAAAACGCATTCGCAAGATCCGAGCAGCGCCGAACAGGGAGGCGATTTGGGCTATTTTAATCGCGGCGATATGGTTCCCGAATTCGACAAAGCCGCGTTTGAATTGCCGCTGGGACAAATGTCCGAGCCGATCAAAACCCAATTCGGCTATCACCTGATTCTGGTCGACGACCGCAAGCAGGCGGGAACGGATCTCTTGGAAGCCGTACAGGACGAAATCCGCGAAACGCTGCAAAAACAAATCGCGGTGGATGAATTCCGGAAATACGCGGATTCGATAGATTCGTTACAGTCGATTCAAGATCGTTATGAAATTCAAACCACCGATTGGTTTGCGCGAGCCGATGAAATCCCCGGCATTTCCCGGCGGGAACGATTCTACTTTTCTTCGGCGGCTTTTGCATCCACGCCGGGTATAAAAGTGAGTATGGCCGGCAACAGCATGTCGGAAAACTTATACTTGATCGAACCAATCGAACGGCAGGAAAGCCGGCCGATGACGTTGGAGGAATCTCGGGAAAAAGTTACGGAAGCCGTCAAATTGGCAAAGGCAAAGAACCTGGCGCGAATCGCCGCCGAAGCGGACGCGGCGCGAATTCAAAGCGCTTCGCTGGATTTGGAGACGGTCGCGAAAGAACGTGAATTGACTGTGCAGGTATCCGCTCTGTTTGGACGCGATGAGCAATTTATCGCCGGATTCGGCCCGCGCCCCACGGCGATCATCAATACCGCCTTTACGCTCGAACAGGGAGAAATCAGTGAGGCGCTGGAAACGTCGTCCGGGAGTTATATCATCCGCATGTTTGCTCAGGAACCAGCCCATCTTCCCGAATTGGTGGAAGTGCGAGCTCAGGTGGAAGCGGCGTATCGGCAAGAACAAGCACAAAATCTGGCGAAGAGCGAAGCCATTACGTTTGGGAACCGATTGTTTGATAATCAAATGTCTTTATTGCAAGGCGCGTCCGGGCTTGAGATTGAGAGCGGTTCGACCGAATTTTTCAGCGAAAGCGACATGATTCCCGGATTGGGATACAAACGGGAAATCAATCAACACGCGTTTCGGTTGGAAAAACCGGGAGACATCTCCGATGAGTTTGAAGTGACGACGACCAATCGTTCACCAAATATGCAGCAACAACAGCAACAACTCGATGGATACTACGTGATCGAATTGCTGGAAATCAAAGAAGCCTATATGCCGGATTTGGAGGAAGCGAGAGAGGATGTCGAACAGGATTATAAACTCCATCTTGCCGAAGCCATCGCAAAACAAGAGGGCGAGAAAACGTTGGAAGCGATACAAGCAATGATTGCTTCCTCTGAACCGTTCTCCGCCACACAGACGGTGGATTTCTCAAAATTTGAAGACAAAGAAGGGGAAGAGGATGCGCCTCTCGGGGGCAAAGGCGCTGTGTATCGCGCTCCCTTTGAACTATCGGGAACCGGTTCGGCGCCGGGCGTGGGAGCCGCGATCCCCATTATTAAAACGGCGTTCGCTCTCCAACCGGGACAAATTTCCGACTTGATCCCCAATTATCGCATGAAATTCGATGAGGAAAAAAATCGAACGCCCGATGCCATGACCGGCGTGTATATCGTGCAGGTTCTGGAAAAAATGCCGCCGACGGAGGAGGACACTTCGGCTTCGTTCGCCCTGCAGATGGAGAAATATATGGAACAACGCATGCAGAGCATGGCCTTCTCCGCATGGATAGACCAGGTGAGCGCCGAATCGAAGATTGTGTATAACGATGAATTTCTCAATCCGAAAGATGATTTGGAGGCGGAAGTGGGATTGGAGAAAGCGCCGGAGCAGGAAGAGAACAGCGCCGCTTCCGAGTGATTCTTTTTCGCATCGATCAGTCCTGCATCATGACATGTGAAATAATATGAATACGACAAGGGGCGTCGCTGGGCGTCCCTTGTCTTTTTTGGGATGGATGATGGATTTCATTCCGCCTTCCTTTCGTTGGAACTATTCGCTCCTGACCTTTTGTATTATAAAATTAATTGTAAAATTTTGCCTTGTTAGAGATTCATTTTTTGCACAAAGGATTTCCATGTTGATTCGAATGACCCCCAAAACCATTTTTTCGATAATTGTCATGGTATGGATGGGGGGTTCGGTCGACGCCAAAGAATACCACCCGAACGTCATCGACGATTATCCCAACGCGCACGGCGTTTTTCTGTTCAAACACGCAAAAGGATTTTTTAATTTTTTAATCGTCGAGGGCGTCCCGAATGACGTCGAAATATTGCCCAACACGAATGAAATCGTGGTGGGAACCCATTCCGGCGAATTCCTCATCATGAACCGGGCGGGGAAGCAGCTGTTTTCAACCGTTCTCGGTGAAATCAACGACATGGATGTTCTGCCGATGAACGATACTTTTTTGTTGACGTCTCGTTCAGGCCGGCGGGTGTTTCTCTATAACCATCTGAACAACGAACAAACAAACATTCCTTTTGCGTTCACAGGTCCCACCGACGCGGATTGGTTGCCGAACGATCATTATCTCGTGTGTGATTCGCTCGCCAATCGTATCGTGGAGATCACGTCCGACGGCGACCTCGTTTGGTCATACGAGCACGACCTGGCGCAGCCGATGGATGCATTACGTCTGGAGAATGGGAATACGTTGATTACCGATTTCGATCATCATCGTATTCTCGAAGTGAATCCGAACGGGGAAGTAGTTTCTCTGAAAACCGATTTCGATCATCCGATCAAGATGACAATGACGCCGGTGGGAGATATCCTCGTCGCGGATGGTGATCGCCGCAGGTTATTGATGTTAACGAGAATCGGCGAGCGGAAGATAATTCGAGAAAACCTCAATTACATCCAAACCGCCGCCTATAGCCCGGATGACGGTGTATTCATTTGCGCAATTCATAATAAATTCCCCTCCGCCGTTACCGCTCCGGCGGTAGTCTCGCCGCTCGCTTCCCAACGCGAACGTCCAGCCATTGTTTTGAGGAAAATATTCGCGTCTTTTCCTGTCAATCATTCCGTACTCTGGCTGGCGACGGCGTTCTTCATGTGGGCCATTGCATGGGCGTTCGGATGGGGAACGTGGATTTCCAAAATTGCTCTGACATTTGCTTATTCGGCGCCAATCGGAATTGCTTATCACCATCATGCGCTTGCCGTCTCCGCTTCTCCCTACCGTCCGGGTCTCTATTTCTGGATTGCCGCCGGACTTTTGGCTGTGTTCACGTTTCGCGAAACGTCGCGCTCCCTCATTCCGAAAACGGTCTGGCGGCGCATCGAATTGTTGCGTTTTCAGTTTGGTTTCATGCAGACCGTTGTGTTGTTGTCGTGGTCGGCGATTATCGTTGTTTTTCAATACTGCCATTTAGTGCAGCAGCGTGTTTGTGGTTTTCCCGTCGAGTGGTATTTCCCGCTGATTGTGTGGGGGATCGGGATTTATTTTCTGTTCCGTCCATTTCGAACCGATCGTACGGGCGCCGCCGGCGACCGTACGTACGTGCAACTAGGTCCTATTACCCTGGCGGTTCCGTTTACGACCGGCAGCGTCAGCGATGTGGACATCGAAGAGATCAACGAGGAAGGACGGGACCGGCTCTCGCAAAGTCCGGCGTCCGAATACTGGGCGAATATGTCGGTTCTCGTTGTGATTCTGCTCTCGATATGTTTGTATTTCATTGGCATGACATCCATCCCGCCGGACGTGCACGGCGACGAGGGGGAAGTGGCGTTATATGGCATCGGAGCGCGCGATTCCGGAAATTGGAATATCTTCACGCCCGGCTGGTACGATATTCCCAATCTCTTTTTTCTGATTCCCGGATGGGGGATGTGGTTGTTCGGAGATAATTTGTTCGGCCTGCGGATGGTTTCGTCTCTCATCGGAGTGGGAACGATTCCGATTTTTTATCTGTTGGCGCGACGATTGATGCTGCCGGTTCCTGCCGCCATCGCCGCGTTTCTTCTGGCGACGTCCACGTACATGATTCATTTTTGTCGCATGGGCGTCGGATACAATCAGGCCACTTTTTTTACCGTCATCGTTCTCTATTTCCTGATTCGCGGCGTCCAGGACGGGGATGGCAGGTCGCTCTGTCTGGCGGGTGTGACGAGCGGATTGGGGTTTTTATCGTATCAGGCGACGCAATTGTTGGGACCTCTTTGCTTGTTCACGTTGGGGCTGTTGTTCGTTTTGCGTGGGATTGATTTTCGCCGCGCGTGGCAGGGAGCGATCGTTTATCTCCTATCGTTTTGGATGTCGTTTTCCCCTATTGTGGGAAATCATCTCGCGAATCCGGAAACGACGTTCGCCCGCGTCAATTCCGTCTCGTTTTTTTCGGAATACGGACGCACTCGAATTCGCTACGATTATCCTCATGCGGAAACCAATTTGGAAATTTTGAAGAATCAATTCGAGCGCAGTTTCCTGGGGACGATCACGTATGCGGATCGCAGTCCGTTCTTTACCAACGACAAATACGGTGGGATGTTGGATCCGATCCCGGCGATTCTGTTTACGGCCGGCTGCATGGTATTTCTTCTGACCTTCAAGAATCCGGTTGCGTGGCTGCTGTTGAGTTGGATGGTGGTTACGATTTTTGCGGGGAGCGTAATGACGAACAGCGCGCCCGGCTATCAGCGGTTGACGGGGGCGATTCCGTATTTGGTGTTGATCGCCGCGCCGGTTTTGCACGGCATCCTGCAGCCGCTCAGCCGCGCGTTCCGCTGGTCGCCGCGCGCGCGAGCGGCGATGCTCTGTTCCATTGCGGCGGTTTTGCTGCTCACGAGTGTTGATCGTTATTTTCATAAGATTATGGCGCTGCCGCAATTTACCGACGATTCCACCCGCGTCGCCCGGTATATCGAACAAGGGGGGTCGCATCGCTATACCTATCTCTTTCCGGAACACTTTTATCTGCAATACGGCAATATTCGCTTTCTGGCGCCGTTCGCCAAAGGCGAAAACGTCACCAAGCCGGAGGAATTTTTGAAACGGAAAATCACGAAACGCGGACCGGTCGCCTTTGTTCTGATTCGGCAACACCGCAAATGGATCAACGAACTGCGGCGGTTGTATCCCGGGGGTCGCGAAGAAACGCACTATAACCGTATCGGAAAAGATGCGTTTACAACGTATGAGGTAAACTTGTGATTGGATATAATCCTGTCGGAGCGCGGGCATCCTGTCCGCAATTCGGTAAGCCGATCCTGTCCCTTCAATTATTTTGGATTTCGGATGAATCTGCTTTTCATTCATTTCCGATCATGTCTTCGAAAAAGAAATTCCATCCAATCTATCAGAGACACGGCGGCGTTACATTTTCATACTTCGGTGGGAGCAATCGGTCAGGTACGTTTGTATGTTAAAAAAGAAAAAAGAGGATATAATGGAATGTGAAAATAAGTGCACAGATAGGGACGAATCCGTTTCGTAAAGTATACGTGAGAATTCCTGCGATGATTCAAATTCCGGAATTATTGAAGAATTGGAGTGGTTCTGTGAACCTTGGATGATAATGAACAGGAAAGAGAAAAATAAAAGTAAATCCATATGAGTTGGGTAAATGGATCGTCCGTATAAATGATGTAAATATTGCGACACGTTATCCTGAAGAACTCAACAGATTGCAACAAATCTAAACGGAATCCATCGTCAAGGACATCCTGATCGGCGGCAAAGAGGTTATTCAATGGGTAAAAAATCAGTTGCAGATATACTTTCTCGTTTTCAACGTATTCTGGAAGTCAAGGATATCAAGCCGATAAAAGTGTTTCTTTATGGATCCTATGCAAAAGGTAATTACACGGATACCAGTGATATTGATGCGATTACCGTCTCGGATGATTTTGCCGATAAGAGTTACCGGGAACGAATCAAGAGTGTATCGGATGCCATCCATGAAATTGTCCCTCCGTTTGAAGCCATTGCGTTGACGTCGTACGAATGGGAAATAGGAGACTCGTTTATTTGTGATAATGCCGGAGACGAAACACTCTGTGCAGCCTGGCAAATGAGAAGATGACGGGAGAATTATTGGCATGCAACCGGAACCTGAAATTATAGAAAAAATCGTCCAACGAATCGTGCAAACCGTTCATCCTTTGCGGATCATCTTGTTCGGATCGGCCGCCAGGGGAGATATGCGACCGGACAGCGATATGGATATTTTAGTCGTGATGCCGAATGGCGCGAGCCATTGGGCGGTGTTGGACGATTTATATTTACACACGAAAGATATGCCGACGCCGATTGATTTTGTGGTAACAACGCCAGATGGCCTTGAGAACCATCAAAACGATTGGAGCATGGTTTACTATCCAGCCTGTCGAGAAGGAAGAGTGATTTATGACGGACAATGATAATTCTCCTCAACGTTGGCTTAAGTATGCCGAAAGTGACCTTGAATTGGCCGGCTTCAATAGACATCCGAAAGTGTTATTTGAAACTCTTTGTTTTCATGCTCAGCAGGCGGTAGAGAAAAGTATCAAAGCCGTTCTTGTGTATCATCAAATTCATTTTCCTTACACTCATAATATCGGCTTTTTGATCAACGCGCTAAAAGAGGCGGGAATCCATTGGCCGGAGGAATTGGAGAACTGTGTTATTCTTACAAAATACGCTACTCTTGCAAGGTATCCATCCGACATGACTCCGGTGACGCAGGTCCAATACAAAGAATCGATTTCTATTGCAAAAATGGTATTTGATTGGGCTGAGGAGAGTTTGAGCAATACGAACGAGGAAGATGAATAGAATCGCAATCTGAATTGATAAATTAAAAATAAATAATGACGGATACGTTATTATTTTACCCGCAAAATCCGATTCAACCCCAAATCGCTGACAAATACATGCTCGTTGGAGGTCATCAGAATCCCCACCGGGCGGATCAATTTCTGACCGGTGACATCCTGCGTGATCTTTTCGAAGAGTTCGCCGTCGACGGTGTAGGCGTGGACGCTCGGTTCGCGCGGATCGGTGGCGTAGATGACGCCTTCGGGGCTGCAGGCGAGGTGGATTTCGATGCCGCCTTCTTCGATGCGCGTGGTTTGGAACGGCCAGAGTTTAACCGGCGCTCCCTGCGATGTGTAGATTTTAATGCGACGATTGATGCTGTCGGCGATCACCAGATTTTCGTCCGGCAAAACGGCGATTCCCGCCGGTTCACGGAAGTTTGTATCTTCCGAACCGCCGCCGGCTTTTCCCCAGCGCTGCAATAGTTTGCCGGTCGGCGTCATGACAACGATTTGGTGGTTGCCGGTGTCGCTCATGTAGATCAATTGTCGCTGCGGATGGTAGACGATCCCGCGCGGGCCGAAAAATCCCATTGCTGCGCTGCCCATAAAACTCCCTTTTGCGTCGAGCAGCACGATGCGGTGATTCCAGGTGTCGGCGACGAAGATGTTGCCGCTTTCCGGATCGATGGTGATGTCGTTGGGTTCGTTGAATTGTCCTTCGAGCGCGCCTTTTTCGCCGGTTTTCCAGGCAAACTCGCCGTTCGGCTTGAATACCTGAATGCGATGATTGAACGTATCGGCGACAAAGAATGCGCCGCTGGCGTCCTGAATGAAGCCACGGGCTTCGCGAAATTGCCCGTTGCCGCTGCCGGGACCGCTTCTAAATATCGAAATTCCCGGCTCGGGCGGGCGTTCGGCAGGCGGTTTGGCCTCTTCGATTTTCGATTCCGTGCGTAAACCATATGCCTGATTCAAACACTTGTCGATTTTAAAAATGGAAGTGTCGCCCAAACGATAGGCGAGCCGAAATACATCTCCCCATTGCTCGAACCGCGCGAGGGAGTTGGGGCCGTACGGCGGTTGTTGACGTTCCCGTTGTTTGTGTAATTCCAACGCGCTGAAAACAAGGTATTCCACCTGATATTTACCGAGCAACTCCATCACTTCCTTTTTGTCGTTGGAAAGATAGATGCGATCCACGTCTCGCAGCCGCGGCGCTTTTTCTTCCGCGTGCAGGCGTTCGCCCACGTGATGCGGCCAGCCGAGAATCGTGGGCAGGCCGGTGTTGCTGGAAAACCGGGAATTCTGGTAATAATCGACGTCGGCCAGTTCCACGATGTGGGGCGAGCCGTCCACGAAGCGATTGAACCATTGGACGGCGGCATACGCATTGTAATTTTCGTGCCGCAGCCATCCCAAGCCATTCAATGTGGGGACTTCCCCGCGCGCGTCGCGGCCTTTCGCGCCCGCGCTGAGGGTGACCATCGCGGGCGCAAGCACGGTGAACGGAACCGTCGCAAGGAAGAATGGCAAAACGCATAACAGAAACACCGATCGGGCGACGGGGGTAAACGGATTTCCGATTTGTTTCCCCACGTCCCGCAACGTTTTCCACACAAATGCGATGCTGATGGCCGCGAAAATGGAATAATAATGCCAGATTTGAATATTGAATTTGAATGCGGTATTGAACCGATGCAGGGGGGGGCTCCAGCCTTCCTTTACGTAGAAGAATTCGATGCCCAGAGAAAGACCCATGCCCAAAAAACCGATGAACAAAGCGAACAAATGTTCCGCTTTTCGATCTCGCTTCCATAGCGCAAAAAACAGAACCGTTAAAAACGGCAGTAAAAGTCCGACGACGCTGTAATTGGTGGGCGGACCGCTATTGTGCGGCGCGACGAACCAGCCATGGAAATAGCCGGGATTTTGCTGCAGCATGGTTTGTACGTACGTCGTGACGCGAAGCGCGATGACCAATACGAAAATAAAAAAGAAGGCGAATGAAAGAATGCGAGGAATCGACAATTTGCTATCCGGGCGAACGGCTATGAACAAAATCAGGCCGAAAAGAATGGGGACGATCAATTGCGCCCAGAAAATCAGATACGTCGTGAGCGGAGAATTGCCTTCCGACATGAATCCGATTCCCGTCACACGCGCAACGAAGCTGTTATGGAAAGGCAGCATGAAAAGGTAACTAAATACAAGCGCCGCGGCGATGGGAACGATGGGGAAACGCACCAGGTCCTGCAATCCTTCAACGGAAAATCGCCGGATTCCGACATTTTTCGTTTTCATCCACTCCGATTCGCGTTGGAATTTGATCAGCGTGATGAGCAGCAGAGAGATGAGAAGGGCGGGGAAATCCCACGTGTTGCTGCAGATGACCGTTCCCATCAGCAACGCAAGAAAGAATGTAAATCCGCCGGCGGAGAGGATTCCCATATTTGCGCGCGGACGAATGAAATAAGCCAGCAACAACGTCAGAAAGGCAAGCGAGATGGGGATCACCAGCATGTGGGCGTGAAAATCAAGAAAAAGATGGGTCCAGTAGGGGAATTCGTTCGCCACCGCGCCGTAAAAGATGTTGGTGCGGGCGGGCCAGAACACGCCGTGAAAATCAATGGCGCTTACTTCTTCGATCATGTGCGTCGAGGCAATCCCCAGGTAGGTGAAAAGCGCATAGACCATCAATTTGACGGATGTATAAATGCCGGTGAGATAATCCAACCAGACCGGATCGCTGTTATTTTTGTAAAATACGTACTTTAACAGACAGAAATAACTATAAATATGGCTGCAGAACACGCCGAGATACACCGCCAGCAGAGAAATCCAGGATTTGCGGCAAAGCGCATACGTCAGCGAAAAAATTCCCAGGCCGGCTAAAGCGGTGGCGCTGGTTCCCGCCAGATTGAACAGATATTCCGGCGGGATATCGGCGAAACGGCCGATGATCGAGAACATCGCTTGTCCATAATAATAATAATTGATGGGAAAGCCGGAAATCCACGGATCTTCGGGCGGAAATGTTTCCGCGCGATAAGCGGCGTTGATGAACGAGTAATTCATCGGCTTTTCGCCTTCATACGCGGCGGGATGATAAGCGCGGATGATGAGGAAAATCGCCCAAAGCAACAGATACAGCCCTTCCATTCCTACTATAAGCGGCCATTTTTCCCGTAGAAAGAGGCGAAGCGAATCTTTATAGCGAATCCAGATGAATCCCGCGACCATAACCAGCAGAAGAAACACAATGATCGGCTGCATGCGTGAGAACAAGAGAATTTTAGTGGACGCCAGCATCCAACAAATCCATGAAAATAGTGCGATGCCGACGATTTTTGAGATGCCGTAGCCGCGATCGGGCAGACGGCTGCATAAGGGAAAAAGAAACAGGAATGCAATCAGCCCGAGAATCTGCACCACGAACCACCAGGTCAGGATAGGATGGGAGGGATGACGCATGAACACGGGATGGCCGTCGCGAAGCGTCAGGATTTCTTTTTCGGTGATGCGATTGACCCATTCCGGTGGATTTAAAATCAGGTTTTTCAATTCCTGGGTGTTAAATTGTTTGATTTTCTCAAAAATAACGACTTTGGGGTGATCGTAAATGCGCGCGGTTTCATCTTCCTCGTCGACTCGAAATTCCCACCACAAAAATTTGGGCGGATTCGTGATCACTTTGGCGACGCGGAAGCCCAACTGCTCGGCAAAAAAGGCTTTCAGGAATTGATTGGTGAGAGGAAAGCGATCGGGATTGTGCAGCGTCGTGCCATACCCGCGTTTGCTGGGAAAGACAATATAATCGTTTTCTGCCAGTTTTTGCGCCAGATACCCTGCCCGTTCCGACGCGTTTTTGTCGGCGTTTGGATTGTCGTGGATGCCGATGCGCGTATCCCATTCGATGTGAATGCCGTACAATCCTTCGTCCCAGTTGTTTTGCGTGATTTTCTTGCCTTCCATCGCTTTCGGTCGCAGTAGGTTTCCTGCTGTGACCAGCGTGTGGGGAGCGTCATAGATTCCGACGTAGGCCCAGCCGTAAATCAGCCCGGCGAGCAACGCCGCGGCCCCGCCCACAATGCCGAAATGTTTGGCGGTTCGTTTCCACGCGACGCTTACGCGTCCGATTTGCGGATTGAACAGGTGGGGCTGCAAGCGCGCGAGATCGCTGATCAAGCGGCCGCCGAGAACCATCATGACCGGCAGGATGGCAAGCATATAGCGTGGGAATTTGCTGGAAAATGTGCTGTAAAGAATAAAACTGGGAATGACCCAGGCGCATAAGATGAAATCGGCGTTGGCGCGATAAAAAAAGATTCTAAAAAACGCATAGAGGCAACCCGCCACAACAAAAAACGCCGTTAGGGAATCCAATGAGGGATAAAACAGGTTATCAAACGAATAAAAAATCGGCGAGGCATTGAGGTATTGCTGCGTATACACGACCGGAATTGTGCCGGTGGCGTTCAAGCTGCTTTGATACACGAGATGTTCCGCAAAATAATGGGCGTCGAAATAGGCCATCGGCTCCGCGAACAGCAACGCCGTGAATCCGACGGGAACGGCGATCAACAGCCACAGCCAGGGAAGGTAGATGCGAAAGGCCGGACGAAAGAGACCCACTTCTCTGCCGCATTGATATCTTCGAATGATCAAGGCGATTAACGAAAGAATGAATACAATCGCGATCAGAACACATATCAGCTGCCAATACTGTAGATAGAAATCACGAAACACGGCCAACGTTATATCAAATGTGGGATTCATCGAACCGGCCGCTTTAAAGAAATGCATGAGGACCAGCGCCAGCGGAATCAGCCAGATTGTTTGGATCCAGCGTCCCAATTTGCCGGTGCGCTCATCTCCCCAGGTCGCGGATGCGTGGGCGAGAAAGAGGATGCCGGGCAGCGTGATGCCGCTCCATTTCGTGCCGATGGCAAAACCGGTGAAAATAGCGCCGAACAGGTACCAAATCAAGCAGGGTTTTTGGCTGATTTTTAGAAAACAGTAAATCGCAAGCGTCGACCAGAAACCGATGAGCACGTCCACCGTGGCGTAATGGCTGCATTGCACGTGCAGCATGGCGGTGGTCATCATGAATGCCGCAATCAATCCGGTCAGGCGGTTGTAGGCGTCTCGCCCGATCAGATAGACCACCAGGACGGTCAAAGCGCCGGCCCAGGCGGTGATGATTCTTCCGATGAGCAGGATCGAAGTGGTGCGTGGATCATAATCCGAAAAATTGTTGAGAATCTGCGGCAGAAAAATCGTCAACAATAATCCCACAAATGGGATGAGCAGGCAGGGAAACAGAAATGCAAGTTTTCTTTCGTCCGCAAAAAGCGGAAGTTTTTTTTTCACCGGCTTTGCGTCTTCCATGGGAGGAGAATCGGCGTCAGTAAGATTGGTTTGTTGAATCGGATTGACTGCCGGCAACCGATGGGAATCGTTGGACAGGTCCCGGCTGACGGCGCGAAACAGTTTGACGCCGAGAAGGAGAATGAAAAACAGGATGATCCAGCTGAACCAGTCGGTAAACGTGAGAAATGTCCATTCCCCTTCGATTCCGCTGTGCTGAACGAGATAGGCGCGATACAACAAGTAAAGATGCAGCGGGAACGTGCCGTAATTGTAATTCTCCGGGCGCAGACCCGGCGTTCCACGCGTGTACGGGCCGGGATTGATCTTCAGATTTTTTTCGTAAAGAATCTCGATTTGTTCACGCAGGGGCAATTCTTTCTCCTCGTTCGTCAGCCATTGCGGTCGCAAGGTTCCGGCGCAGTTCTCGTAATGGCGTTCGTCGGGATGGGGGGATGCGGTCTTGTCCTTGAGCGCCCAATCGCTGCCGTATAAACGGAGATAAAGGGCGATGCCAAATGTGAACAGTAAAAGAACGGATACGAAAATGCGTTTTATTGCGCGGTTCATGGTCTCCCTGCCGTGCGTGATGTAAATTGTTGATTCATTTGTGTCTATCCTACGGCAAGAGAGAAAGAGATGGAAGACGCCCGCGTTTGTCATGGATTGGTGGAACGGAACGAATTCGTCGTGTCATATTGATTCATCCTGAAATCGGATTTCGATTTTCAAAGCGCTTCGTTTCCTTACAATCCTGCCCTAAAATATCTTTTTCAATTCGTGGGCGCGGTATTTGTGAATAGGAACGACAAAAAACCGTCTACTGAAATCCGCTATGCCGTTTCGTATGTATCAACATGAGGATCAATTCCGTTTGAAGGGAAAGGAGCGCATTCGATGAAAACGTGGAAACCGATTAACTTTTTTCGTTGCAAATCTCGGTGGGGATGGGGTTTGTTTTCCGTTTTGATGTTGGGAACGTTACTCTTGGCCGGATGTGGGAAAAGCGACGAATCAACCAGCCAGGTGCAGGAAAAAAAGAGGCCGGTCATCGCCGTCATCCCCAAAGGCACCGCGCACGTCTTCTGGCAGGCGGTTCATTCCGGCGCGGTTACGGCGGGGAAGGAATTTGACGTCGAAATTCAATGGCAGGGACCGCAAACCGAGACGATGAAGGAACAGCAGGCCTCCATCGTTTCCGATTTTCTCGTCAAACAGGTAGATGGAATCGTGCTCGCTCCGCAGGATCAGGATGCGTTGGCGCCGGTGGTTGAACGGGTCGCTCTACAGAAAATTCCGTTGGTGATTTTTGATTCCGGCATCAACAGCGAAAATTATCTCAGTTTCGTCGCCACGGATAATTATCAGGGGGGTGTGATGGCGGCAAGGCATATGGGACGTCTTTTGAATGGCAAAGGCACTGTCATCATCACGAAAGTCGATCCCGGCAGCGATTCGACGATCAATCGGGAAAACGGTTTTGAAGAAATCCTCGCGAAGGAATTTCCGGAAATCAAAGTTGTCGGTTCCGCGTACGGGTACAGCGACCGCGAAAAATCCCGCGCCGCGACCGATGATCTCCTGATCGCCCATCCGGACGTGGATGGCATCTTTGGGCCGAATGAATCCAGCACGTTTGGCGTTTTGTTGGCGTTGCAGGCGCGGGAACTGGTCGGGAAAAAGAAATTCGTCGGCTTTGATTCATCCGACGAATTGGTTGATGCGATGCGGAAAAATGAAATCGATGTCCTCATTCTTCAAAATCCTTTCAAAATGGGATACGAGGGCGTCAAAGCGATTGTCCGTCATCTCAACGGCGAGGAAGTGCCGCGGCGAATCGACACCGGCGTCTATGCTGTCACTCCGGATAATATGGACGAACCGGAAAACAAAAATCTGTTGATTCCCGATCTCTCCATTTTGCAGGAGGGTTGATCGTTGGCTGAACCGTTGTTGCGAATGAACAATATTCATAAGGCGTTCGGCGCGACGAAAGCCTTGTCCGGCGTGAATCTGGAAGTCTACCCCGGCCAGGTGCACATCCTGGCAGGAGAAAATGGGGCGGGAAAAAGCACGCTGATGAAAGTACTCACCGGCGTGCATCCCGCCGATGAAGGCAAAATCCTGTTTCTTGGCCGACCGTTTTATGCTTCTCATCCCAAAGAGGCTTTGCAAAACGGGATCGCCATGATTTATCAGGAATTCAACCTGGCTCTGCATCTTCCCGTTCATGCCAACGTTTTTTTGGGGCATGAAAAATCGGGGCATGGAGTCATCCAATTCCAACATCAGCGTGACGCGACACGCGAAATCTTTCGGCGTCTTGATTCCGACGTCGATCCGAATGCGCTCGTCAGCCGGCTCGGCGTGGCGCAGCGGCAGTTGGTGGAAATCGCCCGCGCGTTGAGCGTCGACGCCAAATTGATCATCATGGACGAACCCACCGCGGCGCTCTCCGATAAAGAAACGCAAAAACTTTTTGAAGTGATTCGCGCCTTGCAGCAGCAGGATGTCGGGATTATTTATATTTCGCATTATTTGGAGGAATTCGGTGAAATCGGCGACATGATTTCTGTTCTTCGCGACGGTGAACTCGTCTCCTGTGTTCCCATGTCCGATGTGACGCCCGATTTGATCATTCAACAAATGGTCGGACGCAAGATCGAGGATTTGTACCCCAAACACGAACACGTTTTGGGCGATGTGGTTTTTACCGTAGAGGATTTGAAAAGCCCAAACGGCACGGTACAGGCTTCCCTGGAAGTATGCAGCAAAGAAATCGTTGGCGTTGCGGGATTGGTCGGTGCGGGACGAACGGAAATGCTGCGCGCTTTGTTCGGTCTCGATCCCGCGGAGATGAAACTGCTGCAAGTGTTGGGCGTTATGGTTTTGCCGCCTTCGCCGCGCCGGTTGATGCGATGCGGCGTGGGATTGTTGAGCGAGGATCGCGCCGGTGAAGGATTGGCGCAAGGATTGTCCATCGCCGCGAACATGACTCTTTCGATTCCTGAAAAAATCAGCCGATTCGGGTTTCTCTCGTTTTCGCGGCAGCGCGAACTAGCGGATTCACTGATCAAGAAAGTCGGGATCAAAGCCAGCTCATCCGCGCAACGAATCAATCAGCTGTCCGGAGGCAATCAACAAAAAGTCGCTTTGGCCCGCCTCTTGGGCGCGGATGCGAAAGTTCTTTTGCTGGATGAGCCTACACGCGGAATCGATGTAGGATCGAAAGCGGAAATTTATAAGTTGGTTACAGCCTTGGCGGGAGAAGGGAAGGGGATCGTCATGGTTTCCAGCTACCTGCCCGAATTGTTCGGCATGTGCGACTCGCTTTACGTGATGGCGCGCGGAAGATTGAGCCGAAAATACCGCATCGATGAAATCGACGCGGACGGCGTGATGGCCTTGGCGACGGGAATCGCAGCGGACGCTTCCGTAACCCCATCCGTGCGGGGATAACCGCGCGGCAATTCGCTTGGATTTTGTAGGGTGGGATGAATGAAATGAATCCCACCGAAAATACTTGATTTTCGTTTGGAGGTAGTCCGTTGGATCAAAAAAGTTGGTGGGATCATGCCGTAAGCCGGATGTTGTGGTTATCCGGGAAAGTCGGCCCTTTATTTGCCTTGTTCGTGGTGCTTTTGATTTTCGGTTCGATCAGTCCGGATAAATTTTTCAGTACGCTTAATTTGGGGAATGTCGTTGGCCAGACGGCGGTCATCGCCATCGCCGCCATCGGCATGACGTTCGTGATCATCAGCGCGGGAATCGACCTTTCCGTCGGCTCGTTGGTGGCGCTGGCCGGCGTGTATGCGACCATGACGATGGTAAAAGTGGCGGAGATGATGCCCGGACATATTCTGATTCCCATCGCGGCCGGGATTGTCGTCGGTTTATTGACCGGCGCTCTCTGCGGATTGATCAACGGCGCCGTCATCACGATGGGCAGACTCCCGCCGTTTATCGTAACGCTGGGAATGCTTGAAATCCTGCGCGGAACCGCCCTGCAATCCGCGGATGGGCTTCCGATCACCCGGTTGCCGCGCGGGTTTTCCCAAATCGGAAATGCGATGTGGACGATTCCTGTCGGCAATACCGTGATTTATCTGCCTTACGCCTTGCTGATTCTGATTCCCTTGGCGATTCTTGCCTGGTTCTTGCTGAAATATACGGTCTTCGGAATGCAGGTCTACGCAGTGGGCTCCAACGAACAGACCGCGCGCTTGTGTGGTGTAAACGTCACAAAAGTAAAAATTCTGGTCTACATCATCGGCGGAATCACGGCGGGTCTGGCAGGCATTCTGCACGCCTCGCGCCTCAATTCCGGCCAACCGTCCGAAGCGGTGGGGATGGAATTGGATATCATTGCCGCCGTCGTCGTCGGCGGAGGCAGTTTGATGGGCGGCGAAGGCTCCATTTTGGGTTCCGTCGTTGGCGCTCTCATCATCCGCTTTCTGCGCAATGGCTGCGTCGTCGTCGGCGTCTCGCCCTTCGTGCAGCGAATCATTATCGGCCTCATTATCATCGCCGCTGTCTTTATCGATCAACTGCGACGCCGGAAATTGAGTGAAGAGTAATTCGGATCGAAACCGTGATCCAAAAATACCATCTGATAATATAATCAGAGAGAGAACGCTTGACGAATCACTTTCCCCTATGAGAAAATCACGAAAAATCATAAAAGTCAGCCTGATTTCCTCTATTATGGAAATCATTCCGACATGGAAAGAGAGAACGGCATGAAACGAACCGTAAGTCTATTCCTTGTATTTCTATGTATTTCCTGTTTTACAGTTACCGCAGAGGAAAACCATGTTCACCTGAACAAGATCATTGCCAAATTGACACGGCAGGAAGTGGTGATCGGCACGTGGATGCAGACCATGTCGATCTTTTCCGCGATGGGATTGGTGGAATCCAACGGCGTTCATGACGCGCAAACCTCTCTCACCACGCCGATGATCGATTTCGTATTGATCGATATGGAACACATGCCATTCGATGTGGAGACACTTACGAATTTGTTAATGGCTTTTCACTCGAAACGCGAGGTGATGAACAAAGGAAATCTGCAGCCGAACATCTGCCCGTTGGTGCGTATTCCCTGCGATGCGGGTGGTCCCATCGAACCGTATATCAAGCAATGCCTCGACGCCGGAGCGTTTGGCATCGTCGTGCCGCATTGCCGAAACGCGGCGGACGCGAGACGGGTAGTGCAGGCGTGCCGCTATCCGCAGGCCAAAGGCGATCCACAGCCGGAACCGGCGGGAGTGCGGGGCGCGTCTCCCTGGCCATGTTCGTATCTTTGGGGAGTATCGATGGATGAGTACGTACGCCGCGCCGACGTTTGGCCGCTGGATCCCGCCGGCGACATCCTGGCGGTGATCATGATTGAGGATCAGGAAGGCAAAAACAACATCGACGAGATTCTATCCGTTCCCGGCGTGGGCGCAGTTATTTATGGACCTTACGATTACAGTTTCAGCTGCGGAGTTCCCGGCAACGTGAAAGCGGCGGACGTGATCAAAGCGGGGGAGGAGATCGCGGCGGCATGCAACCGTCACAATGTCCCCTTCGTGGTGTTCCCCACCGCGGAGAATATGGCTCAACTTATCGAACAAGGGCACAAAGTCTTTCTTGTCGGCAGTGATGTTCAGCCGACGGCTCTTGTTTCCGATGTGATCGAACAAGCGATTAAGAAATGATTGTCCGGTACATACGATCACATCATCACTTGCGAGGATGATTGCCATTCTTTTTTTCCTCACAGAAACCCCCTGCTCGAATTTCAATCCCCTCTCGCGAGTCACTTCGTATGGCGCATGGTTACAACGATGGTTCAAACGACGCGATGCATTCTACCGGGCTATTTGATTTCGTTCCTCACCCATATATATTGGTGAAACACAGAAATAAGGGCAGGTTTCAGACCTACTCTTTTAAGAGTGATTAGATGAACTCCATACCCGATCATCCCGCATATGTCGAAGTTGCTTTCCCCATCCCCGTGCGACAGGAATACACCTATCAAATTTCCGAAGCGCTTCGTGGAAAAGTAAAACCGGGTTGCCGCCTGTATGCGCAGTTGGGTAATCGCGACGCTCTCGGTTATGCGGCGAAATTGCGTGACGATGCGCCTGCGGGAGTCGCGAATATCAAATCCATTCATCGCCTCGTCGATGATGAACCGCTGTTTGGGGTGGAATTATTAAAATTTTTGCAATGGGTGGCCGATTATTACCTCGCTTCGTTGGGCGAAACCTTTGCCGCCGCTTATCCGTTCGCACCCAACGTTCGCCCACGCATGGTGAAAGTGGTGATTCTCGACGACCGGATCCGAGAATCCGGCCGGATTCCCGAAACCGTGCAGCGTGATAATCATCGCCGCGTACTCGAATTTCTAATCAATCGAAAATCACTGCTTTCCCCATCCGATATCGTCCGCGAAGTGGGCGTTTCCACCTCCACGTTAAAATCGTTGGAGAAAAACGGCCTGGTTCACATCGACAGCCGTGAATCGTTGCGTGAAACTCACTTCGCCATGCACGAATCCGGGCAATCTTTCACGTTGACGGAGGAGCAGCATCAGGCGATTAAAATCATAGAGCAATCCCTTCACATTCCCTCTCCCAAACCGATCCTTTTGCAGGGAGTGACCGGCAGCGGCAAGACGGAAGTGTATTTACAATCTATCGAGCGCGTTCTGCAAATGAGAAAAACCGCATTGGTGTTGATTCCAGAAATCTCCCTGACGCCGCAAACGATGGATCGTTTTCGTTCCCGCTTTGGCGAATCGGTGGGAATCCTGCACAGCTCGCTGGGGCAGGGCGAGCGATACGACGAATGGCGGTTGGCGCGGCAGGGAAAACGCCGCATCATCGTCGGCACGCGCTCCGCCATCTTTGCGCCGCTCGACAATCTCGGCATCGTCATCGTCGACGAGGAGCACGAAGGCAGCTACAAACAAAACGACCCCAATCCTCGCTATCACGGCCGGGACCTGGCGGTTGCCCGAGCAAACATGGCGGGTGTTCTCTGCCTGCTTGGCTCGGCCACACCCGCTATCGAATCATCGTACAACGTTCGCACCGGCAAATACGGTGGGATTCGCCTGACCCAACGTGTTTCACGCCATGGACTTGCCGGCGTTCAACTCATCGACATGCGGGGACGTTCGGAGGAGGAGGAAATCCTTTCAAAAGAACTACAGGAGGCGCTGTGGATCCGTTACGAAAACCGGCAGCAATCCATTCTTTTTCTCAATCGCCGTGGTTTCGCCACCACACTTACCTGTAAACACTGCGGGCAGGTGATCACCTGCGACCATTGCAGCGTTGCGCTTGTGTATCATCGTTCCCGCAATCTGCTTCTTTGCCATCATTGTGATTTTCGTCGTGACTTGCCGGATATTTGTCCCTCCTGTCACGATAAATTCATTCGCCAGCGCGGCTTCGGCACCGAACGAGTGGTCCAGAAGGTTGAATCCATCATTCCGGAAGCGCGGGTGGTGCGATTGGACAAAGACACGACAAGCCGCAAGGGCGATCACGAGCGATTGCTCACTCCTTTCCGGCGCGGCGAGGCGGACGTGCTCGTCGGCACGCAGATGATCGCAAAAGGCCTCGATTTTCCCAACGTGACGCTGGTGGGCGTTATCAACGCCGATTATGCGCTCTCCCTGCCGGATTTCCGCGCCGCCGAACGCACGTTTACCTTGCTCACGCAAGTGGCCGGACGCGCGGGTAGAGGAGAAAATCCCGGCGATGTCTTTCTCCAAAGCTATTGCCCCGATCATTACAGCATCCAACTGGCTATTTATCAAAATTACGACGCCTTTTATGAACGGGAAATCCGTTATCGTCGTCTGATTACATTCCCTCCATTTTCGCGTCTGGTGCTTTGGCGGATCGAAAGCGCAAAGGAGGATCTGGCCCGCGGCAATGCGTGGGAACTCTACAATCTTCTTGCCGACGGGCTGAAAAATGAAAAGACGGTTACCATCCTTCCCCCTGTCGAAGCGCCGCTTTACCGCCTCCGCGATCACTTTCGCTGGCAGGTTGCGCTCAAAAGCCGCGATTACCGCGCCTATCGCCCTTTGCTGGCGAGTGAAGCGTTGAAAAAATTCCTCCTGCAACGTCCGAAAGGTTTGCGCATCGTTCAGGATGTGGATCCTTGGGATATGTTGTAGGGATGGACGGCCAACTTATTTCCTTCCCCAATACATTTGAAATAGTAACAGATCCAAGACGTCCACTTTTCCGTCGCCGTTGATGTCCGAGCGGCTGCGGAGTTCCGGCGCAATGGTGGGGGAGGGGGTGCGGGTGGGTGTGGGAGAAGGAGTGTGCGTATTCGTCGGCGTCGGGGTATAAGTCGGGGTGGGAGTGTATGTGGGAGTGCCGACCGGCGTAAAGGTTCGCGTCGGCGTCGGCGTTCCTTCGATGGCGTATACGATGTCCAGCAGATTGATGATATACCACGGCGCATCAGGTTCACGGTTGCTGTTCGTTCCATATTGCGAGACCGAGAACGTGATCATATCCTGATTCAATTGATATTCAAACGTGGAACGGCTGGTATTGGGAAGAGGGGCGCCGCTACGGGCAGGAACGCCCAAATTGATAGCCTGGGCGCTATCGAAATGGTACATTCGCAGCACGTTTTGAAAGGAGCCATCTCCGTTTACGTCTCGTCTCGAATCGGTTTCATCATGAAGGAAAATCATGTAGCGACCGTCCTTCGGCGCGATGACCGAACCGGGAACGCCGTCTTCGCGTGTATCCACCAGCTGGGTATTGCCGCTCTGCCAATAATACAAGCGGGTGTTGTTTTCATAGTTGTTGATTTCTGAATAAATGATTCGTTTGTCGGTTATGCACTCGAGGCGAGCGCCGTCCACTTTTTGCACGGGGATCTGCAGTCGGCGGATTGGCGTGGGATTGGCCCTTGGAGTAATCGCTTTCTCGGCGTTGAAATTGGTCGGACGTGGGGTTATGTTTTGCGTATGGCCGGCTTTTATCGTGAACAGCGGCATGAGCAATGCAATAATCCATGTCGAAAAAGATATGAATCTGTTAACTTGTGATTTTTGAAGTCGAGAACCATGCATGATGACGTGAACTCCTTCCTTGTACTTTCATCCTGCGTTATTTTCATCCGCTTATGAATAAAGGGTAGGTTTTTTTGCAGAGTTATCCAACCTGCCGAGGTTTTCCCTCAATCCACAAGACCACCTTACGATTCCGACGAATTTCCAGGTGAAATATGGGGATATTGTAGCAGGGAAACGTATCGGCGGGACCGGAATCGGACCTTTATTTAAAATCGGAATTTGTATTCTGTCTCCTATTCGTAAAAAAATAATGGATTTTTCGCGTCTAAACATTTGTCGCGGTTGGCAACGGTAGTGCGGCTAAATGCAGAACCATATGAGTTACGTCGGTGACGCGGAATTTTTCGGAACTGCATCCTCCGACGATCCAAGCGATTTCGTTACCGAAACAAATCAGCGGAATCCGGTCGCGTCTCTCGCGTGGGATTTTTTTTTCCTGAAGGATTTTTTTAACTTTTTTGCGTCCGGCCATGCCGAGTGGCTGAATCGTATCCCCATCCATGCGGGAACGCACGATGATCGGCTTCTGAATCTTATCCGCATCGAACTTCGCGGTGTATTCCTTTTGCCCGGTCAGCGAGATAACTCCGATCGGCTGTAATTCCGCGCGCATTTCGACGCCGAATTCGCGAAGGATCGTTGTTCCGGGTATATGCAGAGTGTGTTCCCGTGTGCATTCGATTTTTGTTTCATGCGCGGTAATGAAAAAGATATCATAACGACGAATCAGCCGCTTGCCGCCGGGCAAATGAATTTCCGCCTGTGGATTATTACCAGTCAATAATGACAAACAATCATGAATATGAATCCGATAGGTTGTAATTCCCACCTCGTGAAAATATACGCGCAATATCCGTCGCTGTTCGGCGAGGGATAAGGCGAGAAACGCGAGACGATTGGTTGGCGAAGGCGGCGTGGCGTTTCCGATTTTTTGTATTTGCGAATGGATATGATTTTTCCAGAAACGTTCCTCTTCTTCAGCCTGGTTAGCCAATTCCGTCAATGCGTTTTCAATTTGCGGATTAAATTCATTTCTCAGCAGTGGGATCAATTGTTTTCGAATGCGTACGCGGGTAAAACGCAAATCTTCGTTCATCGAGTCAATGCGAAAACGTAACGCGGTTTCTTTTGCATATTGGTATACCTCTTTGTGGGTATGAAACAGCATTGGACGGATGATCGGGATTCCCAAATCAACCCGAATCGGTTGAATCGCGGCCAGGCCGGAGATTCCCGCGCCGCGCATCAGCCTATGAAGCACGGTTTCTGCTTGATCGCTTGCCGTATGTGCGGTGGCGATCTGGTTGCAATCGAGTTCTTCCGCTGTTTGCACTAATTTTCGATATCGCAGTTCGCGCGCGTTTTCCTCTAAATTTCCATTGCGAATCTGTTTGACTTCATCATCCTCAAATCGCCTGATGGTTAGAGGAAAATCGTAACGATCCGCCAATGAGACTACAAATCGCTCATCCGCGTACGCTTCCTCGCCGCGTAAACCGTGATTCACGTGGCAAAGCCGGCATTTGATTCGCAGGAGCGTCTGCAATTGAAAAAAGACGTCGGCGAGTACGGTGGAATCCAAACCGCCGGAAACCGCGAGCAATACGCGATCCCCCTCCGATACGTGGCAGTGAATGCTCGTTGTCGTTCGGATTTGATTCAGAAAATCAGAATTCAATCGATCTTTCATTGGAAATCATGTTCAATCAAATAAATGTGATAATGGATTATGACATTGGATCTATTATAAAAGCGTCCCCGCCAAAAGAACTCGCGCCAGTGAGAAATAAATCACGACGCCGGTAATGTCAACGAGTGTCGCGACGAAAGGAGTCGATGACAACGCCGGATCGACGCCCACGGCGTTGAAGATAAAAGGCAGCATGGAGCCGATCAGCGTTCCGAAGATCACCATGCTGATCAATGCGGAAGCTACGGTGATTCCCAATAGCAGAAAATGCTGGCTATGAAGCGATTGTTGCTGCAGCGATTCGCTGGCGGGTAGGAAGTAAAAGAAAAAGAGGGACATCATCCCCAATAATAATCCCAAAATCATGCCGGTTCCCGTTTCCCGCAGCAAAATTCGGAACCAATCCCGCTGTTCAATGTCCTGCACGGCCATCGCGCGAATCACCAGCGTTGCCGCCTGTGATCCGGAATTGCCTCCGCTGCTGATGATGAGGGGAAGAAACAAGGTCAACCACAACCAGACTTCGCTTGTGATCTGATTTTCGAATACGCCCATGGTTTTCGAAGTCAGATACCCGCCCAAAAACAGGATGGACAGCCAACCCGTTCGTTTTCTAACCATCGTGAGGATACCAACTTGTGAATAGGGGTCCTCCAACGCTCCGACGCCGCCCAACTTTTGGATATCTTCCGTATTTTCTTCTTCGACCACGTCGAAAATATCGTCGGACGTAACAATCCCGACCAGCGTTCCGTCCGAATCCACGACCGGCAGCGCGAAACGGTCGTAACGCGCCATGATTTCAATGGCCGTTTCCTGATCGTCATGGGCTTGCAGGGCGATGAATTGGCGGTCCATCAAGTCCGCGACTTTGCTGTTGGGATTCGAAAAAATGAGTTTTTTTAAGGTCAGATCATCGACCAGCCGGTCATTTTCGTCGATGACATAAATCACGTTGATGGTTTCCTTTTCCGGCCCGGTTCTGCGAATGTGTTTAAAGGCTTTTTTGATCGGCCAATCTTCTTTGACCGTTATATATTCCGGAGTCATCAGGCGCCCGATGGAGTCTTCCGGGTATCCCAACAGATTCGTCGCGATGATCCGTTCCTCGGGCGACATAAGCCCCAATAAGCGGCGGGTGACTTTTCCCGGCAACTCTTCCAATAATGCCGTGCGGTCATCCGGCGCCATTTCGTTCAAAATGGCCGACACCTGTTCTTTGCTGAAGGAATGCAACAACTCTTCTTGCTCCGGAAAAGGAAGATATTCGAACACGTCCGCCGCCAGAGTTCGGGGGAGCAAGCGAAACACGACGGCTCGATCTTCCGGCGACAAAACAAGTATGGCTTCTGCGATGTCGACCGGATCCAATTCGATCAGAGCTGCGCGAAGCTCCTTATAATTCTTTTGCTCCAGCAACGAACGAATCTCAGGTTCGATGAGTCTGCCTAACATGGAATCGATAGACGCCACATGTATTCTCCTATCCGTTTCTTTGACGATTTTCCTATCTGAACCGGACTGATAAAAAAGAGCCAAAAATCAGTTTACTTTTTTGTATGATCATACAACAGAGGCAATATGGAAATCAAACGGATTCGTGATCGTGTTTTATGCTAATTGATAGGATTAGCCGGATCCAACCGCAACAGGTTTTCCATTTCAAAATGATATTCTTCCCGCTTGTCGCCGGATTTCAATGCGGCAATCATTTTTTCACGCAGCCGAATGGACGAGGGATTCAAATTGATACTCTGCCGATATTGCGTGATCGCTTCTTCATGTCTGCCCAGCACGGTAAAGCGGTCGCCCAGCCATTCGTGCAGGATGATTTCCTCGGGAAAAAGCTTCAAGGCGGCGATCAATACCTGCAAGGATTGATCCGTATTGGAATGAATAAAATAAAGATCGGACAATCGCTTGTATGCCAAAAAAGGAATGTACCGTTTCCTCGCGCTGACGATTAACGCATGATCTAACCGTTGCAGCTGGGAAAGCGAGGGCAGGTTCGAAGGATAGACCAGAGTTTGGAGCATTGTCGTCGCATAGAGTGCGGCCAAATCGGGGCGGTAAGGTGTTTTGCCGATGGCCTTTTCCGCAATGAGATACCGTTCCTCAAGGGATTGCCCTTGCGTATAACGGTCGAGGGCTGTTTCTGCTCGCCATTCCATCCTGGAATGATGTAGTACTATTAAAATGAGAAAAATACAGAAACAGAATGACGCCAGGATGATTCCTGACCGGCATGGGAGCGAGTTCTCTTCGGTTTGAGACTTCTCCTGATCCGAATATGCGCCTGTCAATGCGCTTATGCTCAACCAAATCAAGGGATTGCTGAAAATCATGACCGGCGATCGAAAATGGAGGAGAATGCAGATGACAAAAATCGATATTCCCATCGGTAAAAACAAATTAGTTCGGTTCAATCGCGAATTTTTATCCAATACCAATAATAGAAATCCAATCCCGATGACAACGACACAGATTTGCTGAAATGAATTGCTTTCGAAACCGATTTGAAATGGACCGATCACGCCGAAATCGAGCCATTTATAATGAAAGAATGGGGGGATCGAAAAATTATAGGATTCGAAAAGTTTGGAAAGGTGGTAAATGACGGGCTGCAGATAATCCAACATCCCCATGATCATGAGAAGGACAGTTCCGCAGAGAACCGACAATCCTCGCATCGAAAACACTTCTGACATCCGGTGCGAAAAGAGATAAAACAGGAAGCCGTGAATGCCAACCAAAACAAATGTCGCGTTTCCGATCGTAATGCATAATCCAAGTATCCAAACAACGATCAGGGTGAAGCACAAGCAGCGAATCCAGATTCTTTTTTTTATGGTTTCGTGATAGAAAATGGCAAACAGGAATGTTGTCGTAGAAATGAGAGTCATTTGAAACAGGTAGAAAAAAGATTGATCGCGAGGAACGGAAATGGCGCTGGTTAACGTCACATCGGATTCGATGATTTCCGTTGTAATCGGAAAAAAACGGTCGATGAGGACGGAATAATAGGAATGTGAAAAAAAGAAAGGATGCAAATTGCTGAATCCGACAATCACCCATAACACGACGATGGTAAATCCGAAACCGATGAAATGATTAAGCCGAATGATCGTTAAGTTAAATAAAATCAAGCCGCCGGCGGCGATTCCCGTCCAAATCGCGCACCGTGGCCAGAGATCGTGAATTCCCCAATATAGAAACAGAATCCCAGCCCAGACTACAAGATGAAGCGGGGAAAGAGATGACGGAGTGTAATTTCGGTTTTTTCCTGCAGCGATGAGATAGATTCCTATCCCACAGGATAGAGAGAGGACGAGAAAAGCGAAGAATCGAATTCTCTCCGACATGCCGGGAAAAAGAAACGGAGAAATCAGGAACGGGATGAATTTGTATAGATTGAACATGCGGCCCGTAACCCCAGTAAGTAACTTTCGCATCCGAATCCGGCGATCTGACCCACGGCAACTCCCGCAATCAGGGATTTATGGCGAAATTCTTCTCGTTTGTGAATGTTGGATAAATGCACTTCAATCGCGGGCAGGCCTGTCGCCGCGATCGCATCGCGAATCGCAACCGAGGTATGTGTATACGCCGCCGGATTGATGACGACGGCATCGGCCCAATCCATGGTTTCACCGATTAACGTTACGATTTCCCCTTCGCCATTGCGTTGCTCGATGCGGAGTTGTGCGCCGAGTTCACGCGCAAGGGCTTCCAAACGGGCATTGATGTCGTCAAGCGTCAGTTTTCCGTACACTTCAGGCTCCCGCTTTCCCAGCAGATGTAGATTCGGACCATGAATGACAATGATATTGGGCATGGTTACATTGATCCTTTTAAGACGTTTATGTTGTGAAAGACATTCATTTTTCCCGAAGGATTCATATCGTTTTATGACGCGGACCTCCGGTCCGCACGTGCATACCGGAAGTTCACACTACAATGTTTTCAGAGAAACAATAAGTTGTATCGATTCACGATGATTGCTTCCTGAAATGCTTGGTTTATACTACCACATTCTGATGTAGCATGAAAATCCCGGTCACGCTTATTTTATGAGGAGAGATTTCCTTAGATGAATTATCCGTCTTCCACATCCATTCCACCCCAATCGGTTACGGTTTGGGAACGGCTGGCGTTTTTGTTAGGCCGTTTGATCATTATTTTCGCCATGGTTTATATTCCGATCATTTTTTATACGATGACCTGGCGTCATTATGCGGTTCCCAAAGCGGCGTCGTTTGAATATCTGGTATTCCTATTGGCTGCTTGTTGGGGAGTGATCGTTTGTGGACGCCGTTTTATTCGATCGGCCACCGCGGCGCCCGCCGCCTTCTTCTTTATGATGGTCATGATTACGAGTCTGGTGGCGGTGAACCTGACGGAATCCTGGGAAACCATTATTTTTCTGGTTGCATGCATGGTTTTTGTGGTGTTGATTCCCAAATTCCTCATCCGACTGAAGGATTTTGAGGTGTTGGCCTATCTGTTGGGAATACTCTGCATTCTGGTCGATATCTATGCGCTGGCGCAATGGTTCAATTGGGAATCTGTGTTTGCCATAACCGAACAATGGGGAATCCATCGCTATACGCATAAGCCGGTGTCGTTCATGGGGAACGAAAATTACAGCGCCGAATTTCTCAATATTGCGACTCCCATCTGTTTTGCCATGATTTTTTGCCATTTGCGCCGACCGGCGGAATTGATTTTTTATACATTCGTTTCCTTGTTGAATGCCATCACGATGCTCTATATCGATTGCAACGCGTCGTACATGGGTTTTTTGGTTTCAATCCCTCTGATTCTGATTCTGATGAATTATTATCGGGTCCTTCCCTGGATCGTTCATTCCGGATTCATCAAAACAACCCGGCAAATCGCGGAAAAATGGTATCGGCATTTCCTGATCATCGCCATATTGATTTTGGCTGTCATGGCGACGCTTGTGGCCAGTACGCCGAACAAGGTTCGAACCAAAATGGCTACGATGGTTTCGTGGATCGACGTGGATGGCGATAACCGTCCGGACGGCATCCCGCCCATCGTTTTCCGTCTGCAATGCATGGACGCCGCGATTCGCAACATTATCGACGTGCCCTTTTTTGGAATCGGCGCAGGGAATTTCAAAGTACAGCATCCACGTTACGAAAACCAGCTGGAGCGCAAAGTTCTGGGAGAAGAAACTCTGGCGCGTAAGGTGCATAACGATCACCTTTATCATGCGGTGGAATATGGCGTGTTCGGATTATTCGGCTGGTATTGGTTATTTGCCGCCTGTCTTTATGCGATTTTCCGATCGTTTAAATTTCTGCGGATTCAGGATATCATCGCCGGCGTCGATTCGCTGGACGCGGGAGAGACGAGCCGTTTGAAGCGCACACTCGATCCCTATGAGCGGGATTTTTATTTTTACCTGCAATTGGGGATACTCGGCGGGTTGGTTACGGCTATCGTCAGTTGTGCTTTCGGCCATACTTTCGTTATCGAATCGTCCGCGGTGACCTATTGGTTGATGACCGGTGTCTGTGTGGCGACGTTTCAGGTAATACGCCGATCGATGGAAGGCGTGCCCCAGCCAGTCATCGGAACCACGGAGGAGCCGTTGACGTTCACCCAGCGGTTTACTCGCTTTTTGCCCCGTCCGTTTCGTTGGCTGCTTTTCTTTGCCATGGTTCTGCCGCTAGGAGGATTCAATTTGAAACAAATGGTCGGCGAAATATGGCTGCGGCAAGGAATGTTGGCTCACGATGCGGGTCGCTATATGCTTACTTTCTATTGTTTTCAAAATGCGCTGAAGCAATATCCATATCAAATGGAAATCTATTATATTTTGGGCCGGTATTATATTGACGCGGTGACGGAAATCGACAACGCCGCGCCATCCGGCGATCAAGGCCTGCAAAAGTTGCAGCAATTGGGATTGGATACGTTGGATCGATTAAAACTGCTTGAGTACGGAATTGTCGCGTTGCAAACCGATCTGTATATGAATCCCAATTATAAATGGGCGCACAACAATCTCGGCGTTTTGTACGATAAGCTTCCCAATTTCCAAATCGCGAACCGGCTATCGACCGAAGCGTACAATCGCGTGTTTCAGATCGATCGGGAACAGATTTTTGCTCACTACAATATGGGTCTCGGTTATATGCGGAAACAGGAATTCGACAAAGCCATCGATTCTCTGGAATTGGCTCTGGTCGTGGATCCTTCCAAAACTGAAATTTATCGTTTCCTGGCGCAGTGTTTTATTCACAAAAAGGATTTGAAACGAGCCAAAGCGGCAACTGATAAATATTATTCTCTCAACCTGCGCTCACGTATGCAACAAATCAGCGGCCGATTGCCGGAGGAAACGTTGATGCCGATCGTGAAATCGCTGGGAACGCTCGATTTGAACGATAAATTAAGAGTCAATTTCGAAAACGAAAACCTGCCCCAAACACCGGAACAAATCGCTCAACAGGAAACCATGCAGGAAGTGAAAAAAGCTTTACAGATGAACGAACCGGAGTTATATCGACTTTACGTCACGATTGCGAATGAACTGTTTCAGAAAAAAGAAAATCGACAACAGACTCTTGATCAGGATCCTTCGCAATTGGCTCTTGATCAAGAACAATCTCGATTGGCTCTCGATGCCATCGAAAAGGCGGAAGACGTTATTTCCGTACCGCAGGACAACGCATTTTATTGGTTGTTTGGGGATATCAGTGTATGGGCCGGTGATATTGAGAATGCGATTGAAAAGTGGGAAATGTATCTGAAACTGCAACCTGACCACGTAGATATCCGTAAAAAACTGGTCAATCTGTACATTGACAAACAAGAATTCGCTCTTGCCGCCAAGACGTTTGCCTGGATTTTACAGAACACCAATGCCACATGGGCGGATTACCTCAGTTATGGGCGCATCGCTCTTTCAGCGGGAACGACCTGGGCGCAAGCGTTTGAATACTTCAAAAAATCAGTGGAGTTGGGAGGAGACGAAGCTCGTAAAATTCTACAGCAGGATGCCGCGTCGCCTTTTCTCCACGATATTTATGTACAGGATCCGAACTTTCAGGAACTTCTCGGGCCAAACTTCAGGCCCTCCGTTCCATCGGATCAGGAATTACAGGAAACGACCCCTGACGCTGTTGATTTGCCGGACAATCAAAATTGAAGAGTTGGTTCAAGAGTGACGATGAACTCGGTATGAGTGAAAACGACCATGCGAATCCTGTTTATCGGTCATAGTGGTTATGGCTATCCACATACCCGGGTTCGCTGTTATCACTTTGCCAAAATCCTTTCCACCTTGCCCGGAATGGAAACCGCCGTTCTCTCGTTTCGCGATGATTTGGCCCCGCATAAAACGGAAGCAGCCATGTATGAAAATTTGCGGGATCGGGAAAAACTCATCTTAACATTCAAAGCCATCCGCCGCCTGCTCCATCGAAACGATACGATTTTGTATATTCAGAAAGCGCATTTTCATGCCGCGGCTCCTTTTTTTCTGCATCGATTGGGATTTTGTCCGAATTACATTCTCGACTATGACGACTACGATATCCCCTTATCCAATTTCTTTTTTCGTGGGATGTTAAACCGTTTCTTTTTCGGAACCAACCGATGGGATGAGATTACGTATCGGCTCGCCCGGCGAGCTCGCGGATGTGTGGCCGCCAGCCATGCGCTGCTGGACCTGATGCAAAAAGAGAATCCGAACGTTGTCTACATTCCCACCGGCGTCGACGATACTGTCTTTACTCCTCCCGCTCACGATCCTTCGGGTCGTCAACTGACGTTTCTTTGGAATGGTTTGGTTTGGGGAGAACCCATTGTCCGGAACATTCTCATGATGGTCCGCGCTTTCGATTGCGCCGTGAGAGAAATGTCCGACTCCCGTCTTCTGATCGTGGGAGGAGGGGCGTCATGGGAACAGCTGAAATCACGAATAGCGGCGCACTATTCCCATTTGCCCATCGATTTTCGCGAATGGATCCGGCCCGAACAAATGCCGGAATTACTAAAAAATGTCCATGTCGGCCTGCTTCCCGTCGAAGGGGACGATCTCTGGCTGCGTTCGAAAAGTCCGACTAAACTGTTCGAGTACATGGCGGCCGGTTTGCCCGTCGTGGCTTCCGCGGTCGGAGAGGCGGCGCACGTACTGAGGCATTTGGAATCCGGATATCTTGCCGATCATGAGCGCGAATTTGCGGAAGGGATGATCCGGCTGAGTCAAAATCCGTCTCTAAGAAAACAATGGGGGCAAGCGGCGAGAAATGATGTCGAAAAGAATTATGCCTTGCCGGTTTTGGGAGAGAATCTCTTTCTTTTTCTAAAACATACGTTCCCGGAAACGGGATCCGGCGACAAGACGGGGAGGTAGAATGATGATTCACAAGATTTTTCCGAGCAGAAAACATGCTTTACATTCATGGAATTTTGTCATGTTTCGATTCGCCATGTTGAGTCTGCTATTTATGATGATCGCCGCCGGATGCAGTCAGGTGGAACGCCGGGATGATCAATACTCGATTTCGCAAGAACCACAACGGATCGTTCCCGTAGAAATGCCGCCCTCGTCTGATATTGATATCGCGCCATCGGAATCTACCCTATCTCCGAAAAAAGAACCGGAAACGGAATTCGGGATTCGGCTTACTCGCGCCGATCGATATTCCGTAAATTCCATCCTGGAGAAAGTATTGGAATATGGCATAACCCACGTTCAGCTGGGGGGCGAATTGATCACGACGGTCGATGATTTGATTCTCAATCCGGAAAAGAAAGCTTTTGTTGAAGCGATTTCCCGCAGAAACCAAAGCATGGGAATCCACACGTACATATGGAGCAGTGAGCTGAACCTGGAAGGACGGACATTCCATTTCAATTGGACGGCGCCGCTGGTAGTCGCTCGGCAATCCGCTTACAGAAGCGTCTTGCAGGCGGTTCCGGAAATCGATGGCGTCGTGCTTAATTTTGAGAATGCATTCCTGAAGCCTTGGGAAGCGGTGATTCCCGCGGGACTGCCGCCATTTTCTTCACGGGAACGAATCCGTTTCGTGATCGATATGGTGCGCTCCGTCGTAGTGGATGAAATGGGAAAAAGGCTGCTCGTGTATGCCGGAACCGGAAAGGAAGAGTATGCCACGTGGTTAACGGAAATTCTCGAGAATTATCCGGAAGAGAAAATCACCGTGATTACTCATGCATCCTTGCAGGGGAATGAATTTCTCGACGTATGGCATCCTCATTTTCGCACCGTCGGTTTGCATCGTCATCTCCTCGAATGTGATTTGACGGCGTCGGCGTTTGGAGGAATGCGTTTTTTCAATTGTTTGACCGACGATCTTTATGAAATCTGGTCGCAATCTCGGCTCCATGACGTAAAAGGGATGATCGGATTAGTCGAGGGCGAAGATTTTTCCAGGCTCGCCACACCGCTGCAAATGAATCTTTTTTCACTGGCGAAGATGGTTTTTCAGCCGGATATTCCTCCGGATATGATTTGGAACGAATCGATTCAACGTGTTTTCGGTTTGTTTCCGGCATCGAATGAAGGGCAATCGCTGCAGGCTCTTCTACGCAATTCATTTTTTTGGTGGCGTCGGGCCGGGATGGTGAAAGGGATTCCGTTATTGAGCTATCGCGGCGACCTGCCCGAACACGCCGATTTGATCCAACCATTGAAATTGATCGATTCCGACGCTTTGCATCCGGGGATCCGGTTTTTATTGGATGAACTTGAGAATCCGCGAAAACAAACGCTGATCGATCTTGCACAGGAAACCCTGGAAACCACCACCTGGTTCAATCGGGCGATTCGGGAACTGGAACATATTGCATCGAGTCTGAATCCATCCGACTATGAGTGGTTGAAACAGCGTTTCGAGCAGCAACGTCTGCTGGCGAATGT
Source organism: Candidatus Omnitrophota bacterium (assembly GCA_003598175.1). Classification (GTDB taxonomy): domain Bacteria; phylum Hinthialibacterota; class Hinthialibacteria; order Hinthialibacterales; family Hinthialibacteraceae; genus SURF-12. The sequence continues at coordinate 58,119 of QZKN01000050.1, forward strand.
GTATTATTACATCAAGCAGTGTTATTGGGGATTCCGGTATTGGGAAAAAAACAAAAGTGAAGAGGAAGCCTTGATTCTGGAAGCCCATCTGCAACGATTGCAGCAAATCGGCGAACATTTGGAACAACAAATCAATTCGACGGATGAGATTTTTTATGCGAAGCGGATTCGTGATTTCGTGGCGGACATCCGCGGGCATTTCCCACGGGTCATTCTCGGCTGGCGAGATCGCCAATGGAATTATCTGAGCGATATTCGGATCAAGCAGGCCGGCCCGGAATCGGTGGAACTTTCCTGGACGAGTGAGCAACCTTCGATTTCCCGCGTATTTGCCACCACGGGTTTTCCGATTTTTGAGATCACGAAATCTGCCGTTGAGACGCCCACGCTTGAACATCGCGTAATTTTGGACGGTCTGAAGAGGGGAGCACGCTACATTTTTAAAGTCCAATGCTCCACCGAGGATGGAAAGGTGACCAATTCCGGAGAGTACTTGTTTCAAACAATGCCAGCCCCGCTTTTGTGAATGCCTTCCGCGTTTTTTCCGGACGCTCCGATTCTTTCCCGCTATACAATCAGGTTCTCACCCACAAAGAATAGGATGAATCCGCATGATCATTTCACAATTCGTTTCCTCATCGATTGACTTCATAGTAAAATCGATTTACTGTACCTTTCTGTGAATTGTTACATCTTTACATATCTTCATGCTTTACTCGTGAGTGGATGCGGTTACATTATAATTTTGGAATATTCCTGATTTGCCTGTAATTGAATTCTCCGGAATTCTGTTATTTGGATAGAAATCATTTTGTCTGATTGGGAGGTATTGATGAAAAAAGGGTTTACGTTGATTGAATTGTTGATTGTCGTGGCGATTATCGGGATACTTGCCGCGATTGCCGTTCCGAATTTTCTGAACGCGCAAACGAGAGCGAAGATCGCGCGCTGCTGGGCGGATATGAAATCCATGAACACCGCGGTTCAGCAGCTGCAATTGGATACGAACCACCTGCCTATCGACGGATGGGATGACGACACGGATGTAGGGCGTCAAATTCTAAAAGATATCTTCAACGGTGTGGGAGATTTTCCTGAAGCGGTACGCACGACGGTACACTATCTGGCCGTGCTGACCAGTCCGATATCCTACATGTCTTCGGTTCCGATCGATCCTTTTCTCAGCTATGGAAAATCGATGAGCGACTACGGATTTGGGAGCGGATACGGCACCTATATTTATGCGGATGTGGATCCACGTATTCCTGGGCGCAATCAGGGAATTCAATGCTTGAATCCCGGCGCCTTGGCGGAAGCTTATGGAATCAGACCTTTAAATGTCGGTGAATGGGCGTTTGTGGGCGTCGGTCCCGACGGCGTGGCGGGAATCGGCGCTGGTGGAACGCATGATTCGCGCGGTTTTCCATACAATTCTTCCAACGGTCTCGTGAGTTTGGGCGATATCGTCATGACCAGTGGGGGAATTGTCGGCCAGTAAACCAACCGATTTCCATCTTTCAAAAATTTATAGAAACGGAAAAACAATTTGTTTGCCCGTTTCGGCGGAGCGGAAGATGGCTTCGGTGAATTCCATATATTTCATGCCGTCGTGGAAATCGGGATGTACTTTTCTGCCTGTGCAAATGGCGTCGATGAAATCCTGTTCCACGCGCCATTCGTTGATCAGATTAGGGGCGATTTCGATTTTTTCCCAAGGTTGTCCTTTCCGCGAGATTTGAATTTCATCCATGTCGAAATTATATCGGACAGCGCCTTTACTTCCGTACACTTCAAGGGTGGATGCGGGAGGGGGCGCGGTCAATCCGCTCCATTCGCAACGCAGTAGAGCGCCGTTTTCCATTTCGCACAAAGCGAATACCAGATCGGGACGGGTTACCGGCATGAGTTCACCGTTTGTCGTGGGGCGTTCGGGAATGAACGTTTTCGCTTGGGCGGTCACGGTTTTTGCATACCCGAACCAGCGATGAATCACTTCCGCATAAATGCCGACGGTCAACGTGTTGACGCCGGACAAATCCTCCCGTTGACGCCAACTGATCGGGGAATGAGGATCGATATACACGCCGGACATGGCGCGCAGATGGATAGAATAGATGGTTCCTAAAAATGGATCGCCTTTCATCAATTCCTGCATGATGGTATCCCCGGCCAATCCCATCGGCGGGGGGCAAAGCATGGCGACGCAATTGCTGCGCTCGGAGGCATCCAGCATTTCGCAGGCTTCCGCCAGATTCATGGCCATGCGCGCCTGGCAGAAGACGTGTTTGCCGGCGGCCAGCGCTTCCAGCGTCACGGTTTTGTGCAGGTAGGGCCAGGTTCCAATCCAGACCACGTTGATTTCATCGGAATGCACTAACTCCTGCCATGTTTCATGGATTTTCGGAATTCCGAATGCTTTTGCCGCCCGTTCGGACGATTCCCGTGTGCGGTTGCAGACGGAGATGAATTCCACGCCGGGTATTTTTTGCAGGTTGGGAATGTGCCGGTCGCGCACGATTCCCCCCGCGCCCACGAAACCGATTCGAATCCGTTGTTCTTTCATGATGATCACCTTTTATAAGAAAATTACGCGGGTAGAGCAGGCGTTCCCGCCTGCGCTGTTCGTACAAGCGAGGACGCTTGCTTTACCCACGGATGAACGAGCGCCGGTTATTTTCATCGTTCGATGTGACCAATTGGTCATTCCGGTTTCTATGAATTATAGCACGATCCGGGCGTCGTCCATCAATTTTCCCAGCTGCTCCATGCGATGGGCGAATGTATGATTGCGGGTGATTTGCCGACTGGCATGTGCAATCCATTCTTGCCGGGCGGATTCGTCACCGAGGTAATGGCGAGCGGCTTTGGCCAGCTCCTGCGGAGAGGAAAAGGAGGGAGACCACGGAAACGCGCTCAGATCGAATCGGTTTTCAGGGTCGTCGGCGTTCCAATCCTTATCATGGTCGCGGATGTGAGTGGACAAGAGGAAGCCGTTCTCACGCGGCACAAGAAAGTCGCGTTGTGTAGGCGCATCGAAACCTTGTAAACTGCGAAGGTTGATGTTGATCGACGCTGAACAAATCAAGTGCGGGTATTGATCGAACGGATCGAGCGGACCGTGAAAACAAGGCGCGAGTGAGGTGGAACGGATTTGCGGCCGCCAGGCTTCATTTCCGAAAAGATGCAAATGAAGTGGAGCCAGCGGTTCCAGAAATCGGAGGCGAGAGAGCCGATTGGACTCGGCGTAAAGATAATAAGCCAATTGGCCGCTCAAGTGAATTCGTTGAGACGGTGCAAAAGGGCGTCGATGCAGCAATTCTTCAAAACCAAGCGCCGGATTTAAAAGTTTTTGGGCGATTATTTCGTCAAGATATGTCGCCATCGCGTGGTTCAGATGACGGCGCATATCCGATGGAATCATGGTGGCGCCGACGTAAGCGATGGGAATTTGATAGTCGTTTCGTTTTTCGCCAATCATCGAGATGGGGGCGGCAACCGGCAGAAAAAACGTATACACCGCGCCGCGCGCCTTCGCGCCGCGCGCAAAGGCGGGATCGGCAACCAGCACGACTTCATCGGCGGAAAATCGTTCCGCTCCCATGAAGAACGGATCGTCGAAAATCCATACCCACGTCCTACAGGGCATCGATTGCATGCCGATTTGACGATAAAAGTGAGACGCCGGATGATTGGCTAGCAGGATTCCATCCGGTTGAAACTTCAGGATGTCCTCTCGCAGGCGTCGCGTATGATCGGGATCATCGATTGGCAGAGGGAAAAGCCGCACTTCTTTTCCGTTGGCCTTCAATCCTTCCGCCGCGCCTCGCAGAATTGCTCGCGCGCCGTAAGAACGAGGATCGTCAAAGAGCCAGAATCGTTTGATGGTGGACCACATTCCCTTTTGAAGACGGACCGTTGCATTCCCTCTCGATCTCGTCAATCCAATCCGATGATGTCCTTATTTTTCCCTTCGGGCGAGTTGGCCAGTTTGTCCCGAACAAAACGGCTGCGAGAATCCTTGTTTACCGGTACTTTTTTTTCCTCACACCATTTGATCAATTCCGGGATGCTGATGTTGAGTTTTTGGATGGACATGCCCATTTTCTTATATCGAGCAATATCCGCGTTGGCGCCCGCCAGCCAATCGGCATGCTTGGCCGCGAGATATTTTGCATCCGTGGACGCTTTGCGAAGGCTGTCCCATTGATTGGCGCGATACCAACCGATCCCGAGCAACATTTCCTTGTTTTGGGTTTCCTTATTCTCTTTCATAATAGGTTCTCTCCCTTCTCGTTTCTTCATGGTAATTGAATATTATGAATATAATACATGATGCAATTGATTCCCAACTTTGAATTCATGTTTCTTTCAATTCATCGGCGCACAGGATTACAAAAAATACGGTTTGTTCTCGCATTGATTTTTGTATGGATTTAGAAAACCGGCGATACTCCTCTACCAGGGTTTATTCGTATAACAATCGTCATATCAGTCTGATTGATTGACTAAAATATTACCACAAATCTCATGAATATGCAATCACAAAATCGATTTTTTCCATTTCTTTTGGAAGAAATCCGATTTTTTTGTAGACGAGCAAGGCAAAATGGGGGGGACGCGGCAAGGAATGGCGGTTTTTGGGGGAGGAGAGCGTTTTCTTTTGATTTATGCAGGATTGCCGGATTTTTTCAACTTTTATATAGATAAGTCAATCAGCCGAACCGATGGCCGGTTGTTGCCAGCCATTCGATTGCAAATTCAAAAACATGAGTTATAGTATACCCGCAGCACTATATCACAACCGGATCAGGATAGGATCTTTTCGAACATGAACAAGCATGAAAAATATTTTTGTAAAAAAATGCAGCCGGGCGTCATTCGACCGGATCTGACTTTGAACGAGCTGGTGGATCGCTGTTTTACATCCTTTAATGGAAGAGCCTTTCGCGACGCCTGCCGTTTGTTTACCGGACCGATTACCGAACACAATACCACCGTGGGATGGAGTCTGGCCGGCGCCTTGGTTCCCGCAGGACTCGGACAGTCCTGCCTGGTTCCGCTGATCAAGAACGGAGTGGTGGATTGGATGATCAGCACGGGGGCGAATCTTTACCACGACCTGCATTTTTGTTTGGGATATTCGATGTACGAAGGTTCGGCGGCGGCCAATGATTGCCAATTGCGCGAAGATGACGTGGTTCGTATCCATGATATTTTCTTCGAATCCGACGCGCTGTTCGATACGGACAAATTTATCCGCGATGTTTTCCGTGAAAATCCGTTGTCGGAAGCGGTTTCCAGCGCCGATATTCATCGCCGGATTGGGGATGAATTATTAAAACGATGGCCGAATTCGCATGAGTTTAGCGTGCTGGCGGCGGCGGCTTTGCTGGATGTGCCCGTGCATACGTCCAGCCCGGGGGATTCGAGCACGGGCATGAACCTGGCGGCGTTGGCGCTGGAAGGGATTCCCATGCGGGTGGATCCGAATTCGGACGTGAATCTGACAGCGGCATGGGTCTACGACGCCAAAAAATCCGGTGGGAAAACGGCCGCCGTTATTTTGGGAGGAGGCAGCCCGAAAAATTTTCTGCTGCAAACAGAGCCACATATACAAGAAGTGCTGGGATTGCAGGAAGCGGGGCATGATTTTTTCATCCAGTTCACCGATGCGCGCGTGGATACAGGCGGACTATCCGGCGCGACCCCCTCGGAAGCGGTCAGCTGGGGAAAAATCGATCCCTCGCAGTTGAGTTCCACCCTGGTTTGCTATGGCGATTGCACGGTCTATTTACCGTTATTTACTTCCTATATTCTAAATTCGAAATGCCGGCGGGAGCCGAAGCGACTGTGGAGACGGGGCAAGGAATGCCTGGAGCGGTTGACGAATGACTATCGAAACTCTTCGCATTGGATGAAATGATCGATAAGAAAGTGGGTGAATTTGCTATGGAATGAATTTATACCCCATCCGGTGAACGGTAATGATATGCTGTGGATTTTCCGCATCCCGTTCGATTTTTTGGCGCAATTTGGCAATGTGATTATCCACGGTTCGGGTGGAAGGAACCGTCGTATATCCCCACACTTGTTCGAGAAATTGTTCGCGATTGACGACTTTGCCTTCGTTCTCGACGAACAACCGCATCATTTCGAATTCGCGAGGAGAAAGATCCAATGGCTGACCGTTTCTGGTAGCCTTGTATTTATCAAAACTGAGGACGATAGAGCCGAAGGTATAATCGTGAATGGATGGCCGATCCTGTGTGGCGCGGCGAAGGATGACTTTTACCCGCGCCAGCATTTCCTTTAAGCTGAACGGTTTGGTGATGTAATCATCCGCGCCGGCTTCGAGGCCGGAGATTTTGTCCTCCTCCGCGCCACGCGCGGTGAGCATGATCATTGGAGTCGTTGAGCCTGATTCCTTTAATTTCCGGCAAACATCCATGCCATCCATGCCAGGCAACATTAAATCGAGGATGATTAAATCGAAATCCTCTTTCAACGCCATGCGCAGACCTTCCGTGCCGTTGGCGGTGGTTACGGTTTCGTACCCTTCGAACTCGAGATTGTCTTTCAAACCTCGCCGCATATCGGGTTCATCTTCCACAATTAAAATTCGGCTCATAAAGGATTCGCTTTCTTGATTGTCCTATCCATTGGTTGAAACATATTCGCAAATTATTTGACCTTCATCAACAAAAATACAGAACATCACGGTTTTTCCATCCGGATTCGGAACGATAGTCCAACGTTAATTTTATCGGTATTTGCGTTATTTGCCTATATCTTGATGATTTGTTCGCCATGATGTACATATGGATTATACTTGGGGAGGATTTGCAAATGGTCCGGGAAGGATTTACGCTTATTGAATTATTGATCGTTGTCGCCATTATCGGGATTCTTGCGGCGATTGCCGTGCCGAATTTTCTCAACGCCCAATTGCGCGCCAAAATCGCCGGAACGGAACAGGATTTGAAAACCTATGTCGATGCCATGCTGCAATATCATATGGATAACAATAGTTACCATGCTCATCGCGATGGAGCGGCGCAGCAATTTCCATTAACGACGCCGGTTCCCTATCTTAACCATTTTCTAAGGGATCGGTTTCAAGGGCTCCCGGATATGAATGACCGGCAGGGATTTGAATATTCTTTTACCTATTATCATTGGATCCCTTACTCAACCCATCAGGATTTGTGGGGGCCGCCATGGCGAAGGATGGATCCGACCATCGACCAGGCGCATCAACGGGGTGCGGGATTGGTGGACGGTTGGGGACCGGCGGGGATACGCGGCGGTCCACGCTATAATCCGACCAATGGACTGATCAGCCAGGGAGGCTTCTTCCGGTTGGTTCCAAAGGGGACGCGCATTCATCTTCATAGTCAATAGAAATGTCCGGTTCTGAAAGAAAAATTCTCGGTTCGAGAAAAGGAAAATTATTATGGCGTCTCGTAGCATCGTATGTTGTTTTTGGATCATTCTTTCTTCCCAATTTTTCATTTACGCATGGAGTAGTACTCCGGATTTTCATTTCAATCAACCGGAAGAAAAACGTACTTCTCCCTTTTCTCCTCAAACGGTCGATGGTTTTGACGATCCGCGTTTAAGCGTTCGGGAAATGGGATTGTTCGAAGACACGGAGATGGTTCCCATGCGGGACGGAGTGCGTCTCTCGTCGACGATCTATAAACCGGTTTTGGGGATGCCCTGGCCGGCGATCCTGATTCGTACTCCGTACGGGAAAGGAAGTTTTAGTGAAATGCAGGCGCTTGCCTATTTGGCAGGATATGCCATCATCGTGCAGGATATGCGAGGGCGATTTGATTCGGAGGGGGAGGATCGTGTATTCCAGACGGATGGATGGGGAGAATTGCAGGATGGGTATGACACGATTGAGTGGATTGCCCGGCAATCGTGGTGCAATGGCAAGGTGGGGATGTGGGGACCTTCGGCGCTGGGAATCGTTCAAGGATTGGCCGCCGGAGCGGTTCCGCCCCATTTGGTCTGTCAGGTGATCGGTTATGCGGCGGCAAAAGGCTATGGACATGCCGCGTATCAATGCGGCGTATTTCGTTTGGAACTGGTGGACAAATGGCTAAACAAACATGGCATGGGGCATATGTATCCGGAATTTCTGCGCCATCCGACCGAGGATGATTTCTGGAAACAATACGATATTGAATCCCGCCATCACCTGATCAATGTGCCGTCCTTGTTTATCGGTGGTTTTTACGATTGTTTTGAACAGGGCACTCTGGATGATTTTGTCGGACGCCAAACGAATGGCGCGCCCGGCGCACAAGGTCGGCAGCAACTGATTATGGGACCGTGGACCCACACCAACGAGTTCGATACGACGCAAGGTCAACTCTCATTTCCCTTGAATTCCATTTTTATCGACCAAGTGCAAACGACTCTCAAGTGGTTCAATTATTGGTTGAAAGATGAACAAAATGGCGTCAGGGATAATCCAACCGTGCAGTATTATGTCATGGGGGATGTGACCGATCCGAATGCTCCGGGGAACGAATGGCGCACGGCGGAGATGTGGCCGCCGGAATCGCGGGAGATTGCCTTTTACCTGAATTCAGACCATTCTCTGTCTATTGTTGTTCCCTCTGTGGAAGAACAGGTTGATTCATTTGTTCTGGATCCGAATCATCCCTGTCCCACCATCGGCGGCAAGAATCTGGAGATCGCCGCGGGTCCGTATGATCAATCCGATCTCGAAGCAAGAAACGACGTGCTGGTTTTTTCGACGGAGCCGCTTCCCGAGCCGCTCGAAGTCGTCGGAAGAATACGCGCGGTTCTCTTTGCCGCATCCAATTTAACCGATAACGACTTGACAGTACGGTTGACGGATGTGTATCCGAACGGCCGTTCCATGCTGGTTTGTGACGGAATCGCGCGGGCGAGTTTCCGGGATTCTTTTGTTGAATCCACGCCGATCACGCCGGGAGACGTGTATCGGTACGAAGTGGATTTGTGGAGCACGAGCCTGGTATTTAACCGTGGGCATCGAATTCGCATCATTATTGCCAATACCAATTATCCGCGGTTCGATTTGAATCCGCAATACAAACAACTTGGGCAACATGGCTTGCCGGATTTTGTGGAGACGGTACTTCATTTTTCACGAACATATCCTTCTCACCTGTTGTTACCCGTAACGGCCGGAGATGTTTTTGTGAAGGATTGGAATCGCTATTAACAATGGTTTGTATTTTTGAAGAACCGCAATATGGAGTAAACGCTTGTCGAAAACGGTCATTTTCCGTTAAATTCATACGGGTACTATTAATTCCAAGGGGAAATGATGGTATAACATTCCGAATACAATGAGATCATCAAACGAGAGGAATTCGATCATGCTGAAAATAAGCGGCTTCGGCGACGAGATCGCCAAAGAATTTGAGACGCAACTACTAGAAATGCGGAAAATGAATTTGAATTATATCGCGCTGAGGAATTTATGGGGAACCAACATCCTCGACCTGAATCCCAAACAAAAAACACGCGCCAAAAACCTCTTGCGCGAATTTGGCATGGGCGTGTCCGAGATCGGCTCGCCGTTGGGAAAAATTCAAATCAACGATTCCTGGGAAAAGGAATGGGAGCGGTACGAACGGGCGATCGCAATGGCGCATTTTTTCCAATGCCCGCGCATCCGTATTTTTTCGTTTTATTTTCCGGAAGGCGATGCGCCGGAAAAACACCGCGCGTCCGTGATCACAAAATTGAAGGAAATGACGGATCGCGCGGAGAAGGAAGGGATCGTGCTGTTGCTCGAGAATGAAGGCCGAATTTATGGAGAAGATGGCATTCACTGCCGTGATTTGGCGGAATCGATCAACTCGCCCAATTTTAAATTGATCTTCGATCCGGGTAATTTTGTCGTGTGCGGTACCAAGGCGTTTACGCAATGGTATGAGTTGATGGTGGATCACGTTGTGCATCTGCATATCAAGGATTGCACCTTCGACGGCACATTCACGCCGGCGGGGCAGGGTGAAGCCGAGATTCCCGAATTGATCGCCGCATTGAAGGAAAGGGGATTCTCTGGCTTCGCGACGATGGAGCCGCATTTGATGGAAGGCGGGCAATTCGGCGGATTTTCCGGTCCGAAGCGGTTTGGGGAAGCGGTGGATGCGTTTCGGGACGTATGCGACCAAGCCGGAATGCCGCACCGGCAGGTTCGTGTGGGCGTGATCGGGATGGGATTCATCGGGATGTTCCATTGCCAGTGCATTCAGGAAGTGCCGCAAGCCCATCTTGTGGCCGTCGCCGATGTGCAAAAGGCGCCGAATTTGCAGAAAGCACAAGACCTTTTTAATATAGCGGCGTATGACAAACCGGATGATTTATTAAAACGAAAAGACATCGATGCAATCTCAATCGGTACGCCCAGCGGTCTGCATGGTGATCTGACCTTGAAAGCGGCGAAGCAGAAAAAACATGTGCTGACGGAAAAACCGATCGAAATCACGTTGGAAAAAGCGGATTGCATGATCAAAACCTGCCGCGAAAACAAGGTGAAACTCGGCGTGATATCACAGCGGCGAACCGATCCGGGCATGATCGAATTGATGGAGATTCTCAACGCCGGAAAGTTGGGAAAATTGATTCTCGGCGAAACGTACGTGAAATGGTATCGCAATCAGCAGTATTACGACAGCGGCGGATGGCGCGGCACCTGGAAGCTGGACGGCGGCGGATGCCTGATGAACCAGGGAATTCATTCCATCGACATGTTGCAGTGGGTGATGGGTGAAGTGGAAAGTGTGATGGCGCAAATGGACACGATGGCGCACGAACGGATCGAAGTGGAAGATGTGGCGCAGGCGTTGCTGCGATTCAAAAACGGCGCGCTGGGAACGATCATTGGATCGACGGCGGTGTATCCGGGCATGAACGAGCGGCTGGAAATCAGTGGTACGAACGGAACCGTCGTAGTGGAAAAGAATCGTATTACTATGCGTGAGATTATGGGAGAGCAAAAAGCCGACAGCGAAACCATCGCCGATCGCGGAACCGGCGCCGCCGATGCGCAGGCGATTACCAATGAAGGCCATGTGATGCAGATCACCGATTTCATGCAGGCAATTCTCGAGAATCGGGAACCGATGATCAACGGCGAGGAAGGGCGCAAGCCGCTGGAAATCATTCTGGCTGTTTACGAAGCGGCGAAAACCGGGAAACGCGTAAAACTGCCGCTGAAGACGAAGAAGAAATAACGGATCGGTTTATTGATCGAAGGGCGTTTTTTTATGGAATTCTTTTGAGAATCCGCCGTCGTACAAATCCACGAATCCAATAATACGGCGCTTTGGGGAATTGAGTCAGGTAGGCGCTTGCCAATGGAATGAGCTGTTGGCGAAAATTACATTCCTTGTACCATCGAATTTCCGCAGGCAGGAACGTTCCGACAAAATAACGAATCCCGAAATTCTTCAGCAGGAATCGGATGCGCCCGCGATGATATTTGTAAAAATAGATGTGGCTGTTTTTTTTCGTACCAAATGTTTCAAAATGCAAAACCACCGAGTCGGGTTGATAGTACACGCCGAAACCGGCTTTGCGGGCGCGATAGCATAAGTCCAAATCGTCGTAATACAGTGGAAAGCCTTCGTCCAATCCTCCCGTTCGTTCCAGCACTTCCCGGCGAATCGCCATCGATGCCCCGGTGATGTATTCCACCTCGTGAGGAACGTTGTATTTTGCGGAATCCGGTTTTCCGTATCCCTCGTGATAGGTCAGACAGTTGGGGCGCATCCAACCGCCGGCGAATTGAATATGTTTTCCGTCAAGAAAAAAGAGTTTGGAGCCGACGACGCCGATTTTCGCATCACTCATCATGGGTTCGATCAATGCATTCAGCCAGTCTTTACGGACGACGGTGTCGATGTTCAGCAGAACAATGATGTCGCCCTTTGCCTGGCGGATACCTTGATTGCAGCCTTTGGGAAAACCATAATTCTTAGGATTTTCAATGATGGTGATTTGATCGGCAAAAGAACGCGCCAGTTCAAGAGAATCGTCGCGCGAGGCGTTGTCGACGAGAATGATCTCCTTCGGCTCATAGGAATCCGCCAAAACGGATTGAAGGCAGCGCTGGATGAATTTATTGCCATTGAAATTCAGGATGATGACGGAAACGAAAGGAGAGGATTTCTCCGCATGTTCTTCGGATACTAACAATATACTCATGGACGTCTTTCAATAACGATGCTTCAACATTTATATAAACGGTCGTGACCGATTTATCATAATGGAGGATGAATATGTGACGCCGCCGTCCTGGCGGCATTCGGAATTGCCGGTAGGATGCCGGCGTTACAGAAAACACGGTTACCGGCGATACACCCGGCGTATCCGGCGCGATCCACCATGAAACGATCTTTTCACTTGATTTGGATGTAACGTTAGATTGACGGATAGAATTTCATTGCTCCTGATGGATTCGAATTCGACTTGATCGTACTAAATCATTGAAAGGCATGAGAATCAAGAGTTTGGAAGTAAATTTCAAAAAAACTCCGGGCATGATTTTCTCTTTCCCCGGATTGAATCAATTTACTGTTTTTTTTCTTCTGTTTTCATTTTTTGTATGCAATCGAATGATCGAATGGATAAAGCGGCCCCCTCGCGTTTGTCATCCGCCAATACATCCGGCCAGAGAAATACCTGGGGAGGGTTGTCTCTGATTATCGCCGGGTCCGTACCTGATTTCGGTACTTCCTATCGTTACAACTCCATTTCCAATATTTCTTGTTTCATTTTTTCCAATGGGATTCTTTTGCCTGCCATAAATTCCTTTCGAGATTGTTGGATAATGTTCATGAATTCATGATTAGTGCTCAATGACAGGGATTCTTCATCCATTTCTTTTAAAGAGATAATCGCAGCAATGGGTTTATGGTGAGATGTCAGAATAATCATATCCTGATCAATCTCATCGGCGACTTCTGACAAGGATTGCTTGGCCGTGGAAAGTTCAATGGTTTTCATATGGTTATCTCTTTTCCTGCAATGAATAATTTATTGCCTTCTTTCATACCGACCGCCAATATTCTCACTACATTCGGCTCTTCAATGGGAACATCGTAAAAGACACGTAGATTCTGAATTCGTAATTCCCAGGGCGCAATCGGATTGGGACGAAGGGGTTTCCTGTTTCGGGTTTCAACAAGCGGTTCATGCAACAGTTATTTTTCGATTGATTCGAGAATTACGACTCGTTGAAAGACAGACAATTTCTTCAATTGCATTTTCACGGATTCAGCAAATTCAATGTTGTATGCCATGATAGAATTAGATGATTCATCCTGAATATTTTATTTTCATTCGAGTAATCATCAATTCTTTCTTCCCAATAGAATTCTTCGTTCCATTTCACAAATTTGAATAATTCATCATATTATGAAAATTCACTTTTTAACATGGTAATCATTATAATCCATCACAAAACAATCGTCGATTGTGGCAAGGTCATAAGAATCAATTGTTCCTAATTTTCTTCGATTCGCTATGGACAAGTAACCCCAAAAGGCGATAATACGTTGATCATTCATTCCAACTGATCCTAATTGAACTCATACGATCCGAGGTAATCGAGATATGTTCACACAAACCTGGCGACAGTATTGGGGACTAGAGGAAGATCCATTTGCCTGTGAAGACGCAGATAAGGATTTGATTCTTTCCTCGATCGATTCCTCATCGGTGCATTGGGGATTCGATCGCATTTTCGGGAATCCACGAGTGCCCGCACCGGGAATTATATTCGGGGAAAAAGGGAGCGGTAAAAGCGCCCTACGGCTGATGATGAGCCGGCGCGTCGAGGAATTCAACGCCGCCAATCCCGAAGAGAAGGTGTTTTTGATCGAGTACATCGATTTCAATCCGTTTACCGAGCGGTTTCGCAAAAGCATCGGCGCGCGGCGGGATACGCTGCAAGCGGCGCAGGATATTGTCGAACGTTGGAAAATATCCGATCATTTGGATTGTATGCTTTCTCTCGGCGTGACGAAACTGGTGGACGAGATCATCGCGTCGGGAAAAAAGCAGAATCATCTGTCTCGCAAGCAATGCATCTATCTGCTCATCATGACGTCGCTGTATTACAATTCCGATCAGCGCACCACCGCCGAAGCGATTCGGAAATTGTCACGGTTGTTGAAATATCGAGGTCACCAAACCAAATTTCGGATTTTAATAAATATTCTGTTGTCCGTTATCTTTATCGGCGTTGGCCTCTTGCCGATTGTAACGGAACTGACGACGACGTTTCCGGCGTTATATTTGTATGTCGCGGGTCTTGCCAGTCTGGCGCTGACGTGGGCGTCCGCATTCGTGTTTCGTTCGGCCTGGCGCGCCAAAGCGGCGCGAGCGGTTCGCGGCGTGAAGGTTTTGCCCGGCAATGCGGCGCTTCTGCATAAACTACTGGCCGGTTTGTATCCGAAAGAACGCAAGGAATTTCTGCTGCCGACCGGTTCGGACGAAGCCAGCCGTTACAACCTGATGCATCGGTTCATCGATCTGCTCGCCGTTTTTCATTATAAGGGAATCAACGTGTTGGTGGATCGCATCGACGAACCGTCGCTGCTGAGCGCCAATGAAGGATTGATGAAGCGGTTTATCGCATCGATGATGGATATTAAACTGCTGCAATATCCGCAACTGGGGCTCAAACTGTTTCTGCCCATTGAATTGGAGGAAATTTACCGCAACGCTTCGCCGGACGATCTCAAACGGATTCGTCTGGACAAATCGAATTTGATCCCGGAATTGAAGTGGAGCGGGCAGGAACTGTATGAAATCGCCAACCAGCGTTTTCAAGCCTGTCAAAGTGATGAGAGCGACAAACACAAACTTTTCGACCTGTTTGCCGAGGGATTCGATTTCAATCATCTCAAAGAGACCTTGAACACGCTGGGCACGCCGCGGTATGCGTTTGGTTTTCTATCCGCGCTGTTCGCGGAATACGTGAAAGAACTGCCCAACGATTTGTCGGAAAATGATGCGGGTTGGAAAGTCACGCGCGCGCATTTCGACGTGGTGCGAGCCGCCTGGATCGATCGGACGGGATTGCTGCGGCGCGTCTTGAATTGATATTTTCGATAATCCTTCGTTGCTCTCCTGATCAACTGCCGGAAATTCATCTATAATTCACAATAAGAACACCCAACAGGATTTTCTCATGAACCATTCGTTTTTTCAATTACTGGAAACCAGACCGCTTCTCGTCGGCGACGGAGGGATGGGAACGATGCTGCTGCAGGCGGGATTGGAGCAAGGCAGCTGCGGCGAGTTGTGGAACGTGGAACGACTCGAGACCATAGCCGAGATCCAACGCTGTTACGTCGACGCGGGGAGCGATTTTATCCTGACCAACACGTTCGGCGGTTCTCCGCCGACGTTGGCCAAACACGGACTGGCCGGACGGACGGAAGAACTGAACGAGGCCGGCGTCAAGGCGGCTCGCGCCGCCGCGGATGGGCGGTGTCTGGTGTTGGGCGATATCGGACCGAGCGGCGAGATTCTCGAGCCGTATGGCGACAAAACCTTCGACGATTTGCGGGAAGATTTCAAACGGCAGGCGGCCGGTCTCGCGTCCGGTGGAGTCGATGCGTTTATCATTGAAACGATGATGGATATCAACGAAGTGCGATGCGCATTCACCGCTGTGCGGGACGTAAGTGATTTGCCCATTATCATTTCGATGTGTTTCAAAGCGGCGGGAGATCGTTATCGAACCATGTTCGGAACCTCCGCCACGGATGCGGCGCGAGAAATGGAATCACTCGGCGCCGCGGCGGCCGGCTCGAATTGCATGGTGGAGATCGAGGAGTTCATCCCCATCGTGCGGCAAATGCGGGAAGGCACTAGCCTGCCGATCATGGCGCAACCCAACGCCGGACAGCCGCGTTTGGAAGGGGATAAGGCAGTGTATGCGACGACGGCGGAAGCGATGATGCCCCATGTCCCCGCTTTGGTGGAAGCCGGCGCGCGTCTTTTGGGTGGATGTTGCGGCACGACGCCGGATTACATTCGCTTGCTGCGGCAATGGGTGGACAAAAGTAAATAATAGGATTGTGAGTATCTGATGACAACCAATTCGAGTTCTCCGAAACAATCCAATTTCTGGTCGCGGCGAAAAAAAAAGCGTCTCGATGCAATGGAAAACACAATCCCGTCGCGGACCGGCAAATTTCGAGTGCGCCGATTTAAACCGCGTCGCAAAGAAATTAAATTGGTTCATTTATTGCCCAATTTATTAACCTGT
Source organism: Candidatus Omnitrophota bacterium (assembly GCA_003598175.1). Classification (GTDB taxonomy): domain Bacteria; phylum Hinthialibacterota; class Hinthialibacteria; order Hinthialibacterales; family Hinthialibacteraceae; genus SURF-12. The sequence continues at coordinate 74,416 of QZKN01000050.1, forward strand.
TTCAATGTGGCCTGCGGCGTGAGCTCAATCATTTACGGAATTGAAGGAAAATACGAAATCGCCGCCATGTTGATTTTGCTGGCGGCCTTTTTTGATCTGATCGATGGGAAAGTGGCGCGGCTATTCGGGTCCTCTTCGTCGTATGGCTTGCAACTGGATTCTCTGGCGGATGTGATTTCGTTCGGCGTGGCGCCGCCGGTGCTGATGCATACGATTTTATATAAGGATTTGGATCGACTGGGCTTGTCCATGGTGTTGGTGTACACGCTATGTACGGCGTTGCGGTTGGCGCGGTACAATGTACAGGCGGCTCTGGTGCAAAAACGGGATCACTTCGTCGGATTGCCCTGCCCGGTTCCCGCCTGTTTCATCGCGGCGCTGGTGTTGGTTTGCCATGATTATTTCGGGCCGGTGGAAACGATCCTGCCGCAGGCGGTTTTACGCACCGGCATTCACGTGGGTCTGGTCGTTCTCGCCTGTTTGATGGTGAGCACGATTCGCTATCCGGATTTATCGTCCTGGCAGGTCAAAAAAAGAAATATCTATCAACATACTGTTTTTATCGTTTTAATTCTGTGCGTCACGGTTTTGATCGTGAAGATCGTCATCTTGTCGTTCGCCATGGTTTTTATCGCCTCCGGACCGCTTGGCGCGATTCGTGAATTTTATAAGCGACCGTATACGGAGCCGGCGGATGAGGCCGGCGTCGATGCATCCGACGAACCGGACGAGGAATCGGCGTTGGAAGTGAATCGAAAATAGATGGACGGCAAAATGAAAAGACGGTTGTAACCGATGGAAAGGGGATATGACATGACGGAATATGGAGTTTGTACGAAATGCGGGTTGACCGTGTTTGCGGGACAAAACGATTGTCCATCCTGCGGCGCGGAAACCATGCCCGAACCCGATGCTTCGTTGATTGAGGAATGGCACGAGAAACGCGAAGGCGTTTGTATCGGCTGCGGCAAAACGGGACGGGTTCGGCGGCTGGTCAAAGCCAAAGACTATAATGGAAAAACTAAAATTCCCGAATTCAGATGCTACGAATGCAGTTTAAATAAATTGGATGAAATCCGCGCCCGAGGCGTCCCGGTGTAACTATCGTGTTGCGCGATTCCCGCTTTTACAAGTTTTTCCCCTCGATAACCAATCCCCAACGTGAGGTAAAATAACGTCTTGCCTCAATCCGCACTGACAAATGGCATGTCAGTGCTACGGCTCCGGCCAATAAATAAAGAACGATGATTTGATAACGAACCGCTTCCTGGGGGATGACGCCGGATAGCATTTGTCCTGTCATGATGCCGGGCAATTGCACCACTCCCATCAGCATCATGCTGTTGATCATGGGAATCAAGGCGTTCTGCATGGTTTGAGCGAGATAGGGTTCGAGCGCTTTTTGCGGCGTAGCGCCCAATGCCAGCGCCGTTTCGATTTCCCCGCGATGGCTTTCGATTTCCCCTCGTAATCGATGCAAGGCGAGCGAAGCGCCGTTCGCGCTGTTGCCGATCACCATGCCCATCAATGGAATAAAGAGATGCGGATACTCCGCCAGGTCCACGCGGAAAATCGCGATAAAAAGAAATCCGCCCAAAAACAGGGCAGAGAAATGCAAGGCAAGCCATAGCGCCAGATAGGTCTTGAAGGTGGTTTGTTTTTGCCTCTGGGCGGCGGTTACGGCGGCGACGAGGATCATGATTTCCACGACGCCCAGCAACAAAAGGGGATTACGGGACTGAAACAACCAAAACAAGAGATAGCCGACAAGCCACAATTGAAAAAACGAACGTAGCGCGCCGATCACATATTGCCGTTCCAACCGCGCGTGATTCAACCAGGATAACAGGATGGCGAGAACCACCATCAGCGAGGACAGGAGAACCTGCTGGGCGGAAATAGTCAGATACGTTGTATTCATGGGAGTTTCCCTTCCAGAAAATCTTTCGTTCGGGATGATGCCGTGCGAAGCAAGTTGTCTATCGATCCTTCTTCAACGATTTGTCCGTCCATTAAAATCAGCGATCGGCCGCCCAAGCGGCGGGCCACGTCAACATTGTGCGTCACTATGAGTAGCGTCAGTTTGTGTTGTTCATTCAATTTTCGTATCAATTCGACGATTTGATTGGCCGCGGTGGGATCCAGCGCGGCGGTGGGTTCGTCGAGCAGCAAAACGTGTGGGTTGTTGGCCAGTGTGCGCGCCAATGACACCCGCATTTTCTGGCCGACGGAAAGGTCGGATGCATTGCGGGATTCCAATTCAAGTGGCAGCCCTGCTTGTTCCATCATTTTGTGTACAAATGTGGTTTCGTTATCGATCGGTTGTTTGTGGATTCTCGGACCATATAGAATATTGTCCCGTACCGTTCCTGCAAAAAGGTAAGGAATTTGAGATACCATGCCAATTTCCCGGCGTAAAGTGACAATTTCCCACGCAAGGATGTTTTTCTCACGAAAAAGGATGCAGCCTCGGTCGTGGGCGTCCAATCCGATCAGTACACGCAGGATGGTGGATTTTCCCGAACCGGATGGCCCCAGAATCGTCACGATTTCGCCGGATTCGATGGAAAACGTCAATTCGTTGAGAATCTCAATTTGCTTCTGCATCGTTTCTTTGCTGCAATGTACTTCGTTAAAAGCAATCAATGCGTTCATGGTTTGTTCCGTTTGGCAAAGGATTGGGCGTATCAAATCTTATCGGTTGCGCGATTGAAGGAGAAGTCGGCCTATTTTGTACTCTTCGTATTCGACGGCGACTCAATCATAATTGATGGTTACAGAACGCAGGTTGAGTCGAATCGACCGATAAAGGAATTTTTTCGTATGGATTCTTTAGACGCGAACGAATCGAATCGAAATCCGCTTTTCCAACAGCACATCATCCCGGTGGCTTTCGGCATGTTGCAATCCGCGCTCCTAAGGCATTTGCTGCAAACGCGCGGTGTGTCCGAATCGCAAGAGGAAAAACAGCGATTTGAGAATCAATTGCAGGATTTGTTTTTCAATTTGGAATCGTTGGTCTTTCTCGACGGCGAGCATCGGGCGGATGCGATTTTAAGCCGGTTTCTGCGCTGGAGCGGCCCCGGTTTTTCACGGCGTTTTTTTCTGGACGACGCGCCCTTGTCGCAAAACTCTTTCAACCGCGATGCGCATTTCATTTCGACGCAGATGGAAGAGATGTTGGAAGCGGCGCATTATAAAAAATTGCCGATCGAGGCTCTCGAAAAGGCGTTGGAGGAAAGTTCGTTCGAAAAAATTTTTGTACGGCTGCAAAATATCGATTTTCTCAATTATTACGTGCGTGGGTCATATATCACGGAACAACAGGAGAATCTGACGCGAAAAATGATCAAACGGTTTCATGCCGACAAAAAATGGATGGATGCGTTTGTCGCTCCGCAATCGGTGGAAATTTTCGAGGAAGTCGTCGTGATCGTCAGCGAATTGATGAATCCGGAAATCGAGGAAAACAGCGGAGTCTGCTGCGAGAAGGATCCGGAAACGATTCAGCGGGAAATCCAACAAAATAAAGAGAAAATCGACAAGATTCTCTCGAAATACATGAAAAAAGGAAGGAAAAAACGGTTACGGCCCATTTCCAAACGGCGCAAAGCCATACAAAAAACGGTTGAAGAAAAAATGCAGCAGCTGTTGGACAAATCGTTGGACGATTTTATCCGGGATCGCGATGCGGACCGTTCCGTGATGAAACAACTACATATTTATGTATACAACGATATCCCCGAAACCGATCTCGAATTGCTGTTGCCCAACGCGCAGGTGTCGTTAGGGGTGAAGGAATACATCCGACTTTGCGCATCCGGCACGGTGACAAGCACCACAGTTGGTCGAGCGGTATTGATGCGCGGGATGAAGCGCCTTTTGACCGTCTTCAATCCGGTCTTGTTCGGCGCGATGCGATTTATCAATCGCATGAATTTCGTGCGCATTGACCAAAAATACAAACATGCGCAATACATGCTCAAACGGCGAAAGGGATGCGACGCCAAAGCGCTCAGCCATCTGGCCGATGATTATGAAAACGTCTTGAAGCGGGAAATTTTGCTTGTCTACACTTTGCTTTTATCGCAAATACGACTCTCACAAACGAACGATGTGGGACTGACGCGGAATGACTTGGAAAACCTCGCTCGACGCTTCGTTAGAGAGACGTTCGGCGTTGATTTTACGCCCGAATTCAAAAAAACACTGTCGATCATGCACTCGTGGGGAATTTTGGAAAAGAAGGATATGGCAAATCAAACCTATTTTTACGCGGTTTCCGTCGATCAGGCCGTGGACAACACCCTCATCAATCGAATGAGTGTTAAGAATAAGATCACTCTCTCTTGATTTAAATACGCATTGAACCAGTCGAATTTTGTTATTTCATAGGTAAGAACTATCCGTAATCCATGACGCGCCGGCAAAAAGTCGGATTCAATTTTGGAACCGGTACATATTGTAGTATCAATCAACAATCTGCCACTATATATATGGCCATGCTGAATAGGAATAGTTATGATCCGTAGCGGCGGAGGCGACAATACGGCAGCAATGCCAGTATTTTAATACCGACAAAAATATAAAAAACAGCCGCCAAACCGACGATGGGGATCAAGAACGCGCCCAATAAAAGAGCGCCCACCGCGCCGCCGAAACAGTCGCTCATATCCACTTTTCCCGCCACCGCCGTCAGATCGTCAACGGACTCTTCGACTGCCCGCGAAACCAACGGAAACAAAACGCCGGCGGCGAAAGCAATGAATCCGATCCAGCCCAGCAGAAGAATTTCCGTTTGAATGACGGATAACGAAAAGAAATCCGTTGCGGCAAGGATCAACGGCGAAATCGCCAACAGCGTAATCAGGCCGGAATCCGTTCGCAGAAGCAAGGCATGGCAGGAGTTCTTTCTCGTGCGCAACAGGTGATTTCCCGCCGCCGCCCCCAACGCCAATCCGAGCATGAAAAACGCCAGAAAAATGCCCACATGTTGATACAGGTATCCCACGCGGCTTTGGAAAAAGAGCAGGATGGCGATTTCCGCCCCGATTGAGGCGAGTCCAGCGGCGGCCAACAGTAAAAGCGGCGAAAAACCGGAAACCATATTTTTCGGAAGTGAAATCCGGATTCCGAAAGCGAGCAGTCCGTAAAGAAAGAGGATAATCACACAACTCAACAGCAATAAAGACAAACCGGATGCGGAGAAACGTTCGATGGAAAGATGTTTAAAAAAACCATATTGTTTCGAATGGATGATCAAATCATACAGGTAACACAATGGCCGCAGATCCGTGTTCCGTGGGAGTTCCTGATACGAATCCAATACCGGTTGCAGTTGTTCGATTCGCAGTTCATCGAAATAAAGAGAGTACAATTCCGGCGCAAATCGATCACACTGCACGTCCTGTTCCCGCATTCGATTCGCCAAAACGTCCGGATCGGCGCAAAAACGATGGGACGGGCCGGCAAAAAACCACCACTGCACGCCCGGAACCGCCATCACGTTGGGAAAAACATCCCGCAGGGTCCAATACAACGTTCCGCAAAAGACGCCGATATCGCCAAATTGATAGTTCGGCGTGCCGGTCGCGGTGATGACGAAAACGCCGCCTGGTCGTAACCGCTCGTTTGCGAGTGTGAAAAATTCGCGGGTGTAAAAACGATTGAGCAGCCCGTTGGATGGATCGGGTTGATTGATTGCAATCACATCGAATTTCTCTCCATCCTTCAATTCTGATAAATATCGGCGAGGGTCGGAATAGACCCATTCGACTCCGTCGATCGGTTGCATGCGGGATTCCTCTGCTTCCATCATGATCGTTTGAATGCCGGCATCGATTTCCACGCAAACGAACCGTTGCGGCCGATGTTCGAGAATATGCTCGATTAAATCCCTGCCCCCGCTGCCGATCAGCAGGACCGAATCCGGATTCGGCAATTGGGACAGCGCCACGTGCGCCCAATGCGACGATTCGTACGCATTCGGATACGAAAACAGAAACGCGCCGCTTCCGAATACCGTAAACTGTCCATCCCGCTCTCCGATTTCAAGGCGTTGATACGGCGTTTCCAATGATCGCACAGCTCGATATCCGTCATGGCGAGCGTCCCATCGAATCGAAGCGCTCCACGCATCGAGCCGATTCGGAATCTGGAATAGAATGGCCATCGCCATTGCGAGTAACAAGATTCCCCAGATTCGGCCAGGGGATTGCCGGCGTTTTCGTTCAAAAAGCAACAAAAGGAAAACACCTGTCAACATAAAAAACACAATTGAAAAGGGATCATATCGCGGCGTCATTTTCAACATGATGAGCAGGCCGCCGAAAACGCTGCCGAAAGACTCCCAACCAAAGATAGCGCCGATGGAAATCGCATCTATATGACTATCCATATTTCGTTCGCAACGCGCTCGTTTGTAAGCAAGCGCCATCACCGGAAACGCGAAACCGATTCCAACGCCGATCGGCAAAACCGATTCCATCGAAATGAGAAACATGGAAAAAGGCGACGGTTTTTCTTCAACGGGAAGAGCCAAAAACCACGGCGACATGCGGGTAACAACCACCGACGCCGCAAGCAAAAGCGGCGTCGCGATGAGCACGGACGGAAATAACAGGGGAAGCCGTTTCTCCGCGCCGAATCGTTTCGGCAACAACGCGCCGAAAGAAATCCCGATCAGCCACCAAAACAATAAAAGCGACAAGGCGAGTTCGTTTCCTTCCAGAATGATCAATTGCTCGCGAAAGAGAATGACTTGCGCCAGCGTGGCAAAGCATCCGAGAAGAAACGCGGCGGTCAGGACGGCGACATACGAATGCGATTGCATTCGCTTGGAGTGATCTCCTTTACTTTTATAAATTATATTATTCATTATTATAATTCTCCATCGTTTCTGATCCTATCCGAAACCGTGCAGGGATTCAAAGACAGGAAATCATGGATATGCTACACTTAATTCCTGACAAATCGGATGAGAGGAGGAAAACCGGTGAGGATCTTTTGTCATTTCCGCGTATTTCCGATCACGTTGATTCACGCGGTTTTCTTTTCGTTGGCCGGTTTCGGCCAACCGATCGATTTGAACTACCTACCTGAAGGTTCCGTGCGAATCATCGGCGGCAATCCGGCCGCCGGCAGAGGGCTGATCGTAAAAAATATCGGCGATTTCAACGGCGACGGCCTGGATGATTTGATCGTCAGCGCCCCTTTTGAGGATCGCGTATTTATGATTCTTGGCAAGCATCGATTTTTACCAACGATCGATCTTAATAACCTGGCGTTGAGCGGCGGATTCCCCATCATTGGAAATGAGAACAGCGGATTCGGATTCTCCATTTCCGCGCTGGGCGACTTCGACGGCGATGGAAGAAAAGATGTTGCCATCGGCGCGCCTTTCGAAGGCGAAGGCGGGCGAATTTATATTTTAAAAGGAACCCCCGGATTTTTTACGTCCCTTCCGGTGACGGACGAAGATCGATTTTCACTCATCATCGAAGGCGGGCCGGGTGAATTGCTGGGGCAAACGATCGGCGAAGGCGTCAAAATCGATGAGGATCGATTCAACGATCTTATTTTCGGTAATCCATATACTCTCGTTGAACGGGACGGAAGTTGGCTGTCCGGCTCGGTCCACATCATTTATGGCCGATCCACATTTGACAATCGCATCGTGAACGTGCATGAACTCGATCCGGCGTCGTCGATGACGATCTATGGGCCGGGCGAGGATACCGATCCTTACTTCGGATTCGGGGAAGTCTTCAGTCCCGTCGGCGACTTGACTCGAGATGGAAAAACCGATCTGGGATTGTATCTCGGCATTCCCGCCGGCGCGGGAAATGAGAGCCGTCTTCTCATCCTTCCCGGCGGTGAAAACTATGTGGGGAATTATACGTTGGATCAAATTCCTTTTCCTACGATTCCCATCATTTTTCGCCTTTTCCCCGATCCCGACATGCATAAAATCGACGCGCTTCTTGCCGCGGACGTCAACGGCGATGGTTTTGACGACCTCATCTGCGGTTTCGGATTGGCGAATCTATATGGCGGGACATCTCCGACGGGAGCGGTGGCCATCATTCCCGGCCGGAACGAACCGATTTCCGAACGGACGATCACAACGGTCGAAGAATCGGAAGTGATTTGGCTCGGCCATTGGCAAGTCGGTTCCGGATTTGGCCAATTCATTTCCACCTATGGCTCCTACATCGGTTTTGGAGCGCCGGGTGTGATGTCTCCCTTTCGTCTCTCGCAAAACGCCGGTGCGGTTTACGTGATTCAAGGAAATGCTCTCAATTACGGAAACCGATTCGATCGTATATCCACAATCGCTTCCTCCGCGATTTACGGACGGGCAGCCGGCAATCGATTGGGAATTTCATTGGATATTCTTGGCGATATCAACAACGACGGCATGCTCGAATTATTTGTCAGTACTCCCAGCGACGGCGAAGACGACGCCCCCGCCGCTTATATAATACCGGCTCGGCCGATTCGAGGCGATATCAATGGCGATCATCGATTGAATAAACAGGATATCTTCTTCTTCAGCGCCAATTGGCAAAACGAATCTCCATCTGGCGACATCGATCAAAGCGGACATGTCGACGGATACGATCTTCTCAACCTGCTTTTCGATTTACGGCTCAACTGATCCTATTCCCATAACATAAAACTCCCGCACGAGGGAGCGATGTGCGGGAGTAAAGAAGAAGAACTTTCCACTTGAAACTGTCGAATGATTGTATGTCACGCCCTGTAAGCAAACAACGAAATCTCCTCTATTTCACCAAACGATTCCCGGTTAAAAGTTGTAACCAAAACTGATCGTCGCGTAAAAATCATCTTCGTCATTGACGACATCGTTGAAAGAAAATTGATAATTCAAGGACGGCGTCAAATAGACATTGTTCCATTCGAACGTCGTGGAGACGCCGATCGTGGAGTAACTCCAATCCGAATCCGTGTTGAAAGGACCATCGTTGTAAGCGATATCCCATTTCAAGCTGATCGCCTGCTCTTCCTGTTCGGGAATCAACGCAGGAACCGGGATGTCGTACGAAAGTCCGAATATGTGATAAAATCCGTCGAAGTGAGGCGTTTCCCCCTGCACGCCATCCCATAGATACCCCAACGCGTAGCTGGGAACCAGCGAAGCAGGTCCAAGCGGAATCAAATTCGGCATGGAAATTATAAAATCCACTTCCTGGGCGTCCAAATTGGCTTTATGGCTGACTTTGGGAAAAGTAAAATAGGTATACAGGATCGTCGCATCCACCGCATAGGATTCTTCCTCGAAAAAGGTGCGGCCATACCCGATATATAAATCGATCTCCGACAAATCTTCAGATCCGCTTGTATCCGGATACGATGCCCATATCCCCGCAATAAATCCCATATAATCGAAATTGATACTCGGTTGAAAGGCGCCGTTGCCTCCGAATATGTCATACCCATGCCACATGTATTTCGACGCATAGGTAAAATTCAAATTGATCCCGAGTTCTTCCCCGGCGACCTCCAACGCCAATGCGCCCGATGTACTCATCATGACGATGAGAACTCCCAACATCACAAAACCAGCATTGCGAACCGTCCTTTTCATTCTCCTGCCTCTTACCATGAGACGCTCCTTTCAGATTCCAATTATTCAAGATTTAACTTCCCGTTTATTGTCAACTATAAATAACAATAAATGTGCCAACATTATATCAATCCTGATGATGCTTGCCTATACGTTCCGCTCATGAAAATGAAAAGAATCTTCATTTTTATTATCAACATAACTCGCTTGATTTATTCAATTTAAAGCGCAGAAAGATTGTTGGGCGGAATGATCGTGGAATAAAAAATGGAAAGGGTTCCATTTGGACATTGTTCAGATAAAAGCAAATCCATGTAGCAAATTCAACAGATGCCCCGGTTTCGCATATATTCCTTACCTTTTCTGTAACTCTTTCCCCATCTCCTTTAATTTATCCGTGATTTCATTGAATGCATTCTTGAATTCGGATGAATCCGGATAGTGCTGCAAATCTGTATACCCACGGCGCACCAAACCTTTGAGAATGTTCGGATGATCGATGTATTCAAGAAGTCCCCATTCGCGCACATCGACGTAAATAGTTGAGAATTCAAATTTCTCTTTGGGCAGCGTCAAAAATTCTTCGTCGGTGCGTACGATGACGTAATTTCCCGTGAACCAGGCGGCGTATGCGATGATGGCCAGAAAAACCACGCTGATTATCCACTTTTTGATCTTGTGAAACATTATGAACCTCTTTCTTCATAAATCGATTGCGCTTTGAGTTTTTCGCTGATGGAAAGAACGCGCGACACGTAATTTCTCGTGCTGCGATGAGGGGGCATTTTTCCGCCGTATCGTCGCACCCGTCCCGGACCGACTTTGTAAGCCGCTATGGCGGCGTTCATGGAATATTGATCCAACAACTGCGCCATATAGCAAATCCCCCCGCGAACGTTATCACGCCAATCGTTTCCCTTAACGCCCATTTTTTGGGCGGTTTTCGGCATCAATTGCATCAATCCGAGCGCGCCGCCTTTTGATCGCGCCTTCGGATTGTATTTGCTCTCGACCTGAATCAGCGATTCCACCAGATAGGGACACATGCCGGTTCGCTCGCATTCCTGCAAAATGAAAATACGCAATTCTCCGATAAAGTGGTTATACAAATCTGTCCTGGTCGACAAATACGGAAATCGTTCGAGAATTTCCTGCACGGCAGCCTGCTCGAAATGCTCGCGTGAAATGTCGGCAAAGGCGGAATAAGACAAACACAGAATGAGGATGGGGAATAAAGAAATCCATTTCATTGAGTCACCTTCGAAAAAAATGTATGATATGGAACAACGTGTTTTGATAGGCGGATTACGATCGGGATTGATAATGCCGCATGGCTTCCGGCAGGTATTGTTTGATATTTTCGATGCGGCTGTCCGGCGCGGGATGGGTGGACAAGAATTCCGGCGGTCGCGAATCGCTGAGCGCATTCATCCGCTGCCAGAAGGGAATTGCCGCATTGGGATCGTATCCCGCCATGGCCATGATGGTCAAACCGATGCGATCGGCTTCCGATTCGTGCAATCGGCTGTATGGAAGAAGCAAGCCGATTTGTGTTCCCGCGCCGTACGCCTGGAAAAACAGGTCTTTCGTCTTTTCCGGTTGTTCTTTCACGGCATACGCGAGAGCCACGCTTCCCAATTCCGCCAACATACCCTGGCTCATGCGTTCGTTGCCGTGATTGGCGATCGCATGGGCGATTTCGTGCCCCATCACTACCGCCAATCCGGTGTCATCCTTCGTTATCGGCAGAATACCGGTGTACACGGCGATCTTCCCACCCGGCATACACCACGCATTCACTGTCTCGTCATCTTTAATCACGATGAATTCCCACGCGTAATCCGCCGTCGGCAAATTTTGCTCTTTCAGATACCGCATAGTCGCATCGGCCAGCCGCTTACCGACCCGCAGGACCGGTTCGACTTCTCTTGGATCGGTCGAGAGTTTCGAATTATTTTTCACTTCGCCATAATTGCTCAAACTCATTTGCATGAGCTGAGACGAAGGCAAAAGAACGAGTTGGCGTCGTTGTGTCAATGGCGTCGTGGCGCAGGCGGCTATCAAAAACAGCAGAAAAAAGGGAACCAATTTCACTGGCGTGCATTGAATTTTCATAGAGTATCTTCCTCCACCAAAACCAATGGAATGATTCGGTTTTGTTTTGCTAAGCCACATCATTATAGAACCTTTTTTGTGAAAATCAATTTAATATTTTTATTATGGCCCTAAAACCAAAACACGGCCTTTGCCTTCCAACCACAATACTATTTCCAACGTTCTCTCATGACAATCGTATTCAACGGCAAACGGTTTTTCGGCAATCCTTCATCCGCCGGATAACCTACCGTCAGCAGTTCCACCACCCGCACGACGTGGGGGATTCCGAGAATCTTTTTTACCCGATCTTCATAAAACGCTCCGATCCAGCAGGTTCCGAGTCCTTCCTCCACCGCCTGCAGCGTGATGTGGTCGATGGCGATGGACACGTCGATGGGATAACACGGCTGCCCGCACGTCATCACGTGATTGTCCGTCACCGCGCAACAGGCCACGATTACCGGCGCCTGTCCGACGAATTCCTGTTCTCTCGCCGCATGCATCAATTGTTGACGGGTTACCGCATCCTTGACAACCACAAACCTCCATTCCTGCCGATTGTTGGCCGACGGCGCCAACCGCGCCGCTTCAAACAAGCGCAACAATTTTTCTTCTTCCACATCCTGCATTTTGTAGCTACGCACGCTGTAACGCGCCTGAATCGCGTCGAAAACGTTCATGTTGTCATTCCTCCATGTGCTCATAAGGTTTTCGATAATCCATACGACTACCGCATTCTTTCTTATCCCTGCGTTTTGCATTGCAGAGGATTCTCGCGTAAGACGATTTGAATGAAATGATGTTTTGCGATACGATGGTCTATCCATATTTTGAAAACGATCTTTCAAATTGTAAGGGGAGAAGCAGGATGAACGCAAAACATTTCATATTCACCGCATTCTTGATTTGTGTAGGGATGGCGCAAATAAGCCCGGCCGATCAACTTCCCATCCAAACCAGACCGGCGCTGGATCAGGACAACAGCATTTTGAATTATCTTCAGCGAGCGGCCAGCGAGGTGACTCATCATTCGCTCGACGGGATCGACTCGCTGGACGCTTGGAAACGGGTACGGGAACAGCGATACAATGAATTTCTGGAAATGATGAGTCTGACCGACGTTCCCATGACCGGCGAGCGTCCGCCGCTGAACGTTCACGTCGTCGATACCATTCAGCAGGATGGTTTTCGCATCGTCAAACTCTATTATGAATCGCTGCCGAATCTTTATGTGCCCGCGGATTTGTACATTCCCGACGGAATCACCAAACCGGTTCCCGGCGTGCTGTACGTTTGCGGGCATTCTCGCATCCAGAAAGTGCATTATCAGCCGTTTTCCCGTCGTTTTGCACAACTGGGCTTCGTCTGTCTGATCATCGAAACGATTCAATGGGGCGAAGTGTTGGGTTCGCATTGGGGATGCTATTCGGAAGGCCGCTTTCATTGGTACAGCCGGGGGTACACGCCGGGCGGGGTGGAACTGTGGAACTCGATTCGTGGGCTCGATTTGTTATGTTCCCGCGAGGAAGTCGATCCGGAAAAGCTGGGCGTGACCGGAATTTCCGGCGGAGGCGCATACACGTGGTATCTCGCCGCCGCCGATCCGCGTATTAAAGTCGCCGCGCCGGTCTGCGGCACGGGAACCGTGGAAGCGCACGTCCATCAGCGCACGATTGACGGGCACTGCGACTGCATGATGCCGATCAACACCTACCTGCGCGACGTGCACGACATGGGCGCGCTGATTGCGCCGCGTCCGTTGATGGTGGCATCCGCCAATCGCGACGGACTCTTCTCCATCGAATCCATCCGCCAATCGGTTGCTTACATCAGACAAATATATAACCTGTACGGCGCGGATGATAACCTGAAACTGGTGGAAACGCCCGGCGGACATTCCTATCATGAAACGTCCCGCACCAAAATTTTCTCGTTCTTCATCCACCATTTGATGGGAAAAGACGCGCCGCCCGAAACCGTCGGCGATATTGAATTGGATAAAGAAAAATTACTTTCCGTCGATCAACTTCGGATTTACGTTGACGGTCCACCGGCGGATGATCGGACCACGACCATTCAGGACTCGTTTCAAAAAATGGCGGAGCCGCCGGTCATCGAAAATCTCGATGCGTTGAAAGCGCATCGGGAAAAAGTCGTGGCGTTCCTGCGAGAAAAAACTTTTCGCCATTTCCCCGAAAATCCCCCCGATCCGAAAATCCGCCTGGAATTTCGCGACGGCGAAGGCAATGGCGGCAGCGATGATGTAAGTTTTATCTCGGAAGAAGGGTACCGGCTGAAGGTTTCGCTGCAATGGCGTCACAATCACAATGAAAAAAATCCGACGTTGCTCGTTTTACGCAGCCCCAACGAAAATCGTTGGGAGTCGGAAGGCTTTTCGGGTGGATTGCCGAACAACTGGAATCGAGCCTTTTTCGAAACGCGAGGCATCGGCGAAACCAGCTGGGGACCGGAATTGCAATGGCACATCCGCCGCGCCGCGGCATGGGCGGGGCGCACGGTCGCCTCGATGCGGGTCTATGACGTGCTCCGCTGTTTGCAGACCCTGCGCGAATTGGAAAGTGTGGACGGCGAAACCATCGCCATCGCGGCGCGCGGGGAAATGTGCGTCATCGCGTTATACGCGGCGCTCCTCGATGGAAAAGTACACACGCTGTTATTGCAGAATCCCCCGCCGACCCAAAACGCGGAAAGCGCCAAGGACGGCCGCGGAGAAGCAATCGAGATGCTGAATTGCCTGCGCATCACCGATTTGCCGCAGGTCGCGGGAATCGTATGGCCGACGAAAGTGTTCTTTATTGGAAAACCGCATGAAAATTATCAGTGGGCGATGGAGACCTGTCAAAATATAGGGCAAAAAGAACGGATCGGCGTCTTGCAGGGAATAGCGGATTGGAAACCGTGAGATAGGCTGAAGGCTAAACTATAAACACTGAATACTGCCGTACACAAAGAAATCTTTTTTTTCGAATCGATTGTTTCAGAATTCAGGAGTCAGAAGACAGAATTCTGAATCACGGATTTCGCGGATTATTTGGATTACATGGATTTTTTTTTCAGGTTTATGAGTGCAACCTTCAGTCCTCTGTCTTCAGCCTGAACTCCTACCAACAGATATGAAAAAAACGGCCTTTCTTTGTGTCCCCGAATTGTAGATCAAGATCAGGCTTAAACTCCTCGTGAGAAAAAAGAACAGCGTCGTTTCTGTCCATGTTCAAAGCCTTTCAGGTTTTAAAAATATCTATTGCATGATAAAATGAAATCCAGTTCATATTTATAAGAGCAATCAAAATTTTACGATTTCAGCAAACAAATTGAGGTGTAGAAGATGGAAACATCGTCCTTGCAACGGGCTATCGATACGGTCGAAGCCTTGTCTTGTGAAGATCAGGAGATACTGTTTGAATTGATCAAGAAACGCCGAGTTGAGCAGCGTCGAAGCGAAATTGCCTTGAATGCCAAGAAAACTTTGCTGGCTCTTCATGAGGGGCGAGCGAGAATCGGCGCGATTGATGACCTCAAAAAAGATCTTTTAGATGAATCATGAGAAAACTGGTTTGGGGAAATAGTTTTCGGCGTGAACTCAAACGCCTGATACACGATCATCCACACTTGTCGAATAAAGTTTTTTCTGTTTTGGAAAAACTATTGGTTAATCCTTATAATCCCTCCTTAAAAACACATAAACTAAGCGGAAAATTGGAAGGATTGTGGTCCTGTTGGGTCGAATACGATTGCCGGATTGTGTTTACTTTTTCAAACAATCCCACGACAAATGAAGATTTAATTGTTTTGATTGATATAGGCAAGCATGAAGATGTGTATTAATGACGCACCGACAAAAAGTCGGATTATATATAGAATCGGCACATATTGTAGTATCAATCAACAATCTGCCACTATATATTGTGCAGACAGGATGTCCGCACCACAATTTTCGACTTTTTTTACCAGGGCATCATTAAAGAATTGTGCGGCAAGGGCAGAGTCGTTTCTGCCCTTGCTTTGGCAGCCTTATCATTTTTAATAAATCGACCACTGACCGACGTACGTATCGCCGATCACGTACCGGCCATACCCATACACCTGACTCAAATACAGAATCTCACAAGCGCCGTCGGCATAGCCCGGCTGACGGTACACTTTCACCTGGCTCATGATTCCATTCCACACGGCGGCGAGATTGGAGGCGGCGGAAGGCTCGTCGGATTCAGCCGGCGGGCGTTCCTTTGTGCTTCCGAATATGACATCGCCTAAAAATGCTCCCACCGGCGGATCGCCCACGACGGAATAGGCCGTGACAAAGCCAGGTTTGTCGAATTCGTTGGCATTGGTTTGCTGACCCCAACTTGGCGAGGTGGCCACGACGATATAATCCAAATCCGGATGCGTGGCGACATCGCTGGCCCAGCGATTTGGAAGCGCATGGTTCCAGCCGTCTGCGCCTTCCGGGGCGGTTGGCTTAAACAATTCTTCGGAATCTTGAACATAGGAAACGCCGTCCCAAATATACCGGTCGATTCGATTGCTGCTGACATTACTGGCCTGATAAATCACTTCCTCGCCATATTCATCGATCACTGGCACACTGCAGCCGCCCGTTTCGCCGAAGCAGCCATTTTTCGTATTGCCGTAATCGCCCTTGATCGTCCACGTGTTGGTGGTGGCGTCCACGTCGAACACACGAATGCGCATGCCGTTGCGCCAGGTTTTTCCGCTCGCGATAACGCGCGTGTTCGCGCCGGAGCCGATGACTTCTATGTCTCCGAACCGCCATTGCGATAAACGATTCGTTCCGCCGTAATTGCGGTAATCGTGTTCATAGGCGATTGTCGGCCCCGTAAAGCCGCCCTGGCCATCCGGATCCCAGCGAAGAATCATGTACCAATACCCCAGATAAATGACGCCGTCGTCGGATACGTCGAAATTCATATATTCCGGCGCGCTTTGTGGGCCGGAAACGAACCGCCGGTTTTTCGGATCGGCCCATCCCTCGATGGCCGGATTTCCCGAACCGCCGTCGATCATGGATTCATACTCGTCCGACAATGCAACCGGCTTGAAACCGACGTGAATCGCCACGCCCAGCGGCGACCCATCTTCCGGATTGATCCAAATGATGGATCGATCCGGATATTGCGCCGCCAGCGCGGCATTGTGATTCGGATCGGTTTCGTCGATGCCGTTGTCGCGGATTCCCAGCATGAGCCGGTTTTCGTCGTAGCGTATAAAACCGTCGTATTGGTCGTGAAGGTTTACTCCGTACCACGGTCCATCCTCCGGATCGCCATCCCAGCGCGGATCCGCCGGTCCATTCACCAAAATCGGCAGAACACTGCCGCCGTCGATGAGGGTACGCTCCCAAACAGGAGTGATATCGAGCGCATACGCGACCGGCATACTCAAACACCCAATCAGGAGCACAAAATAAATTGCTTTTTTCATCGAATTTTCCTTTCTATTAACATATAATACCCATCGTAGGGGCGGTTCGCGAACCGCCCCTACGATAATGTAACGCCGGCATCCTGCCGGCTTTGCCGTATCATGTTGCAGAGATGTTTAATGAGAATTAATATGGTACAATTCAAGTTCATTTATTCAAGTAACAAAATGGCGAATGTATTTACAAATCGAATCGATTCAATCCACTCTGCAAAGCCACTTCCCTTGCCTGTTGAATCTCGGATACACGCGCTGGCCGATTGATTTCTTCCACCGCATTCGCTTTCCAGCAAGGCCGGTATTGTCCCATGATATTGACGAATGTGTTTGGCGATATCTTTTCGGCCAGAAACCGCATGATTTCTTGCGTTCCCGCCTGGTTGTTGGGCAAAACCAAATGGCGGATCAAAAGTCCCCGCCGGGCGATGCCATGATCGTCCAACACCAAATCCCCCACCTGCCGATGCATTTCTTTTACCGCGTTGCGCGCGATTTCCGGATAGTCGCCCGCCTGCGAGAAGCGTTCGGCGACCGTGGAATCCCCATATTTGAAATCGGGCATATAGATATCGATAATGCCTTCCAATAAGCGCAGAACTTCGACCGAATCGTACCCACCGGTGTTGTAAACCAACGGAAGTTGAAAACCGTTTTCCACGGCAATCGCCACCGCATCAAGAATTTGCGGTACGACGTGAGTCGGTGTAACAAAATTCACGTTGTGGCATCCCATTTTTTGCAGTTGCAGCATGAACACGGCAATCAATTCATCGGTCGCTTCATCTCCTTCGTGAAGATGGCTGAGCGTATAGTTTTGGCAGTAAATGCAGTTGAGATTGCAGCCGGAAAAAAAGATGGCGCCCGAACCGTGAACGCCTCGCAGGCAGTTTTCCTCGCCATGATGGGGAAATGCGGACGAAACGAGAGCCGTCGCGCCGATTCCACAGACGCCTTGTTCGTTTTTCAGGCGATTGATTCCGCAGGCGCGCGGGCATAGACGGCACGATTCCAACATATCCCACGCCTGCCGCGATCGTTCTCGAATCGTTTCGATGGCAAGTGTGGCGCAAAATGGTTTCATGGCATTCCACCTGTCAAAATGTAACTTTGGCATCCTGCCGGCACAGACGCCAAGGGCAGCATCGTTTCTGCCCTTGCGGATTTCACGTAATCTTATCATGATTCCTGCAGGAATCCAAACAACGTTGCCGTTGCAACCGGCGCCAAAGAGATCATAGAGGGAAACCATGGATAATCATAACCGTTACGAAAAATACTCGTTATGGATTATTTTTCTATCCAACCTCGTATCTCTCTCAATTTACGCGATCGGAATTTATATCGTTGCGATTTTTGGAACTCCGTTTTTGGTTTGTTATCTTTTGTTTTGTGGTTGGATTGAAATGAACGTAATGAGATGGAGTTGTCGAAGCTGTTATTATTATGGAAAAGTATGCGCTTTCGGAAAAGGAAAATTATGCTCCTTCCTGTTCAATCGGAAAGATGGAAAAGAATTTACGGAGAGAAAAATTCGTTGGTACAACATCCTGCCGGATTTTATGGTGTTTCTGATTCCCCTGTGTTTAGGTATATTCTCACTTTTTCGCAATTTCAGCTGGTTGATTGGATTGCTGCTTCTATTGTTGCTGTTGCTTTCTTTCGCGGGAAATGCATTCATCCACGGTTCGCTCGCCTGCAAGTATTGCAAACAGCAGGATATGGGATGTCCGGCGCTGGAACTGTTCAATAAGAAGAACGTTTGATTGCACAGCGCCGATGCAGACGGCAAGGGCAATGGCGTTCTAGCCCCCCTATTCTTTTTTCGTTCATGAACCGGGTGATGAAATCAGATCACAATACCTGCCTAGCCAATACGGCAGAAGCCAGAAGACTCCGCAGCTTTCCAATCGCCCCTGCGCATCATGAAAATCGCCGGAAACGGCTTCCCACGGATTTTTATCCCAGCGCATGACGCCGCGTTCGCTTGGCGGCAACATGCGGTCGAGTTGCAGCGGCTCGAGCATCGGCCTTCGGACTAATTGGATATCCTCGCGTCGGGAATTGTCGACTGTCCACTGCCGTAAGTCGAGAGGGCAATCGCGCAAAAAGGCAACGCTATCCTCGAGATGAAAATTTGTCCCGCCGACAAGCGCGAAAATGAAATGGTTGAACGGATTCTGATCCTGTTCGATGGTACGATAGGCCCAGGTCAGGCCTTCCAGATAAATCGAGCGTAGTCGAGGATCGTTTTCATATAGCAACAGCCCGGGCGCGGCCAACGCCAGCAGCTCGTCGTCGATATGCGTGCGTTCGGACAGACCGTAGGCCTTTGGCCGACGCACGTTTTCCGCATACCCGTGATTTTCGATCAAGTTGATATATTCATGCTGGTATTTTTCATTCGATGTAATATGATAAGTTGTTTTTAAAAACGACAGGATTTCAAACGAATTGATGGGACGTTCGACCTGCCAGTCCGGATCGTGATTCAGTTTTTCCGGCGACCACACGCCCCAGCGTGTGGCTTCGCCGTCGAGATCACGCAGGACGTAGCCGCCGTCGATGATATGATCCATGATTTTTCCGACGTGACGGCGAATCCTCTCCTTCTGCGCATCGTCCGCCGCCAAATCATAATAAAACAGGTAGCCGAACATATGCCCGGTGATTTCGTCGGAACTGGTGTCGCCTTTCCAAAGCCATTTGCCGTCCACCGATGGCCGCCAACGGGTTTCCACGACTTTATAACGTGGATCGTGGACGCGGCGTTCCACCGCTTCCGCAGGGGAAACCTTCTCGTTCGCGTCCGCCATTTCCGTCCAGGTTGCGGGGACGACTGTACGCGCCACGAATCCGTCTGTTTGGGTGACGGTTTGCAGAAATTCGAGCGCATCGTAGGCCTGATCCGCGTTCGCCTTGGCCTGTGGATCTTTGGTTACGGCAAAACGCAGGCTTTCCATCGCCAAATACATTGCGGTGTATTGCCCATCGTTGTCGTCGTCGCGCGGTAGAAATTGCGTCAAGTCGTTTGGATCGGGGAAAAAGCATTTTTCCACGAGTCCGGGCGGGCGCACGTGACGTTTCAAACAGATATCGAGGTAGTATTCCGCTTTTTCGGCGAGCGTCATTACGCGCTTTTTGATCGCGCTGACGCCGCCGGCGGTGGCAATCCACACCGCTCCTTCCGCGTCGAAGGCAATATCGCGCACGTCGTCGCTGAGCAACCATCTGCGGCTATGCCGAAGAGACCAATTCACGCCGTCAAAGCGCGCAACGCCCAACGCCGTGCCGGCCCAAAGCGTTCCGTCCGGCGCGAAGGTTAATGAGCGTACGTCATAATACGGCAAACCTTCCTTGTTGGTAAAAGAAGCCGTTCGCGTCCCGTTTTCGTAAACATCGATCCCTCCCAAACCGCCGATCCACAGTCGGCCGTCCTCCGCAACCGCCAACGCATTGAGTTCCGCGGAAATGAGTTCGTCGCCGCGATAATAGCGGCGCAAACCGTCTGCGTTTTGCCGGTACAAACCTACGCCGGTTGCAATCCATAAATCTCCATTCGGATCCAGCGCCGCAGCGCGCACGTTACGCGACCATCGCTCGTCGATTCTTCGCCATTCGTTTTGGTTCTGCTGACATGCGCCATCCGGTCCCATCACTATCATTCCATCCGCGGTCGAAACAATAATCGTAATGGGTAAATCCACGTCGGCAATTTTCGACGTCCCGGTTTTGTTTATACGATACAAGCCATCCCACGCTCCAATCCAAACATCCCCGTTTTGATCGACGAACAGATTGAACACCGGCCCATTCGTAACGCCGGAATCCTTGATCCATTCGCCATTTCGCATAGTGAACAGACCATTTTTCGTTGCGGCATAAATCCATCCGTTTTGATCCACCGCAATTGCGCGCACATCATTGGCCGCGTCGCTCGCCGGGATCGGATAGGCTTCCCGATACTCCTGCAGGAACGGATCGTCGGCGATGGATGCGGCGGGGGATGTCGGATTCCCCACGCAAAAAACGGTAATCAGCCCCCATAATAATAATGGATGGATCATACTAGACTGCTCTTTCTTATGATTACAAGTCATGGTCATCTCCTGAAGAGTGCGGGCGTCACGAGTTTTATGCAAATGGTTATAACGGTTCGGTTGTCATGATCGGCGTCCATACTTTTTTATACACTTCATTCCCTCAGGAAAGGGCAGGGAAGTGATGTTCCGCCTTGCATGAACTGTTTTATCCATGATGATTATCCAAAATCCGTCGTACACCCTCTACCAGCAGTTCCGCCTGCCAGCGCATCATCGCACAGTCTTCCATCATGGCTTCGATCGTCCGCGGCCGTTTCCGCGCCAGCGATGCCAGCATCGCCCGCGGCGCCAATACCGCCGGATCGATCCCCAAAGTTTCTGCTATCCGATAACATTCATCCCACAACGCCTCGACCACGCGGCTGCAATCGGGTTCGCGATTTGGCGACGGCCGCGCTTTCCTTTTTTCCGGCCATTTCGACAGCGGCGTTTCCAACGCTTTTCGAATCGCACGTTCCAATGCGCGCAACCGTCGTCCCTGACAATGCCGCGGCAGTCGCGGACCGTGCGCCAAGGATACGGACGGATGTGACGCCGCCCAAATCGCCAATTCCAAAATCGCCGGATTCCCCATGATCTTGAACGGCGGGCGATCGGCCCTTTGCGCCTCGTCTTCACGCCACCGCCAGATTCTGCGAACATAATTCATCACCCGCGGCTCCAGCAATCCTGTTCCTTTGATTCGCCAGGCATCATCCGGATCGCGAACCGCGTTGTTTTCCGTCGATAAAACCACGCGTTTGCACATTTCTCGATGCCATTCGAGTCGTCCCAATCCCTCCAATTCCCGCGTCAGCCGATCCGCCAGCGGTTCGAGGTATCGCGTGTCGTCACAGGCATAATCCAGCTGCGCCTCTGTCAACGGTCGCTGCGCCCAATCGGATTTTCGTCCTTTTTTCGTCAACGTCACGTCCAACAAGCGCTGCAGCAGATCCGCCAAGCCGAACAACTCATACCCCAGCAATTTTGCCGCCAGCATGGTATCGAATATGGCGTTCCGCGGGCGGAAACCGAACGAGTCGCGCATCATGCGCAGATCGTAATCCACGCCATGCAAAATCAACGGTTTCTCTACCAATTCGTTTAAAAAGGATTCGAGTTCCACTCCCGCCAACGGATCAACGATGTAACTCTCGTCGCCCATCGATAATTGCATGAGGCATACTTTTTGATAATAATAGTGCAATCCATTGCCTTCCGTGTCGAGAGCGATTCGCTCCGTCTTCCGCATCCGCGCAATCAAGAGATTCAACGCTTCTTGCGTATCAACATAAATATAAGATAATACTTCCTTCCGATTCAACCCTAGTCCTTCCTTATTTTTCATATAAAAGAATTGCATTGCGGATATTCTATCCGCATTACTGCCGATTATCGATTTCTTTACGTCATGATTGCATTCGCTGAGAGCATTTACTCCTCTTCGATCTGATTTTTCAGACAGGCCATGCAAATCCGTATATCGTCATATGACACCTCGCCGTTCAGCGAGTCGAAAATCGGTTTCAACCGCTCCTCATTTATTGTTTTCGCGGCATCGGCCACCCGCTGAAACACGGCGTCATCCACCCAAGGAGACGGGTGATCCACGCCCTCTCTTTTTATAAACTCCACCAGATACTGCTTCGCCGTGGAATCTTTGCGATCGACCGCAACGGCAACTTCTTCCGGCGAAATCCCCTGCGCAAACAGGGCAAAAGCCTTTTGTCTCGCTTGACTGGGGACCGATAGAGATTCCTGATCGCTCTCATAGGGAGACATTACGCGAACAGGCGTAATGTCCATCGGTAAGGAATGCTCTGCGCAATACGTGTTGATCGCAGCAAGAAAAATAGAACCATACTCGTTCGATTTTTTTTCTCCCACTCCACTCACTTGCAGAAATCCATCGCGCATGGATGGCCGCCTTCGCGCCATATCGCGCAAGGCGGCGTCGCCGAACACGATAAACGCCGCCACATTTTTCTCATCCGCGATCTCCCGCCGCAGCGTTCGCAAGTGATCGAACAATCCGCGATCCACTCCTTCCCATGATTGCCTGCCGATTTTGGATTCCTTCGCCGCTTCCTTCGCGGCTTTCTTAGCCGGTTTGAGCAGGCGCGGCGTTTCCAATCCCTTCAACACCAGCCGCCCTTTTTCCGTGACCTTTAAAATATTATATTCTCCTATTTTTTTCGCATATCCCTGCGCCGCCAGCTGCTCGATCCAATCCCGCACGATCCGCTTCGAATGCTGGGAAAGAAGCCCGTACGTGCTTAAATGATCATGTTGATTTTCAAGAATCCGTTGTTCCCGCGAGCCGACCAGCACGGTCGCGGTATAATCCGCGCCGAATCGTTCGTCCAGGCGTTTGATGCAAGACAAAATCTTCTGTGCAGGAATCAACGAATCTTCCAAACAATCGAGTTCGCCGAGACACACGTCGCATGCCGAACAATTGTCTTTATCCAATTCCTGGCCGAAATAGTGGAGAATCGCCCGATGCCGGCAGGTCACACCTGTGCAAAAATCGTACATATCTCGCAATTTATTCAGCGCAATGGATTTCGCATTCGGCTCCATGCCTGTGATGATGCTCTGCCAGACGCCATAATCGCCGCCGGAATAGAACAAACAACACTCCGCCTCCAATCCGTCGCGTCCCGCCCGCCCGCTTTCCTGCTGATAATGTTCCAGCGTTTTCGGCATCCCCGCGTGAATGACGTACCGCACGTTCGACTTGTCGATCCCCATACCGAACGCGACGGTGGCGACGATGGTGTTTACTTTTTCCTGTATAAACGCCTCTTGATTTTTTTTTCGGTCGTCATCCGCCATCCCCGCATGATAGGGCAAGACGCGATACCCTCGCCGACTCAATTCCTCGCACATTCCATCCACGTCAACGCGGCGGATACAATAAATCACTCCCGATTCATTGGCGTGGCGGTCCAACACCGCGCAAACCTGCTGCATTACATTTTGGCGGCGTTCGATTTTATAAACCAGATTGGGACGATCGAACGAACCGACCAGAATTTCCGGATTTTCCAGCCGCAGTTGTTCGGCGATATCCTTGCGAACCGGCTCCGTCGCGGTCGCCGTATACGCATGAATGGCGATGCCCGCAAACGCCTCCTTCAACATTCCCAATTTGCGGTATTCCGGTCGAAAATCGTGCCCCCACATGCTCACACAATGCGCTTCATCCACTACAACAAATGAAAGTTGGCTTTTTTTTAGATAGTCGATGAAACCATCAGAAAAAATGCGTTCCGGAGAAATGTACAGTAGTTTGAGAACTTTATGCTCGATGAGTTGATAGACCACTTCCCGCTCTTTACCCGGCAGCGCGCTGTCAAGTCGCGCCGCATACACGCCGCATTCCGATAACGCATCCACCTGATCCTTCATCAGGGAAATCAGAGGCGAGATCACCACCGCCATGCCCGGCGTCGTCACCGCCGGCGCTTGAAAACAGAGCGACTTCCCTCCACCCGTCGGCAAGACCACAATCGAATCCCGACCACGTACGACCGCTTCCATCGCCGGCCGCTGTAATGGCAGGAATTCCTCATATCCCCAATATTTCTTCAACACCGCTTTTAAATTCTCGATCATATCATCCATCAAAACCGCAATGTAACGCCGCCGTCACGACGGCATTTTCCTTGAAAGCCGGCGGAATGCCGGCGTTCCATTTTTACATAAACCTTCATGATTATTAAGTCACAGCGAAGGATAAAAAGTGGTTGTGGCGCGGATCTCCGGTCTGCACATGCGAGCAGGATGCCTACGCGACGGCTTTTCATGTTCACTCAGTAGAGATTATAGTTGCGAAATGGCGGCGCGAAATACCCTTTCGAGGAAAGAAAAGCAAATCCATTTCCTGAGAACATTTCTTACTGGAATCATCCGCAACGAATACGTTTCATATTAAAACAAATCCCAATCCACCGTTCCCGTTTCTCCACCCAGCGGATTGTTCGTATTGAACTCCAACGCCCCCCAATTCGGCGCATAAAAGATATCCGTGATGCTCTGCGCGAGTGTGGTTCCACCGCTTGCCGTCGTGCTCTGCGCCCAATCCATGAATTGGATGCTGCCGCCGCTGCTGTCGTCCACATCGCGCCAAAAAACCGTAAAGCCGACAGCATGATCAGGCGTGAATCCGTCCACCAAACCGAATTTCACTCTCAGCTCAATGACATAGCCCCGGAATGTCAATCCCGGATTTTCCGCAATCACCACATTGGGAGCCCCCACCGCCCGCAAATCCGCAAACGTCCTTGCCGCAATATCCGGACCGGGCGTCGCATTCATCGTTTCCTGAAACGAACCGTCGCCGAAATTACCCGAACCGAGCAGATCGCGGTTTCCCGAACGAATTATACCCATCACGACTCCGAAACCACCCTGATTTTCCGGCACAACCGCATCGAACAAATCGTTCAGCCCCGCGCCGATTTGAAAATCGTCCACGTTTGGTTCCACGTCGTCGATGTTGGGAAATTGAATATCGGAAATGCTGTCGTCGCTGTCGTTTTTCGCATCGAAGAAAAACTCGAGACCGTCGTTGAGATAAGGCTGGCTGCCAAAATCGCTGACATCATGATAGCCGACGATTTCATCATCGATAAAGATCGAAAGGATATATAAATACTCCGCATCGTAAGCAAAATACGTATTGACCTCAAAATCGAGATGGGGATCGTCTTCCGATACCACGCCGCGCGCGGTATTAAAGAATCCCACACGATCGGGATCATAAACGATGTAATCGCCGCGCGCGTCCGTCGTTTCCTGATCCTGCCCCTCCGGAAACAGCGGCTGAACGGAAGGTTGTTCGAATCGATTCAACGGCCAATCATCGAAATTTCCGTCAATGGTGATACTCACACCCACGCCCAACGGCCGGACGATGATCACTCCTTTCGGTCCCGCCACCGCTGCCATGGTCAATCCCAACGAAACCAAAGCCAAACTCAAAACCACCTTTTTACGAATCATTGTTTTGTTCTCCCTTGACAAATAGAATGTTCCCCATCGATTTCGCTGAGATTATCTGAAAAATCAGCAGGATTGTCAATCATTTTTTTTCGCAATGTTCGGATCCACGATGCGGACCACTTCACCGGGCTTCATTCCGGTCAGTTTTTCATACTGTTCCGCACTCAATCTCTCCGCCAAGGAACGTTGAAACCGAAAACTCAATTCATTGATTTGATGAGCGAGTTCCTCGCCTTGCACTCCCGACTCGATGATTTGTTCCTTTTCGGTAAGAAATTCACAATGAAGATCTTCGAAAACAGAGGGATCGACATCCGGAATAGCCTGTCTGGTCATACTTGCCGCTTGCTTCACGATGATTTCATTTGCGCGAAATTTGAATCGGAACATTGATGAAACGGGTTGTTGTATGCTACTCTGTCGGCATGATTTCAATTTCAATCTCTTCTAACAAATAAAAAAGGGAGGAAAAGGGAAATGAAAATCGGATTGAACCTGTTGTTGTGGGACGGGACCATCACGGAAAAACACGTCGCCGTGCTTGAAGAACTCGCCGCGTTGGGCTATGACGGTGTGGAGTTTCCTATTTTTAGTTTTGACCGCAACGTCGCCAAGAAATTACGCACCCATTTGGATCGTTTGAAATTGAAATGCACGATCACATCATGCGTACCGCAAGATGGATCAGCCAATCCCATCAGCGAGGATAAAAAAATTCGCCAGGCGGCGTTGAATCACATGAAAAAAACCATCGGCATCGCTGAAATTTTAGGCGCGGAAGTGATCGCCGGACCATTCACTTCTCCCGTCGGACGTCTCGTCGGGCGTCCGCGAACGGACGAGGAATGGAAATGGGGCGTGGAGGTCATGCAAAAAGTCGCGAAAGCAACGGAAAACAGCGGCGTATTGCTGGCGCTGGAAGCATTGAATCGATTTGAGACTTATTTCATCAACACCGCCGCCGACGCCTGCAAATTCGCGGAAGAAGTGAACCATCCCAATTTCGGCATCATGTGGGATACGTTTCACGCCAACATCGAAGAGAAAAATATTCAAAAAGCGATGATGGCGGTCGCGCACAAAATCGTTCACGTGCATATTTCCGAAAATCATCGCGGTATTCCGGGCGCGGGCCACATTCGATTCGGCGATGTCTTCAATTGCCTCAAAAAAATGAAATACGACCGCTGGCTGACGATCGAAGCGTTTGGCAGCGCGCTTCCCGAACTCGCCGCGGCGACGTGCATTTGGCGAGAACTCTTTCCGAGCAGCCACGATCTGGCGGAAAAAGGCCTGCAATTCATCAAAAAACAATGGGAAAAAGGATAATCACGAATCCATTCACACATTGTATAACAGCAACAAAACCAATTCCACCGTAGGCTCTCTCACGCATGATTCCGAAGCCGTGTAATCGTTATTTAAAACGAGTTTATTCATTTTTCATTGCACTTTTGCTTGTATTGGCGTCGTCCGCGTTCGCCCTCCTGCTGATAGAAGGTTGTATGCGGATTACGGGCATTTCCGACCGCGATGTCGTGCTCAGCCGCGGCTTCATAACCGATCCGCATTGCGGATTTCGCCTGCGGCCGAACGTGCGGCAAAAAGGGATTGACGGCATTCTGTCCGCCGTCCACATCAATTCGCTGGGGATGCGCGATCGGGAATATTCCACGACAAAGCCGCCGGGAACCATTCGAATTTTGGCGTTGGGCGATTCTTTCGCCTACGGCCGCGTCGATTATGAGTTCAATTTTCTTACGTTGCTGGAAAATCAGCTCAACCAGACGCAAACGAATTGCGCCGTCGAATTGCTGAACGCGGGCGTTCCCGCCTATCAACCCATCAACGAACTGGCCTATCTGCAACATTACGGTTTTGCCTTCCATCCCGACATTGTTCTGCTCTGTTTTTATGTGGGCAACGATTTGCGGGCAAACGATGCGCCGGCAAGCGAGACGCATCCGGAAATTCCGTTTCAGCGAATGGAGAAGGAAGCCGACACACTGCCGTTTCACTCGTTGTTATCGTGGTCGGAATTGTATTGGACGCTCATGAATCTTTATATTCGTTCGCAGGTCGTGTCCGAAATTCAACAACGGATTCCGGATGCGCGTGAACGAAAACGGGACGATCCACGCCGCCTTTTTCCTGATTTCGGTTTCATGACAGAAGAGCAGTTTCGCGAAACGCTCGCCACACAAATGCGGAATCATCTGCTTCCGCAACACCGCAACGACTGGGATCGCGAGAATTTCGCCAACACCGTCGCGGTGATTCGGGCAATGGCGGATTTGTGTCGTGAGCGGAGCGTTCGGTTCGGCGTGGCGCTCTTTCCGGCGGAAGTGCAGGTCGATGAAGAAATCCGCGAACTGTTTTTTGAGATCATCGAAGGCATTATCACGTTGCCCGAACTAAGCGGAGAAGAACCACAGCAAACGTTGAAACAATTATTGAGCGAATCGAACATCGAAACCATCGATTTGCTGCCGGCGTTCATCGAAAAAGGGAAGATGCAGAAACTATATCTTCTTCGCGACACGCATTGGAATGAGGCGGGAAACCAATTGGCCGCCGAGGTCATGTACGAGATAGTGAATGGTTGGGTAAGGGAACGCTTTGAACGAGAGTAAAGGCAAGGATTATTTTTTCACAGGTTTAATTGATTATGGTCGGGGCGACTGGATTCGAACCAGCGACCACCTGAACCCCATTCTTGCGGTGTATGGTTTCTCTGCTACTTTGGCATTTCGCTAAACCCCATTTTTATTGGCTTTTTTGCATTTTACTACTTGTAGAGTACTAACGTTTACGGTACAATGTGCTAGCTCAGTGGTAGCTCAGAAAACGGAAGGGGAAAATCATGAGAGAGTCAATAGAAGGGATTGAGCAGTTATTTAACGATGACACTTTGGAATATCCGGCGGCGGCGACGGCGACGGGCGAACGGTTCGGCGCGGCGGTCAAGGAACCGGATTCCATCAGGGCGGCGGGCGCAATCCGGGAAATCATGAGGATACTTGCGGATGTTGACGAGAAGTTCCATCAACCGATCTTCCAGGCGGTGGAATCGCTTAGGCGCGTGACGGCGGGGGAATCGGTCCAGGCAATCGGTAACCAACTGGATGAAATCGACCGGGCACGGCGGCGACGGGCAAACGGGCGAACGGCGCGGCGGCGGTGGTTTTATCTACGGCTTGACCATTCTTGATCCCTCCCGGCGGTCCCCCGGAAAATCCTTCCCGAAAAAAAACAAAACTCCCCAAAAAAAATTCGAAAAAATCTTAAATTCGTGCAAACTTAAGTTAGTATGCAGTTATTACTCATATAAATTATAATATTAAGTACTATTTGCGTAACGCAAATGATAAAGGAGTAGACATGATGGAAAATTTGTTGAATGAAAAACAGGTTGGCGAAAAAATCGGTGTTTCTCAAAGAACGCTGCAACAGTGGCGGTTGTGTGGACGCGGTCCAAAATTTGCAAGAATTTCCGGGCGGTGCGTAAGATATTTGCGGATTCCGGCGCCGATTCACGATGGCGCGTCATTTCAGACGGGTGGCAAGGGCAAGCGAAGCAGCCCTTGAAGGATCAATAAAAATAATAGAAATTATCTCACGAGAGAATTCCGTGTTTTATATCGAAGCAGGTGACCGTCGAGAAGGTTTAATTGATAGAAAGCCCTATCCGGAATTTGAAGCCTTCGCGACTCTGAAAACCAGCGAGGAGTTCGAATCCATTCCGAACGATCGATATTGCATCGAAGGGAATTTTGGCGCGTACTTTCCGCCGATACCATTGAAGCGAGAGGGGAAACGGCGTCGATGATCAATAAAGCAGCCATCGTATTACAGGATTCGAGAGAAATTCGAAAGAAATTTGAGGTAATCCATGAAATTTACAGCAATAATTGAACGCGAAGGTGAAGGATACGTATCGCTCTGTCCGGAGTTGGATATCGCAAGTCAAGGGAATAGCGTCGAACAGGCCAGAGACAATCTTCGTGAAGCTCTGGAACTTTTTTTCGAGACCGCATCACCCGAAGAAGTCAAAGAGCGACTTCATGATGAGATCTTTGTCACCCAACTTGAGGTGCTATATGGGTAAATTGCGTATCCTTTCCGGAAAAGAGGTATGCTCCATCCTAAAAAATCATGGTTTTGAGGAAATTCGCCAACGCGGGAGTCACGTTGTCATGCAGAAGAAATTATCGCAAGGCACGATAACGGTTCCTGTTCCGGACCATGATGAAATTCGAATGGGAACACTGCAATCCATAATCCGGCAGTCCGGATTGCCTCGAAGTGAATTTGAATCATAACTCCTTGGCATCTGACGGATGGCATGGGTAAGCGAAACAACCCTTGAGAAATCTATGCAAATCATAGAAATTATTTTGCGAGAGAATTCCGTGTTGCCTATCAAAGCCGAAGACGGAAGAGAAGGCTTATTAGACGTCAACCCCCTATCTGGAATCCGAAACTATCGCGCCGCTGAAGAACGGTGATGAGTTCGAGCGAATTTATAATGGAACCTATTTTTCAAATCGAGTTTACCTTTTGGGGAGGGAGATTCCCATCCCGGATTTGCGGGGAAACGGTGTTTTTGTATATACAGAGGGCTTTTACGGCGTTATGATAGGGAGTGATTGTCCGGACGTTTCAGTTTGAGGAGAGTGGAGGAACAAACCATGTATGATCAAGACGGAGTTTCCCGGCGAGGTTTTTTGAAGACGGTTTCCGGCGGTTTTTTGGCGGCCGGTTCGCTTCCGCTGTTGATTCCCGCCGGCGCCATCGGGCGGGAAGGGAAGACGGCGGCCAATGATCGCATTCATATCGGCTGCATCGGCGTGGGGCCGCAGGGGACGCATGACATGCGTCAAATTTTGAAACACGACGTTGCGCGGGTCATCGCGTTGAGCGACGTGAAGAGCAACGTGCTGGAGGAAAAGCGGCGTTTGGTGAATGAATTTTATGGCGACGAGGACTGCGTCGGGTATCACGATTTTCGCGAATTGGTTGCGCGGGAGGATATCGACGGTTGTCTGGTGGCGACGACGGATCATTGGCACGTGTTGGCCTCTTTGGCGGCGGTGCGGGCAGGGAAGGACGTGTATATGGAGAAGCCGATGGGGTTGACGCTGGAGCAGGATCAGGCCATGCGGCAAGCGGTGCACGAGCATCAGCGTATTTTTCAATTCGGCACGCAACAGCGGTCGGATCCGGAGTTCCGTCAGGCTTGTGAACTGGTTCGGAATGGCAAAATCGGCGAGTTGAAAACCATCAACGTGTGGTCGCCCGGCAGTTCTTCCGGCGGGCCGACCGAGCGCGCGCCGGTTCCGCCGTGGCTGGACTACGAAATGTGGCTGGGGCCCGCGCCTTATACACCATATACAACGGATCGTTGTGAGAATGCGTGGTGGTGGTTTATTTCCGATTATGCGTTGGGATTCATTGCCGGCTGGGGAATCCATCCCATCGATATCGCGTTGTGGGGGGCGGAAGACAAGTTTGCCGGTCCGTGGGAAGTGGAAGGGAAAGGGTGGTTTCCGAGCGAAGGCGTGTGCGACACCGCGATGAATTGGGACGTGAAAATCAGACTGGGGAGCGGTGTGGTCATCGATTTTCGCGGGGATCCCTATCCGGACGAATGGAAGCAGCGTTATGAGGACGATTCCAGCCACGGCACCGCTTTCGAAGGCAGCGAAGGATGGATCAGCGTGCGGCGCGGCAAGATCAACGCGCATCCGAAGAGTATACTGGAGACGAAGCTGGGGCCGAACGATACGCCGCTGTATTACAGCGAGCATCATGCGGGGAATTTTCTGGATTGTATTCGCAGCCGTAAGGAAACGGTGTGCCCGGTGGATGCGGCGGTGCGAGGGGATACGCTGTGCCACATCAGCGATATTGCCATTCGATTGCAGCGGAAACTGGTTTTCGATCCGGAGACGGAGACGTTTGTCGGGGACGAGGACGCGAATCGGAAACTTTCGCGTCCGATGCGCGCGCCCTGGCATTTGTGATTTTTTGTCAGAAAATTGATATGAAGAGTGATCGTGTGCTGACAGGATGTCTGCGTTACAATCGAGGAGACAGTATTACAATTCCGGATCGACGCCCAGGGCGCGAAGTTTTGCCGCCAGTTTTTCCTTGATTTTTCGTTCCTGTTCGGCGTATATTCGTTGCTCAAAGGCGGTTGGATACATGACGCCTTTCCGGTCGCACCAGCGCAGCCAGAGGGCCGGGTATTGTTCGTAGTCGCCTTCCCACAGGGTCAATCCCAATTCCACTTTGTCCAGCCAGTGAGTTTGTTTACGATGGTATTTTTCATCCTGCAGTTCATACACCAGCAGAACGGTATCGAGAATCTCATGATCGGGATCGAAGATGACGTAGTAGGGAACGCCGATTTCCTGATAAATGCGGAATTTCCGGTCGTTTTCTTCGCCTTCCCGATTGGAGACGACTTCCACGACCACATCGGGCGGTTTGCCGAAGACCCAGGTGAAGTAGACGCGATTTTTTTTGGCGCGTTTGTCTTTGGCCGGTTTCACATCGAGGCTCAGCAGCATGTCGGGAACCAGGGGAGGTTCGTGCGGGTGATAGTATAAACCCACGTTGGTGCAGGCCAGAAACTGCCGGGGGCAGTTCCAGGAGGAATATAACGACTCTACCAACAATCGATGTTGTTTGTCCGCAAACACGCTGTCCACCGGTGTATCGTCCTCTGTGATGAATTGTTCGTAATCGATTTCGTCCAAACGGGGAAACGACGCCATTGTAATGGAGTTCATGGTTTTCTGCTTCCTGTCGATTCAAGGTCTTGAGAGAAAGTATACAGCGAAATGAGGAGAACGGGAAAGGGAGAATTTTTTATTTGGCTCTTATTTCTTATAGGTTTCCAAATTATCTTCTCCGGGAATCATGAATTTATGGCTTGATCTTCTTTTTTCCTCTCTGTGGGGGCTATCGTCTATTATTTTTTTGATATTATTCGGATTGACTTGTTCCAACGCTGCGCTATACTTTCCATGCGAATAGAAAAGAAGCGGTGATCAAAAAGTCTGATTTCAATTCAAATCGGTTGCATGTGTCAGCGCTTGACTTCATTCCCTACCAACATTGTGCATCCTGAGTGTTTGCGTCTCATTGATTGATTTTTTTGTGGCATCAGATATTATTAATCGAGCCAGGAGGAGAACACCGTATGGATTACCAGCAGAATGAAATGATTATGGATTTTTATAAAACGATCATGGATTATTTGGATATCGGCGTGTATCACGTCGATAGAAATCGGCAAATCATTTATTGGAATCATGGCGCGGAGTTGTTGACAGGGTACAAACGGGAGGAAATCATTTCCAAACACTGCCAGGATCGTCTTCTCGAACACGTCGATGAACATGGAACCTGCCTGTGTCTCGAACTTTGCCCGCTCGCCGCCACGATTGAAGACGGACAATGCCGAAAAGCCAACGTTTTTCTCCACCACAAAAACGGACATCGCGTGCCCATTACGGTCCAAACCTTGCCCATTAAAGGGCTAGACGGCAATATTTCCGGCGCTTTTGAAATCTTCATGGACAATCCGGCCAAGGAAAATGAAAGCGAAAAAATCAAGGAATTGGCGAAGTTGGCGTTTTTGGATCACAACACCAATTTGCCCAATCAGAATTATCTCATGATGAAACTCAAAACCATCCTTACGGAAGTGAATCAATTGAAATGCCATTACAGCGCGATCATGATCCGCATCGATAATTATACGTTTCTGTGTGATACATTCACACAGGCGGTTGTCGATCGCATCCTGAATACGGCCGGGATTACCGTGCACAACAATATTCCCTCCACCTGCATCCTCGGCCGATGGGATCATCAAACCTTTTTAATCATTGTTCCAACCCTTTCCCCGAAATTGGCGGAATTATTAGGAAAGAAGCTGTGTCGTCTGATTGAACAATCCACGTTTTCGATTCAGAAAATGACGGTTCGCAGCGACGTGTCTTTTCGATGCGGTCAACTGCAATCGGCGGCGGATGAAACATCCTTTATCGAGCCGATTCTGCAGGCGCCTTATGTCAAATAAGAAATCCGGATCAAATTCACGGCCTTTTTATATCTTGTCGAGATTATCGTCGGTTGATAAAACTCCTTTTTGTTCCAAATAGATTTTTATCCTTTTGGAAAAATTTCTGGCGTCTCGAACCATCACTTCCGCATCCTCTTTTTCGATTTCCGATGAGACAATATAATCGGCAATATCTCTTTGAATCTGTTCATGAGCCAATATTTCAGCCCATTCCTTCTCGATTTCACCTTTTTGAACAGGTAATTGACCAAAAAGTCGTTTTGCAGAAGCATGTCTTTTTACATCAATGCCATGAACCAAAAGAGCTGCTTTGGTCGCGTGCAAAACAGCATAATAGGAACGTGAAATGGAATCTTCGAATTATTCCAATGATAAAAGTGCTTCAGCGGATTTCAATGATTTTATAGAACGATTCCACTCGTCCACTATCGCCTCTTGATTCATGCGAATGAAATCCCTTCTTCTTGAATCCGATCACAAAACACCGATTTACGGAGTTTAAGACGTTCCCACTCTTTGATCGTAAAAACAAAAATGGAGGGAACCACATTCGTTCCGATCGAAGGCCGAATCCCGATACTGGCGACTTGCTTTTTTAGTTTACGATCACCTTCGCGAATCAAAATTAGCAAATCCAAATCCGAATCACGTCTCGAATCCCCTCTTGCCTTTGAGCCATAAAGAAGAATATTTTCGACTAAATCCGGAAATCGATCATATAAATTCTCTCGATAGGAATTTAACCATTTTTTTTCTTCTTCATTCAACATTACCATTTGCGTTCTCCATTTTATTTATCCAACCGTTTCATTCGCACATTGCGAAACGCCATCGTTCCGTCGTAATTCTGCAAACCGATAAATCCCTTTCGTGGGCGTTCCTTCAGCGGTTTGGCGTCGGTCGTAGATTTTTCGTATTCATCCAGATTCGCATCGACGACGATGACGCCGTTGATGTAAATCGTGATTTGGGCGCCGTTTGCGACGATTTGCATCGTTTGCCAGTTTCCAGCCGTTTTCGTGGCTCGCACGGCCGGCGCGATTTCGTGATACACCGAGCCGGTTTTCTGCCAATCCTGCAGTTTTCCCCAATGCACAGCGTCATCGTCGAGGATCTGGATTTCCATGCCTTCATATGAAGCGCGGCCTTTTCCGGGATAGCGGATATAGACGCCGCTGTTGCCTTCTTTCGGCACATTGTATTCCAAACTCAACACGAAATCGGAATAGTCGTCCGTTTTTGTGCCGATCCATCCTCCTTTTTCACCGCTGCAGACAAGTTCGCCATTCTCATTCAGGCTCCATGCTTCTTTCGATCCTTCCTGGACCATTAGATGCTCGAATTCCTTGCCATGCCCTGTCAGCAAATTCACGGCTCCGATTTCCTGAATGCGAATATTGCGAAACTCGAAGGATTTGTTTTCCGCCTGGATGCCGATCAGCCCTCGCTGCAGGTCGATCATGTCCAGCATGTCCGTTTCCCACACTTCCTCGTCGTTCAACTCCAATTTTCCGTTGATCCCGTTGGCGGTCAAACGAAATTTCATCCACTCGCCGACAGGAAGCGGTTCGACTTCGGATTTCAGCACCGCGCGATTGCCGCGCACCAGCGCGCCCAGCATATCATTCTTTAAATTGATCTGCAGACCCGCATCCGGCCAGGGTTTGCCTTCGAGTCCCGAGCGAATGAAAATGCCGCTGTCGTAATTCTCCACCAGCGCCTTGCATTCGAATTCGAGTATGAAATCGTCGTACACCTGCTCGGTGCGCAGCCAGCCCATGCCTTTGATCAGCCGCAGATTGCCGTCGTGCACGTCGAAATCGACATCATGCACGCCGGTCCAGCCGGTTAAATCTTTTCCATTAAACAAATTGAGCCATTTGCTGTTATCGGTCGATCCCGTCAGTACAAACGATGAAACAAACAACATGAATACAACAAATTTTTTCATGGATTCCTCGCGTATTTATTTGATTTTTCGACTCGAATAAGTTGATTTATTTTACACCAAAAATTTGGGGAGTTTAGGACATCAGCCTCCTTTCCCTCCGGTCCGTGTTTTCACTCCCTACAATCCGGAAGATGTGTGGAGCCGGTATACGAATCTCTTGTATCACGCGATTGTTGATTGAGGGAAAAATTTTGTTGGCAAGGTTCCAATTTCAATAACAACAATTCCATGATATTATAAAGGTATATCATAAAAATCATACAGCTAATGTGGAGATTGTCGGGTGGAATGAATATCGATGGAAAAGGTGGGTTTCGCTTTGCTCAACCCACCCTACATAGATAAAATGAAAGTCAGTGAAATAATCAAAATTCTAAAAGAAGACGGCTGGTATCTTGATCGTACGCGGGGAAGCCATCGGCAATTCAAACACCCGATCAAACGGGGGAAGGTGACCGTTTCGGGTAAAGAATCGGACGATATGCCCATAGGATTGAAGTTCAGCGTTTTTTAACAAGCGCAAATCGATAGGAGAAAATTACAATGAAATATGCGGTTGTGATTGAAAAAGCGGAAAATAATTACGGGGCCTACGTTCCCGATCTTCCCGGATGCGTGGCGACAGCCGGCGCCGTCGAGGAAACCCTTCACATGATTAAAGAAGCCATCGAATTTCACATTGAAGGGTTGAAACTGGACGGCGAGCCAATCCCCAAACCATCCGCGATCTGTGATTACGTCGAAACCGAAGACATTTCTCACATCGCCTGACATCTTACACCTCCAACCGGATCGGCGCCGTTTCCGGCGGTTCGGATTCAGTAATCTCTCGCAATTCCCGTTGAGTCAAAAAAAATTAGGTTCATCCGGGAATTGGATCAAGTTATCGAAGGACTCAATGAACTTATTGGGAATTAATCAATTTGTAAACTATAATTTACTGCAACTCAACAATTTCCCTACGCCGGCCGCCATAATTCCTCCCCGATACCAGTAAGCGTTTGTTCCGCATCCGGAAATATCGATCCCAAAATCCGCGCGGAGCTATGGTATATCGATAGTCACTCACTCGCCGGTGAGGTACTTTTCGATGATCATTTCACAGACTTTATCCACGCCCTCCGGCGCGCCTTTTCCGCCGCGGTTGACGGCAACAAGCACGGCAAAGTTCTTTTTCGGCGCGATCCAGACGACGCTGAAATTCATGCCGTTGCTTCCCGCGTGAGTCAATACGGTTCCTGCGCCCCATTTCCGCTCGTGGAGCTCCCATCCCAGCGCGTAGTTCTCACCGAACGGCGGTTCAGCGGATGAGGGATCCATCATTTCCCGATAGATTTCCGATGGAAGTAAGTCTTTTTCATCGCGACAGGCTTTCAAGACTCTCTGTATATATTTCGCCCAGTCTTCTATCGAGCAATGAACAAGCCCTGCCGGCGCGATCATGTCGGGATTATCGCTGTTCGGTCCGGGATTGATGGGCTTGATCGTTTCGTCATCCATTGTATGTTGCCACGGCGCGTCGATGGTATCCCGCGTTCCCATCGCGCCGAATCCGGCGGTTTTCATGTCCAGCGGTTCAAAAAGATACCGCCGCATCAGGCTTTCCCACGATTCGTCCATTGCTTTTTCCGCCATGGCGCCGGCGATGGTGTAGCCGAAATTCGAATACTCATAGTTCTCGCCCAGCGGAAACAATGGCGTATGTAGTAAAACGATCTCCATGGCGCGCAGTCGCTGTTGACGCGGATCGTCGATAGCCAGCACTGTTATTTGCTGTTCGCCCTGCAGGGGATACAAACCCGCCGTCATTTTCGGCGCTCCCGCGCGATGCGACAACAGATGAACCAGAGTCGCCCGGCGATAGCCTTCGTGCATGAGGTCTTTCCATTCGGGGAAGGTTTCCGCCAGCGTTTGATCCCAACGCAGTTTTTCTTCATTTACCAAACGAGCGATCAACGAAGCGGTCATCGCTTTGGTGCAGGAACCCAGGTGAAACGGATCGTCGAGTTCCGCCTGGATTTCACTCCCATGCTTCCGTACGCCCACGACGCCGATGGCGCGCAGTTCGCCTTCCAGAATCATTCCGGCGGCCAGCGCGGGGAAATGATACTCTTCTCGTATGGGCTGCAATTGATTCGTCAAGTCAATCCGTTCTTCCGCGTTCGCGTCGGCGATAACCAGCAGGTATAACGGAACCAACCAACATAGTTTTCTTGAACGTATCATTCCATTCTCCTTCCTCAGGGCATCGACGGGGACGCACTCAGATTATAAGGGATTCCATGATTCTTCGTCATCGAGGTTATACGAATGTTTTGAGAGATTGTAGATTGTTGGGTCGGGTGTATGCAATGCATCCTGTTTGTTTTTGAAATGGCAATCGTAAAGGTGGGTTTCGCTTTGCTCAACCCACCCTACGATACTACTACGTTATAAAAATTAATATATGAATTATGATCGGCGGGAGGGGAGCGTTTCTTTCATCCCACAGG
Source organism: Candidatus Omnitrophota bacterium (assembly GCA_003598175.1). GTDB lineage: Bacteria > Hinthialibacterota > Hinthialibacteria > Hinthialibacterales > Hinthialibacteraceae > SURF-12. The sequence goes on from QZKN01000050.1 coordinate 113,195, forward strand.
CGGCGATGAAGGCGAGGATTGCGCATAATACGTATAGTTGAAACGCCTGTCCGTAGGCCGCGGCGGAATATCCTGTCGCCGCCTTTCCATCTGCGTCCAGGACATAGCCCACGAGCGGCTGCAGGATGGCACCGCCGAGGAAGGGAAACAGGTTGATCAAACCGACGGCCGTTCCCGCGATTTCCATTGGAAAGGATTCCTTCGCGGCGGCAAAGCCGACCACCACCACCGCGCTGCCGAACATGCCCAAGAGAAAACTCCATACGTATAAAACCGGCAAGGGCATGTCGGCGGTGAAAAAAGCGAGTGGGATCGAGAGCATCCCGACGATGGCGGACGACAGAATCAATGTTATTTTGCGGGAGCGCAGGATATGGTCGGAAACGTAGCTGAATAACGGGCCGCCGATGATGATGGCCGCGGCCGGCATACTCAAAATCGATCCGGCCTGGGTTTTGCTCAATTGATAGATTTCCATAAAATAGGGGCCGCCCCATAAGCCGCTGAAACTGAAAAATATGCCGAATGTAAAGAAGAACCAGGCGGCCAACGGCCAAAAACGGGCGGCGCGCAGCACGACGCCGACGCCTTCCCACAGGCCGATGATTGGTTTTGGAGACGGTTGAGCCGGATCGCTTGTTTCCACGGCGGCCAATCCCATTTCTTCCGGCGAATTGCGTACGAACAACCAAATGGCGGCCGCCGAAAAGAGGGTGATGATTCCGATGGCAATAAAACTTCCGCGCCAGCCGATGGCCGCACTGAGATACGCCAGGGGATACGCCGCGATCAGGCCTCCCAAGCCGCCGATAGCCATCAGCAGGCCGGTCATGAAAGAAAATTCCGACACGGTGAACCAGCGCGTCAATATTTTCATGATGGGAACGAACAGCATGGACACGCCGATTCCGACGAACACGCGCGCGGCGATGGCGCCGGTCGCAGTGTGAGCCAGTCCGAATCCCATCGATGAAAAACCGGCGAGTATAAAGAAACCGGTGATTGTTTTGCGCGGTCCCCACGAATCGGATAAGAGGCCGGATGGGATTTGCATGAACGCGTAGGGATAGAAGTAGGCGGACGCGAGCAATCCCACCAGCCATCCTCCCGCTTGCAAATCTTGCATTAAATCCAACGCCACCACCGCCGGGCAGAGGCGATGAAAATTGACGAGCAAATATCCGATCGCCAATAATCCAAACACCAGCCAGCGATACTGCGAGGGTTTTGTATCATTCATGACATCAATTCCCCTCTCCAATCCGTCAACGGGGAGTGAACAAATTGGTTTGTTTATTCTTTTTCGGGATTATGCAAATCCGCTTCCGTCCAGGCCGGCTCCCATCCCCATCCCAAATCCAGCATCGGGCCGTTTGGGGCGGTTGGATGTTGTTTTCGCAGCGTTTCGCTATGGTCGCCGATCATGGGTGTATCTTCCAGGCGAACGATGGCGATGCGGGTGCGTGAGTTTTTCACCGCGCCCAAATCCTCTTCGCTGCGGGTGAATACCACGTATCGATCTAGCGGAGAAAGCGCGCCGCCGTACATATTCCGTCGTTCTTCCGCGTAAATCAAGCGTCTCTCCCGGCCATCCCCGTTTACCATCCACAATTCCGCCCAACCGCCTTTTTCCGGAACGATTCCTCGCGAGTAGATGATTCGCTCGGCGTCGTTGAACCAATCGGGCGTGCAATTGTATCTTTCCAATTCGCTGACTGCGTTCATTTCGCCCGTGAGCGCGTTCATTCGACCGATGTTCCAATATTTGCCCAAGCCGTTGGCGGTACCACAGAACCATTTTCCGTCCGGCGACCAGCCCAATTGCTGCACCATCCCTTTTCGCGGCAGGGTGCGAATGATTTTCTTACTTTCCAGGTCGATGATTTGCATCCCTATTTTATCCAAACAGGCAAATTGGTCGCTATGCGGTCCCCACGCCGCCCACGGGAATACGTCGCCATAGACGTTGGCGTCGCTGCCATCCGCATTGGCGAGGATCAGCGTGAACAATCCATAGGTGTTATTATCCAGCGGCGTATCCTGGCTCATGCGATAAAACAACATTTTTTTTCCGTCGCGAGAAAAGCGTACGCCGCCCTCATTCCAATCCGGTGAGTTGGTGATGTTGCGCCGATCCGATCCGTCCGGGCGCATTAAGAACAAGTCCCAATCGCCTCGTTCCGTTTCCGCGCTATAAGCAATCCAGCCTTTGTCGTGTAATTCACGCGCCAACGAATCGCTGGTATTCGTCGGTGATGATTGCGTGGTTTCGGTTGGTTCATTGGCCACGATTTCCGCGAATGTCCAGCACGGTTCCCATCCATTGGGTAATACCAAAACAGGTCCATGACCAGCGTTGGGATATAATGCCCGCAATTCCTGACTTTCATCGCCAATCAGTGGGGCATCCGCGAGACGCATCAATCCCATCGGCGCGCCGCTGTTTTCCGGATCGCCGTCTTCCTTCATATTTCCTGTAAATACAACATATCGGCCGTCGGGAGAGACCTGGCCACCGTAAACATGCCGCCCATCTTCGCCATAAACCAATTGCCGTTCCTTGCCTTCGATATCGGCCCGCCACAGCTGCGTCCAACCATAGCCGTTGTTTCCTTTTTGTCCCGGCGGGCGGTTGCTAAAAATGAGATTTTTCGAATCCGGAAACCAATCCGGGGTGCAGCAATCCACGCGACTCACCGCATTCGTCTCGCCGGTAGAAATTTCCATGCAGGCGACGCTCCAGCTCGCGCCGAAATTGTTCGCCACCCCGCAGAATCGCAGTCCGTCCGGCGACCAGATTAATTGTTGAAAAAAACCTATGCGTTCCAACCGTTGCATAACCTGTTTTGTTTCGATATCGATAAAGAGAATCCCTTGGGGCGTCAAACACGCGATTTGTTTTCCGTCCGGACTCCAACTTGCCCAAGGATATTCACCCTTACTACCGAAAACCTGCGGTTCCGTTCCATTCCCGCGTGCAAAAACCAATTCGCCCTGCGCGCCGTAATAATTGCCGTCGATTTTCTCATCACGGCGTATTCTCCGATACAGTAAATTGCGGCCATCGCGTGAAAATTGTGGGGCGGCTTCATTCCAGGCAGGTGTTGAAGTCAGGTTTTGCGGATTGGAGCCATCCGGCCGGCAAAAAAACAAGTCCCAATCTCCTTTTTCGGAGCGGGCGCAGAACACGATCCAGCCGTTCTTTGCCACTTCCTCGGCGAGTTGTTCTTCCGCTTCGTTTTTTTTATCCGCAGGAGAGAGAAGTGGATTCATTACATATAGCAAAACTCCAAAAAACATAAAATACCACCAAACTACCCAATTCATCCCCAGCTTCAATCTCAAATATCGCAACATAACGACTCATCCTTTCATTGCCATATTACTGCCAATCTTTCTAAAGACTACAATTTCTACCCGACACAGATTGAACTCGAATCGGGTAAAGCAAGCGTCTCGCTTGCACGTACAATGCAGGCGAGGACGCCTGCTTTACCCACGAATTGAAAAACTAAAATTATAGTGGATAAAGTTTCTCTGCATATGCAATGATCCTATTATCCGGTTGACGCTGGGAACGTTGTATCATATCATCCCCTCCCAATCAATAGTCGTATACAATATCATTTCATCAATTGAATAAATAAAGATGGATCGATGATCTGAGAAGAGATATCGTAGTAAAAAAGATTGGGGAAAACCATGAAACATAGGATCGGATTCATTTTTTTAACCATAGCCCTTTTCACTGTCGGATTATCTCCGGCGAACACTCAGAATCAACTCCCTGTTCAAATCAGCTGGGGGCATGAATCTCCGAACCAAAGTTCATTTTTTATCAAATTGACAACTGTTGATGTAGCCATTGAAAACAACCAGGGCTTTTCATTGGAAACGGACGATCATTTTGAAAACGGAGTGTGGCAAACACAGGCGGGAAACGGCGATATCGACGGGGTGGAAGTGATGTTGGATTATCCGGACGCGCCCGTCAAGATCATTCAAAACCTGCATATCATTTGGGCCGATCTGATTACGCAGAGTGATCCGGATACCGCCCGGCGGCTCACTCTTGATCCTGCTTATCGCCGAGATTCACGCAAGTTAACCATTCAAACGGACAGTGAAGGGATAAAAGGGTTCTCCGTAACTGTCGATCAGCTACTTCAAAACAAGGTTTTTTGGATTCCATCGCTGGATATTTTTCTAAGCGCCGGAGATCCGCCGGTTTCATTTTTCAATCATCAAAAACAGATCGGAGAATGGAAAGGGAAGAGAGTATTGCAGCAGGTTCAGGTGGAACCGGAAGCGACATACGAGCAATACACTTCCCGCTGGGAAGATATGGGCGATCCGCATTACACCCATCCGGCCCAGCCTGCGCCGGGCCACATCGTCTGTCTGGCGTGGGACAGCGCCATTTATAAATTCGGCGTTGATCGCGGCGCGGGGGTGTGGAACGATTTGGGAAATCCTGATCATTTCCGTTTTTGGTACGATTTCGGCGACCTGGCGCAGGGCATAACAAAAACATGGAAAAACCAGAAATTGGAAAACGGGCTTCCCATCATCATTACTTTTTTCGAGAAGAACGGCGTGCGTTATGAAGTCGAGCAATTCGCCTATCCTCTCCACGGGCCGCCGCGGGAACGGCGCGGCGACATCCCGATGGCGCTGCTGCAAAAGGTGAAACTGACGGAATTGACGGGGAAAGAACAGTGGGCGTCCTTTACGATGAGTCATCGCAGAAAATTGGCTGCCGACGTGAATATCCTGGCGGACAAATCCGGACGTTCCACTTTTTTCAAAACAGACAAACGACAGGACATTTTATTTACGATTGAAGAAAACGAGAATCCTATCGCATGGAGCGGCGTCCATGACTACCAAAAAGAGATGAAGCGAATCGACGTGACGGTATTCACAAACCTTCCCGCAAACGGTTCTCGTGAATGGGTGGTGAAATTGCCTTCGCCGGTTGTTTCCCATGAAAATCAATCCATACTGTTCGCATTGGATTATGAAAAAACTCGCGAAGAGACACGAAATTTTGGGGAATCGTACCTTTCCCGCGGCGCACAATTTCTCGTCCCGGAAAACGTGGTAAACGAACTGTTTCGGGCGAATTTGTGGCACGCCTTGCGATTGCCGCGACGAGCCACGGATCTACAAAACAAGGTTACCATCGATCTTCCTTACTCGAACTTCGCCTATGGACAGAATGGAACGCCGTGGCCGGTCAATCAGGCGGTATATGTCGACTACATGCTTTATGATCTGCGAGGATACCACGATATTGCCTTGGAAGAACTCGCCGCCATCTACGACAATAACCAGGAAACGAATGGGCATGTGCGGGGCTACGCGAATTGGGTGGTGTACACGCCGGGGATGATGGTCGCCGCGGCGAAAAACTATTTATTATCTCAGGATCGCAATGCGTTCGAAACGATACTGCCGCAAACGCTGAAAGCGCTGAAATGGTGTCTTTCGGAAATCAAAAACGGGCAGGAACATGCTGAACAAACCGGCGGCCTTGTGAAAGGACCGCTGAACGATGGCACCGGCGATGGGCTCTGGGCGTTTAATCAGGCCTACATATATGCGGGTTTGCAGCTTTTGGGGCGTGCATTACAACAAATTGACCATCCTCAAGCGGAGGAATGTATAGAAACCGCTCAAATATTCAAAAAAAAGGTGGAAAACGAATTTAACAAAGCGGCCATGCGATCGCCCTTAGTGCAACTGCGGGATCACAGCTGGATTCCGTATGTACCCTGCGAGGCAGCCACGTTTGGGCGGATTTTCGAGCAGTGGTATCCGACCGACGTGGACACGGGCGCGTTGCATCTTATCCGGCTGAAAGCGCTACCCGCCGACGGCGAGCTGGCGAACGCGTTGTTGAACGATCACGAGGATAATCTCTTCCTGCATGGCTGGGGAATCGCCAACGAGCCGGTGTATAACCAGCAGGCGACGGCGTATCTGTTGCGCGACGATCCCAAGGCCGCCATTCGTGCTTTTTATAGTTATATGGCGAGCGGATTCAGCCACACCGTGCTCGAGCCGGTGGAGCACCGCTGGACGCATGGACAGTATTTCGGGCCGCCCAGTACGGACGGCGCCTGGTTCGAGTTGTATCGCCATATGCTGATTCATGAGTGGGAGGATGATTCGTTGTTGTTGGCGCAGGCGACGCCGCGGGCTTGGCTGGAAGCGGGGAACGTGATCCGTGTGGAACGAGCGCCGACTTATTACGGAAAAATTTCTTATCAAATCGAGAGCCGCGCCGACGCCGGACAAATCCGCGCGGAAATCGAAATGCCCACGCATTCTTCCCCGAATCAGCTTCTGGTGCGCTTGCGGCATCCGCGAAGCCAATCCATGCAATCCGTCGCCGTCAATGGAGAAATGTGGAATGATTATGATGTGCATAAAGAATGGGTGCGAATCGAACATCCATCGCGCCGGCATTACGTCATCCTCGTGAATTATTAAAAAAGGAGAATGTTATGTTTACCCGAACGTTGTCTGTTATTCTGTTTTGCCTGTTTTCCACTCTCGCCTATTCCCAATCTCAAAACGCAATGATTACGGTTGATTTCAATCAGAGGTTGGGACCGCTTGAAATCGATCGTTTCGCGCTGGGACAAGGCGGATTATCGGAAGAACCGATGTGGGAAAATCGCGTCGCTGAAATACGCGCCCTGCGCCCCCGGCTGATTCGGTTGTTTATTCAGGAATATTTCGATTTGTTGCCGGCTCGCGGGCGCTATCATTTTGATACACTCGATCGTTCCGTCGATCTGATCCTCGCCACCGGCGCAACGCCGTTGATGTGCATCGTCTTCAAACCTCGTGTGCTGTTTCCTGTCGTGGATCAGGATATTGTGGAGCCGAACGATTTTGGGGAATGGGAAACATTGATATTCAATCTTGTAAAACATTACAAAGAACGGAATGCAGGGATCCGCTATTGGGAAATCATCAACGAACCGGATATCGGCGAGTCGGGCGGCTGTCCGTATCGTTTCCGTCCTGAAAATTATCCCCGATTTTATCAGCGCACAGTCAACGCCGTCCTCCGCGCCGATCCGGACGCACTGGTCGGAGGGCCGGCTTTGGCCAATTCGAATTCACTGATTTTACCCGCATTATTGGATTATTGTGAACAACAAAAGACGCCCTTGCATTTCGTTTCCTGGCACATCTACAGCAGCGATCCACTGCACATTCGATCGACGATTGACAACATGAAAACGCTTCTCAAAAACTATCCCTCTCTCAAACCGGAAACGATTTTGAACGAATGGAATATGTCGCTTGGCAATCCATCCAACGATCCGCGTTTTCAACCCTGCTTTATCGCCGAAACGGCCTGGCAGATGTTCGATGCGGGATTGGATTATTCCTGCTATTATCATATTCGTGATTACCACGTCTCGTTCGAGCGTTTCGCGCAATTCATGTCCCCCGGCGGAACCGCCTTTATGGCGAAATGGTGGAATCGGGCGCCGCAATATGACGGATTGTTCGATTTTCAAAATACCATGCGCCCTTCCTATTTTGTTTTTAAATTGCTTTCCCGTTTGACGGGAGAGCGCCTGGCTCTGGTTTCCGATCATTCCACGATTCACGGATTTGCCGCGTATGATGAAACCTATCAACTGTACAATCTGTTGGTATGGAATTTCTCAAACACGGCAGCGCATGTTGATCTGGCATGCAATAACTTGCCATCCGATATGATCGCCGTTCCGATCGTTTTGGACGCGATGACGGCAAGCAATGATGAAAACATCCGTTTGCGGCGCGAACGTGTAATGGAAATCAAAAGAGAACATGCAACAATAAGAGGTTTGTTTGAGCCATATGGTGTGAAGTTCTGGTCGATGGAATGATATTAGCGGCGGCAACCGTCCGTATGCAAAAATGCGCCAGCAAAAAGTCGGATTACATTTTGGAACCGGCACAGATTGTCGTATCAATCAACAATCTGTCACTATATATTGTGCAGACAGGATGTCCGCACCACAAATTTTGACTTTTTGCCGGGGTGTTTTCAAAGCCCTTTCTGCTGTTCGAACTCCCGCGTCCATGCAATCGATTTGGGAATCCCTTCCGACAGCGACGTTTGCGGATTGTACCCGAGCAATTCCCGCGCTTTTGTGATATCCGCGATGTAGCGGGTCACTTCGCCGGGTTGAGCGGGAGTATACGTGATTTTGGGCTCCACTCCGACGGCTTTGCCGATGTAATGGGCGAGGTCGACAAGGCTGCTGCCTTGTCCGCAGGCGAGGTTGATGGTTTGATTGACGACTTCTTTTTTCAATAGTTTTTCCATGCCGAGACAGATGCCCTGCACGCAGTCGTCGATGTAGGTGAAATCCAGCACCTTTTCCTTGCCGTGAATGACGATGGGCAGTTCCTGCGAGATGCGTTTGATAAACAGGGGCGTGACCCGCTCCATGCGCTCGAGATCGTTGTCATAGCGGCCGTATACGTTGCTGAAACGAAAGACGATATACGGTAAATCGTAGCATTGCGAGAAGGAATAGATAAACGCTTCGCCCGCGATTTTGCTGGCGGAATACGGGCTTTCCGCCACGACGAAATCGGCGCAGGATTCGTTGGTGACGTGGCGGTGGATGTCGCCATAGACCTCGCGGGAACTCCCGAAAATGATGGGGATTTCCGCCAGGCGCGCGCTTTCCGCCGCCTTGAAGGTCATATCCACGTTCTGCAGCGCGCGCGAGGGTTCGCGCACCAACTCGTACACTTTCGCATAGGCGGCCAGATGCACGATCAGCTCGATTTCGTATCCCTTGATCAGTTCCAGCATTCTCCCGACGCAGTCCGTGGTCAAATCCACCATGCGCATGGGGATGCGATCCGTCCACGTATTTTGTCGATAATCGATGCCGAGCACGGCATGTCCTTCCGCAAGCAGGCGAAGAGCCAAATTGGTTCCGATTTGTCCGCTGGAGCCGGTGATGAGGATGTTCAATGGATTTTGTTCCTTTGCAGTCTTGTTGGATTTGGAAATGGATTTCGAAAATTTGCCGGCGGGAAGCCGGCGGTACAACCGTAAAATCATGATTACAACGGTTCATTTCGTCAAGGATAACGAGACGGGCATTTTTTTACCTGAAAATGCGCCTTGTAGGGGCAGGTTTGAAACCTGCCCCTACGAGGTATTTACATCCTCTGTTGTGACCTATCGGTCATGGCGGTTTATATGAAAATGCTGCACAACGTCGACCGCGTCGCGCTCACCGTTGAAACGGTGGGCTTGCTGTCGTTTGCCCCCGTGGGGGCATCTTGGCCTCATTTTTATAAATGGATGCTCATGGAGATTCGTGAACCGGTTGAATGGTTCTACAATTCGCGGTGAAATGTAATTTCCTGTCATCGTGTTTTTCCGCGCTGTCGGATTTTGTTGAAATTAGAGCCCTATCAAGGAGTATCCAGAAATGTATGGTTTTTTCCGATTCCTTTTTTTTCCGATGGTTGTCGGGATTCTGCCGTTCTTCGCAAATGCCTCTGCACTCACCGTCGATGAAATCCGTTGTGAATATGCGGTTGATCCCATTGGACTGGAGCAAGAACATCCGCGGTTCAGCTGGATTTTGCGCTCCGATTCTCTCCATCAAAAACAACGTGCGTATCAAATCATCGTCGCCAGGGACATGGACAAATTGAACGGCGAGATGGGCGACGTATGGGATTCCGGCAGGGTGGAAAGCGGGCGATCGATTCAAATTCCGTATGCCGGCGCCGCATTGCGTTCCTTTCAGGACTATGTTTGGAAAGTGCGGGTGTGGGATGAGAAGGATGTCCCGTCCGATTGGAGCCGAACGGGCCGTTGGACGATGGGCGTATTGCATGAGGAGGAATGGAAGGCGCGTTGGATTACGTTTCCGGAAGATGAAAATCAAGCAGAGCAAAACACGCTTTCTCCGTTGCCCCTCATTCGCAAGGAATTTCAACTCGCAAAAAAAGTCCGATCGGCGAATCTTTTTATTTGCGGATTGGGTTTTTATGAACTTTTTTTGAACGGGGAAAAAGTCGGCGACCGCCTGTTGGAACCCGGCTGGACTGATTATCGCGATACCTGCCTTTATTCTACTTATGACGTGAGTGAATTATTGCCGCCGGGAAACCATGCCGTCGGCGTTATGCTGGGAAACGGCATGTACAACGTCGAAGGCGGCCGTTATGTCAAGTTTACGGGATCGTTCGGACCGCCGAAATGCATTGCGCAGTTGCAACTGGAATTTGAAGATGGAACCACGGATGCGATCGTAACCGACGAATCATGGCGCGCCGCTCCAAGCCCCATTGTCTTCACTTGTATTTTCGGCGGGGAAGATTATGACGCCCGTTTGGAAATTCCGGATTGGAACCGCGCCGGTTTCGATGACAGTTCATGGCGGCAGGCGCAAGTCTGCGACGGGCCGGGCGGCCGTTTGGTTTCGCAGCAATTGCCGCCGATTCGAGTCATGCGGGAATTCACGCCGGTCCGCGTTACGCAGCCGCGGCCGGATATCTTTGTTTATGATTTGGGGCAGAATTTTTCCGGCATTCCTAAAATCAAAGCGCGCGGCGCGCGCGGGAACACGGTAAAAATCACGCCCGCCGAGTTGCTTACCGAGGAGGGACTCGCCAATCAATCCGCTTCGGGCGGGCCGCATCATTATTCCTACACGCTGAAAGGCGGCGTGATTGAAGAATGGCAGCCGCGTTTCACGTATTACGGTTTCCGTTATTTACAGGTTGAAGGCGCGGTTCCCGCCGACGCGGCGGGTGAAAACGACGTTGCGCTGCTCGACATTCGCGGATTGTTTACGCGGCAATCCGCGGAACGAATCGGCGCGTTTTGCTGTTCCAGTGAATTGTACAATCAAATTTTCCAACTTCTCGATTGGTCCGTCGGCAGCAACCTGCAAAGCGTTCTCACCGACTGCCCGCATCGCGAAAAACTCGGCTGGCTGGAAGTCGCTCATTTGATGGCGCCGTCGATCATGTATACGTATGACGTACCTCTATTTTACAACAAAGTCGCTCGCGACATGCGCGACAGCCAGTTGCCGAACGGCCTCGTTCCCGACATTGCGCCCGAATTCACCGTTTTTAGCGGCGGCTTTCGCGACTCGCCGGAATGGGGCAGCGCCTGCGTGATCCTTCCCTGGTTGACGTATCAGTGGTACGGCGACCGGCGCATTCTTACCGACAATTATGAACGGATGAAACGGTACGTGGATTATCTCGTCGATTGTTCCGAAAATCATCTGATTTCGCACGGGCTGGGCGATTGGTTTGATTATGTGCGCGGCGGGAGCGTCGGCGAATCGCGCCTCACGCCCAAACGGTTGACCGCTTCGGCGATTTTTTATCATGATATCGATATTCTTGTCCGTACGGCGGACCTGCTCGGAAAAGACGAGGATGCGGCGCATTATATGGAATTGCGGAAGCAGGTGCGCGAGGCCTTCCATCGAGCGCTGTTCGATCCGAACACGAATCAATACGCAACCGGCAGCCAGACGGCCAACGCCATGCCGTTGGCGCTCGATCTGGTTGATCGGGAGCGCATCGAAGCGGTTTTCACCAACCTAGTCAACGAAGTGAAAGACCGTGGGTATCTGACCGCCGGCGATGTGGGATTTCGATTTCTTCTGCGCGCGTTGGCGGAGCAGGGACGCAGCGACTTGATCTATTCGTTAACGCATAGAACCGACGAACCTGGCTACGGCTACCAAATTCAGCAGGGCGCGACCAGTTTGACGGAAGCGTGGGACGGCAGAAAAGTGGTCTCTCACAATCATTGCATGTTGGGTCATTTGCAGGAGTGGTTTTTTCAGGAACTGGCGGGAATCAAACGCGATCCGCAAGCGCCCGCATTTGAAAAAATCATCATCGATCCTCAACTCGTCGGCGATATCGAATGGGCGCGCGCTTCCTATCGGTCGATGTATGGAACCATCGCGAGCCATTGGCAGCGCAAGGAGCGGGAATTTCTGCTCCAGATCGAAATTCCGGTCAACACGGAAGCGACGGTCATCCTCCCGGCAGCCGATTCTGAAAAAATTACGATCAATGAGCAACCGATCAATGAGATGGAGGGGATGCAACTGCTCCGGTATGAACAGGGGAAAGCGGTGGTTCGAATCGGGTCGGGCCGTTATGCATTCCGCAGTTGGATTCCTTAAACGGATAGAATTTCCTTCAATTTCTGCGACATTTCCCGCGCATCCGCCTGATCGAATCCTTTCTGATTGATATCTTCCGTCGCGCCGCCGAAGGTTTCGATCAAAATGCCGCCCCAAATAATTCCCTGTGTATATTGCACCGATGCGACGCGATCCACGCGGATTTCCTGTTGATGTTCGCGCAGGCCGAAAAAACTCCATTTCGTGACCAATATGCGGCCGTGCGACACTTCCAGCCGCGGGGGATGAAACAGATTGGTGAAGCCGCCTCTTCCGGTCAAAAACGAGCCCAGCCGGTCGGCGACGATGATTTTATTGAAACTCTGAATTTGCACATCGCGATCGGTCGGCACTTTTTGGGCGCAATAACAGCAGCGTTTCGCCTCGATGGAAATCGGTTCGTGGCATTCCTGGCAGTACTGAAAATTATCGACCAAGCGCCCGCAGTGAAGGCAATATTTTGCTTCACGCGGAACTTCTCCCCGGCAGTGTGGACAGATGGTTTCCATACAACGACTCCTTATCCATTTCCTGGAGTTTTTTATCACAACGTGTTGATGATCGCCTTTTTGTAACTTCCATGTTCGCGACGGATGAAAAAGAAAATTATTGTAGTGCAAAGATATCGTTGACCGCAATGGACCAGCCGGGGATGACGTCCCCCGTTTCCAAGGCGTCGTTTTTGGTGAGCATCACAATGTCATTGCGAGAGCGAAAAACCGTGACCACCTGTGTCGGCGGATTGACGACGATCACCATTTGGGCGCCGGCCTCCAGCCAATCAAATGCCTTCTCTTCGACTTCGGTATAAACGTCATTCGGTGAAATGACTTCCACAGCAAGATCCGGCGCGCCCGGCCAATATCCGACGATGTCGCCCACCTGTCGAACCCGTTCCCGGCTGACAAAAGCCACATCCGGGGCGCGCACCGTGTCAGGATTGGAGGTGATTTTGAAGCCGGTCTCTGCCGCGTAGACTGTCCCCAGTTGTTTTTTTCTAACGTGCTGATAAAGAGGGGCTGAGATATTCATTATGATTCGTCCATGCTGAGAGCCGGGCGGCGACATTTTTTTGAGTTCTCCTTGAATCAGTTCGTAGCAGAAACCGTCGTTCGGTATCCGAAAGAGATCTTCCGCCGTTATTTGTTGTATGGTTGTCGTCATCATGTTACCTTGATTGGTTACCTTCTTGTCACCGCATCATGAATAGTATCGCAGAAAATCCCGGATTTTACAATGGAAAAAATGACCGTATCGAATTGAGGTAGACAGCCAGGAAATTCTGTGAGAGTGTAATAGAAGCAGGGAAAGCAAGAATCGGAATTCGGTGAAGCGATATATTGTCGTTCAATCATCCGATATAAATAAGGAGAAAGTAAAATGCACAGACGGCAATTTATTCAACAAGGCGCGGCGGTTGTTTCCCTTGCGGCGGTATCCCCAAAATCCCTGGGGGCGAACGACCGCGTCAACGCGGCCGTGATGGGGGTGCGGGGGCGGGGCAATGGGTTGCTGCATGCGTTTGCGGAGCAGGCGGATGTGGATATCCGTTATGTTTGCGATGTGGATGAGAACGTGCTGCGGGAACGGATGGATGCGGTCTCAAAAAAGACTCGTCAACCGCCGCGGGCGATAACGGACTTTCGCGTCGCGATTGAGGATCCGGCGGTGGATGTTCTGGTCATCGGCACTCCCGATCATTGGCATGCGATTCCCACGATCCTGGCTTGTCAGGCGGGAAAGGACGTCTACGTGGAAAAGCCGGACGGCCATAATATGCTGGAAGGCCGCACGATGGTAAAGGCCATGCGCAAACATCAGCGCATCGTGCAACTCGGCACGCAAAGCCGCAGCGGGAAGCATTTTCTTTCGGCGATGGAGTTTATTCGGGAAGGCCATTTGGGTAAGGCGCGATTTGCCCGCGCGTGGGAAAGCGCCAGGCAGGGAAGCCTTGGTTTTGCGAAGGATGAGGCGCCGCCTTCCGGCGTCGATTACGACTTCTGGCTGGGATCCGCGCGTAAATCTTCCTTCAACAAGATGCGATTTCATGGCAATTGGCGTTGGTTTTTCGATTACGGAACCGGCGACCTGGGCAACGACGGCGTGCATCGGCTGGACGTTGCGCGCTGGGCGTTGGAAACCGCCATTCGGGCCGAAGGCGGCCCAGCGCCGGGATGGCCGCAAAGCGTATCCGCGTTGGGCGGCAAGTATTACTTCGACGACATGCAGGAGTGGCCGGACACCCTGATGGTTACCTACGAGTATCCCGGCGGGTATTTGCTGAACTACGAAATGCGCATCTGGACGCCGTATCCGTTCGAGGGCGCGCCGGAAGGCGCGGCGGTGTATGGCGACCAGGGATACATCGTCATCGGCAATTCCAAATGGCAAGCCTTCAACGCTCACGGCGAGTTAGTGAACGAAGACGCGAGCGGAGACAACACCCACGGTCACGTGCGCAATTTTCTCGATTGTGTGAAGTCGCGGCAACAACCGGCTGCCGACCTGGAAACCGTCGGCCATCCGTCCAGCGCCCTCTGCCACATGGGAAACGCCGCCTGGCGCGTTGGCCGGATACTGCATTATGATTCGGAAACGAATGCGTTCGTGGGGGATGAGGAAGCCAATCGGTATTTGACGCGGGAGTACCGCGAACCGTGGGTGTTGCCGGAGGTGTGAAAGGGATGTGGTTTTTTATTCCGGATCAGCCAATTGATAGCTTGTACTGCGTCCTCCGCCGGGATTTTGCACGAATAGTCCATACGTCATGAGTTCACAAATATCTCGTAACGCGGTATCCTGCGAACATTTTGCCAGTTTGGCGTATTTGCTGCTGGTCAGATAACCGGTGAATTCTTCGAGCAGGCGGTTGATCACGATTTGCTGCCGTTGATTTATCGGGTATTGGTTCGCCCGTTTCCAAATATGATCTTTACGCAGGACCACGACCAGCGTTTCCTCCGCGCGATCCATTGCCCGGCCAAGACAGGCGAGAAACCACTCCAGCCAGTGGGTGATATTCAGTCCGCCTTTCTGGCATCGTTCCAGCTGTGCATAGTAGTCTTTGCGTTCTTTTTCAATTTGGGCTGACATACTATAAAAACGTTCGGCGCTGCCATCCGCACGAGCAAGAGCGAGGTCGGCAATCGCGCGAGCGATGCGGCCATTTCCATCTTCAAACGGGTGAATGGTCACAAATCGGAAATGGGCGATTCCGGATTTCAAGACGGGATCCATCTTGGTGGATGCATTGAACCAGTTCAGAAATGCTTTCATTTCTTTTTTCAGACGGTCAGCCTCTGGGGCCGTAAAATGCACTTTCTCACGGCCGATCGGGCCTGACACGACTTGTATGGGGCCGGGCCGCCATGCGCCAACCGTAATTTTGCGCATCCCGCTGCGACCGGTTGGAAACAGTGCCGCATGCCAGGTAAACAATCGATCCTCAGTTAAGGGATCCCTATGGTTCCGCGTTGCATCCAGCATTATTTCGACAATCCCTTCCACATGCCGATCCCATGGCGAAAGGCCTCCGATATCCATACCGAGCTTTTGGGCAAGGGAGGATCGGACCTGATCCTCATCGAGAATCTCGCCCTCGATGGCGCTGGATTTTACGACGTCGGCAGTAAGGATTTTCAGGTTCGCCTCGGCGCGCAATGAAAAACCAAGGCTGCCCATTCTTCCCAACAGCAGCCCCTGGCGATGCCGAATTTCGCTTAGCAAAATGGCCAACTTATTCATGTCCCACGTCAGATTTGGCCAATTCGCTTTTTCATGAATATAGCGCATAATCACCGCACCTCTTGCGGAGATTATACTTTCTATTCACCGCAAGAACAATGAAACCATGTGACGCCGACGTTTCGCGGGAAAATCGTTGGTGGCGTAAGTCTTATAAAATCAAAGCGCGCCCAGCAGAACTCGAACCTGCGACTCACTGCTTAGAAATCCGGGCGTCTTCTTCACAGGATGGATACGGTAATCGTCCGGCTATATCCGACTATTTCCGTAATGGTTTGATAGGATTCGTAGAAATCTTGCAGGCTTTTTCCGCTAACACAGCAATGACACGAAGTTGTTCATCTTGACTCAGTAGATCAACTTTTTCAAAATTTCTTCAACTACGGCTGAACTCATGTTTTTTCGTCCTGAATTATAATCTTTCAAATCACACTAAGTCATAGTATACCATCAAAAGTTCGAGGGGATTTATCCCCTGGAAATCCTTCCCAACCGTTTTCTCCATCCTTCCAAACAAACAATTCAACCATTTTTGCTCTCGGCACATAGGAATCAAAACTCTATATTATTATAATTGAGCCACTTGAACAGAAATTCTGGAAGCGATGGGAATTCTTTGATGGCACGAACAAAAAATAACTCCTCCACCGCCAAACCCGAGCCGATTGAGGTTCAACTGTGGAAAACTGCCGATAAACTTAGGAAAAATATCGATGCGGCGGAATACAAACATGTCGTTTTGGGGCTCATTTTCCTCAAATACATCTCCGATGCCTTTGAACAGTTGCATGAGCGATTGGTGAAGGGGGAAGGAGAGTATGAAGGCGCCGATCCGGAAGACAAGGACGAATACAAAGCCGAAAATGTCTTTTTTGTTCCGGAAAAAACCCGTTGGCCGTATCTGCAATCCAAAGCCAAACTTCCGGAAATCGGTAAGATCATCGATCAGGCAATGGAAGCCATCGAAAAGGAGAATCCCTCGTTGAAAGACGTTCTCCCCAAGGTTTTTTCCCGGCAAAATCTTGATCCCGCCAATTTGGGGGGCTTGATCGATCTGGTTAGCAATATCGCCATGAGAGAAGCCAAAGTCCGCAGCGCCGATCTGTTGGGGCATGTGTTTGAGTATTTTCTCGGTGAATTTGCCTTGGCCGAAGGGAAAAAAGAGGGGCAGTTTTACACGCCCCGCTGTGTGGTGGAATTATTGGTGGAAATGCTGGAACCCTATCGAGGCCGGGTGTTTGACCCCTGCTGTGGTTCGGGTGGGATGTTCGTGCAATCGGAAAAATTCGTGGCCGATCATCAAGGACGAGTCGACGATATCTCCATTTACGGTCAGGAAAGCAACCAAACCACTTGGCGATTGGCCAAGATGAACCTGGCCATTCGGGGGATCGATAGTTCCCAGGTGAAATGGAACAACGAAGGCTCTTTTTTGAACGATGCCCATAAAGATTTAAAATCCGATTTCGTCATCGCCAATCCTCCGTTCAACGACAGTGATTGGAGTGGGGATTTATTACGGCAGGATGGACGATGGAAATACGGAACCCCTCCGTCCGGCAATGCCAACTATGCCTGGATTCAACACTTCGTCTATCATCTGTGCCCCACCGGGCAAGCCGGGTTTGTTTTGGCCAAGGGATCGTTGACGTCCAAATCGTCCGGAGAAGGAGAAATCCGCAAACAATTGATTGAAGCCCGGCTGGTGGATTGCATCGTCAATCTCCCGGCGAAATTGTTTCTCAACACCCAAATCCCGGCCAGTTTGTGGTTTCTCAGCCGCAATAAATCCAACGGAAAGTTCCGGAACCGGCAGGATGAGATTCTCTTCATCGATGCTCGCAATTTAGGCTATTTGATCAACCGCAGAAACCGGGCGCTAGCCAAGGAAGACATCGGCAAGATCGCCCAAACTTATCATGCCTGGAGAAATCCCAAAGGAAAATACGAGGATATCAAGGGATTCTGCAATTCCGCCCCGATTGAACGAGTGCGGGAATTGGATTATGTGCTGACTCCCGGACGCTATGTGGGATTGCCGGATGAAGAGGACGATTTCGATTTCAAGGAACGGTTTACAAAGTTGAAAGCCGAATGGGAGGAGCAGTTGCAGGAAGAAACCCGATTGAATGCCTTGATTCATGAAAATTTATCGAAAATCAAATTCGAATAACGGGTAGGGTGGGATGAGGCACGAATCCCACCGGAATCATGCGAAAATCGGATGATGTATGCACCCAAAAGGTGGGTATCGCTGGCGCTCAACCCACCCTACACTTTACAGAAGTTAGAAAAACAAGAACATGAGTGACGAGTTGAGATGGAAACAACGGTTTCGTAATTTTGAAAAAGCTTTCTTTGCATTTCAACGAAGAATGGATGATTACGAAAAAGATCCGGAAAGCGAATCCCATCAAATGGCGTTGGTTCAGGGCTATGAGATCATCATTGAACTGGCCTGGAAGGTGATGAAAGATTATTTGCAGAACGAAGGCTACGATATCAATACCGGAAAACAAGCGATCCGGCAAGCCTATCAGATTGAAATGATTCGGGAGGGGGAAATCTGGCTACAGGCGCTCGACAATCGTAACCTGGCCAGCCATACCTACGATGAAAATTTGTTGAACACCTTGATTTCATTCATTACGGAACAATTTTATCCGTTGGTGCGAGATTTCTATTTTGATTTGCAGAAAGAATCATGAAAACCGGCTTAACCCCCAATCAACTTGAAACAATTCGCTCCTTCCTGGCTCTTGATGCCTCGATCGAGGAAGCCATTCTCTTCGGCTCCCGAGCGACCGGAACCTTCAAGAAAGCCTCCGATATCGATCTCGCCATCAAGGGAAAATCCTTTGATCTCTTCAAGGCGTCCTCGCTGAAAAGCCAACTGGAAGAAGAAACCCACATTCCCTTCTTTTTCGATATCATCGCCTATTCCAGCATTCAATCGAACGAACTTAAACAACACATTCAGGAGAACGGTATGGTTATCTATCGCAAAGAGGAGAGGGAGTGGAATGAGTGTAAAATTGGAGACTTAGGAATTGTCCATAATTAACTTGAACATTTAGGGGTAATAGTATAGTTCCATTCCCCATGAAAACTGTCTTTGGTTAAGTTTACTTTATTTAGTTCGTCATCCGCGATTTTTATTCCTTTTTCATATTTATTCGTATCAAGTTCAGCCATGATAGTTAATCCGCTTTTCGTAGTCGTGCTACCAATTAGATTGACAATCACCTCATGGCTAATGAGAGGTTTTCCTCGCCAATTCATGCTGATATGCGAAAACATACGATGTTCAATCTTATTCCACTTGCTGGTTCCGGGAGGAAAATGACATACGGATATTTTCAATCCCGTTTCATCCGAAAAATTCTGTAGCGCGATTTTCCATAAGCGAACACGGTTTCCATTACTCCCCCCACAATCGGCTGTAATCAAAAGTTCTTTGGCGTTCGGATATTGATCGACGCCCATTTTATACCACCAACGGCGAATGCTTTCGACTGCAAATTCCGCTGTGTCATGATCGGCGCCGACGCTGACCCAACCCCGATTGACGGTTTGATCGTAAATCCCGTACGGATTGACTTTGCCTTTTTGTTCATCGATGAAATCATATACATCCACTTGTTCGGGGATTCCGTTCGGATTCCATTCTCGGCCCCCATTTTTAAAATCACCGACCCGTTCTTTCTTTTTGGTGTCCACCGAAATGACAGGTTGATCGAAATTCTGGAACTGAATGACTCGCTCACTGATAAAATAAAATTGGGCATCTCGATCCGGGTGTTGTTTGCCTTCTCGTGTCTTTCGGTTGGCTTGCAAACTGTATCCCAATACGGAGAGAAGATGAGCGATTTTCTGCCGTTCAATTCCATGGCCCTGCTTTTGCAGCGCCACCGCTAATTGACGAACACTCTTACAAGTCCAGCGCAACGGG
>QZKN01000001.1 GCA_003598175.1 Candidatus Omnitrophota bacterium
GTTACGCCATTCGTGCAGGTCGGAACTTACCCGACAAGGAATTTCGCTACCTTAGGACCGTTATAGTTACGGCCGCCGTTTACCGGGGCTTCAATTCAATGCTTCTTCTTGCGAATGACATCTCCTCTTAACCTTCCGGCACCGGGCAGGCGTCAGACCCTATACGTCATCTTTCGATTTTGCAGAGTCCTGTGTTTTTGTTAAACAGTCGCTTGGCCCCTTTCACTGCGGCCCCGAACAGCTTCATTCGTAAAGAACTTCACCGTTCCGGGCATCCCTTCTTCCGAAGTTACGGGACTAACTTGCCGAGTTCCTTAACGAGGGTTCTCTCGAGCGCCTGAGGATACTCTCCTCGCCTACGTGTGTCCGTTTACGGTACGGTCACCTTAATCACTGGCAAACGAGGTTTTTCTTGGCAGTATGGTGCAGACCACTTCAGCCTACCAGAGGCAGGCGCCCTATCACCCCTCAGTGTTAATAGTTCCCGGATTTGCCTGGGAACTCACCTACGGGCTTAGACCGGCTATTCCAGCAGCCGGCTGGCCGTTCCTTCTGCGTCACCCCATGCTCATAACGTGAATAAGGTGGTACAGGAATATTAACCTGTTATCCATCACCTACGCCTTTCGGCCTCGGCTTAGGGACCGACTAACCCTGAGCGGATTGACCTTGCCCAGGAAACCTTAGGCTTTCGGCGAACGGGGTTTTCACCCGTTTTATCGCTACTCGTTCCGGCATACTCTCTTCCGCCTCGTCCAGTCGTCCTTACGATCGACCTTCATCCTACTGCGGAATGCTCCCCTACCATCCATACCCGAGGGCATGAATTCGCGGCTTCGGTAAAATGCTTAAGCCCCGTTGAATTATCGGCGCTAGAACAATCGGCTAGTGAGCTATTACGCACTCTTTAAATGAATGGCTGCTTCTAAGCCAACATCCTAGCTGTCCAGCTATTCTAACAACCTTTACCACTTAGCATTTATTTTGGGACCTTAGCCGGCGATCTGGGCTGTTTCCCTTTCGACAATGAAGCTTATCCCCCACTGTCTGACTCCTGAACTTTGAGTCACGGCATTCAGAGTTTGACTGGGTTCGGTAACCTGGTAGGGCCCCTAGTCCAATCAGTGCTTTACCACCATGACTAACCATTCAAGGCTCGTCCAAAAACGATTTCGGGGAGAACCAGCTATCTCTGAGTTTGATTGGCCTTTCACCCCTACCCACAGCTCATCCAAGCAGTTTTCAACCTACACTGGTTCGGGCCTTCACAGGCTGTTACACCTGCTTCACCCTGGCCATGGGTAGCTCACTCAGTTTCGGGTCTGCCCCCAACAACTTAACGCCCAATTAGGACTCGCTTTCGCTCCGACTCCGGTGCTGAACACCTTAATCTAGCGCTGCTGAGGACAACTCGCCGGATCATTATGCAAAAGGCACGCGGTCAGGCGGGACTAAACCACCGCCCTTCCACAGCTTGTAGGCATACGGTTTCAGGGACTATTTCACTCCCCTCTCGGGGTTCTTTTCACCTTTCCCTTACGGTACTGGTTCGCTATCGGTCACGAGAGAGTATTTAGCCTTGGAAGGTGGTCCTCCCAGGTTCCCACGGGATTTCACGTGTCCCGTGGTACTCAGGTACCTCCAGCGTCGCATTCGATTTCGTTTACAGGGCTATCACCTTCTATGGCCGGACTTTCCAGACCGTTCGACTATCGAGTTACGAATCGCTTGGCGGAGGCCCTACAACCCCGTCAGATCGGTGAGATCCGACGGTTTGGGCTCGTCCCATTTCGCTCGCCGCTACTCTGGGAATCACTTTTGTTTTCTTTTCCTGCAGGTACTTAGATGTTTCAGTTCCCTGCGTATCGCTCCCTCGACCTATGAATTCAGTCGAGGGTGACGGGGCATTCCCCCCGTCGGGTTTCCCCATTCGGAAATCCCCGGATCAAGGCTCGTTTGCAGCTCCCCGAGGCTTATCGCAGCTTACCACGTCCTTCGTCGCCTTCTCGTGCCAAGGCATCCACCGTACGCCCTTAGTAGCTTAACAGGTATCCTGCGCTTTGCAGCATTACCCATCAACCTGTGCAACACTTTTACTTTTCACTTTTGAACCGAATTTTCAAAGAACGCTATTCACATGGAAGTGAATATTGATTATACCATGAATCCTCAAATGAGGATTGATTTATTGTCTATTTGTGGAGCTGACCGGGATCGAACCGGTGACCTCCTGCTTGCAAAGCAGGCGTTCTCCCAGCTGAACTACAGCCCCTCGCCTGTGTAACTCTCGTTATGGGCCTGACAGGAGTTGAACCTGTGACCTTTCGCTTATCAGGCGAACGCTCTAACCGCAACTGAGCTACAGGCCCGGAAAGGATCCGCATACTCATGTCGCGGATTATCCAGAAAGAACAAAATTTCAATCAGGCAGGCTTTCCTTTTTCTGTGACAATCGAGCAGAAAGATGTGTGAGTTCTACCTTGGGAGTTACCAACGGCGAATAGTTGTATCGAAGAGAAAGGCTTCGGCCGATTTCTAATGAAAAGGGCGCTTTTTCATCCTTTCCGAATCGATGATTCGCCGCAGGCTTATACTCCTTAGAAAGGAGGTGATCCAGCCGCACCTTCCGATACGGCTACCTTGTTACGACTTCATCCCCCTTACCAGCCACTCCTTCGGCGCCTCCCTCCCTTGCGGGTTGGGTCAGCGACTTCGGGAGCAGCCAACTCGGGTCATGTGACGGGCGGTGTGTACAAGGCCCGGGAACGTATTCACCGCGCCGTAGCTGATGCGCGATTACTAGCGATTCCACCTTCATGGGGGCGGGTTGCAGCCCCCAATCTGAACTGAGACCGGTTTTAAGGGATTAGCTCCACCTTGCGGTATCGCAGCCCTCTGTACCGGCCATTGTAGCACGCGTGTAGCCCAGGACATAAGGGCCATGATGACTTGACGTCGTCCCCACCTTCCTCCAGCTTGAAACCGGCAGTTTCCCTAGAGTTCCCGACCGAATCGCTGGCAACTAGGGATAGGGGTTGCGCTCGTTGCGGGACTTAACCCAACATCTCACGACACGAGCTGACGACAGCCATGCAACACCTGTCTACCTAAGCCACTATATTTCTATAATGGCATGGTCCCTTGCGGTGATGTCAAGCCCTGGTAAGGTTCTTCGCGTTGCATCGAATTAAACCGCATGCTCCACCGCTTGTGCGGGCCCCCGTCAATTCCTTTGAGTTTCAATCTTGCGATCGTACTCCCCAGGCGGGATACTTAATGCGTTAGCTGCGGCACAGAAGGGGTAGAAAACCTCCCACACCTAGTATCCAACGTTTACGGCGTGGACTACCGGGGTATCTAATCCCGTTCGCTCCCCACGCTTTCGCGTCTCAGCGTCAGTTGCGGGCCAGAAAGCCGCCTTCGCCACCGGTGTTCCTCCAGATATCTACGCATTTCACCGCTACACCTGGAATTCCACTTTCCTCTCCCGCACTCTAGCACGGCAGTATCGGACGCATTCCCCCGGTTGAGCCGTGGGTCTTTAACATCCGACTTACCGCGCCGCCTACACGCGCTTTACGCCCAATAAATCCGAACAACGCTTGCCCTCTCCGTATTACCGCGGCTGCTGGCACGGAGTTAGCCAGGGCTTCTTCTCCAGGTACTGTCAAATAATAGAGGTATTAGCGCTATTACCGTTCATCCCTGTCGAAAGCAGTTTACAACCCGAAGGCCTTCGTCCTGCACGCGGCGTCGCTCGGTCAGGCTTTCGCCCATTGCCGAAGCTTCTAGACTGCTGCCCCCCGTAGGAGTCTGGGCCGTATCTCAATCCCAGTGTGGCCAGCCATCCTCTCAGACCGGCTACTGATCATCGCCTTGGTAGGCCGTTACCCTGCCAACTAGCTAATCAGGCGCGGGCTCCTCATCAGGCGGGAGGTCCGAAGATCCCCCCCTTTGGTTGGATAAACATGCGATTATCCAACATTATGCGGTATTAGCACCGGTTTCCCGGAGTTATCCCCCACCCAAAGGTGGATTGCCCACGTGTTACTCACCCGTTTGCCGCTCTACTCATCCCCCGAAGGGAACTTTCGCGCTCGACTTGCATGCCTTATCCACGCCGCCAGCGTTCGTTCTGAGCCAGGATCAAACTCTCCGTGAATTATTTGAAATCTGTTCTTCACAGATTGTTTGCTGTTGTGAGAACGCCAACATTTAATTGACGCTGCTCGGATTTGTTACTTAGAGTTTCTTCACTTGGTTGATCGCGGTTTCCCGCGAACGAACTCAAGGGAGAAACAGGGTCTCACACATGCTTGTGTATCTGCTCGATTGTCAAAGAACAAGGAACGTTGGTTCATTCCTGTCGTTTCCAAAATAATACCCGCTCGTTTTCACTCACTTCCGTGCACGTTGCGGGCGAAAGAAGAATATAGCCGATTTCGCAAATCCTGTCAACTGGTTCTTCTTTCTTTTTTTCAATTCCACAAGGAAAAGTTTTCTTTTCCTGTTCAGCGAGAGAAGATTCTAACCGGTTCCAACTTTCCGTCAACCCCTTCTCTCACTCGTTTCGAAATTTTTCTAAGTCATTTATTTTTCTTAACTTGGATCGGTTAAGATTCCTCGCGATTCCCGTGGGAACGTCCGGTCATCTCATCCTTTCGAAACGATGCCCGCTCCGTGACATGCTTTGCTGTCTCCGTTGCGGGCGAAAGGAAAATATAGCAGAATTCGATTTGCCGTCAACCCATTTCTCTGTTTTTTTTTCATTCCCCCGTTTTTTTATTTCCCCTCATCGCCCAACCGCTCCTCCTTACCTCAAAAACAATGAAGCAAACAGAAACATAACCACAATAAAATCAAATGCTAACAAATCATTTTCGTTCGAAAGACTCAACGGTTCCCCTCTCAAACAATTTTTTTTTTTCACGTTTTTCTCATTCCCGCATCCAATAGACCTTCAACATCTCATCCCCATAATGATTGATCACCTTGTACCGCGATTTTTCCGGTTTCCGGCGTTGCGGTCAACACCATCGGATTGTTTCCCATCGCGTCAGCGTAACGCATATCGAATGACAGGTCCGTAGGAGTGGTTGCAGCATCCGTATCGGAGCGGAGTGAAAGAGCAATCATTTTTCGGCCGTCTTTGGAAAATCCGACGCTGCTCAAACTTTGATTGTCGAGCCGAGAAAAAGAATAACGGGGAACTCCGATTTCAAAATCAACGAGGAAAACAGGAAATTCTATTCCGTTGGGTGAATCGCTTACATAACCGCGAATGAGAATATATTTTCCATCCGGAGAGAATTCGAACGCATCGATTTCGTTGGTTATCCCTACCAATTTTCGCATCAAATTTCCTGATTCACACTCCCGGAATGGGATCGTTCCTTTTTCATCTGAATTCAGAAAATCGATATGCGCCATCGAGGGAATCCGGAAAGAGAAAACCGTTCTTCCATTGTAATTCGTTACGGCGAAATCACCCAATTGAATGATATCCATCCCGATCAGGACCTCGAAATCACCGCTGATTTTTCCTTCGGTAACCCTCACACCGGAAATCATGTATTTATTTGGTAATTCGATGTTGACCAAATAAACATCGGAAAGCATTTCACCGCTGACCGTCAACGTTTTTGCTTTCCCGATGGGTTTCAGTTCGCATTCTTCGACAACGTTTCGAGTGAGTGCGGAATTGGTCGCTCCCGTATCCCATATGGCCTTATATGGTTTGACGATTCAATTTTTGGGAGCACCTTTGTCGGGTGAATATGCCAAACAAATTAAAATTTCACACACAAGAACTTTTGTTTTTCCGGTATATTCGATAGTGAAGGCATATTGAGGAGGATTTGTCATGGATGAATCTTATTCGAATGATACTCTTGAATGAAACGATTGTGTATAACTCTCAACGCCAGGTTCAAATTTTTGGATTAGAAACGAACCAATTTCTTCTTTTTTTGAGGTCTCTTCCATCGCTTCCAACTCGTTTTCATACACCCCTATAACCTTGCAGTTCTTGATGACGATGTGATTCCCGTTGTATTGTTGCACAAGATTGTCTTGATTATCCAAGTAATATTGGAATTCCCGGTCTAAATGAGAGTACATCAGAATCACCTCCATTTTATTGCGTCCGTTCCTTTATTATGATACTGAATCGGATGATGAATTGTCAACCGGATTTTTATTTATGTGACATGTTTCAAAGTTTCGCAGGGTGGATTCTGTCGTTTGCACCCATCGTGTTACCCTCAACCGGATTTGATGGATTAATAATACGAAACTCATAATATAAAAATTGCAATCCAATTTACCGAAAGATGACAAACAGGCTGGTCGAAACGGTGATCATGACCATCCACCAGAACAGGAGGTTGCGCGGAAAGGCGTTTCGCCGCTGTTCCGAGGCAGGCAGACGCGACCATTGCCGGTTCCAGATAATGTCGGGATCATAGGACTCATCCGGGCGACGTGAGAAAGAGAATGTCGTGACTATCAGAGCAAGCAGACAGATTCCCCAATTGACGGCGGCGCGATTCAAGAGCGGCTGCAGCCATGCGATGCCGCTCTCTCCCCATGTCTCACCGATGATTTTCAAGACCACACCGCTGACAATGCCGAAAATCAACGTAAAGGTGGCGGCGCGGCCATGCGCGCGCGGCCAAAGGAAAGCAGCCAGGAAGATGACACAAATCGGGGGCGCCAGGAACGCGGCCATGTCTTGAATATAAATGAATATTCCGCCTTCCCACCATAGCAGGAATGGAGCGAAAACCGTGCCGATGAGGATGATCGCAAAAGTCGCCCAGCGGCCGACGGCAACCAGCTCCGCTTCGGTTGCGTTCTTCTGCAAATAGCGTTTGTGTACGTCCATCGACCAAATCGTGGAGGCGGAATTCAGAACGCTGGAAACGGTGCTCATGATAGCGGCGATCAAGGCGGCCAGCAACACGCCTTTTCCGACCGGCGGAAGGAATTCGTTGATCATTTTGACGTAAACGGCGTCTTCGGCCAGGACGTTCGGACCGAATTTGGCGAAGGCGACCAGGCCGGGAAAGACGATGATGAAGGGGAGAAACACTTTGATGAAAGCGCAGCCGATCACGCCCATTTTGGCGTCCCACTCGCTTTTCGCGCCAAGACAGCGCTGTATGTAGAACTGATTGGTCCCGACATACCACAGCGAAAGCGTAAACCAGAATGTGGCCACCCCGGTCCACGGGGAAATCTTGTGATCCGCCGGCAGGATGAGGCGGAAGCGGTTGGGATCGGCGTCGGCGTTGATTTGAATCACGTTCCTGATGCCTCCGACGTCCATCGAACCGAGAACGACCAGCAGCAGCCCGCCGCCGACCAGAATCAACACTTGCAGCACGTCGGTCCACACCACCGACAACAAGCCGCCATAAATGCAATATGCGGCCGTGGCGGCGGAAATGAGCAGGATGCAGCCAACAAAAATCGTGTTGATATCCGCGAGGGATTGCTGCAACACCATTTCATACACGATGCGTCCGCCTGCATAGAGCGCCGGCGCCAGCACCACCAGGACCATGTGAAAAAGGGTGAACAGCGCGAACACGTTGCGGGTGGAGGCGGAATAACGTTTTTCGAGAAATTCAGGAATGGTATACAATTTCTTGCGGTAAAAAAATGGCAGGAAAATCCAAATCAGGATGGAATAGGGGATGAAATTCCCCCACTCGAACGTGGCCGGCGCCAGCCCGAATGCATACGCCGTGCCGACCATGCCGACAAAATGTTCGGTGCCGATGTTGGAGCCGGTCATGGACATCGAAATGGCATACCACGGCAGCTTGCGACCCGCGAGAAAATACGAATCCGAGGTATTGACCTCTTTGCGGGCGACCCAAAATCCAATGCCTAACGTGATGACGAAGTAAAGCGCAGTAACCAGTAAAACCGTGATGTCCATGCAACCATGCCTTTCTCATTTTCGGTAGGGGAACATGCTACCACAATCTCCAAGGCAATGGAAATCCGGAGAGAGAGAGTACAATCCCATTTTCCCTTTTCCTTCTTTTTTCTTGAGAGCGAATTGTGTACCGCATCCATATATGATATAGTATCCTGACCGGGAATGGGCTGCGCGACGCATCTCGGATTACCGAACATCGTGATGGCAGGTTGTTTAGGGGAGTAATTTGTTTTTAGGATTCCGTTGCGGACGGTTGTTTTGAGCAATTAGAAAAGAACCAGATCGTAACGCCTGTCGCCGATTCGGTAAATCGTACAAAGGGATGGAATCATGGCGAATAAAAAATGGCTTTGGATCGGCTGCGGTGGTTGTCTCAGCATGGTGATCGTTTTTATGATTCTGCTCGTGATGGGAGGATTCTGGGTCAAGAACTACGCGAATCGTATCAAACAGAATTACGAAGTTCTGGCTTCGGACCATAGGGAGTTGGAGCGGCAATACCCGTTTACCGCGCCCGCGGATAAAACGATCGATCCGCAACGGTTCGAGAAATTTTTGAGCGTTCGAGAAACGGTGAACGCCGAAGCGCAAACCAAATTGGACTGGTTGATTCAATTCGCGCAGACGCCGAACGAAAAAAGTGGAATGACGACCGTCGGTTTGATTCATAAATTTGTCGGCTTGCCCATCACGCTCAGCGAAATCGGCATGACTCGCGTCGATGCGCTTCGCGACGCGGCGATGTCGCATAAGGAGTACGACCATCTGACGCGCGTCGTCGCCGCCGAGTTGTGGAGTTGGCGGGATTTGGAAGACGCCGATCCGCTCAAAACCAAGGCCGTGGTTTATTTCAAGCCGTTGGAAGATATCCGGCAATTTCTCAACGACGCCGGAGAAAAAAATCCTCATCAGGAGATCCAAGTTGGTCCTTTCGATTTGGATCGCTTCCTCGAAGCCGTCGAGTCGGAAAAAGATGAACATCACGTGAACCGTGAGTTGATCCGTTCGGGCAGCGATCGCATTGTGGCCGGTGACGCGATCATTTTTGTCGACGCCTGTTTTGTTCAGGAATTGTAACGATGAATCAACCTCCCATCCCCAACGAGCAACGCCGAATTTTGATCGTGGACGACGAGAACTTGAATCTCATTCTGCTCGAAGCGATTCTGCATAACGAAGGTTATCAGATTCGCCAAGCCCATGACGGCGAGGAGGCGGTCAAGTCCGTTTTGGAAAATCCACCCGATTTGGTCGTGATGGATGTTTGTATGCCGAAAAAGGATGGTTTTCAGGCGTGCCGGGAAATCAAGGCTTCGCTCAGCGACAATTTTGTTCCCGTGATTCTGTTGACCAATTTGAGCGATACGGACAGCCAGGTGCAGGGACTGGATGCGGGAGCGGACGGGTATCTGATCAAACCTCCTGCGCGGGATGAGTTGCTGGCGCGGGTGCGCGCCATGCTGCGCATTCGCGACCTGCAGGAAAACCTGCGGCGATCCAAGCAGGAACTGCAAAAGACCAACCAAAAATTGTTGCGGGCGCAACAGCAAATCGAAGAAGAACTCCAGCGGGTGGGCTCCATTCAACGCTCCTTTCTTCCGGACCGCTTTCCTTACCATCCGGAGTTCGCATTCGGTTGTTATTACGGTCCTTGCGAAATGGCGGGCGGGGATTATTTCGACGTCATTGAAATCGGGAAGAATCTGTGGGGATTGTTGATCGCCGACGTGACCGGCCATGGCGCTTCTGCCGCGGTTGTCATGGCGATCACTCATACCTTGATGCACTCCTACGCGAACTCGTTTCATTATCCCAGCACCGCGTTGAAAGTCGCCAACGAAAAGCTGAATGCGCATCTCGCTCCCACTTTTTACGTAACTATGTTTTATGGCATCCTCAACCTGGACGCGATGAAATTCCGTTTCTCCTCGGCCGGTCACGAACCCATGATGCATTATCGCGCGAGCGAACATCGAGTGGATTATCTGCGAACCAAACATGGATTTCCTTTGAAATTGCTGGAATCGGACGATTATGACGAAGAGGAGGTTTCTGTCGGATTGAATGACAAGATTATTTTATTTACCGACGGACTCGTTGAAATTCGTTCCAGGGAAGGGGAATTGTTCGGCCCCAATCGCTTGGAAGAGTTGGCGCTCAAATATCATGACTTGAAACCACAACCGTTTGTGGATGCGATCATCGCCGAAGTGCAGGAATTTATCTTCCATCAAAGTTTCAAAGATGATCTGACACTTTTTGTCGTACAGCGAATTACTTGAATGTCGCTTCATAGCGTTGGCGAACGTCTCTGTAATTGATATCCGCCGAATAGATATTTCCATACGCTTCCCGCGCTCCCTTTTTATCCCCCAATTCATCCTTGCACTGGCCCATGTAATAATAAACGGCCTTCAATTCTTCCGACGGGATGTGGGAATAGCCGCGATTTTTGAAGAAATCCAGCGCTTTTTCAAATTGGGTGATCGCCAGCGGGCGGTCGCCTTGCGCGCGGAAACATTGGCCGAGCAGATAGAATCCTCTTCCGGCCCAGCCGGGGGTATGGATCAGACGCTGAAGGGTGGAAATCGCATCTTCAATGCGGCCATGTTTCAGCAGCAGTTCGCCTAATTCGGCTCGTTCCTTGTCGGATTCGGGATGCTCGACCAAATGGTTGGTCAACATGCTGATGCGGTTTTTCTCGCGGTCCAAAATCAACCGTTCGAGACGAATCGATTTTTCCTTCACATCCTGCCCCTGCTCCATTTCCTGCTGCAAAAGCGCGATCGACGCATCCAGATATTCGTCTTTGATCGCCTGATCGTGAGGATGCAGGGCCAGCAATTCTTCCAACAAATTGACGGCGATCGCCAATTCGCCGGATTGCCGCCAGACGCGCGCCTGCTCGCGGCGGGCCGGTTCGTAATCGGGATTTTTATCGAGAATCTGCGCGAGGTAGCGATTGGCATCGTCGTACAGTTTACCCTGGCGGTAATGAGCGGCGATTTCGACTCCCACTTCCTTTTTCGTGGGATCTTCCTTGAACGCCGCCAGCATTTTGTTCAATTTTTCCATAAATTCCGGCGCGCCCGGCGCTTCACGTTTTTCCTTCTCGATTTTGGCGCGGCGTTCCTTCAAATTTTCAGGGATGCCGACGCGGGCATAAGCCCGCGCGGTGAGATCCCGCAGGCGATGCGAGATGCGGTCGTCCTTCGGGCGCAGGGATTCGAGCCGTTGATAGTGTTTCACCGCCTCATCCAATTGGTCCATGTGCGCTAACAACTCGGCGTCGGCCTTCAATGCGGAGAGGTTTGTCGCATTGATTGACAGGATTTTTTGATAGGCTTCGTGCGCTTCGTCCAATCGTCCGACTTTTTCCG
Organism: Candidatus Omnitrophota bacterium; assembly: GCA_003598175.1. Lineage (GTDB taxonomy): Bacteria > Hinthialibacterota > Hinthialibacteria > Hinthialibacterales > Hinthialibacteraceae > SURF-12. The sequence goes on from QZKN01000001.1 coordinate 11,332, forward strand.
CACACCCCGCGAAATTCGACGCGGCCGCTGCATTTTGAGGTTTGCAGTGATGGAGAATGTCCAATTCCCGATACGCCTTTTCATATTGTCCCACGTTTTTTAGTAAAAAAGCCCACGCGAACTTGATCCACCACGTCACCGGCGACCATGTCTTCTGCGCTCGGGCAATTTCAATCTCTCGAAATCCCTGCAAAACGTCGGGATTTTGCGGAAAGGAAGACTGAACCTGTTTGAAATACCGTTCCGCCAGATCGAATTCCCCTTCCTGAATCGCCTTGCGAGCCTGCGCGATGTAATTTTGAATATCCATGACGCGTGTGTTTCCTTATCAAGTTACTGAAAACGGTATCGCGACAATTCCGTTTTCGTCAATTGCCAGGACGGTTCGACGAACCATTCATTGTTCTCGATTTGCGAGTTTGGTCAATCCGGATCGGAAAGAGTCGAGCCGGTTTTCATTTTTTGAATCAATCGTTTTTAAAGCGAGTCACGTCCCCGGTCGCGGCCCATTCGCAGGCGCGCTGCAGCAGCGGAGCAAATCCGGGCGCGCGGAAACTGATTCCATCATGGCCAAGCGGCGTGTGAAAAACGCGGCCGGATTGATACGACAAAGCAAATCCCATCGGCTCGTCTTGATTCGTGACCGTCGAGTGCGCGGTAAGCAGCACGTCGATTTTCGGAGACCCCACCAGACAAAAATAGAGTTCGTCCGTAATCAGAAAATGATCCAATCCTTTGGTGATGGGATGCTCCCGGTTGACCACCCGCACCTCGAACTGGCGATACGGATCGTGCGTTTTAGTCGTATCCCAAACCCGCCCGACGATGGCTTCATATTCCGGCCACGCCAATTCCTGATAATCGGGCCATTTGCGGAACGCGCCGCAGGCAAAATGCAGAGCGACCAATCCTTTTCCACTCGCCACGAATTGTTGGAGACCTTCGCGCGCCGCGGAGCCGGGCATGGGGGATTCCCAATTGCAAAAATGCAACACCACGACGTCATATCGATTGTCCAGGGACGTGGAGAGAATTTCCACGTCCTCGCTGACGAACACTTCGAAGTAGTCTTTTTGTTCGAGGATGGAGCGTACAATCGGCGTGGTTTCGCGCCATTTGTGGCCGGGATAATCCTGGCCGGTCACGATCAACACGCGAAGCGGCGGCTCATCCGAGCGCCCCGTTGCAACGCCGAAGAAAAGAAACGGAATCGCAAGTAGAATTCTGAGAACGTTCATCCCTATCCGCCTCCTATTTTTTCACGAATGATAAAAGCAATTCGAGCATTTTTTTGTCGAGCGCATGTCCATGAAAATCTTCGTATTTGACATCGTCTCTTCGGCTGTCAACGATGCCAAAACTGCCGCGCAGGTTCCAGACGGCCCAGCCCCAGCCCGCATCCCGCCATAATTCGAGAAAGTCTTTCATCCAGGCCACCGCCACATCGTGCGGCGTGCGGTTGTGTGCGCCCCATTCGCCGACGTGCACGCCTACGCCTTTTGCTTCCAGCTGCTTGAAGGGTTGAATCACTTCTTCCTGCAAACGTTTTTTATCCCAAATCTGATTGCCGAGTTTCAGCGGCCAGGTGGGCTCCTCCCACTGGTCCGAGCCGGAAATCCACGACGCTTTATGATGACTGATGCGCATGGGATCATAGCCGCGGGTGCTTTGTGCGATTTTCAGGTCAGCCAGCGACATGACCGGCGCCCGGCCCCAGCGCAATCCGTCGGCCACGATCAGGCGCTCGGCGTCTTCCGCGCGAATGGCGTTGACCGTCTCGCGTACAATATGCGCATAGGTTTCTTCCTTGATATTCGCCGGTTCGTTCAGCAAATCGAAACTGACGCGATCATTGGGGATGCCTTTGTAACGTCGGGCGAAGGTTTTCCATTGAAAGCAGAATTGATCCAGCGCTTCCTGCGAGGTCCAGAGATCCAACGGCTCCTTCGGCGGATTGACGCAATAGCCGGGAGCGCGATGCAGGTTGATATTGACGTGGATGTTGTATTGTTTACCCCACTCGACGACCTGGTCGATGTCGGCGAGAACCTGTTCATCCAATTTATGGGGATCATCGGAATCGGTCCAACAGCGATAATCCATCGGCAGGCGCACGAAATCGAATCCCCATGCGGCCATCCAGGCGAAATCCTGCTCCACATAGGGCTTGTTTCCACGCAGCGTAAATTTGTCGAGCAGGTTGAATCCTTTCCAGGCGGGAAGACGCGCCGCCGTAACCGGTTTCGCTTCTTCCGCCGTTGCGCCATTCGCCCAAACCGCGCCGCCGGCCAATATTATTGAAGATTGTAAAAATTTTCTGCGTTTCATTCTGTCTCCTCCACTGCCTTTTATTTTATAAATCACGCTCGCAGCGTTTTGATTCCCGCTGCCAGGAAACAAGGATTTCAACGAAGGAAATCCGCTAAAAAAAACGGACTGATTCGGGATCAAAATGCTTGTATTTGATCTGCTCTTGTATTACATTTAAATCGAAATCATGAAAAATGCTATTGCTTGAGCACAGAACTGCTCACGTTGTTTGTTTGGGAATAATACGCAAATACCAGAACGTAATTAAAATCAATAAAAAGGAAACGGATACCATGATTCCATCAACGGCAAGAGCATTCACGTTAATCGAACTCTTAATTGTGGTTGCCATTATCGGCATATTGGCAGCCATCGCGGTTCCCAATTTCCTGAATGCGCAAACGCGCGCCAAGATTGCGCGGGTGTACGCGGATGTCAAGGCGCAAGGAACCGCATTGGAGCAATATCGGCTGGATAGAAATCATTATCCGCCCAGCAACGTGGCCGCGCCGCGCCTTCGGCGATTGACCACGCCGATGGCGTATATGGCGACGTTGCCGCGGGATATTTTTTCCGACACGCTCGATCCGGCGCAGGCGTCATCGCTGGGTTTTTTCCATTATGTCGAGCGGGAATCCGAAGACGCCTGGTTCCGGTCGGACTGGCATTCCTCTCACAGCAATCTGCAAACATCGGCGAATATCAATCTGGATATTCCCGGCGGTTTGGCCTGGCACATCCGCTCTGTCGGTCCGGATAAAGTTTTAAATTATGGTTTCCCCTACAACATGACCAACGGTCTGTTGAGCACGGGCGATATCGATGTATGGGGACCGTGAGAATACGAACCAATTTTGGACGGTCTTCCGTTTTTTTATCAGGGATTCCATCAAATATGAGAAACAAGAAGACCTTTTCAATAGGAAAAGGGGATTTGAAAACCAGTTTGAAAGGAGTTCGTGGCATGAGAAAATGTTTATGTGAGTTCGTGGCAGTAGTTGGGTGTTTGTGCGTGGTCAGTTTTTCGGCCAATACGCAGCCGCTGGTTTCCTTCGATTTCAATGAAGGCAGCGGATTGATTACAACCTCCAGCGTGGGAAATTTCACCGGCGCGTTCGGTTTGCCTGATCAGCCGGATTTGACCGGCGCGATTGTGGTGAATGACGACAGCCCTGCGGGAACCGTGGCTGACAAGTCGATTCAATTCACGGGAGTGGATGGCCTGACGACGCAAGTCGACCGAGCGATTTTGACAAATCTGATCGCCAATCCTCTGACCGTCGAAGCCTGGGTCAAAGTCGATGAATTCGCGCAAACGTGGGAAGATATTTTCCGCCTGGGTAACAGCCTTAAACTCGGATTCAACAACGGAAATATCGTGTTCACCACGCTGGGCGTGTACGATTGGTTGAGCGCGGTTCCGGTTTCGACGGGCGAATGGCATCACATCGCCGTGGCCTGGACGCCGACGGACAGCGCTATCTTTTATCTCGACGGACAAGAAGTGAATTTCATGGTTCATGCGGGAGCGGCAAGAGCGTTACAAAACAACATGCTTTCGATCGGCGCCTCGCATACGGCATCCAGTATGTTGATCGGTTCGATTGATCGTCTTCGCATTCACAGCGTATTGCTCGAACCCGATCAGCTCGATTCGGACGGGGGCAATCCCAAAGCTGCGCAATCGTCCACGGTTATCGATTTCAATTTCAACGATGGATTGCCGGCGAGCAATCACGGTAGCGCGACAACGACGCCCACCGCCGGGATTCAGGAGAGTTCTTACCAAAATTCCCTTCCGGAATTCAGCAGCGACTCTCCCACCGGCCAGGCCGGAGATTATTCGCTGTATTTCAACGGTCTGAATGCGCGGGTCGTCGTGGAAGATACGGAAGATCAATTGCAACTGGACCTCAACCTGAATTTCACGGTGGAAGCGTATGTCAAATACGATGATCTGCCGGTTGCTCGCTCCATCCTCCTGTCGTACGGCGTCCCGGGCGCGGGCGGATATTCCTTCTCCGTGACCAACACGCACACTCTGTTTGTAACCACGTATGGCATCAAGGATTTCAACGAAGCTACTGATGCGGTGATCCCCGCCGGGGAATGGCATCACGTCGCGGCGATTCATGACGCCAACAGCGCGGAAATGCGCTTTTATGTCGATGGGGAACTGAAAACGACCGTGCCATATAGCGGCGGAGTCCGTTTTGCCGAACTGGCGCGATTTTACATCGGCATGGAGCAGGTGGGTACATCACTCGCGGCGGTGAATCCCTATAAAGGATACCTGGATCGCATTCGGATTTACGATCAGGTCATCGATCCTTCTCAATTCGATCTCGTCGAAGTGGTTGCGGTGGAGAGCTGGATGCTTCACTTGTAATCATCACGCTGTCGATCACGAAATAAAAGGGGAGTTCATACTCCCCTTTTTTCGACCTTTTTCATTCGATTATAGAAATGCTTTTGTCTTTTCTACTTTCGGGCAAAACGAATCTGCCTTTCCGTTGCCACGACGAATGCATCCGGCAGTCGTTCTTGATACTCTTGCAGAAGACGAGACAGCACCTGGATTTTTGATGAAGACCGTTCATCTTCGAGACGAAGCAAGACAACACCTTTATGGAGTCGGCCATCTCTATACACCTTCTCTCCAAAATCTTTATCATTCGTGATCAATATCCAATTCTCGTCAAGCGCCTTTTTGATGATAACCTCATCATCCATACCTCTAGCTTCATCAAATACAGAAAATACATCGTGACCTAGATTTCGCAGCCACTCAGAGACGGTTGGACCGGTGCATTCGTCCACAAGGAATCGCATTAGGCAGGCTCCGTCATCAACGGCATAAATTCGGTGTTTTTGAGGGATTTGGTGGCAAATAGAAAACAAGCCCGAATGTCTTCTTGCGTAAGCCCTTTGTATTCATCCAATATTTCAGTCTCTGTCGCTCCATGGGCTAACAAGTTCAGGATGAAATCAACGGTTAAACGAGTCCCACGGATGACAGGCTTCCCCACCATCACGTTTGGATTGAGAACAATGCGTTCAAGTAACTGTTCATCGTTCATCATAACAGTCTCCGATTTGTAAAATATAAGAATCTATTGGTTTAGACATCTACTCCTTGGAATCGATTATACATTATTTGTAGAATTAACTCAAAATCTGTTCCAATCAACCGTTTCGTGACCGCTGCAATTGAAATCAACGGAACGAAAAACACGACAGTACCTCTCCTTAGTCTTTTCGTTTAGGAAAGGATCGATTACGATCACAGGCAGCGGACGTTTTTCTTTCCAACGTTTTCTAGCAACTCCGGCAAATTGCATCTGCGCCATCGCGTCGAAGTCGGACATCGAGAATCCGACAACGATACCGACATCGGCCTGATAAAGTGATCTCATCCCCGATGTCCAAACTTGACCTAAACCAGGGATTTGATGTAGTTGTTTGTATGAACCAAGCCCAGCGATACCGACAGTTTTTGGCGATGCGCCTTTTTGTACAAACTGTAGATCCCGCCCTGAAATCCATTTCTGTAGCTGATCCCGTGTTCGACAACGCCAAAGACGATAATCGTCTTCTACGTGCCCAGTGTTCTGCTCTGATTGATTCATATTTTTCTTTTCGAACAGGAGATCGAGTTTCGAAAATGATTCAGCGCGATGGGCAACAATCCAATCGATAGAACCGTGCAATTTGAAAACTGCGATACCATCATCATTTTCTCTTCCCATTCCATGGTTGAATGTTTTGCCAAGTTCAGTCAGCGTGCGTTCAACCAACGTATCGTAATTGAATGTGATCACTGCATCACCGGTATCGATAGTTTCCGCCCATCGTATGATAGGCGCAAGATCGGCTCGATTCTCTTTTTTCAGAATGACATCGCAAAGCACGTATTCAAGATATGAAAGCCAATATTCGATCGACTCAGCAACGTTCCAAGGTGTTCCGGGACCATCCTGTCGCCCAACAGGTGTAAGGTGTTGGCTAAGACGAAAAACCTCAATATCGAAATTCGCGCAATGGAATACTTCCTCGATGTTCATGTTAAATGAATCTGTTTTTCGATCATTCCCAGCGAGCCAAGCTAATCGTTCAGCTAAGCCTTCAAGCCATTCTCCCATTTCGTCATTTTCGTCATCAGTTACTCGCTTTTGTACGAGATGAGAAAATAGTTCTGTGGCAAGTGGCATTCCGGCTGGTTTTGAAAATCCCGCACCTAATATAAAAACTCGTTTTGTGGGTATCATTATGGTATGATCCATCAATCATTACTCAGAAATAAAAATATTACGTTTTCTGCGCAAAATTCTATTCTATTTTTCTTTATATGTCTAACCGGGTTATAATACCTAAGTTCTGGAGCATTTGCATAACGAAATCTCTGTCAATTGTATGCCAGTCCGTCGTCAATTTACATAGAATTGGTTGAATCATTTTCATGATATGAGCCAGTTTGCTTTTTTGCGAGGTAAAAGGGTATCGAATCTCATATTCCCCGCTAGGATCAAGGAGCATGAAAGTCATGCTCTTACCAGAAAATATCTTTCTTGTTGTTTTTACGTAATACAACGGTTGGACGAGATCAATTCCACGCTGAAAGCATAAACACGTTTTGATAAATTCTATGAGAATGTCGTCGTATCCGTCAAGAAATATCTTGATTTTCTCTGCCAATTCGGACGGAGACGATACTGCACGAAATATGAAGTCCGTTCTTAACTCGCTGAAGTAATCATAAGAAGGAACACAAATCTTGAATTCGTTTCGACTTTCGGGCATGCGAAGCCATACTGCGAATGGTTTCTCTATATTCATATACAAAGTGTGATAGGGTACCACTTGTTGATATCTGCATCGCCTGCACTTGTTCATGAACAAGCGCCCGGAAACAATCATTTCATTTATCCATGCGTCAAACGATCCATTTATTTGGGACCAAATTGCAAATGACTGCACATGACCACAAAACTCACACTGAATTGGATAGTGTCGGACTCGACTTGTGTATTTCTCTTCTGGCGAGGTATCAATACCTGCGCCGATTCTTGGGCTATCCACAATCATTACTTCAGGAAGGTTAGTATGTTCCAATAAAGCACTAACCGCAGTGCGATATTGACGAGGTGTCTCAGACAGGATGATCGCGGGATAATTTTCACTAACATGTTTTATGAACGCCCCAAAAGCAACAGATTCGTCTTTTGTGTTCTTTCGAAGACACTGAATAACCTTGCCGAATCCTTGCAGTGTTTCTTCGGACAAAAAATGGTCAGTAAACGCAATGTCGAGCTCGCTATTACCAGTAGATCCGCAACCACACTCCTGGCAAGGAAGAAGCGCTCCGAATTTCATTTTGCCGCAGTTGATGCAGAGTGCAATTGTCATATTTTTTCTTTCAATTACCATATTTTAAATAAACATTTAATTAATGCTCTTATTTTTCATCCAATACATTAGCTTCACCGTCAAGCGGTTCCGAAAAATGTAACAGCAGTTCGTATGAGTTTAATCCCTGCTGAATTAAAATTTTCTTTACTGATTACGACTGCCGGGCGGCGTTTGAAACCTGCGACGCCGCTGAATGCGATGTTTACAAGAATGATATCGCCAGTATTATAGTTGGTTATAGATCGAGAGTGTAGGGTGGGTTGAGCGATAGCGATACCCACCTTTGGGGCTCCAATCACTATCGTAGAACGGAGGATTGGCGATGACGAAATCGGATTTTAATCTTTATGGGCATCATTCAAAAAAGAGCCTTCGTTATTCCATTTCCACTGAAAACTATCGATTTCCCGAATGGCCAGGTTCATCTTGGCCATTCGCCAGGTGGTTTGGTTGCTTTCCTGACCGAAAATGGAGATCGTGTTTAATCCCCCGTTGACGGGGGATTATAGGGGAGCGCGCGTACGGTGAATTCATCATCGATGCAGCAATTATAATGATAAAGAGAGCGAATTCCTATGTGCGCCGGGAGGAATACGCAACCAACTATCGAATCCGGCGGGTAACAAGGGCGCTGCGGTTTGCGCCTTGGTTGGATTGATAAGAAGTGTTCGGGAAATCCGCAAGGGCAGAAAAAACGCTGCCCTTGCCACCCGGCCCTTGCGTTGGTGAAAAAAAACGCAAACGGCGCGATTTGAACTCACTCTTTTGGACTACGTAAAAAAATAACGAGAATTTGGTGGTTTAAAACGGCGGTATTCCGGCATGGAATACTTTTCCTCCTCCACTCTCTTGGATTATCTTGGTGCAGGGCTTAGCTTTGCTTTGAGCCCAGCCTACAAAACTCATCATAAAATGCCCTCAATTCGCCTTAAAGATGCCTTGGCAAAACCAATAAAGACTCCTCTTCCAATGCTCCGGATCATGCCCATGCCCGTCGACATGCCAAACATGCGGGATGCCGTTCTCTTTCAGGAACGTGTGCATATTCTGACCGATGCGAATCAGGCCATCCTGATTGCCGCACGAGAGCCACAAAAGCTTCAGTTTCGATTTGGCCGCTTCGACCTCGGGAATCAATTCTTGCGGGGGTTTTGTATTGGGCGCGGCGGAGAAAGCCCCAATCCAGGCAAAGACGTCGAGATGGTGGAGGCCAAAGTTCAAGGATTGTCCGCCCCCCATCGAGAGTCCCGCTATCGCCCGCATTTCTCGTTCGGCGGCAACCGCGTACTTTTGTTCGATCGCCGGAATCACATCGTCGAGCAAATCTCGCTCGAAGTTGGCGAACGCCGGAGCGTGACGGAAGATATCGCCCTCGGCGCGATCGTTTTTCTGCGCGCGGCCATTGGGCATCACAATGATCATGGGGACCGCTTTTCCGTCGGCAATCAGATTGTCCAAAATGACATGGGGGGCGGCGAAGCGTTGCCACTCGGTTTCATCGCCGCCAAGGCCGTGCAGCAGATAAAGAACCGGATATTTCTTCTCGGCGCTGTAGTTGGGCGGTGTATAGACCTGCATCTTTCGCCGCGCGCCGACCGTCTTCGAGTCGTACTCGATCATCTCCAGTTTGCCATGCGCGATCCCCTCACGCACGATGGTAAATCCTTCCGGCGGCGTTTCATACACCGCGCGATCGTCCGGTCCAAGTTCGATAGGACCTGAGTTGCTTCGATTTGGGCGTTGCGAACTCTCCTGCGACGGAACCGATGCAGCAACGGATGAGTCAATTCCTGATTTTTCACCCCGCGGCGGCTCTTGAGACATAACGAATTGCGACGTGAGACATAGAAAGGATACAACACAAATGAATTGCTTTCGATTGAACCACATTTTCATAATCCTCGTTTGATTGAAATGAATGTTTCATGATTTATCCGGGATTTCCCATTATAAATCTTTAATATGACCATTATCTTGATTTCCAAGCAAGTTTTCATCAATCCATCCTATCAGAAAATCCATGGTTTTATTGTCTACTTTACCGGTTTTGCGCGATTATACAATGAAGTTTATCTGAAAAGTTGGGTATGACTTCCTGTTCGATAGAGAACAAGTTCATTATCCTCTATAGCATAAAGCAGAATCCAATCAGGTTCGATATGACAACCGCGCTTATTTAAATAAACGCCGTGGAGCGGATGATCATGGGATTCAGGAGGCAATCTCTTTCCTTCTTCAAGTTTCTCCACGACATCAAGCAATTTCTCAATATCATTTCCGCTTCGTTCCAATTGTTTGACATCTCGTTTAAACTGAGAGGTTCTCCGGATTGTCCGTTTCAAGAATACAAATCCTTTCGTAATTCATCTATCGAGTGAAATACCGGCATCGTGGATTTATCTTCGTGAAATGCTTCCAAAGTTGTTTCATTCGGAATTTCAATTTCAATCAATTCCTTTTGAATATCTTCATCTTCCAGAATAAAGTGGGCGACGGCCAAACGATCTTGTTTCGGTAACGCGCGAAATACCCGATAAAATGCCTCCGCTGTACTGATGGTTACAGATTTCGTTTCGGATAATTTGTCAGAAATCATTATATATTCTCTTTCCTTCACAACTTGATCAGAGCCATCCATATATCCGGGCGTTCAGCTTATTCATACAGTGATGCATTCAGAAATTCAAGAGGGGGTTAGTCTCATTCGATCATGTTTGGGGATGAGTTTTTGCAGATCAAATCGATGGGGTAAAACAGCCGAAGCCATTAAGAAAGCTTGGATAAGAAAATCTCCCGCATGAGTTTGGGATTGGCTTTCCCTTGCGAGGCGCGCATGGCCTGGCCTACGAGGAATCCGATGGATTTTTCCTTGCCGGCGCGGAAATCTTCCACTGCGCCGGGATTGGCTGCAATCAGCCGCTCGGCGATGGCTTCGAGTTCGGTCGCGTCGGTGACTTGTTTCAATCCTTTTTGCGCGACGATTTCTTCCGCGGATTGATTGCTTTCAAACAGCAAGGTAAAGACTTCCCGGCCGGCGTTGGCGTTGACTGCTTCCGCTTCGATCATGCGCAGGAGACTTGCGAGACGTTGCGGCGTGATAGGGGTTTCCGCGATGGATTGGTTTCTGTCTTTCAACGCGGGAAGCAACTGTCCGGAAATCCAGTGGGCGGCGGTGCGCGGGGATTGGCACAAGCCGGCGAGCGCTTCGAAATATTCGGCGGTTTCGCGTTCGGCGCTCATGAGCGTCGCTTCTTCCTGCGTGAGTTGATATTGTTTGACGAATTCTTCGCGCTTTTGGGCGGGCATCATCGGCAGGCGGGAACGGAGTTCATTCAGCCAGGATTCCGTGATGACCACATCCGGAACGGAGGGATCGGGAACGCAGGGGCCGGAGAATTTGCCGCGCATCGGCGTCGTGATTTCCTTTTCCGGATCCCACAATCGGGTATGCAGGCGGATCGCTTCCCCGGCGTTGACCCGCTCGGTTTGGCGCTTGATCTCATAAGCAATGGCGTCGCCCACGTGGCGAATGGAATTCATATTCTTGACTTCCACTTTCGTATTCATCTCGTCGCTGCCATGGGGACGGATGGAAATGTTGGCGTCGACGCGCACCGTGCCCCGTTCCATGCTGCATTCGGCTGTGTCCACATAGCGGATTTGCGTTCGCAGCGCCCGGAGAAATTCCATCGCATCGTGTGGACCGCGCATATCCGGCTCAGTGACGATTTCGACCAGCGGAGAACCGGCGCGGTTGAAATCGACGAGACTGATGCGTTTCGAACCTTCCGTTTCGTGCACCAGTTTGGCGACGTCTTCTTCCATGTGAATTTCGTGAATGCGGAGACGTTTCGGTTTTTCGTCTTCCCCGAGGATTTCGAGCCAGCCGTTTCGCGCCAGGGGATAATGAAACTGCGACAACTGAAATCCTTTGGGCAAATCCGGATAGTAATACACCTTCTGGTCGAAAACGCTGCATGGTTGGATGTCGCAGTTCAACGCCAGACAGGTCAGCGTCGCTTTTTCCACGGCGTTTCGGCTCAACTGCGGCAGCGCGCCGGGCAGCCAAAGGCAAATGGGACAAATATTCTGATTGGGACGATCCCCCGGCCGATTCGGACAATCACAAAACATTTTGGTCGGGCAGTTGAGTTGAACGTGAATTTCCAAACCGATTACTGCTTCGTAATTCATAAGAGTTGTCATCCTTTATTGATGCAAATCTGAAATCGTATCAACGAGCCGACCGGCAAAAGCAAGCAGGCGGGCGTCGTCCAAATACGCGCCGACGAGTTGAAGGCCGAGATCCACGCCATCGCATTGCAGAAGACCGGGAACGGTGAGAGACGGCTGACCGGTCACGTTGGCCGGAAGGGTCAGCGCGAACGCATCATACATCTCATCGATGGATGCAGGAGATCGTTGGTTTTGAGCCGCCGATCGCGTCGGAAAGAGAAGAAAATCCACATCCTTGTAAAATGCTTTCGTCGTATCCACCAGTCTTCTGCGAATCCGGCAGGCGTCCTCAAACGCCGTATAATCGCGGAATTGAAAATAAGCGCCCTGGAACAAATAACTTTTCATTATCAACCCAAACGACTCGGCGCGCGACCGCAGGTACATTTCGTTCCAGTTTTCCGCATTCTCCGCGCGATGACCATAGCGGACGCCGTCATACTTTCCGGCGCTGGAAGACGCCTCGACGGAACCGACGATGTTGTGAACGGTTCGGAATTGCTTAAAGTCAGGAAGACTCACTTCACAGATTGCCGTTCCCGATTTTTCCATCGCTGGAAACACAGAGCGCAAGGCGCTTGATTCCGCCGCCGGCAAGGTATCGATGCATTCCCGGATTACTCCCAGCGTGGCGACGCGATCCGGCTCGTCCACCTTCGCGCCATCGGGCAATCTCTCTTGCAGCATGGAAGGATCCCGCCGGTCGCTTCCCACGAGAACCTGGAGTGTGGCCGATAGATCGCCGATGGTCCGCGCCATGATTCCACTACATTCCATCGATGGCGCTAAACCGATTAAGCCAAAGCGTGAAATGATTCCCCAACTCGGTTTAAATCCGAAGGCGCGGGCCAATGACGCCGTTACGCGCGCTTCTCCCATCGTATCGGAAATCAGGGCGACATTGCATTTTCCCTCAGAAAAAATCCGCGCGCTGGAATCGCCGCTCAAACCCAAACCCAACTCGGCCATGCGAGCGCTTCCGGCGAGAGTCGCCCCGGCGTTTTTTATTTTTTCCACAATTGTCGCGTCTTCCAGGGCCACATACTTCTCCAGCGCCGTCGAGCCGGCCTCACAAGGCCATCCCCCAACCGACAGATTGGGTTGGAGCAGAAAGGATTTTCCTGCCAGCAGACCCGCGGCTGCTGATGAGGGGGAAGCGTTTACATATGAAAATAGGTTTTCCTGCATACTACTCCTTTTGAATATTACTAAAATAAATATTCCCTTCCCTCGATCCGATCATGGCATGAATTATTTTCGATGTCATCCCCAGTTTATTCCAGAATATTCGCGGTTTTGAAATAATCCCCTTTTTGCGCGGGAGCGTTTTTCAACAACTCTCCATTGGCGGCAAACCGGCTGTTGCGGGCTTCATTTCCATCCCGGACAATGTGGGAAACCTCGATAACGGAGTACAGAGGCTCTTCATCTCTCGCATAATCGTTTGCAACCTCAGCCAGATGCGCCGCTCGTTGTAACGCGGCGTTGATTGTGGAACGCTCATTCTCACTTATACCGATGCGAGAAACCCAGGATAGGTGTTCCAGCAAGTCTCCTTCCTGTTCCGCACCGGGAAGCACCTGCTCGCCGCCGAGGTTCAGCAAGCCGAGTTCCGCCAGCTGGGCGCGAGCAACCGGCGAGGGCGCTTTGGTCAACGGGCAAAACGCGCTGCGATTCTTGGGAAATGCAATCACGTCGCGAATCGACGCCGTGCCGAGAATCATGGATACGACGCGGTCCATTCCCAGCGCAATCCCGCCGTGCGGCGGCGCGCCGTATTCCAGCGCCGTCAGGAAAAATCCGAACTTTTCCTCGATCTCACTTTGAGTCAGTCCCAGCGCCTTGAAAATTTTGTGCTGCAAGTTGGTGTCGTGAATACGGATACTGCCGCCGCCCAATTCTTCGCCGTTGACGACGATGTCATAAGCGCGGGAGCGGAGGGAAAGTAATTCCTCGACGTTTGTCGGATCAAAATCCGTTCGATCCGGCGACGTAAACGGATGATGGCAGGAAGTGACTCCCTCTTCACTCGGGTCGAACAGAGGAAAATCCGTGACCCAAACGGGATAGTAGGTATTCGGGATCAAATCGAGCCGGTTGGCAATGTGTAATCGCAGCATTCCCAGCGCGGAAGTCACCACCTGATACGACGGATCGGCAATCATCAGGAGAACATCTCCGTTTTCCGCGGCGAAGCGCTGGAGAATGGCTTGTTGCTCTTCTTCGCTAAAGAACTGGACGATGTTCGATTCCAATTTCCCGTCGATGACGCGCATCCAGGTCATGCCTTTCGCGCCGAAACCGGGCACGATTTGTTTGGCATATTCGTTTTGCAGAACATTCTTGCTCAACGTGTCGGAAGATCCCTTGACGTTGATTCCCTTGATGTGGCCGTTGCGTTTGAGAATTTGTTTGAAGATGGTGTATTGGGTATTTTTAAAAATATCGGTGGCTTCAATGAAGCGGAGACCGAAGCGAAGATCGGGGCGATCTGAGCCGGTTGTGTCCATGGCTTCCTGATAGGTCATGCGTGGAAAGGGGCGAGGAAGCTCGCTTCCACCGATGCGGAACATCCGAACGACAAGTTCCTCGATGAGTTCGTAAATGAATTCCTCGTCAATAAAGGACGCCTCGATATCGATTTGTGTGAATTCGGGCTGGCGGTTGGGACGCAGGTCTTCATCGCGATAACATTTGACGATCTGAAAATAGCGTTCGAAACCGCTGATCATCAATAATTGTTTGAACAATTGAGGCGACTGCGGCAGCGCATAAAATTCTCCCGGATGAACCCGGCTGGGAACCAGGTAATCGCGCGCCCCTTCCGGTGTGCTTTTCGTCAACACCGGCGTTTCGACCTCGAGAAATCCACGTTCGTCGAGAAAATCCCGCACGCTTTTTGCGATGCGATGACGTTTCATGAAATTATCCTGCAGCGAAGGCCGCCGCAAGTCGAGGTAGCGATATTGCAGCCGAATATCCTCCGCCACCGCGCCGGTTCCCGCAGCGCCGGTTCCCGTGACCATGGCTTTTTCCGAGATAGGAAACGGAAGGGGTTTGGAGGAACTCAAAATGGTCAGATCGGAGGCCATGATTTCGATTTGCCCCGTATCCAGGCCGGGATTCTCGGTTCCTTTTTCTCGTTCGATAACCCGTCCGATGACCGCGATGCAGTACTCTGTTTTGAGGGAACTCGCCTGCTCGCAGGTTTCCGGTGCAATCTCCGGGCTGAAAACCACCTGCACAATGCCGCTACGGTCACGCACGTGTACGAAAAGTACGACTCCATGATCACGTAACGCATCCACCCAACCGACAACCTGAACCTCTTGGCCTACATCCGATATGCCCAGGCGACCACATGGGGATCTTTTCTGAAAATTCATGCGTGGATTATCCTTATACCTTCCAACAAGCAACGTGTGAGATCGTTCTATACGATAAACGATGCCGCGGCAAAAAAAAGGTGCAGACATCCTGTTAGCACAATCTAATACGTTTTTAAGATTCAATCATGTTTTTCTGATTCGCACCAACCATACAGCAAATGAATGATCATCATCTAAAAGTAAATTACCCTATCCATGTTTTCTGAATCAAGGTCCGCACACCAATAATTAGGAAAAGGAGATTGAATGTCGCCTTGCATTTTTTGACTCCACGTTCTCTTCCCATCAAATTATTAACAAAACGCATTACAATAATCGCGATTATCATCGCATAAGTGCGCCAAAATGGCGCTATGTTATTGATATGTACGATTCATCAATTTTTCAGAACGTCTTGGAAAACCATTTACAAGTCTTTATATTTCAATAAGTTAACATAAAATTAAGTGACTAAATTCTTATTTTCTTTTCCTTTGTTCACAAAACTTGCACGTCATTTGCTTTCAGTAAGAGGCAACAATGATAGAAAAAGGAGAGAGAGCATGGCGGATTGGAGCGACGCTGTAAAAAAGAAAGGAAGCATCATCCGTCGTGCTGCTGCCGGAGGCGGCATGAAGCCGGATTTGGTCGCCGATTTAAAAGATAAATATTTCCGCGCGTTGGACGAGATGAGTTCCATGCGAAAACGATTCCAGCGTTCGTTGGACGAACAACGAATTCGGGAACAGATGGTCGTATTTCGAGAATTATTGCCGGTGTTGGACAGCCTGGAACGGGCGATTCAAGCGGAAATGAGAGAATCGAATGCCTGGCTCGAAGGCGTCCGGCAAACGGATGCCCTGTTTCGAAAAAAATTGGAACAATTCGACGTTCAACCCACGCCCGGAGTAGGAGAGCCGTTCGATCCCAACGTACACGAGGCGGTGGATACGGTCACAGGGCCGATTCATCGGGATGGAACCATTCACGCGGTACACGAACAGGGATATGTGTTGAATGGCCGGTTGATACGGCCCGCAAAAGTGGTGGTAGTGAAGACTGTATAGGATCGGGCGAGTATGCCGCTGAAATTCAAAGATTATTATAAAACGTTGGGCATCACTCGGCGCGCCGACCGTGAAGAGATTCGCAAGGCTTTTCGCCGCCTGGCTCGTTTGTATCACCCGGACATCAATAAACGACCGGGCGCCGAGCAGATGTTCAAGGAGATCAACGAAGCGTACGAAGTTCTGCGGGATGCCGAAAAAAGAAAACAATACGACGCGCTAGGCGCGAATTGGCGGGCCGGGCAGGATTTTTCTCCTCCACCGGGCTGGAAACAACGCCGGCCGGATTTCGAACCGCGCGAGAAAAAAGAGGAATTCGAACCGGAGAGCGGGAAACGACGCTGGGGCTTCAGTGATTTTTTTCATACACTTTTCGATGCGGGACTGGGCCGCTTTCGCAACGCAAACGATAACGGCGAAATGCATCGGGAATACGTAAAATCGCAGAGAGGGCCTGACGTCGAAGCCGAGTTAGAGATTAGCCTGGAAGAAGCCTATCACGGCGCAAAAAAGAGTTTGGAATTGTACATGCAGGAAACCGAGCCGAGCGGCCGCGTCTTCGTCCATCGCAAACGGTACGAAATGAAAATCCCGCCCGGCACGCGTTCCGGCACCCGCATCCGCCTGCGTGGGCAGGGCGGCAAGGGAACGGGGCAGGGATTGGCCGGCGATTTGTATATTCGCGTGCGATTGGCGCCGCACCCCGTGTTTAAAGTGAGGGAATACGATCTCGAGTCGGAAATCCCGGTCACGCCTTGGGAAGCGGTGTTGGGAGCGCAAATTCAAGTGCCGACGATGGATGAGCCGGTCACCGTGCGGCTGCCGGCAGGAACGTTTTCTGGGAAAATTTTAAGTTTGAAGGGAAAAGGATTGATGAAAAAACGAGGGGGACGCGGCGACCTGTTCGCTCACATCAAAATCGTGGTTCCTCTGTGTCTGACGCCGGAAGAACGGCGTCTCTATATGGAATTGGCGCGAATCTGTCGGCACAATCCACGCAAGGAGAAAACATAGGGGATTAGGCTGAAGGCTGAGGTAAAAAACTATGGATCCGAATAAACTGACTCAAAAAACACAAGAAGCGTTATCCGACGCTCAAAATAAAGCGATTCGTTTCAGCCACATCGAAACCGACGTCGAACACGTACTGGCCGCCATGCTGGAACAGCCGGAAGGATTGATTCTGCGTATGCTGACGAAAATGGATGCGCCGGTCGATGCGATTCAAGCCAAATTGAACGAAGAACTACAACGTCGTCCCCGCGTCAGCGGACCGGGAATGGAAGCGGGCAAGATCTACGTATCCAACCGCTTGAACAAAACCCTGATTCGCGCGGAAGATGAGGCCAAACGGCTGAAAGATGAATACGTCAGCGTCGAACATCTGCTCTTCGCGATTTTAGCGGAAGGCGGTTCATCACCCGCAACGAAAATTTTAAACACTCTCGGCGTGACGCATGACCGTTTTCTGAAAGCCTTGACCGACGTGCGGGGAAATCAACGCGTCACCAGCGCCGCGCCGGAAGCGACGTACGAAGCGCTGGAACGCTACGGCCGCGAACTCGTCGCCGAAGCGCACAAAGGCAAACTCGATCCGGTGATCGGACGCGACGGGGAAATTCGCCGGGTGATCCGCATCCTTTCGCGCAAAACCAAAAACAATCCCGTCCTCATCGGCGAACCCGGCGTGGGAAAAACCGCGATCGTCGAAGGCCTGGCGCATCGCATCGTGCGCGGCGACGTGCCGGAAGGATTGAAGAACAAACACATCTTCGCGTTGGATATGGGCGCGCTCTTGGCGGGCGCGAAATACCGCGGCGAATTCGAAGAACGCTTGAAGGCGGTTCTTAACGAAATCAAACAAAGCGAAGGCCGGATTCTGCTCTTCATCGACGAACTGCACACCATCGTCGGCGCGGGCAAGGCGGAAGGCGCGATGGACGCGGGCAATATGCTCAAACCCATGCTGGCCCGCGGCGAATTGCACTGCATCGGCGCTACAACATTAGACGAATATCGCAAACATATTGAAAAAGACGCCGCGTTGGAACGGCGATTTCAACCCGTACTGGTCGAGCCGCCCACCGTCGAGGACACGATTTCCATTCTGCGCGGTCTCAAGGAACGATACGAGGTACATCACGGAGTCAAAATTCAGGATAATGCGCTGGTCGCCTCGTCCGTATTATCCAATCGCTATATTTCCGACCGCTTTTTACCGGACAAGGCCATCGACCTGATCGATGAAGCCTGCGCCATGATCCGTACGGAAATCGATTCATTGCCATCGGAGCTGGACGAAGTCACACGCCGTGTCATGCAGCTCGAAATCGAAGAACAGGCGTTGAGCAAGGAAAAAGACAAGGCCAGCAAGGACCGCCTGCTCGATTTGCGCAAGGAATTGGCGGAATTGAAAAACCGCCAGGACAGCATGAAAACGCAGTGGGAAATGGAAAAGCAGGGCATTCAAAAAGTCCGACAGCTGCGAGAGCAAATCGAAGCGCTACGCATGGAAATCGAACAGGCCGAACGCGCCTACGATCTGTCCAAAGTCGCCGAATTGCGGCACGGCAGATTACCCGAACTACAAAAACAACTGGCGAGCGCTGAAGAAAATCTTGCAAAAAAACAGGGCGAGAACAAATTCCTGCGCGAGGAAGTGACGGAAGAGGAAATCGCGGAAATCATTTCCCGCTGGACCGGCATTCCCATCACCCGCCTGATGGAAGGCGAACGCGAAAAGTTGCTCAAACTGGATGAAATTCTCCATCAACGCGTCGTCGGGCAAGACGAATCGGTGCAGGCGGTGGCGGATGCGGTGATTCGGGCGCGCGCGGGGATCAAAGATCCGAAACGCCCCATCGGCTCCTTCATTTTTCTTGGCCCGACCGGAGTGGGCAAGACGGAATTGGCGAAGACGCTGGCGGCGGCGCTGTTCGACACGGAAGAAAACTTGGTACGCATCGACATGTCCGAATATATGGAACGGCACACCGTCGCCCGTCTGATCGGCGCGCCGCCGGGCTATGTCGGTTACGAAGAAGGCGGGCAGCTGACGGAGGCCGTGCGCCGCAAGCCGTATTGCGTGATTCTCTTCGATGAATTCGAAAAGGCGCATCACGACGTTTTCAACGTCCTGCTGCAAATTCTCGACGATGGGCGTTTAACCGACGCGCAGGGACGCACGGTCAATTTCAAAAATACGGTCGTGATCATGACCTCCAACGTCGGTTCACATTATTTGCTGGAAGGAGCGACTTCGACCGGTGAAATTCGTGAAGATATTCGCAGGAAAGTAATGGATGAACTGCGGATGCACTGTAGGCCGGAGTTTCTCAACCGGGTGGATGAGATTGTGCTTTTCAAAACTTTGACGTTGCAGGAAATCGAAAAGATTGTCGATCTATTACTGGAAGAGCTGCGCAATCGCCTCAAAGATCGGCGTATGACCGTCGAAGTGACGCCGGCTGCCCGCCGCTATCTGGCCCAACAAGGCTACGATCCGGTTTACGGCGCGCGACCTTTGCGGCGTTTGATTCAACGCGAACTCGAAACCAAACTGGGACGATCGTTAATCGCCGGAAACGTTATGGACGGGGCGCGCATCACTATCGACGTGCAAAATGACGACATCGTGATTCGACAGGAGAATCCCGAACCGGAATCACGGATACCGGAAGCAGGATAAGCGGGTGGCAAGGGCAGCGTTGTTTCTGCCCTTGTTCCCACAAGGGCACTAAAAACAGTGCCCTTGTGGATATTTCTTTTGAAATTATATGGGGGAAACAATTACGCCTTTTCCTCTCCTTCAGTTGTTTTTTTAACAACTTTTTTGACTCCTTCAATGACGGTTTGAGCCGTTCTTGATGATACATCACTAACGGCATGAATCGATTTTTTTGTAACATCTTTCATTGCATCCGTCGATATTTTGGCTGCATGACCAAGGGATTCCACAGATTTTTTGGTGCTTTCATACACGAATTCGCTGGAATGTTTTGAAGTGTTTTTAATTGCATCCACCGCTGATCCTATTGTTTTTTTTGAAGCTTGTAAAATTGCATCGGATACAAATTTTGCTGATCGCATCACCAAGGGGCCTAACATGGAGGTTGCTTCAACTGTTGCAAATCGCTTTATCGCACCGCGATTCAAATGTTTCATGGACGTGAAATATTTCCTTGTAATAATTCCAACCCGAAGCGTTAAAAAAGCGTTTGCGGATCCATGAACGATCGAATTTGTGATTAAGTGAGCGGCTGTACTTACTCCAGGAACAGAGCTTAGAACCGAACCACCAACCACCGAAGTTAAAACCGGTTGGATCTGATCCGAAATATCAATATCCTCTATCTGTGTTGCCAGGAATGTCGTAACAGCGACATTTGCATAAAGTTGAACTAACTCGTTGAGTGCTGGTCGTTGGTTATAAATATGGGCCACTTGCCAAATTAATCGGGTTTGAGCAATCAATACCAATATGGCATCCAAATGACCATATTGAGAGACTGCCGTCGTGACAAAAACTGTGGCTGCTGTTGATTGAATGATATCATTTGCTTTCGCATCCAATACTTTATTGGCTTCATCAATATCCGATGGATTCTGGAGTTTTAAATTTGTGTCTTTAAGATGAGTGTTCTTGGAAAGACGGATAAGAATTTTCTTGGCAAATTTGTCGTAATCGGGTGAATTTTCATCATCGGGAGGTTTTAGAACCTTTGGCATTTTTAAAAAAATTATGAACGGTGTGATCAATAATCCTGTATAAATTGTTAACAGAATAAAGAGTACGAATTTTCCGAATGCTTGATTCAATGCATTGGATAATTGTACAATGGCAACGGTTTGATTGATAACGAAAATGAAAAACAAAAAAAGAATGAGAGCACTTGCGGAAAGAAATACGATTTTGATTTGTTTCTTCATTATTATACACCAAAAAATGTAAGAAATTAGATTGATTTATACTGCAAATATCGCTCAATGTAATTAACTAACATTATAATATTTAATAATATATATCCAACATTTGGCGTCAGACGCGTGTAGTAGCGTCTCACCTGCATACCAATCTTAGGCAACGCTGAGCATCTTGTTGGCATAGTCCTTCCCCGACGTGGCCGGTGGTAAGGGTTTGCCATCCTTCTTATACAATTCTATCGTCTCTTCCACGATCTCGCACAACTCGGCGAACACCGTTTGCTCATTGTGCCCATGACAACCGCCATAGAACAATCCCGGGCAACTTCCCACAAAGCATTGGTCCTCGTCAGACCATTCGACGATTTTGACATAGCGTGTACTATCTTTCATTTCTTTGATTCCTGAATCGCCAATTGAACGGCTTTCTCCTGATAATGCTTCGCATCCGCACTCGCTTTCCCTGCAATGGTTATGGGCTTGGTTACCTTCGGATGCACAAAGTTCCGGTGGCCTCCTTTACCACCCCGATTCACAAATCCGGCAAGCTGTAAATCCCTGATGAGTTCTCTGATTTTTCGTGGCATCAGATTAAAAAATCACAAATTCGGAAAGAGTTGAAGTTCCTGTTGTTTGATTCCTTTCTCTTCCACCAAATCAAGAAGGATTTTTCCCGGATGGATGATGGCGTGGGGTGAAATTCGATTTTTATTTTAGCGGCCATGATAATCCTTCGATTTACGGCAAGCGAACTGCTGTAGTTTTATGATACCCCGGCAATAAGTATAGCCCCAAAAAGCAAAAAAACTAATCCTGGACGATCTCGTCATTTTATCCACGATTCTCCCTTGCGCCTTTATGTTTTATCAAATTCAGCGAGGGAAAAATCAAGGACGGTATCCTGTCGCGAGTGATTATTGAAATATATATTTACGGAAGATTTTGGGGAACGGTTTGTGTGGATTTGGGAATTCTTAGGAAATGAAGGAATGAGAAAACCGCTTTGGAGTTTATGAAGACGGCGTTAGAATAGATTGGAAACGCGAGAGATAAAATCACACCGGAACGAATACGCGAGGAAATCGGAAAAACTCTTCCGGAATCAGGAGGAGAACTTATGTCCACACTTCTTGATAAATTGCGAGAAGAGAGGATCAAAATCGTTCCGATGCCGCCCGGTGAACTGCAACAGAAAGGGTGATAATGTATGACGCTTCCGACGATAGTGGTCATCATGGCGGGGGGAACAGGCAGCCGGTTCTGGCCGCTCAGCCATAAGAAACGCCCGAAGCAGTTATTGCATTTAATCGATCCGTCATGCACGTTGTTGGAAGAATCCATTCGCAACGCTTCCTTATTTGCTTCATCCGAACAGATTTTGATTGCCGCCAGCGCCGAGTTGGAAACAGCGATACGTGATGCGGCGGCTGATATTCCGCCACAAAACGTATTGGCGGAGCCGTTGCGCCGCAACACCGCCGGTTGTTTGGCTTTTGCGACGGCGCATATCCTGGCGCGCTTTGAAACCTACCACGACGATCTCGTTATGGCATTGATGACCGCCGATCATCATATCGGAAAGCCGGATTTATTCCTGGCCGCGGCGCGGTCGGCTTTGGCTTTCGCCGAAGCGCACGAATCGTTGGTCGTATTCGGCATGAAACCCACCCGTCCGGAAACCGGGTACGGATATATTGAAGTCGCGGAGTCAGCGAAGGCTGTCAGCGGGAATAAAGAGTCGCCGGTTTTTCCGGTCAACCGTTTTCACGAAAAGCCTTCGTTGGAACAAGCCCGTCTTTATTTGGCTTCCGGCCGGTTTTATTGGAACAGCGGATTGTATATCTGGCGGATTACAACATTGCTAAAAAGTCTGGAACAATGGGCGCCGCAGTGGGCCGATAGTATCTACGCCATGCGAGATGTGTTACGAGATCATGTAAATAATAAGGAAAAAATCCATGCCATTTTCGAACGGCTTCCCGATCGATCCATCGATTATGCGCTGATGGAAAAGGCCGACAATCTAGTTATGATTCCCGGCGATTTTGCCTGGGACGACGTCAGCACGTGGGATGCGCTTTCCCGCTTTTGGCCGCGGGATGAAAACGGGAACGTGATCATCGGCGATGCGATCGCCGACCAATGCGGCAATGTCACGATTTACAATGAAATGGGATTGGAAACCATGCCGGTCGGCGTCGTCGGACTCACCGACGCGGTGGTGGTAGCGACTTCGCGCGGCCTGTTGGTGTGTTCGAAAGAGCACGTACACGATGTGAAGAAGATCGTGGATGCGCTACGGGAGAACGGATATCCGTTCTGACAAATATCGCGCCGCCGTCTCGGCGGCATTTCCGGTCATGCCGGCGCTACTTTACTCGTTCCCTTGCTCTACGGTTTCATTGCCGGCTGCCGCAACCGGCGCTGGTGTGTCCGGCAACGCGTTCTGTGGGCTGGAAATCATGTGATTGAGATCGATATTCTGTTTCTGCCGGGCTTTAATACGCGTGGCTTTTCCTTGCCGCTCGCGCAGGTAATACAGCTTGGCGCGGCGGACATGACCGCGACGGACGACTTTGATGGATTCAATGCGCGGGGAATGCAGGGGAAATGTGCGTTCCACGCCCACGCCATACGATAGTTTTCTCACTTTAAATGTTTCGCCCATGCCGCTGCCGGATTTTCCGATCACGACGCCTTCAAACGCCTGCAAACGTTCCTTTTCCCCTTCGATGACGCGGGTATTGACGCGAATCGTATCGCCGGCTTGAAAATACGGATATTCTTTCCGCATTTGACTTTGCTCGAATGCTTGTAAAGCAGGATGTTCCATGATAATTCCTCGTTGAACTGAAAATTTGTATCGCCGGCATCCTGCCGGCTTTGATAGGTAAGCCGCCAAGATGGCGGCGATACATTTTCGCCGATTGTAATGATCATTCGATCACAGAAAACATGCCGGATAGACGCAAAATGTACCCTTTCCGTCTTACACCCTATAAAAATGCACGAAACTGTAATTCTAGCCGTTTTTAGGGTTGTTGAAAAGCCTGTCGAGAATAATTGCCGCGGCGCTGCGTACGGACAAGTGATTGTACTCGCCGGCGCCGGTAATCGGATCCAGAATATGGTCGCATCGCCGTAGAAATTCATTGATCAGGCCGTATCCGGTTCCTAAAAACAGAAGGTACGGAGCCGCATCTTGTTGCATTTGATCCGCCAAAAAGGAATAACTGACCGAATGATCCCATCGTTTGGCGGAAGTGCCGATCAGTCTGGGTTTCATGCCGTGCTCGTCGATGATTTCCGCAATGCAGTCTTCCACTTGCGATTGCAGGCGCATGATGCTGAACGCATCGGTTCGTGTGCGATTGTAATTCGCGCCATAATCGCTTAGCCAAAACTCCGCCACGCGCCGCGACAAATACTGCATCGTGGGCAACGGATTCACGACAAAATAGCGCCGGACGCCGAAGGTCAGGCACGAACGGGCGATATCATGCAGGTCCATCGGCGTAATGGATGTGGTGATCACCGTTCCGTCTTTTTTATAAACCGGATAATGCAGCAGGGCGACGTAGAGAGGAGCGCTCATGATGAGGGATCCTCCGCTTCGGGAACGGTTTTTCCCGATTCCCTATACTGCCGGTACAAATCCGGCCGCCGTTTCCGCGTTTGCTCCTCTGCCTGTTCCAACCGCCAACGATCAATTTCCGCATGATTGCCGCTCAAAAGAACGTCAGGAACCGATAAACCGAAAATGCTTCGCGGCCGCGTGTAACGCGGGCAGTCCAGCAATCCGCTGGTGAACGAATCTTCCTGCACCGATCCGATGGAATTCACCACGCCGGGAATCAGGCGGACGATCGCATCGACGATGACCATCGCCGGGATTTCCCCGCCCGTCAAAACGTAATCGCCGATGGAAATTTCATCCGGCTGCAAATAATCGATCACCCGTTGATCCACACCTTTGTAATGTCCGCACAAAATGATGACATGTTCCCGCGTCGATAATTCTTCCGCAACGGATTGAGTAAACTGCCGCCCCTGGGGAGTGGTTAACAGCACATGCGTCGGTCCGTCGGTTTGGCGGCGCAAATCTTCCGTCGCCTCGATCAACGGACGGGCCAACATGATCATGCCGTCGCCGCCGCCGAATTGTTCGTCGTCGGTTTTGTGGTGACGATCATGCGTCCAGTCGCGCAAATTATGTACAAAAATCCGCGCCTGGCCCGACTCCTGCGCCCGTTTGAGGATGCTTTCATCAAAGGGACCTGCAAACATTTCGACGAAGGTAGTGAGAATATCGATTCGCATAGCGATTACCGGCCGTCTTGCGCTGGTTCTTCGACAAGGGGTTCCACGATGATGAGTGATTCCTCTTTCCGAATCTCTTTCACGACCGCGAGCGTGGCCGGCAACAGAATTTCTTTCCCTTTTGTATCGCGAATCACCAACACATCGCTTTCACCCGTTTCAATGATTTCTTCGATACGTCCGAGCATCTCGCCCGAGGTGGAACGAACCTGCGAAAAAAGAAAATCCGATTCGTAGAACTGATTTTCTTCCAACTCGGGTAAACAAGATTCTTCAATCCACAAAATGGAACCGGTCAAACTTTCCGCCGCGGGACGATCGTCGATTCCCTTAAATTTCACGATCGGCGCATGTTCGCAGCCGCGCACATATTCCACATCGAGAATCGTGTCGTCTTTTTCGTTGTGGATGGTGGCGAATGTTGCCAACAGCCACGGATCACATTGGAACGGATTGAACTTCACCTCGCCTTGCAAGGAATGCGGCTTGATGATTTTACCGAGATAAATTCGGTCTTTCCGTATAAACTCTTTTTTTCTTCTCAGTGTCATGGTTTCAATGCAAGCGGATCGTTTCCAGGAACGCTTCGTACCGAAAAAAATAATACGATACGTAAAACTTCTGTTTTTTAGTCTTCCGCGATCTCAATATGCGTTCGCTTGTTTTCCAACGAAGCCTTCGCACTCACCAAAAGGCGAACCGATCGGGCGGTTTTTCCATTTCGGCCGATAATCCTCCCCATATCGTCAGGATTCACGCTGAGGGTATATTCGAGAATTCCGTCTTCGGTTATTTTTTCGGCGACGATGACATCGTCAGGATTCTTGACCAATGATTTCGTAATGTACGTAAGCAAACCTTGTATTGTTTTCGTTTCCATGTTTGTTCCAGTTTATGCCTAATAATATGCGCATTCACCATGCCCACCGTTGAAACGATGGAATGAATACGTCCACGCCGGGTAATCGGCGAATAACTCGACTCTGAGGGAAACCGATGGAGAGTATCGATCTTTATGATTCCGCTTCGGTCGATACTTCCATTTCCGCCGATGGCTGTGATTCTTTTTTTGCGGTTTCAGGAACCGGTTTTACTGCCGGTTCCGCCGCGGACGTCACTGGCGAGTCCGTAGATTCTTGGTTTTTATAGGAACCGGTGCGAAATTTTTCCAGGATCCCTTCGTTTTTCAACAAGGAACGCACCGTTTCGGTCAATTGAACTCCTTTTTCCAGCCACGAGTAGATTCGTTGTTCCTTAAATGACTTTTCCACGGGCTGTTTGACGGGATCGTACCAACCAATGTCTTCAATCGTCTTTCCATCTCTGCGCCAGCGGGAATCCTGAACCACCAAACGGTAAAACGGCCGATTCCGGTTGCCCATTCTTTTCAGTCGAATTTTGATTGCCATACAAACCTCCTGTTGGTTTCTTTACCGGGAACAAGTCTATTCCCGAAAAATGTAACGTTATGGTTACATGCCGGGAAACATCCCTTGCATTTTTTGTAACTTTTTCATCATTTTCTTGGACATTTTTTGCTTTTTACTTTTGCCTTTTTTCTTCATGCCGCCGCCGGCCATCAAACTCATCATTTGTTTGGTTTGGACGAATTGTTTGAGCAGACGATTGACTTCCTGAACGGAGGTACCGCTTCCGACTGCGATGCGGCGCTTGCGGCTACCCGTGATGATGTTGGGCAGGATTCGTTCTTGTGGAGTCATGGATAAGATCATGGCTTCCACAAATTTCATTTCATCGTCGGAAAGATCGACATCCTTCATGGCGTCGGCGGCGCCCATTCCCGGCAACAGCGATAACATGCTGCCGAGTCCCCCCATTTTTTTCACGTTGCGAATTTGAGATAAAAAATCATCCAGTGTGAAGGTCTGGTCGAGAATCTTTTTTTGCAAATCGAGAGCTTGTTCCTGGTCGATGGTGGCCTGCGCCTTTTCGATGAGAGTCAGCACGTCGCCCATGCCCAGAATTCTCGACGCCATACGATCGGGGTGAAATGAATCCAAATCCTCCAATTTTTCGCCGGTTCCGGCATAGAGAATCGGTTTTCCGGTCACGTAGCGAATCGAAATGGCGGCGCCGCCGCGGGTATCGCTGTCGAGTTTGGTCAAAATCATGCCGGATATGCCCAATCCCTCGTTGAAATGCTGCGCCTGGTTGACGGCGTCCTGACCGACCATCGAATCCACGACCAGCAGAATGTGGGTGGGCTTCCACGATTTCTTGATTCGCTGCACTTCCTCCATCATCTCGTTATCGATGTGAAGGCGGCCGGCGGTATCGAGAATGACCGTATCCAGCCCTTGCCGGTACGCGTGTTTAGAGCCTTGTTTCGCGATGTTGACAGGATCTTCGTCCGTACCCATTTGAAAAACGGGAATTCCGGCTCGTTCCCCAACCACCTCGAGTTGCCGGATGGCGGCAGGACGATAAATGTCCCCCGCGCAAAGCAACGGTTTTCGTCCCTCGCCGGCCAGTTTTTTTGCCAGTTTCGCGGCGGTGGTGGTTTTCCCGGAGCCTTGCAAACCGACGAGCATGATGCGGGCTTCGCCGGCGGGGAGTTCGAGAATCCCCGCCTTTTCCCCCAACAGCTCGATCATGGCTTCGTGAACGATCTTAATGACCTGCTGGCCGGGGGACAGGCTTTGCAGCACTTCCGCTCCAAGCGCGCGCGTTTCGATTTTTTTGCAGAAGTCTTTGGTCGCCTTAAAATTGACGTCGGCTTCGAGAAACGCCATGCGCACTTCGCGCAATGCTTCTTTAACCGCTTTTTCGCTGATTCTCGATTTGCCCGTGAGGCTGCGAAAGATTCCCTGGAAACGGCTTTGCAGGTTTTCAAACATGATCTACGAATCCCTTTTTTTAATTCCCGCGTTCAATACTCTTTCGTGCTTACGGTTTCCCGAATTCGGATATGTTCATAGGACATATCCGTCTTCAATCTTCCCGTTCGACCAGACTGGCAAGTTGTTCGACTTTACGCCGTAACGGCGATGTATCATAAATGATATCGTCGTGCAACAGACGAGCCATTTCGGCGATCAACTTACGAAACAATTGCCGATTTTCCCATTCCGAATGATGTCGTCGTCCGTTTTCCACCAGATGCAAAACATTTTCAAAACGGATCAAGGCTTTTTTCCCTTGTTGTATCGTATCGTGAACCGCCTGTCGTGAAATTTGCTCCATTTCGGCGATTTCACCATACGACAAGTCTTCGTTGTAATGCAAGTCGAAAAACGTACGTTGGCGTTTGGTCAATAAACCGCCGTACAGATCCAATAACGACGATACGGTGTACTTGTCTTCCAAACTTTCCATTGCAGATATTCAATCGTGCTTCTGTAAAGTTATTTTTCTTGACACATTTTCCCAATTATAATGCGCACAAGCTGAGCGTCAAGGCTGTTGTCGTTACCAGGATTGCCGTGGAGTAAAACCAATTCATTTTTCAGGTTCTTTTTCTTATTCCCCTCAATAAAATGTGGTAATCTTGCTACCATTGGCACAATCGCCATGAACAATGCCATCGGTTCATTGTTTTACGCAGTACTCACTTCCAGTTTGTCCGCTTCACGTTTATCCGTGCGGCTGGGTGGATTTTTATTGTTTGCGCTCTTCACGATTCCAATAGCCGCGGCGAAATACAATCCTCAGAACGAAGCCAAACCAAGTGATCTCACGAAAATGAGTCTGGAAGAACTCATGAATATCGAAGTGACGACGGTTTCCAAAAGCGAGAAAAAACTGTCGGATACGGCCGCCGCCGTTTTTGTGATCACTGCGGAAGATATTCGCCGTTCCGGCGTTACCAATATTCCCGACGCGCTGCGCATGGCGCCGGGATTGCAGGTGGCGCGGATCGATTCGAACAAATGGGCCGTTTCTTCGCGCGGTTTCAATGATTTCAACGTGAGTAAATTTCTCGTTTTGATTGACGGGCGCTCCGCTTTCCTGCCGACTTTTTCCGGCGTGTTTTGGGATGTGCAGGATTTCGTAATAGAGGATGTCGAACGAATCGAAGTGATTCGCGGACCGGGAACGGCCTATTGGGACGCTTATGCCGTCAACGGCGTAATCAATATCATCACCAAACATGCGAAAGAGACGCGGGGTGGTTTGATTTCAGCGGGAATCGGAACAGAAGAACGTGGATTCGGGACCTTTCGGTATGGCGGAGTATGGGGAGAGAATATTTTTTACCGTTTATTCACACAATATGTTCAGCGAGACGGATTCGTCGATGAGAATGGGATCGCAAGAAATGATGACTGGGATTTGTTGAAAGAGGGATTTCGAGTGGATTGGGAGCCATCCGGCGAAGATTGGTTCACGTTTGTGGGTGGACTTTACAGCGGCGAAACCGGTTCGAGGAATCGATTCACTCTTTCGGAGGAACCCTATTTTCTCGAAATTGACCACGAAAACGAGATTTTAGGTGGGCATCTGCTTGGCCGATGGGAACACACATTTTCCGATTCGTCCGATGTGGCGTTGCAGATGTATTACGACCGGGCCGAACGCGATTTTCCCTTTCTGAAAGGGAAGCGAGATATTTTCGATATCGATTTCCGGCATCATTTGAATTTGGATGGCCGGCAGGACCTGGTTTGGGGGCTTTCGTACCGATTTTCCAGTGATGACCTCGACGGCGATTCATTCATTTCATTCGATCCCGCCGGTCGTGAGGATCATTTTTATAGTTTTTTTGCCCATGACGAGATCACCCTCATCGCTGATCGGTTGCGACTGATTCTCGGTTCGAATTTCAGTCAAAATGATTATATGGGATTCGAAGTGCAGCCGAATGCCCGGCTCCTCTGGACGCCTCATGAGCGGCAGATTTTCTGGACGTCGATTTCCCGGACCGCAAGAACTCCCACGCGCGCCAATCACGATATTTCAAATATTTTATATGCCCCTCCTTCCTCCCCCAGCAATCCGTTCGATCTTCCGATTACCGTCCATGTCATCGGAAACCGAGACATTACAGCGGAAGAACTGATCGCCAGCGAGGTGGGATATCGAGTGTTGATATCCGATCAACTTTCATTGGACATCGCTTCGTTTTTCAACCTGTACGATCATCTCATCACCGGCGAACCGGATTTGCTGTTCTCTCCTTCTCCCGGTCAGCTGCAAATGAGCATGACCGGAGATAATAAAGGGTATGGGGAAACCTACGGCGTGGAACTCTCGGCGGATTACACGCCCTTCGATTGGTGGCGCATGCAGGCTGCTTATACCTTTTTACAAATGCAATTGCATATCGGCAAAGACAGCGGCGACGTATTTTTTGAAAATACCGAAGGGGAGAGTCCCCATCATCAGTTTTCACTGCGTTCCTCGTTCGATCCCGCAAACAACGTGGAATTGGATGCGTGGATTCGGTATGTGGATGAACTCCCTCACCCAAAAATTCCGGCATACCTTGCGCTCGACATTCGATTGGGGTGGAAACCTCGAAACAATTTGGAATTCTCGATCGGCGCACAAAACCTGCTTGACCGTCATCACGCCGAATTCGGGAATCCGGATCTATTTCCGGCGCTGTCGGCGGAAATCGAACGAAGCGTTTATGCAAAAGTGATATGGCAATTTTGATGGATTGCGCTTTTTATCCTATTTCAGAACGGCGGTTATCGGCTGTCGCGGATCTCGTGCGCGACCGAATCGGTTTCTCGATCCGGAAACCTTTCCTTTGCCTGTTTGCCATGGCTCTGCTCTCCGTTCCCGCAATCGCACGGGGACAGCAAAGCGCTATTTATGATGAATACGAAATCAAATCCGCGCTCATTTATAAACTTTCCTTTTTTATGGAATGGCCGGCAACGGCGTATGCAAACGAGAATTCACCGATCATCCTGTATATCCTTGGGAAAGATCCTTTTGGTGCGCGTATTGAAAAAACAATCAAAAACACGACTGTAAACGGTAGGCCGATTCTCGTGAAACGCGCCCAAGAATTGGATGCATTGGAAAAATGCCACATTCTCTTCATTGCGGAATCCGAAAAAGGGCATTTGGAGGAAATTTTCTCGCACGTCCAAGCCTGGAATGTGCTTACGGTCAGTGAATTTCAAGGATTTGCGAACGCCGGCGGGGGAATCAATTTCTTTCAGGAAAACAACACGATCCGATTTGAAGTGAACGTTGCGGCGATTCGACGCGTACATCTGCGAATCGATTCGCAGGTATTGGAACTCAAGCAAGTAAAGGTGATCTTGGAGGACAATATCAGCAAAGGAAAAAATGCGGAATAAAGTTTGGCTCTTTTTATGTCTCCAACGCTCTTTCCTGACTATGACGGGGATGCGTGATCAAATCCACGGCGCTTTTTTCAGGACGTTTCTTTTTTCTTCCAACCGAAAGATTCGTTGCGCGTTGCCGTTCATGATCGGCTCGATCAACTCTACGGCATTCCGTAACGACAGCCATTCCTCTTCGACCAGCTGCGCCAAGGATTGCGTGATGCCGCGGCGGGCGATGGCGGCGTGGCCGACGACCGGCTCAACGACAATGTAATCGCCGCCGAACGTCAGGATTTTATTCGCGGGCGCGGTGACAAGATATTGTTTTAGGAAATTCACGCCGGCGACCGGGCTGATAATCCACGCCCAGCACATATCGACGTACGCATTGGTATAGTGTTTGGCGGCGGCGATCAATTCTTCATAATACGGGTAACAAATATGCATGAAAACGAATGTCGTATCCGGCGCGCGTTTGCAGAGATCGGTGATGGCGGCAGGATTTTGCTGCAGGCGGGATAACGGCATGGAATTCTGACCGGCGTAATAACCGGTGTGAAGTTTGACCGGCAGTTTCCATTCCGTCGCCTTGCGGACGCTGTACCAGAACAGATGATCTTCGAGTTGCTTTTTCTCTTCATTCGTCAAAGGATCATTATCGATGCGTTTTTTAAACAGCGGTTCCGCAGTTTCCGCAGGAACCTCTTCGTAATCGATGTTGCGGCCATAGGCGGCCTGCGATTTCACCGCGACGGCGTACGGACCATATTTATCGAACCACCAATCGATGACTCGATGCCAATCGGCAAGATCATGTACCTCGATTCCCGCTTTCGATGCGTATCCCTGGATGTTCGGGCCGATGTGCATGCCGACGATACTGATATCCTGCATCAACAATGCAGGCTGGCGAGTTTCGCCGAACGGGGCGGAAAGGCAATTGACTTGACAGGATTCTATCCCCGCCACATTTTGCAAGACGTCGTGATAAAAACCGGGTTTGATACAACGAAGATACCTTTCCTGGATGGAAGGAACGCTGTCTCGCGAAAGCCCATCGACTTCATAGAGTTCCCGCATGGCAATGTCAACGGCCTGCCCATAGCCGGTGTTTTTCACCGCCGGCCAAAACGGCGCCAGCAAATCCCATTTTTGAATCGGATCGACGTCCGGCGATAAGAAATTCTGAAAGGTTTGCGGCGGCATGCCGGCGGTTAAGAGGTCGGAATCGATATAATGGCAGAGAAGGAACGACCAGTCGTTGCTTTTCATGCGTGGATTGTCGGCGTTGAGTCGGTCATCCTCTTCGATGAGGTGTTCGTGCGTGTCGATGAAGAGCGTTTTTTGAACGAGTTGGTTGATCTGCTCGCGCCAGTTTGCAGGTTTGGCGTCCGCGGTTGCCGTGTTTGCCGTTAGACAGGGATTCACCGCGCCGATGGCAGCGGCAGTCCCAATCGCTCCCACACTTTGGATGGCTTTACGTCTTGATACGGTATTTTGTTTCATTGGTCGCCTCGCTTTCTATTTCAGTCTTTCCTCCAGCCATTGAATGGCGTCGTCCTGTTTGTGATCCGCTACTCCGATCACGGGGATTTCCAGTTTTTCCGCAATCAACCGTTTTTTTAGTTCTCGGATGAATACTCCCTGACCGTCCTGATGGCGATCTTCCAGCCATGTGCGGATCACTCCACAGGCCGGACTGCCGTCTTTGCCGAGAATGCCCACCACCTCGAATCCCTGAAACAGGTACTCACGGATCGTAAACACCAGGTCATCGAGCAACCGCTGAAGCCGTTTCATGCCGGCGGGGTGTTCCAGCCCCACGCGCACGTCGCGACGCCCCAGGCCGATGCAGTAGAGCTCCGGGCAAACCATCTGGATGACGCCAATCTGCTTGTTTTGCAGGTAATCCAACAGGGGATCGAACATGGCCGGAAAATCCGCGGCGCGCACGATGCGGGCGTTTTGATTGAGCATACAATGGGCAATGAAAACCACTTTACCGGAGCGGGGATCACCGCTCCAGTCGCGTTTGTTTTCATCTCTGCCGTGAAAGCCATTTTCGGGGATCGTGTAATCCGGGGAAGGGATGGAAGACTCTTCGGCAGCAGCATTACCGGCGTTTATCGCGGCCACGGCGAAGGGGGACATGGAAACAAAATGACGTCTCGATAACGAAGATTTGTTGATCATGATGGAATTCTCCCGTGAATCAAGATTGTAATCTGATTGAAATCTCCAATAAATGCGCGTACGAATAGCGACTCTGGACAAAAAGCATTACGTTATGATAAATTTAAATCAAGTTTAAAAGATGGATGATTATCCTTGTGTAAAAGGTTTCATACTGATTACACTGTAATTATTGACAGACAAATCCTGTATCACGAGAGTAAAATATACCATGATACGTCGGGATGATAGGGCTTTCACGCTTATCGAGTTATTGATCGTGGTCGCGATTATCGGGATTCTTGCGGCGATCGCCGTCCCCAATTATCTCAACGCGCAGGTGCGGGCCAAACTGGCGCGGGGCATGGCCGATATGAAAAATCTCGGAACCGCCATTGAGAGCCTCCGGCTGGACAAGGGCCATCTGTTGGTCGATTTTTGGGACGACGACACGGAACTTGGCATTGAGCGCATCAAGAAATTCGGCGTCCCACCCTTCGACAACAGCATGGCGCGAACCATGGTTCAAGTATTGGCGCCGTTGACCACGCCCACATCGTATATCAGCACGGTTCCGCGCGATCCGTTTAATAAGAACGCGAACAATTCGCAAAGTTCCGACTTTGGGGAGACCTCGCAGGATTCCTACATTTATGGAGACAAGGAGCCGGAATACGGTAGAGAAAATCACAACTTGAAACTGATTCTACCCGGCGTGGCGGAATCGTGGGGATTGCGTCCGCTGGGAATGAACGAATGGGCGCTGCTGGGAATCGGTCCTGACGCCGACGGGCAAAGCAAAGGCTACCAAAACGGCATCCCTTACCAGGCGACCAACGGCATAACCAGTCTCGGCGATATTATCTATCGCGTGGGAGAAGGCGCGACGGCGAAGTAAAGTCTTTGTTAGTCATGATGGGTCAATTCAAAGTTCAGATCGAGATCTATCGCTGCCGAAGCTAAAGCTGTATCGAGCGTCCAAAGATGGCATCCCATCAAACGCGAGGAAGCCAAAAGATTCACGTCAATCCATCCAAGGCCGCGACCATAGAACCGGCCTGCATCGATGAAGTGGAGGATTTCCTCCGGTTCGGCGAGAGGGGCTAAAGGCAAAGCTTGGAGTAAATCTAAAATTTCCTTGCGATTTTTCAAATTGCCACAAGCCAATTCTCCGATCACATACGGATGGCATATCACCGCCGCCCGGTTTAAGCGTTCGATCAAATTTTGATTGCCATACCTGAGATGATCGATCCACACCGAGGTGTCGACCAATACCATCATGATTCGCTCTGCCTGCGGCGAATCGGACGAAGACGAGGCTCGGTTCCTCCGAGACTTGCAAGTCGCCGGGCGCTTTCAAGCGAGATTAAAGCCTCAAGACCGAGGCGAACCAATGACGTCTTTTCCTTCACTCCCGTCAGATGCGCAGCCTTTTCGAGAAGAGTGTCATCTATGTTGAGGGTAGTTCTCATGCATATAATTATGCATGATGTATACAGATTTGACAAGTGGGAGTCAAGAAGGATTTTCCGTTTCATTACTATCGGTATGTACGATTGTTTTCTCTTCTATTGGTTATTATTGCAAAAATGAGTTTCATCTTATCTCATAGGCAAGTTCAACCGCACATTCCGCGTTATCCACGACACAATATTTTGTTGAACACATTGATCTTGCTCTTCCACCTTCTCTCACAACGCAGTATTTGAGTATAAATTATCGCTGCCATGGATTTACTCCTCCTATCTTTTTTCCTCCGTCAAGCTTTTTTTTGGTATTAAACCAGACGTTGATGTTTGCGTTTTGAGTTCTATTCTGCTGATGAAAGAGTATAATACCAAGCGGGGGAGGAGGTGATCGCGGGCCGGTTGTTGCGGCTCGAGGAAAGTCCGGACTCCGCAGAGCAGGACGCTGGGTAACGCCCAGGAGGGGAAACCCTACGGATAGCGCCACAGAAAACAAACCGCCTGCCTCGGTAGGTAAGGGTGAAACGGTGGGGTAAGAGCCCACCGCGGTTCCGGGCGACCGGACCGGCACGGCAAGCCCCGTCCGGAGCAATGCCAAGTAGGAGAGGAGGAGCGGCTCGCTCCGTTCCGCAGTCATGCGGGTAACTCTTGGGTAGGCAGCTAGAGGTTGCCGGCAACGGCAATCCCAGAGAAATGATCACCCACGACAGAATCCGGCTTATCCCTCCCCCAATTTTTTACTGCATTAAATAATTTGTAGTTGGTTGGGTGACAAGGGTAAGGCGTCTTGCCTTTGACCACCTGTAATTCCCATTTCAATGGAATTATATACTACTAATATAATTATCCGGTTTCATTTTGATTCCTTGACATTCATTGCAAAATCAAGTACTTCTTTTCGTCTATCTCCAATGAAACCAAGAAGTAATAATTCACCAAACCAATACCATAAAGGTAAACAATTAGGTAATATCTCTTTTAATCTTGCTTCTTTCCCTTTATTTTATGCCTCAATCGATAAAGCTGGAGTTGTGTTTCCCGGTCTTTTGGAGCATAAACATATCGGCATTACAATATCATAATAAAGTGATGGCGAAGTCGGATCAGCGATAATTCATCCAATCCGTCATCGAGGCTCGATCGAGTATTCTATCGCTATTCAATTCAAACGTTTGAATTCCATTGAACAGCACATGCTTTTGACGTTTCTCGTCATAGGTCAATTGATTCCCTCCTGATAATGCATATCGTGTACACCGCCCAATAACATGAATTTCACTTTCAGTTTAAAAAGGCATACTTGTGTATCATCAATGGATGGGAGTAAGAGGTAAATCATGACCACATTGGAAATGGAAAAAGGATTTCAGGAAATCCGGAAATTGTTTGAGGAAACCAACAAACAGATCAAAGCAACGGATAGGAAACTGAAGGAAACCGACGATAAAATTGAGAAACTGATCGGGCGTTGGAGTCTGTTTGTCGAAGGGCTGGTGGTTCCGGCAACCAAACAGTTTTTTCGGGAACGCGGCATCGCGATTCAGTATGTTTCCCAGCATGTCGATGTTTCCAGAGACGGGCGGGAAGAGATGGAGATCGATATTCTGGGGGTGAATGGCGAGTATGCAATTTTGATCGAAGCCAAAAGCACACTCAGCGTCCGTAACGTGGATGAACATATCGAACGATTGAAGAAATTCAAGACCTTTTTTCCGGAATATTCCGATCGCAAAGCCATCGGCGCGGTGGCCGGGATTGTGATTCGAAAAGGCGCGGACAAATACGCCTATAAAAAAGGCTTGTTCGTCATCGCGCAAAGCGGAGACACGGTGACGATCCTCAACGACATGAATTTCGGGCCGAAAGCATGGTAATAGAAAAGAGTCAACCATTCGGGAAACAGCGGATGAGATTATCCACGCTATTCAAAAACCATTAAAAATGAGAACGATTGTCAGTAATACTATTTTAAATAAATATTAGTAGTGTTAATGGACTGAATTTTGAGTATCCAGTTGGAGCGCATATAGATTTTTCATCGTTGGCACATACAAAACGCCGTTGGCGGCGGTGGGGGCGCCGGCCATGGGGCTGTCCATTCGGATGGTGTTGATGACTTGTTTTTCTCGATTGGCTGCGAATACAAAAAAATCTCTGCGTTTGTTTACTACATACACCTTGCCGTCGGCAACGAGCGGGGACGCCCAGATTTCGCCGCCGGTATCGTGCGTCCAATACGCTGTTCCTGTCTTTGCGTCCACGCAATGCACCAATCCGCCACAGTCCGTGATGAATACCAGTCCGTCGGAGATCGCCGGCGTCGAGCAGCAGTGCAGTTTTAACTCGTAGGACCAGATCAATGCGGAAGTCGTGACGTCTTCCGTTTTCGTCGCGTCGATGCACTTCAGCCACGCCTGCTCTTTCCCCCACCAGATGTCGCCGCCGACGGCGACGTAAATGCGATTGTCATGGAATACCGGCATTCCCTTGATATTGCTGGGTCCCTCTTTCCGATTGCGGAGATATTCGTGCACATTTTCTTTCGGCGCTGCGGGATCACAATCAAACCGCCAGATTCGTTTCAGTTTGGAGACTTCGCCTACTGCCGGGGTGGATTCCAATGCCGCAAATGCGTAGATCACGCCGTCGCCGCCAGCAAAGAAGATGAGTTTTTGCCCATTGACAACGCCCAGTGCGGGGGATGACCACGTACTGTGGAAAATGCGGGGACCGATGTTCTCGTCGTCACGGGCCAGAAGCCGTCCTGAATGCTTATCGAGCACGATCAGGCTGGGCGCATCCGGCTTACGAATTTTTTGATGAGTGTTATCCACACCGTTGCTGGTGTTGATATATAGGAAATCCTCGTCGAGGAGAATCGAACTGTGGGCGGAATCATGCGGATAGGTTCCCGCTTGCCCGGGGATATCGAAGATCCAAATGATATCCGCATCCACCGAAGTGAATGCATACGCTGTTTCTTCGCTCCATTCCATATGCCGCGCTTCATCCTGATAAGGGCCGTCGTTTCCGTTACTTTGGCCATTGATATCCAGACAAATTACTTCATTGCGATTGCTGATGATGTATACGCGATCTCCCTCCACCGTTGCGGGTGATGGGATTCCCGCGCGCGGCCAATCGAGATAGGGATCGGGACCTAACTTGGGAACCACCAACTGCCACAGGAACGCGCCGTCTTTCTCGTTGAAGCACATCAGGATGCCGCGATCGCCTTTGTGGCGCGGATCACGCGGCGCATTGTTGTTGGTTCCGATAAACACTTTCCCGTTGGCGACGATTGGCGTCGACCAGGTTTCCGAACCCAGCGACGCCGCCCACTTCACGTTTTTTTGAGTAGCGGGATCAAAGTCGCTCACCAGATTCGTTTCGCCGGATATCATGTTGCGCGTATGTTTTTGGCCCCATTGCGGTTGATCGGCGGCGTTGGCGCTCCCGATGGCAAAGCCGCCCAATACAATAAATACCAGCGTCATGAATACTCCATTTTTTTTCTGAATGACCATGATGACTCCTGTTAATTTGAATGTAACGAAACAATGGGTCAAACGGCATGACCCTTTCTTTGTTCAATGATCGGTGGATTTCGCTTCGTTCAATCCATACTACAATTTCGCAAAACCTCAAAAATAGCGGAATTGTCGAGTTCTCCCATTCCCGATTCCACTCCCGTCTGCAATAGTTGTTGGTGCAATTCGGATACAGTAAGCCGCACGCCGACTTTTTGGCCGAGTTGGAGAATGAGATTAACATCCTTCAAATGCTGCGCCATCCGCGCTTCCGG
Organism: Candidatus Omnitrophota bacterium; assembly: GCA_003598175.1. Classification (GTDB taxonomy): domain Bacteria; phylum Hinthialibacterota; class Hinthialibacteria; order Hinthialibacterales; family Hinthialibacteraceae; genus SURF-12. Next base: position 50,677 of record QZKN01000001.1, read on the forward strand.
TTGGAAATCACGTTTCAACATTTTCTCACCCTTCGTATCCATCACACGCGAGTAAGACACGCCCGATTTGAGAAGTTCCATCACGTTTGGTAAATCCAACTGTAACGCTTCGGCGAGCAACAATCCTTCACTTAAAACCAGACGGTGAAGGCCGAGCACAAGATTGACGACCAATTTCGCCTGGCTGCCTTTGCCGCAGGGACCCATATGAAAAATTGGTTTGGCAAATGAATTCAGAATGTCGGAACAACGCGCCAGGTCTGCATGTGAGCCGCCGGCGATCACGACGGCCCGGCCTTCGGCCACATGGCGGGAGGAGCCGGCGATGCAGGCATCCACATAGGCGCACGAACGGGATTGCATCTGTTTTGCCATCGCCTCGACGCTGTCCGGATCGCCGGTTGTCGTGTCGATGATCAGAGTATGAGGCGTTGCTTGGGAAAGAATCCCATCCTCGCCGAAAATCACGTGACGAACGACGGTGGAGTCGGGGAGGGATAAGACGATTCGGTTTGCCATGTTCGCGATTTCAGCGGGTGAATGTTGAATCTTCACTCCGATTTTTTTCAATTCATTGCAACGAGACGAATCAATGTCGTATCCGACAACGCAATGATGATCCTGCAACAATCGCTTCGCGATTTCGCTTCCCACGAGGCCGAGTCCGATCAGGCCCACCGGTTCTTTTGTTATTTCGTCGCTCATAGTTGTGCGTCCAATCATTTCTTATCATAATTGTAGCAGAAAATGAGCGCCCACGACGAGTAGCAGAACGATTGCGCAGGCAACGAGAAAACCGACGACGGATTGACGATCCGGTTTTACGATCAAAAATCCGCCTTTATCGAACCATCGTTGGTGCGGTGGAAGGGCTTCGCTTAAGGGTAAATTCAAGTTTTCCTCTTGTCCGATGGGAGTATGAATTTTTACGAAGAAACGCTCGATGCGGTCCGTTTTCAGCGGTTGCGTCAGCAGACTCGCCAGCCAGCCACTGATGACGCCGGCGGGAAGAAAACAGGCGGTTTGATAGGCAATGGCAGGAGCGGTTCCAAAAATGGAGGTGGGAAACATGTGAAACTTGGCAAAATATAGAGTGATCGTCGCTACGGTAAAACTGACAAACACACCGACCGTATTCATTCGCCTCCACAAAATTCCCATCCAGAAGGAAATCCCGATCGAGGCGGTCAGCTGGAAGAAGGTAAATGCGCCTTCCAGAACGGTTGGAAAAGCGGACGAAAAATACAAGGCGATGATCACGATGAAGAAACTGACGACACGCCCCACCGTGAGGTAATGGGTTTCTTCACGATCGCGGCGGATGTGATTGCGGTAGACATTTTCCGTAATCAAAGCGGAGGTGGCCACCATCAATACGTCGCAGGATGACATGACGGCGGCCATGATACTGGCCAGCATGATTCCCCGCAATCCGATCGGCAGCAAATCGGCGACGGCGAAGCCGAATGCGCGCTCCGACTCGCCGGATGGAAGATCGGGGTACATGACGATGGCGCACACGCCGATCAGCGCCCAGCCCAGCGTGCAAATACGTTTCAAAAAATTGCCGTACGTCATCCCCACGCGCCCTTCCCATTCGGTTTTCCCCGCCGAGGTGGAAGCCATCACCTGCGATTGCGCGACGATGCCGACCATGGCGTTCAACGAAAGCAAGGCGATGACAGGAATGGTGATGGCGTGCGAGGAAACGAGGTGCAAGGCGGCGGGAGAAGCGTGGATGCGAATCCCTTCCAATCCACCGACCGTCCACAATGCGAAAGGAACCATCAGAAACGACAAAAAAATAATAAAAATACCTTGAATCAGATCGGTGATAACGGCGGCGACCAATCCGCCCGCCATGCCATAGATGATAAAAGAAAGAGTCATGATCCACACCGCCGCGCTTTGCGAAATCGCGCCGCCGGTCATCGAGGAAATCACCAACCCGGTTCCCTGCAGCATCACGCCGATGTTGATGGTCATCGACACGGCGCTGACGATCACGAACAGCAGCGCCGCTTCCGATCCATAGCGATCCCGATACACGTCGGCGGTGGTGAGACAGCGGCTGCGGCGAAATACCGGCGCGAGCAGCCAATAGAACGGCGTGGTGAACATCCACTGCCATTGCACCCAAATGCCGGAAATGCCGTTGCGGTAACAAGCGCCGCTGACAGCGACCGCCTGATCGGTGTGCGTACCCGCGCCGAAGGAATGGAAGATCATCAGCGCTTTCCCAAAGCGCCGCCCCGCCATAAAAAAATCCTCGCGCGTGCGAATGGTCGATTTGGTCGCCCAACCGACGAGGGTGATGCCCAAAAGGTAGAGACTGACAGTGAGCCAATCCACCGGATGAAGACCAAGAACGTGAGCGGTTTCACTCATGTAAAATTAAATCCTTAAATTTTAAATCCCATTGACTTCAGCCGCAGTCATTATGTAATGATTCATATAAAATTTTTAACGGATCGTCACCATCGCGGAGAAATCCGAATAGACCTTATTGAAATCGGGCGTTCCATCTTCGTTTGCGCAATAGATAAACACGCCAAAACCAAGCCGAAACGGTTGATTCGGCTCGATAACGATCTGACTGTTTTCCCGTTTCGTAAACGCATTGCGTCCGAACGGATTGGCGACGAGCAGACCATAATCGCGTGCGTGAAACCAGGATTTGCGGAAGTTGCGCGGCGACGCCAGCAGCGCGACGCCCACGCGGACGCCGGCGATGATCCCGCTGTAATCACACCAATCGGCTGGTTGTCCCCACACCTGCGATTCGTTTTGCTGCCCGTTGCTGTTGCAAATGGTTCCGCCGCTCTTTACGCTGACCGGCGTTGCCACTCGCACACCCAATCCCATTTCTTCCTGATCGCCGAAGAGGAATGGTTGAATGGGAGACGAAAATTCCGATTGGATTATCAATAAATATCCATCTGGCTGCACCACGATGGTGTAATGGCATCGTTCCTCGCAGATGATTGCACCGTCGGAGTCCGGATAATGATTAAGAACGCCGAACTCAGCGCAACCGGCGGCGTTTTCCGGCTCTTTTTCGAAGCGGATGTGTTTTGTTCGCGCTTGATTTCGCCAATAATCGTTGCCGCTGATGTCGCCGAAACTCATCCACAAGCCGGGATGATAGGTGGCATGGTCGGTGGGATCGACGCCTTCAAGCGGAGGATGATTGCGGGTGATCGGAATACCGCCGGGAGTGTGAAGATCGCAGAAATAGGGGCGAGGAATGTCCTCATCCTCAAAAACATAGTTGGCGAATCGTTGATCATCGATCCGAATTTCAATCGCGTGTTCGCTTTTTAGAAACGATATGGTTGCGATATTTTTGTTATGGTTCTCCACGTTTTTTGATGGAGCTTCACGAGTCGTTGCGAGGAGAAAATGCAAGAGAAAAAGAATGATCCAAACATTTCTTGCGCAAATGAATTTTTGCTTGGCGATATTGTTCATTGCGTTTACTCCGGTTAGGATTCCATCCATGCTTCATATGCGGCGATCGCGTTTTCTTGCGGAACATCCAGTCCCCATTCGAATTGCGCGATCACTCCGCCCGCGCCGTCGTCCAATGCGGCGCGGATCCGCCGAACGGCCTTTTTTACATCATTAATAGTACCGAAAGGAAGAATGTGCTGGCGGTCCAACTCGCCCCAAAACGTGATTTTGCCTTTGTACTTGTTCGCCAGATTTTCGATGTTCATGCAAAACAATTGCGAATTCAACGCGTCCACTCCGATTTCGATCAAATCCGGGAGAATCGGTTCGATAAAGCCGTCGGAATGCATAAATACCCGCTTTTGGGCGCGGCGAAGAATCGCGGCATATTCCGCATACAGCGGTTTGAAGAATTCGCGAAACAATGTGGGCGAAATCAATAAACTTGTCTGCGTTCCCCAATCGTCGAGGAAACAGACGCCGTCGACCGTTGTGTTAGCCCACAATTCGATTTCCCGGCAAAAATAATCGTGCACCATTTCACGCAAACGATCCAGTTCACGCGCGCCATAGCCAAAATCGAGAAACAGATTCTGAACGCCGCGCAACGCCTGCATGCGCTCGAATGGTTTGACGTTGGTTCCGGCCAGAACAAACTGCCCGGATTGTTCACAAAAACGATTTACGTCCGTTAGATCGGCGTGGTTCAACACTTCAAACGGCGGTTGAAACGTTGCCAGCGACGCCCAGTCGGCCAGCGGAGGAGAAACGACTTCCCCAATCACGCCGTTTTGCGCCACTTTCCACACACAGCCCCATTCATCGCTGTATTCGCCCACGCGGCTGTACTCGCCCCGCTCGCGATCACCTTTTCCATAGTGAAAAGGAGGAGAGGCAATATCGAGCGGGAAGCGCGCCGTCACGTCTCGCACTTCGTCAGCGCGATACCAATCCATGCCGGGCAGTCGCCACAAATCGCGCGGCGCTCGATCCGGTCCGGTGAAATCCAATGCGCGGATAACTCGCTCTCGCGACTTCATTTTTTATACAATCTCCCGTCGGATCGGATCGAACCGCACTCGGCGGCCTTCATCGCAGGCTCGATGCGCCATGATCGACGCTGCCGATTGCGCGTAGCCGACGTGGACGTCCGCATTCGGTTTTTCTCCGCTGCGTATGCAGGTAAGCCAGTTTTCGATATGCGGCATGGCGTCGCTCCAATCGGGATACTTGTTTTGATTTTCGATCGTGATCGGTTCCCGGATCGCGCCGTTGCCTCCGCCCGCGCCGCTAGCGGTCAACGTGGCGGTGTCGAACGTTCCTTTTGTGCCGCGAATCTGCACTTCGGTTCCGCCCGCCGAGTTGCCCAAGCGCGAAGTAAATTGCAGCATAAATCCTTTCGGGAACAGGAACGTACTTTCCATCGTGTCGTAATGCTCGCGTTTTTCCTTCCACACCAGCACGCCGCCGGTTCCACTGGCGCTTTCGGGCAGCGGATCGTCCAGAAACCACGGACCGACGTCGATCACATGGGTTCCGAGCAGGCCCGCAAGGCCGATGGTGTAATCGCGGTACAAATGCCAGCAGCGATAACGGCAGGGATCGAATTCGCGCATGGGCAGGAACATTAAAAACTGTTCCCAATCGATGTCTTCCTTACGAACGTCGGAAAAATCGCGCAGCCAGCTGGCGGTGCAGCGGTTGTATTGCGCATCCACTTCCGTGATCAAGCCGAGAATGCCGGAGCGAACCAATTCCACCGCTTTTTGATGGGGAACGTGGCTACGACGTTGGGTTCCGATCTGGCAAATTACCTTTTTCGCTTCCACTGCATCCACGGCGGCATTTGCGTCGGCCATGTTGCTCGCCATCGGTTTTTCGCAATACGCATGTTTTCCCGCCAACGCCGCTTCCGTCAAAATCCGCGCGTGAGCGAAATCCGGCGCGGCGATCATGACCGCATCCACATCCTTCCATGCTAGAATCTCACGGTATCGCTGATGCATGATCGGTTCTTTGGCGGATTGCCGGCGAATGGATGCGGCGGTTCTTTGCAGTTGCGTTTTCGAGACGTCGCAGATTGCCGTCACTTCGACGTTGCAGGTCTCGCCGAGACGATGAATCGTGTCATTCAAATAATTGCCCCGTCCGCCGCAGCCGATTACGGCGACGTGGATGCGATCATTTGCTCCCCATATACGGGATGGACTGAATGATTTCGAAACAGCAAGGATTCCGGCCGTTCCGCTTATTATTTTCTTCAAAAATGCGCGTCGATCGGGAAGGTGTTCATGCATGATCCATTTTCTCCTTTTTCATTGATTTATTTTATAAGTAATCAAATGAACTCCATAAAAGATTGACCGGCAATGACGTGTTCGCGGCCTCCTGAAATCACCGCCCCAGGTACGATTCGCGGAAATACCCAATTGCACTGCCGGTTGATGCAAACGAGTATTGATTTCCACTTTCACGTCTCGTGTCGGAAGATTTCAAAGTGTATGACTCGCGGAGGAACGCTCCTGTATTTTTCGATACGCCTCTTTCATGGTCTTGGACAATTTATCGATGTCGACGGGTTTTTGCAGATAGGCGAAGGCGCCTAACTCTTCCGCAAGAATTTGATCCTTTTCCGTGCCGTGGCCGGTCAGGATGATCACTTCGATGTGGGGATGATCTTGTTTCAATTGCCGCAGAACGTCGATGCCGTGAATGCCGGGCATCATGAGGTCGAGAATGACCACGTCCGGTTCCTCGTTCTGCACGAAATGCAACGCCTGTTCGCCGTCGTACACCACCTGTGATTGGATGTTGCGCATTTGCAGGCGTTCCGAGAGGGTCAGCACGAACTCTTTTTCGTCGTCGACCAGCAGAACTTTGGGATGAACGTCGAAATCATACTTATCGGCGGGGGATTGATCATAACCGGGTTCGGTGCGGATTTCCACGGTCTTCACTCCTGCGACGGCGGCGGCGAGTTCGTTCACCTTCTTTTGCAAACGGTCCCATCGCCATTTGTATTTAGTGATCGTGATGGTCACGTTGCCCTGCCGGCACGTGATATCGAAATCATATCCTTTCTCGACCAGCGCAACGTTGACCTGCGCGGCGAGAACGAAATCATCCATTACCTGTTTCACGTCGTCCGCCAGATGCAAATGCAATTTTTTCTCGTTTTCACAAATCATGCGCGCGGCGTCATCGACGGAAATTTCGTGAACGGGAATTTTGATGTCGTATAGTTTTTTATCCCACGGCCCGAGACGGTGCAGATATTGACTCCAACGGCATCGCTCGATGTCATCGTTCTCGATGATACGGGACGCCTTGCTTTCGCTGACCTGCAAATCGGAAACGGCCGTTTGCACGCGAAAATCCCGATCGGCGACAATACAGACGCGCAGGATGTGTTTCAGCTCGGGCGGCAGCAACAATCCGGCGAAACCGTGATACACGATATTGCCGTTCCTCAGATATTCCGCCAAGCCGGCTTTGAGATAAGCCACGCCGCGCTCCCGTTCACGCGTAACGTTGTTGAACAGAGAGGGGGAGCTGTGCATGACGCGCGCCAGTTTTTCCACCGGAAAGGGAAAACGGCGAGACGTCGCCTCAAGCAACTCCTGCCCGGCGTATTCAAATTGAAGCGTGCGAGCGACTTTCGCCGCGATTTCGTCGCCGCGGCAAAACGAGCCGCTGAAAATGGTAATCACGGACATCCATCCTACCTCCGAACCGAATACGGCGTATGTTACGCCAGTTTACCACAGTTCGAGGTGGTTTGGGCAGGTTTGTGATGGGGAAATCGGTGGAAACGATGAGGGGTGTTTATTGATGGGATCGTATCCTGGAAGCAAACAAATCCCAACCTTTCAAGGCTGGAAATGAACGGGCAGAAATAAAACCTGTCATCCGCAAAGTTAAAAAATGAAACACGGTGAAAAATCCTCTCTGCATGAAGAGAAAAGTGCGCCTTTCGCCTGGCAGCCAATAAAAATTGCCACTACAGTGAACCAACCTCCGGATCATGGTATAATACGATTCACAAAAAAAAACGAAACACACGGAGTTCTGATGCAAATGAGCAAATTAACCATGATTTATTGGAAAGAGGAAAAATTCTGGCTGGGTAAAATTCTCGAACGTCCGGAAATCATGACGCAAGGCGAAACTCTTGAGGAACTCGAGGCAAACCTGAAAGAAGCTTATCAATTAATGATTATGGATGATGTTCCGGCAAATTTCGGATCCACGGTTTTGTAATCATGGTCATGCGCATGAACAAACTCGTCGCGATGACGGAAAGCGCCGAACGTCGCGACGCAGGTATAAAAGACATCCCCTTCAAACTGGTCGCCGAGTACGAGCCGAAAGGCGATCAGCCGGAAGCCATCGAAAAACTCGTACAAGGTCTGCAGGACAAGAAAAAACTGCAAACCCTCGTCGGCGTCACCGGCAGCGGCAAGACTTTCACCATGGCCAACGTCATCGCGCAGATCAACAAGCCGACGCTGGTCATTTCGCACAACAAAGTCCTGGCGGCGCAGCTGTACAGCGAATTCAAGGAATTTTTCCCCGAAAACGCCGTCGGCTATTTCGTTTCCTATTACGACTTTTATCAACCGGAAGCGTACGTGCCGACGAAAGACCTCTATATCGAAAAAGAAGTGACCATCAACGACGAAATCGAGCGGCTGCGGCTGGCCGCCACCACGAATTTGATGGAACGGCGCGACGTGATCATCGTGGCGTCGGTGTCCTGCATTTACGGTTTGGGCTCGCCGGAGGATTACCGTGAAATGATCCTTCCCATCGCCGTCGGCGAAACCATCCCGCGGCAAAAACTACTGCGTCGGCTCGTCGATCTGCAATACCACCGCAACGACATGGATTTTCAGCACGGAACCTTCCGCGTGCGCGGCGACGTGGTCGAAGTGTTTCCCGGCTACGGCGACCATCCCTTCCGCATCGAGTTATGGGGAGACGATATCGACCGCATTCTTGAATTCAATCCCCTCACCGGCGAGGTCTTCGGCGAACACGGACGTATCACCATTTACCCCGCGCGGCATTACGTCACCGCCCCGCAGCGCCTGCAGCGCGCCATTCAAACCGTGCAGGAAGAATTGCGCGAACGCCTGCAAACGTTGCGCAGGGAAAACAAACTGGTCGAAGCGCAGCGGCTCGAACAACGCACGATGTACGACATCGAAATGATGCGCGAAACCGGCATGTGCCAGGGCATCGAAAATTACTCCCGCCATCTCGACGCCCGCGATCCGGGCATGCCGCCCAACACGCTGATCGATTACTTTCCCGACGATTTCCTGCTGATCGTGGATGAATCCCACATCATGCTGCCGCAGGTGCGCGGCATGTACGGCGGCGACCAGAGCCGCAAGCGCACGCTGGTGGAATACGGCTTCCGCCTGCCCTCCGCGATGGACAACCGCCCGTTCTCGTTCGAGGAGTTTTGGAACAGCATCAATCAGGCCGTCTTTGTTTCCGCCACGCCCGGCGATCTCGAACTGGAAAAATGCGATCAAAAGGTCGAGCAACTGATCCGCCCGACCGGCCTCGTCGATCCGAAAATCATCATTCGCCCCGCCACCGGCCAGGTCGATGATCTCATCGGTAAAATCCGTGAACGCATCGCCCGCGGTGAGCGTTGCCTGGTCACCACCCTCACCAAACGCATGGCAGAGGAACTCTCCGAATTTTTGATGGATCTGGGCATCAAAGTTCATTATCTCCATTTTCAAGTCGACACGATCGAGCGGGTCGAAATCCTCGAAGGCCTGCGGTCGGGCGAATTCGATGTCATCGTCGGCGTCAACCTGCTGCGCGAAGGATTGGATTTGCCCGAAGTCTCCCTGGTCGCGATCATGGATGCGGATAAGGAAGGATTTCTGCGCGACGAAAGGTCGCTCATTCAAACCTGTGGACGCGCCGCGCGCAACGTGGCGGGCGAAGTGGTCATGTACGCGGACAAATCCACCAAATCCATGCAGCGCGCCATCGCCGAAATGGAACGCCGCCGCCGCGTTCAGCTTGACTATAACGAAAAGCATGGAATCATTCCTAAAACCATTCAAAAAGCGGTCCGTTCCATCCTCGAAACGCGTTCCACGAAGAAGAAGGAAACGGAAGAATTGCTCTTCAAAATCGCGGACGCGATCGATATAAAAGGAAAAAGCAAAAAAGACGCCATTTCCGAATTGAAGCGGCGCATGGTGGAAGCAGCGAAAAATCTCGAATTTGAAAAGGCGGCGGTTTATCGTGACAAAATCATCGAACTCGAACAGACCGGTATGCGGCAAGGCGAAACGGCGCTCCCGCCTTCTTCCCAAAAACGCGCGCCGAGATCCCGCAAACGCAATTAAACTGTTCCTCCGAATTATATTTTTCTTTATTACATGTATAATTTTCACCAAGGGAACCGCTGTTGCCCAAATCAGCGAAACCCCATACGCCGTGGCCGAAGTCAAAGTGGATATCCCTATTCCCGACGCGGATTCCATCGGCGTGAGTCACTCTCTCACGTTGCCCGGCTCAGCCATCCTGCAGGAATTGCAAGTCGCCGTAAAGATCGAGCACCCCGCCGTGGAGCAATTGGCCGTCTCCCTCACCTCTCCCGACGGCGCAACGGTTCTTTTGCATAACCGCACCGTGTCCAACATGGTTCCCTTTTCCCCAATCTACGAAACACAAAACGCATCGGCGCAATCCCTTTCCACCTTTCTCGGCAAAAACGGTCAAGGCGCGTGGACGCTGCGCATCGTCGATGCGGTCGGCGGCGCAACCGGCGTATTCGTCGGCTGGGGTCTGCGCGTCAATCCCGCTTCGCTGCTGACTCCGCCGCCGCCCGCGGCGCTGCCGTTGCATGCGGATTCCTTCGCCGAGATTTCTAGATGGAACGCGGAAATGGTGATCTCCAATATCGCCGTGGCGGATATGAACGGCGATCGCTGGGACGATCTGATTTTACTCTCGGAAATCGACGGACTGGTTTCGGTCTACCTTGCCAACGGGCAGGGGCAATTCAGCGCGCCGATGATGTATGACGTGGATCGTCCTCTCGCCATCGCCACGGCCGATTTCAACCGCGACAACCATCTCGACTTCGTCACCGCTTCCCAGATTCCCCAATTCCCGGTTTCCAATCTGGTCGTATTCCTTGCCAACACCTCCGGCGGGTACGATCTGACCTACATTTCCGATATCCCGACGAATGTGGACGCCATAACGGTCTTCGACGGCAATTACGACGGCTATCTTGATATCGTTCTCGGCGGCGAGCCGCTCATTCTGATAGGAAACGGCGACGGCGCATTCCAATCCGCGCAGGTATTGATGTGGAACGGCCGTTCCTTATTAACCCACGGCGATCTCAATCGCGACGGCGCGGAAGATTTTTTGATACTCAAAACACGTGGAACCTCTCCCAACGCCAAGCCCTACCTTCTTTTTGGCAACGACGCACGAGAAAAAGAGCTTTCGCTGAACGGAACGCCCCTGCAATCATTCACGGCGAACCTGCACGAGGCGAATACAAACGAATTTGTCGTCGTCGCGGCTTCCGACACAAACGATTCGACGCTGTGGCTGACAATGATTTCCGGCTCGACCATCGAATCGATCGAAATCAATGCGATCCGACTACCTGACACGCTGCTCAACCTTCCCATTGCGCCTTACGACCTCAACAATGATGGTTTGACGGATTTGATCTTTCCCACGGAATCAGGAATTTCCGCCTTTCAGAGAACCGACGATCCCAACGGCGGACTTTCCACTCAACTCGTTTCCATCGCTTCCCCGCTGATGGCCAAAGGCGGAAAATTCTTCGCGGACGGCGCCGTGGGATTGGTGATCGTAACCGCGTTGGAAGAGGTCATCCTCGCAAAAGCCGCGCACGGCGCGCATCCCACTCCTACACCGACATATCTCCCCGTCCCGTCGCCCACCCCGTTCCTTTTCCTAACACCGTCCCAACCCACAAATACCCCCACTCCCCTGCCCACAACACCGCCGACAGCTCGCACGCCCGACCTGAACAGTGACGGCATCGTCGATCATTTGGATTTGCTCATCCTCATGCAGCATTGGGGAGAACGATATCCATAACCGGCAATACCCCATCGTTCCCCCCACGATATAAAGAGAAACGCTCAAGACGAGGCAACAGCCTTTGGAGGTTGGGAATAGCCGAAAAGACTTTTGAAAAAGTGACGGAGGCCGCGCGGTTTTGCGTCGTTCCCGCTGACTTGCAGGACCGAGGCGGCGATGTTGCGTATCGCTTTCGACGCCGGCGAAGTGGGGGCGTGGATCAGAAACGACTGTTGAAAGCGGACCGCTTCACGCACGACCGCGTCGCGAGGAACGAAACCTAAATTGTTGAAGCCGATGCCCAGGAATTGGCGGCTCATCTGCAGCATGAGTTTGGTGATTTCCATTGCCTCACGCGCATCCTGCGCCATGTTGATCAACACGCCGATGTCCTTTTCCGCATCGTGCTTCGCCAGCGTTTTGATCAACGCATAGGCGTCCGTGTAGGCGGGCGGTTCGGGCGTGGTGACGACGATCACCTGATCCGCCGCCAGCAGAAAGTGCATGACGTTGGAATGAATGCCCGCCGCCGTGTCGATCAGGAACACATCCGGCGACGGTTTTAAATCAGTAAAGGCCTGAAACAGGCGATCCAGCTGCGACGGCGACAAATTCGATAACTCCTCCAGCCCCGACCCGCCGGGAACCAGCATGAGGCCTTCCGGCCCGTGCAGAATGACCTCCTCCAGCGTCTTCTCGCCGCGAATGACGTGAGACAGATTGACGCGGGGCGTCAATCCTAAAATCACGTCGATGTTGGCGAGCGATAAATCCGCATCCAACAACAACACTTTTTTCTGCATCTGCGCGAAGGCAATGCCGAGACCGCAGGCCACGTTGGATTTGCCCACGCCGCCTTTCCCGCCGGTCACGGCGATGACGCGCGTGTGTTTTTCCAACGGCAAACGGCGCGAAGGCAGCACCTTCACATCGAATCCGATGGAGGTTTTATCCAACGAACGCGGTACCATGATATGGGATTCGGGTACATTGCTTTTTCTCGGATCGCGAATCGTATGGCTCGATTTCACTTCCGCCGGCAACGCAATCGTTTCGATTCGCGGCGGTTTTTCCGCCGCTTTGTTGGACGCTTTGCCGCCGAAAGGTTTGGGGGGCGATAGGGGAGATTCGGCGACGATGGTCGCGACGGCGCTGTCCTCCGTTTCGAGCGGCAAGGAAGAGTCCTCCGGCGGAAGCACCGCCGCGGACGCGCCCGCATGGGACCGTTCCGTCTGTTCCTGCGCGGCGATCTGGCGAAGTTTTTCGGCTTGATCAGGAATTCTTCGCTTCATCGGATTGATCCTGTTTCCCCTTCATTTCGCGCGAAACCTCTTTTTTTCGTGATGCGGATTCCGTGTGTTTCGAGGCGTCGTCTTCATCGTGTACTTCGATTTTCCGTGCGTTGAAACTTTCAATAGAACGATTCACCACCGGTTTGGTCAACAAGAGTTTGGCGATACGTTCCGGCCGGGCGATTTCAATATCTTCCGGCACATTCTGGCCGGTGGTGAGATAGGAAATGGGGATTTTATATTTTGTGACGGTATTGAGAATCGTGCCGAATGTCGTAGATTCATCAATTTTGGTAAAAACCAAACGCACCGGCTCGATTTCCTTGAAATGCTCGACGATATCCACTATGTCGCTGTATTTGGTGGTGGAGGAAAGCACGAGATGCAATTCCGTCGGGCGCGCCGCCTGCGCGATCGCGGCGAGGGTGGTCATTTGCGGCATGTTGCGTTGGCTGGCGCCGGCAGTGTCGAACAGAATCAGATGCGCCTCTTTGTGTTTGTTCAACGACTGGCGCACTTCTTCCGGCGAATAGGTCACCTCCAGCTCCGCGCCCAAAATTTCCGTATATTTCTGCAGCTGTTCCACCGCCGCCAGGCGATACAAATCCGCGGTGACGAACACGATTTTGGGGCGAATCCGGCTTTGGGGAGCGAATTTGTATTGCGCGGAGATTTTCGCCAGCGTCGTGGTTTTTCCCACGCCGGTCGGCCCCACGAGCATCAGGACTTTCGGCCGCTTGGCGTTCAAATCAAGTTCCAGAGGCGGCGCAACCGGAATTTTTGAAAGTAGGAACGTTTTGAGCGCCGTCCAGACATCGTCGCGGTCATCCGTCGATTCGGCGATTTGCGTCGCGATGGAAAGAGCCAGGCTTTCATCCACGTCCTGTTCCAGCAAATGATTGTAAAGAGCGCGCGTATGCGTGGGAACCGAAGGCAGCTCGCCGGACGCAATGGACGGAACCAGATTGGCGATCATGCCGGTCAATTTACTCAGCTGATTTTCCAAATGCTCCAATCGATTTTCCAACCGTTTTTCGGACAACGAAATTTTGGGCGGCTCCGTAACGGATGGAGACGGCGAAGGTGGGATGGGCGGAATGTCCGTTTTCTGTTTGTCCTTCTCCAATTGCTTCGACAACGCCAACAATGGATTGTCTTCCCCTTTCGGAAATCCATTTCCGTCAATTTTTATATCAATCCGGTTTCCGGAAGGAGAGGAAAACGTATTGCCCGCCGGCGCGGAACCGGGCTGGGGCAATTTCGGTTTGGATTTGGCCGGTTCTTTTCGGCTTTCCTTTAAATCCACGGCGGCCGTGACTTCGACGCCGCGACCGGTGAACAGGCCGATCAATCCTTTGCCCGTGTCCCGCGAGTGCAAAATGATCGCGTCGGGACCCAATTCGGTTTTCACCATCTTCATGGCTTCCGCCATGTCTTTAGCTTGGAACTTTTTCACTCGCACTTTGCAACCTCACGGTGGTGATACGGCTGACCGGAACTTCCGGCGCCACTTCGTTATACGATAAGACGATCACATACGGAATCCTGCGCTCACAAAGCCGGCGCACGTGAGAACGGATTTGCGGACTTGTAAGAATCAGCGGATGATAGCCGGAGCTGATCGCGGCGCTGACTTCCCGTTCCACCGATGCGATCACTTGTTCGGCATAAATCGGATCCGTGGCCATAATCCCGGCCATTCCCCCGCGTTGTATTCCTTCCATCACGCGGTTTTCGATATTCGGATCGATGGTGATCACCGGCAGGCGACCATCTTTATCGACGTACAAATTGGTAATGATGCGCGCCAGGTTCATGCGGCAATATTCGGTGATCGTTTCGTGATTCATCTGCGCCGCTTCGGCGTAATCGGCGATCGCCTCGAAAATCAGTTCGAGATTGCGGATGGGAATTCGTTCGCGCAACAGATTTTGTAGAACCTTTTGGATCACACCGATTTTTACGTTCGCCACTTGCAGCAATTCGTTGACGAGGACTTGATTGCGTTCCTTCAAATGATCGATCAGTTGCTGCACTTCCTGTCGTCCGAGCAGGTCGTGGGCATGGTTGCGAATCACCTCGGTCAGATGAGTCGCCAACACCGAGGCGGGCTCCACCACGCTATATCCCGCCATTTCCGCGCGGGATCGTTCGTCCGGCTCGATCCATTTCGCCGGCGTTCCAAACGCCGGTTCGGTGGTTTTGATTCCGGGAACATCATCGTCCTCCTCCTCTGCGGTTGGTTTCATTGCCAATAAACGATCCGGACGTATTTCACCATCGGCCACCTTGACGCCGCGAATCAAAATGTTGTACTGCCGCTGACCGAGCTGCATATTGTCGCGAATACGAATCGGTGGAACGATAATTCCCAACTCGACCGCGGTTTGCTTACGAATGACGGACACCCGATCGAGCAGATCGCCGCCCTGCTCGGAATCCACGATGGGAATCAAACCGAAACCGATTTCGATTTCCATCGGATCCACTTCGAGCAGGGATTCCACTTTTTCCGGTTCCGGCGGCGCTTCCTCCTCTTCGATCCTCGCTTTTTCCTCCTCTTCGGCCTTTTGGATTTTTTGTGTGCGCTGCACCTGCCACGCGCCCAATCCCAATGCCGTCGCAAACACCGAAAACGGCAGTACGATTCCCGGACCGAACAGCATGCCCAATCCGGCCACCACAAAAAGAGCCGAGGCCGCCACAAACATCGCTTCCGGCCTGGAGAAAAACTGTTGGAACAGACTCTCTCCCAACGCGCGTTCCTCCGATGCGCGTGTGACGACGATACCCGCCGCGGTGGAGGTCAACAAAGCGGGAATCTGGCTTCCCAAGCCATCGCCGATGGTGAGAAGCGTGTAGGTACGCAGGACGGTGAAAAAATCCATTCCTTCCATAAATCCGACGGCAATGCCGCCGACGATGTTGATGGCCGTAATAATCAATCCGGCCGTAGCATCGCCGCGAACAAACTTGCTGGCGCCGTCCATCGCGCCGTAAAAATCCGCTTCTCTTGAGATTTCTTCCCGGCGCTGGCGCGCTTCGGCCTCATTGATAAGACCGGCGTTCAGATCCGCATCGATGGCCATCTGCTTGCCCGGCATGGCGTCGAGCGTGAAACGCGCCGCCACTTCCGCGATACGGCCGGACCCTTTCGTGATGACCACGAACTGAATGATCACCAGAATCATAAACACGACAAAACCAATGACGGCATTGTCCCCGGCCACGACGCGACCGAAAAATTCAATCACCGCGCCGGCTTTGTTTTGAATATCCGTGCTCGGCGTCAGAATCAGTTTGGTGGACGCCACATTCAGCGCCAGGCGAAAAAACGTCAACAGCAGCAATACCGTCGGAAAAGTGGAAAACTCCAACGGCTCCCTCATGTACAGAGAAATCATCAGGACCATGAGCGCAATCGAAATGTTGACGGCAAGAAGCACGGATAGCAGGGCAGGAGGAACATACCCCAGCATGATGCCGATCACTCCCACGAACATGAACGCCACGACAAAATTCGACGAGCGCTGCACGACCGTGGTTTTCGATTCGGTTCGCGTATCCGCCATATTGATTGAAATCCTTATGCCATTTGCGAAACTCGATTATTCAGCCGATAAACATACGCCAGAACTTCGGCGACGGCTTGATACATTTCCGGTGGGATATACCCACCCACCTCGACCAGTTTATAAAGCGATTGAGCCAGAACCCGATTTTCCACGATCGGGATATCGTGCTCGACAGCGATTTCCTTAATGCGCCGCGCCAGCAGGTGTTTCCCTTTTGCGACCACTTGCGGCGCCGGCATGTCCTCCGATTCATATTTCAAGGCAATGGCGTATTCTGTCGGATTGGTGACCACCACTTCCGCTTCGGGCACTTCTTCCATCATTCGTTTTCGCGCCATTTCGAACTGAATGGAACGAATGCGAGCCTTGATTTGCGGATCGCCTTGAACGTCTTTCGACTCCTGTTTGACTTCCTGTTTGGTCATTTTGAGATCCCGTTCGAACTGCCATCGTTGATAAATATAATCGATAATGGCCAGGATCAGCATAATGATCAGCGCCTTGACGGCCACGTCCAACGCTCGATACCCGAGATGAATCAAAAAGTCCTTCAATTCTTCCGTCACCAGTCCCATCATGCCCGGGATGGAATAATACACGCTCGAAATCATGACCGGCGCGATGATGAACATCTTGGCAATCGATTTCAGCAGTTCGACCTGGGAACGAATGGATACGAATTTCGCCAGGCCTTTGATCGGATTGAGTTTTTTCAAATCCGGAGTCAGTTTCTTTAAGGTGAACATGAAACCGACTTGCGCGAGATTGATTACGATAGCAACCACCACAAAAATAATATAAAACGGCGCGAGGATGGTCAGTATCCGCAAACCGAATTCCAGCAAAAAGGCATGAACTCCCTCTTCGGAAATATCGATTTCTCCGACATGGTCAAGATAATAAACGATGGCTTCCATGACGCTGCCATAAAAATGTTCCGCATAAAAATAGAAGGCGATCACTCCCGCAATGAGCAGTATGGCGGTGTTCAGCTCCTGGCTTTTCGAAACATTCCCTTCCTCGCGCGCGCGTGAACGTTTTCGCCCGGTTGCCGGTTCGGTTTTCTCCTGGCCGCTTTCGGTTTCCGCCATATGTTGCTACTCCGACCGTGTTCAAGTCACGGTTCAAAATGTCGTCAGTCGATGCAGAAATGCGAATGCATAATCCGCGTACCGCTCTAAAAAATCGACATACGCAAAGGTCGTATGTTCGAAAACTGTCAATAAGATCAACAGGCTCATGGAAATGCGAATGGCAAATCCGACCGCCATGATGTTCAGTTGCGGAGTCGTGCGCGCCATGAATGCCTCGGCAATGCTGATCAATATCATGGAACCGATCATGGGAGCGGCAATTTGCACTCCCATCGTATACATGGCTGATGCCAATGCCTGCCGTTTCCCTTCGCTGTAGAGCAGATATTCGTACCCGGCGGTTCCCAAACCGGACAATGCGAATCCTTCGCCCGGCGCAAAAAAACGAAAACTGTCCATCAATACCAGAAACATCTTTTCCGGCCCATCGATCACGATGAAAATCAGAGTCCCAATCCATGTATTGATCTGCGCCATCAGAAAAATATCCTGCCCGGTGATCGGATCGAACACCGACGCCGCGGAAAAACCGGCCTGTTGCCCGATAATTTCGCCGGCAATGCCGATGGTATGCAGGAACATCTGTCCGATGAATCCGAGCGCCATGCCGATTCCCAGTTCCGCCATCACCGCAATGGAAAAATCGACCACGCCGACATACACGCGAGCCACCGGCGGCATGGTGATTGCCAGTTCCGCGTGATTCAGGCTCCAAACCGGACCGATCACCACCATGGCAACCCAAAACGCAATGCCCGTGCGCACCGGACGCGGCACCGATGAGTTGCTGATCACCGGCATCGTAAACACGAGTCCCGCCACCCTCACATACACGAAGAAGAAGGTCATGAACCAATCTTCGAACGGCGGCGGAAGCAGAGTCATGATTTAATACTGCGCCACTTCTGGCAACCGCGCGAACAGGCGCAACGTCAAATCGATCAGGCGTTCGATCAGCCACGGCATCAAAAACATGATCGTGGTGCCCACCACCAGTAATTTCGGCACGATGGTCAACGTTTGTTCGTGAATCTGCGTGGCCGCCTGAAATAAACTGATCAGAAGCCCCACCACCAGTCCGATCCCCAGCAGTGGCAGACTGATGATCAACGCGTTGAACATCATTTCCTGTCCCAAATCGATGACAAAAAATTCATCCATGGATTCCACTCCGTTTCCGGTTCATTTTATGATTCCACCTTGCCGCGATCGCCGCCTACAATCCTTCCATATTTTGAAAAAAGGAAAGTCCCAGATTTTGGATCAGAATACTCCAACCATCCACCAATACGAAAAGCAGGATTTTGAATGGCAGAGAAATAAAGGCCGGCGGCAATTGAAACATCCCCATCGAAATCAACACGGAAGATGTGACGATATCGAGAATGAGAAAAGGGATGAATACAATGAAACCCATCATGAACGCCTTTTTCAGTTCACTGATCATAAATGCGGGAATCAGGACATGCGTGGGCACATCGGAAGGATTGTTCGGTTTTTGCATACGCGCCATGGTCATGAAAATCATGACGTCATACGCCCCTTTTTCCCCGATCTGCGCCCACATGAAATTGCGCACCGGCTTCAAGGCGCGTTGCAGCATAACGTAAAAGGGTGGAATGCGTTCGGTCACCGGCCGCCCGAACGCATCCACATCTCCGGGTTCGAGCGCTTTGATTTCCTTGCGCAAATACGGCTGAATCGCGTCATTGTTGATCTGTTCGAAAACCGGCGTCATCACGTAAAACGTCATGAACAGCGAAAGGCCGATGATCACCTCGTTCGAAGGGGTCTGCTGCGTTCCGATCGCCCGCCGCACCATGCCCAAAACGATGGAGATACGAATGAAGGAAGTCGTCATCACCAGGATGCTCGGCAAGAGCGACAAAATGGTCAATCCAAACAGGATTTGCAGCGTGATGGAAACGTCCTGCGGATGCGGATCCTCATCCGGTCCGAATCCGAAAGTGGGAATCTGTTGGGCGGACGTATCCCGCGCCGTGATCGCAGATACCAACAGAAGGAGCGCCAGGCCAAGGATGGCTATCCATCGGCGTCGAGAGAGGATCGAACGCATCGCATTATTCATGAGTCTCACCGCTTTTCCGACGCAACCGTTGCGCCAGACCGCCCAAAAGCAACAGGCTGGCCTGGACTTCCTTTTGCATGGTTTTCCCCTCCAGCGCGGTTTGCCATTGGGAGAGATTCTCGCCGAACGATGGCGCCGTACGGCCGTTGTCCGACGTCGCGGCCGATTCGAACGCCTCTTCCACCGATGGAACGGCGCCTGGAAGTTTGACTTCCGAAATAAGAGAAAGAGAAGCGCCGCCTTCGCCGACGAGAAAACATTCTTCCCCAACTCGGACGAGGTGTATCTGCGCTTTCGAAGAGAGCGCATAGGATCCCAATACATGAATATACCCGCCGCCCAACGTCCGATTCTTGACCACAAATCGTTTGGCCAGCCAGGCAAGCGCCAGAGCGAAAAAAATAACCAGCGCGAGACTGATCAGCATTTTCCCGAGATACTGCATGAAGGATTTTTCCGATTGGGGGGAACGAGATTTGGATACGGTTTCCGCATGGGCGCCTTTCTCGAGGGATTCGGTTTCTCCCTCATAATATCGCTGTAACGCGGCAAATGTCCGGTTCGCATGTTGGTCGCTCAAAAAACCGAAACCGGTAGCGGACGCGGGAAAAATCGACGCGGGAGTGGAAACGACTGTCGCGTCGGATACACTTTCCGTCGCCGATTTCGTGCGCGGTTCCGCAGACTGGCACGAAGGCGTTCCCTCACTGACCAGAAACACCCCGACCACGACATGCAGGGCATACATGCAGTATCGAATCATCGATTCAATCCTGTCGGACACCGTGTATCCGACCACCACAAGACAACGCGGGGTCTTGCGGCCCTCAACCCAAATTCATCGTTTGCTGGCGTCGACAAAACGATGCAGTTCATTCAGCAAGAACAAATCCTTTCGGCTGCCGCCGTGCAGAACGCCAAATCGATGGCGGCGAAACCGGCCGGTGTTCTCAAAAAGATGACTACGATGCGACTTTTTTAATCAGTATACCACGTTGGTTCAATGTATTCACAATCTCGCCCATTGCGATGATGCGTCCTTCCACCATCAAATCCACTCGATGGCCTTCGTGAGCGAGCAATGCACTCCATGAATTTGTTCCCAAACGCAGGATTTCAACCACTTTGCCGTCGGGATGATGGATAATCACCTGCGTCAGCAGCGGAACTTCCAGCAATTTGGAAAAATTATGAATCTTGATCGGATTCTCATTGGGAAAAATCGCATACGAAATTTCTTCCCGCCAGCGAGTCGACCGCGAGAGTTCTTCCACCTCTCTACACCCGATTTCTCCTTTGACCGTATGCAAACGGAGGAGCGATCCCGGTCGCAGGGACAGAAGATCAACCAGTTTTAAATCCGACCAACATACCATTATCCTAATCCGAATTTCCCCGGAAACAATCCCAAACGGATCCACTGTCGACCGATGGCGGTTCGATTTTCCCGGTTTCCGGAATTCTCGTCCAATTATTTCAATGCCTCGATTCGCTCCTGTATACTTAAAATATCAGTAATACGCACGCCAAAATTTTCGTCGATGATCACCACTTCCCCCTTCGCAAACAGTTTGTCGTTGACGAGAACATCAACGGGTTCACCCGCCAACCGATCCAATTCGACCACGGAGCCGGACCCCAATTCGAGAACTTCCTTGATTTTCCGTTTCGCTCGCCCCAACTCCACTTTGATTTCCAGTTTGATATCGAGAATCAATTCGAGATTCGAGGTATCAACGGAAGGCATCATCATGCCCATACCCATACCCATATCGGACGGAGCGGTCGGCGCAAATTGCGCCGGCGCGGATAAGATTTCAGGCGTTTTGGCCGAAGAACTGAAATCCCGCCGCAGTTCGTCTTCACTCGCAACGGAAACCGCGCCGGAAGACGAAGCCGAACTGATGGAATGGAGCAGATTACGCGGAATAATCTGATAGAAGGGACCGCTCACCGCTCCGGAAGAGATATCATATTCCACCTGAATCAATCGTTCGGACGATTCCGGCATCAAGTCGCCGATATCGGAAGGCCGTGTAATGATATCCGGTGGATCGAGATTGATTTCCCCGCCCAGTTGTTGCGCCAGTTGCGTATTCACCGAACTGAAAACATTTTGGATCGCTTCACTGAAGGCGCTCTCTTCCAAATCCCCAAACTCGCTGTCCGCGCCGCCGCCCGTCATTTGTGCGGCCAATCGAAGCGCATTCTCAACCGACATGATGATGACGCTTTTTCCGTTCACCATGCCTTTGAAATTGAGCTCCGCGGTTACATAGTCGCCGCGGACCTCGGCCGTGAGGGAGAGGGGATCGGTTTCCTTAAACCCTTTGACACGAACGCTGACATCTTCCCCCATCAACGTGGAAAGAACGTCGCTACCCGATTCCTTCGCGATCGCTGCGTAACGGTTGATCGTATCTTCTTCTTCGGGCGAGACTTGAGAGACTTCAGGAGGAGTTTCCCCTCGTAACAGGGCATCAATTTCTTCCTGGCTCAATGCTTCCGCGCACATGATTTCTTACCTATCATCCGGTTTAAACATCATCCGGACCGGAAATGATCCGGGTAATTTTGATTGCATTGTGTTTACGGCTAATTCCAGGCTTGGCAAAATATCGATATTCGTTTCCGATTTGGATGACGAATTCCTCATTTTTCCGCGTATTCAGCTGAACCACGTCGCCTTCCGAGAGATCGAGCAATTCCCGCAAGGTGACATCACTCTTTCCGATATACGCCACGAGAGGAAGATCGACGCGGCGCAGACGATCCAGAAGCACTTCTGCGTCCTCTTCCGACAATTCTTTCTTCTCCGCCGCATACCAGGAAGTGCTGGATAGTTCGTTGGCGATTGGTTCCAACGTCGGATACGGAATGCAAAAAGAGAGAGTTCCGGAAATTTCCTGCATGGTTACTTCGAAGGTCATCAGAATAACCATTTCGGAAGGATAATAGAGTTGCATCAATAACTGTGGATTGGTTTCGGATTGTTCGAGAGATAAATTCAGGGGAATGACGGTCGCCCACGCCTCGTGCAACATGTCGAATGCGCGATAAAGGACCTTTTCGATAATCGTTTGCTCGATTTCAGTCAATTCGCGGTTTTTCTTGAAGACGTTCCCCCGTCCCCCCATCAAACGGTCGACAACCGGGAAGGAGAGAGTGGGCGATAACTCCATCAGCCCTTTCCCTTCCAACGGATCCATATTGATGATGCAGATTAACGTGGGATTGGGAATCGAACGAATGAATTCCTCGTAGGAGATTTGATCGACGGAAACGAGTTTCACTTCGACGATCGTTCGCATAAACGCGGAAAGAGAAATGGAAAAAACCCGCGCGAAATGGTCGTGCAGGTTATGCATGGTTCGAATTTGATCTTTGGAAAACCGGTCCGGATGGTTAAAATCGTAAACTTTGACATCACGGACCTTCCCCTCTTCCTCCATATCCACATCGGCAGGGCCTTCACCGGTGGCAAATGCGGAGAGTAACGCATCAATTTCCGATTGAGAGAGAATATCCGCCATAATCAATCATCCCATTCATCATTCCGCGCGATTCGTTCTCGGTATCCTTACGCCGTTTACGAGACAACCATTTGAGTCAGATTCACTCGAATGATTTCGGCCTTTTTCAATTCGAAGTTCAATTGGGTTTTGATTTCCGTTCGAATGGTGTTTCGGCCTTCCTGACTTTTCGTATCCGTCCAATTTTTTGTTTGTAGGATTTCACTGATCAAATCGAGAATCCGCGGCATTTTCGAGTTGGGATTTTCCGCATCCCCGATGCCCATTTCCTGCAACGCTTCGGCTTCACTCGCGCCGGTTCGCGGTTTGATCTCGATCGAGATGGAGCAGGTCAGCAGTCGTTCACTATCCGGCGGCGCCAAATTCACGGTAAATGGAGTGGGAAACGTATAGACTCTGCCCACTTCATCACTCACTTTTATCGCGGGAAGCGGAGACTCCTCATCCGAACCGCTGAACATTTTCATGCCGACAAAACCGATTATCCCTAAAATCACAATGAATATAATCAGGATATAAAGCATCTTACTTTTGGGTTGTTGCTCTTCCTGCGCTTCCGTCTTCACTTGATCGGCTGGATCACCCATTTCATAAACCTCCTTAAGGCAAGTGGCACAACTTCAACATATCCGATATATTATAGTGGGTTAAAATTTTCCTTGTCAAGCATTTTTTTCCTCATTTTCGCTGAATCCCCATTTTCTCACGTTGGTGTTGCCGGCGGCGGCGCCTCCTTTTCGAAGAACGGAAAAGGCCGTCTTTCGGGAAAAAACAGATAGACTGGTATTGAAATCGGATAACTTATCATTTTCCTGATCCGTTTTTGTTATAGAGCGCAAATGAAATTTGACCATTCTATTCACCATGCTTAAGCAAATTACATGCCTGAAATAAAAGTGGAGATCGCTTGACCGCGAATACCTCTCTTGGATAGAATACACAACGTTTGCGAATGAAAGGATCACACATGCTGCTAAAACGATTATGCCTCCTCATTCTGCTTGGTGTAACATTCCTCACTTGTTCCACCTCGCAAAAAATCGCGATGGAACCTGCGAAAGTTCTGAATCGAGATGTATTCACCTGCAAAGGATTGACGGAAGATCAACGCTGGATCGGAGTGACCGACGAGTTTCTTCCCGAACAGGATGACAAGGTCGTCGTTGTGGCCCGTATGTCTCCACAAGACCAGGATGCCATCGTAGCCTACGAATTGACCAATCCCATGCAAACCGTCGTCCTGACCGATGTGAAACGCTATCCCAAAACGAATATACTCGGCATTTTTTATGATATGGACCGTCTGCTGAAACTCGGCGAGGAAGGCGAATGGAAAGCCAATGTGTATGCCGATGGAAATCCCATCGGACAAGCCATCTTTTATATTGGTCCTAAACCGGAAACAACGGAGGAGGAAACCGGTCCCCGCTTTGTGTTCGTCGGTGAAGATTCTTCCACGGAAGAGGAATCGGATTTTCCCTTCGAAAGTATAAAAGACCGGTTTGGCTCGTATATTCATGAAGTAACGCCGGAATTGACCATTCCGGCAGTTGTCAAGGAAAGGCTGGCGCCGACAACGATAGCGCCGGCTACTCAATAAATCTCGCTATACATGGATCAACCGAGAAAAAATGGAAATCTACTCACAAGAAATCCAGGACGAAAAAGATATCATCGCCACCCGTGATCGCGCGCGGGTGATTTGTGAAGAACTGGGATTTGGCATTACCCAACAATTGCAAGTGGCCACTTCCGTCTTCGAGTTAGGGAAAAATATCCTGGAACATGGCGGGGGAGGCTCCATCTCGTTTTCCATCCTCACCGACGGCGATTCCATATCTCTGCAGGCCGAAGGACAGGATCACGGACCGGGATTGACAGATTCCCAAATCGAGGAACTGTTAAAATCCGGCTCCTCCACAACCGCGCTTCGCGGAGTTGCGGCCATGAAGCGTCTCATGGACAACATCGAGATCGAATCCGAACTCGATAAGGGAACTTGTATTCGATTGATCAAGAAGAAAACGCAATCGACAAAAAATTTAGCCCGCAATATCGTGAGTTTCCTTCAGCAAAAATTCTCGTCCCGAAAAAATCCCAGCCTATCCGAGGAATTGCGAATTCAAAATCTCAACCTGGTACAAACGCTCTCTCTCTACGAAGAAAAAAATCAGGAACTGGAAGCCACCAACAAGGAACTGCTGGATTTAAAACTTCAATTGGAGAAATCCAACGCCGAGTTGCAGGATCGAACCTCCGAATTGCAGGAAGCCCTGCTTTCTCTCGGCGACCGCACCACCGAGTTGGAAGCCCACAATCGCCGGTTTTCCGCCGTGTTGGGACAGATGTCGGAAGGAATCGTCATCACCGATCGATCGGGCGTCGTAACCACCGCCAACGATCAGTTTTGCACAATGTTCGATCGGGAAAACAAAAATGTGGTTGGTTTGAGCAAATCCGAGTGGTATACCATTCTCGGAAAAATCTGCGCCATGCAACCCGACGAATGGAACAAAACCTGCGCCTCTCTCGATCAAAATCCTCAGACGATCTTAACCTTTGGTCTGACTATGATCGGAAAAGAAAAATCGGCGCTGTCCTGCCGCACCACCCCCATCCTGGACGGGGAGACTAAACTCGTGGGACGGCTTTGGATTTTCGAATAATGGTCTTCCTTATGCCCATCCCTGCTTTCCATGCGGTAGTCCTGTCTGTATACATTTATTAATTCTCCCGTCTTTTAGCCGAATGGTTGGATTCATTCCATTCATTCGATCCTACACTACCGAATGTCACAGTATGTTCGTTCATCGATTCATTTTCCACAAAAGTGTGATAAAATAGCAAACGGGAATGTGAGCAGGATTGAGCGGAATCTTTTTCTATTTTCTATTTTTCCACGTGGTGGGAGGATGAATGAATTACAATCTTCTTGACATCATCGACATTGCGAAAAATCAAAAACTGATGAACAACTTTTGTGATACGGTAGGTATCGCGGCCGCTGTCATCGATTTAAAAGGGAAGGTGCTGATCGGCTCACGATGGCAACGGATATGCACGGATTTCCATCGTGTGAACGAAAAAACCCTGGCCCGATGTATCGAGAGCGACACGAAATTGGCCAATACGATGGTGCGAGAACAAACGTATTCTCTCTACGAATGTTCCAACGGCCTGACCGACGCCGCCTCGCCCATCGTCATCGAAGGCGAACATGTGGCCAACGCGTTCGTGGGGCAGTTTTTCCTCCGTCCGCCGGATATTTCCTTCTTTCGACGTCAGGCGCGGGAATGCGGCTTCGATGAAGATGAATATCTGCTCGCATTGTCCGAAGCGCCGATCGTATCGGAACAAAAATTGCCCGCAATTCTTAATTTTCTCACCACCCTGGCGGAAACAACGGCCGCCGTCGGCCTGGAACGCATTCGGCAACTGGAAACCGAAAAAGCGCTGCGGCATTCCGAAGCGTATTATCATTCCCTCGTGGAAACTCTGCCGCAATGTGTTTTTCGCAAGGATTTGCAGGGATGTTTTACATTTGCGAATCGACAGTTTTGTTCCATCGTGGAAAAATCCTTCGACGAGATCATCGGCAAAACCGATTTTGATTTTTATCCCCCGGAACTGGCGTCCAAATATCAAAAAGACGATCAATCCGTCGTGGCCACTGGCGCTATTTTTGAAACGGTCGAAGTCAATCAAAAACCGACTGGAGAAAAACTGTATGTACAGGTCGTTAAAACCCCCGTGCGGGGCGCCAAAGGTCAAATCATCGGCGTGCAGGGGATCTTTTGGGATATTACGGAAAAGATATATGCGGAGAATCTGATCCGACTCAACGAATCTCGCCTGGAGGCTTTATTACAGTTAAGCGCGATGACCGACGCTTCGGTGAACGATATTACCCGTTTCGTCCTGGAAGAGGCGATCCGTTTGACCCAAAGTCGGATCGGTTATCTGGCTTTCGTCAATGAAGACGAAACCGAGTTGACCATGTATGCCTGGTCGAAAACGGCCATGGAGGAATGTAAGATTCTGGAAAAACCTCTCGTGTATCCGATAGAAACCACCGGGCTGTGGGGAGAAGCCGTTCGCCAACGAAAACCCGTCATAACGAACGATTACGCCGCGCCGAATCCGTGGAAGAAAGGATATCCCGACGGCCACGTGCACGTGATTCGGCATATGAACGCGCCCATATTCGACGGCGACCGCATCGTCGTGGTCGCCGGCGTAGGCAACAAAGCCGCCGATTACGACGAATCCGACGTTCGTCAGCTGACCCTGTTGATATCCGGAATGTGGGGCATTTTAAAACGAAAGCAAAACGAGGATGAACTGAAGAAAAGGGAACAGACCCTGCAAACCACATTTCGCGCCGCCCCTATCGGCATCGGTTTCGTCAATAATCGGATATTAGGGTGGACCAATGAAACGTTACATAAATTAATCGGATATTCGGGAGAGGAATTGGAAGGACAAAACGCCCGCATTCTATATCCGTCACAGGAAGAATACGAACGGGTGGGAAGAGTGAAACATCCGCTGGTGTTGCGAGAGGGAAAAGGCAGCATCGAGACCCAATTGCAGCATAAAGACGGTCAGGTCATCAATGTTCTTTTAAGTTCATCAGCCATCGTACCCGGCGACCTTTCCGCCGGATTGATTTTTACGGTGCTGGACCTGACCGATCTCAGAAAAGTGGAAAAAGCGCGGGAACGATTGTTTACGTTGTCGATCGATATGTTATGCATTGCCGGATTGGATGGCTATTTCAAGGAATTGAATCCCGCCTGGACCCAAACATTGGGATGGTCGAACGAGGAATTGCTGAGCAAACCGTGGCTTGAGTTTGTCCATCCGGAGGATTTTGCTAGAACGATTGAAGTGGGGGAGAACCTGAAAAAAGGCCAAACCGTCATTTCCTTTGAAAATCGATATCGCGATAAAAAAGGAAATTACCGCTGGTTGTCGTGGAATAGTTTTCCCATTCCCGATGAGGGAATCATCTTTGGCGTCGCGAGAGATATCACCGAGCACAAACAGTTGGAGGAAAAACTCCTGCAGTCCCAAAAAATGGAATCCATCGGAAAACTGGCGGGGGGAATCGCGCACGATTTCAACAATCTTCTCACCGCGATTTTGGGGTACAGTGAACTGTCGTTGAATCAACTGCCGACAACGCATCCTCTCCAAAATTCTTTTGTCGAAATCAAAAAAGCCGGCGAACGAGCGATGAAACTCACCCGGCAATTGCTCGCGTTCAGCCGCAAACAAATTCTTCAACCCTCCGTTTTGGATTTGAATCGTTTAATTCTCGATCTCGATCAAATGCTGCGGCGAATCATCGGCGAGGATATCGAATTCATCATCATTCCTTATCCGGCCCTGGGTAAAGTCAAAGCAGATCTCGGCCAACTCGAACAAGTCATCATCAACCTTATCGTCAATGCTCGCGACGCCATGCCGACCGGCGGCAAACTCATTATCGAAACTAAAAATCTGGAATTGGATGAATCCTATGCCAAAGATCACATCGATGTAATCCCAGGCCCTTACGTCATGCTGGCTATAAGCGACACCGGCTGCGGAATGCCTGCGGAAACGTTGCAACAAATCTTTGAACCCTTTTTCACGACAAAAGAAGTGGGAAAAGGAACCGGTCTCGGTCTCTCGATGGTTCATGGAATCATCAAACAAAGCGGGGGACATATCGCCGCCTACAGCGAAATGGGACAGGGAACAACGTTTAAGATTTATCTGCCGCGAATCGACGAAATTCCCGTAACGGAAAAACCGGATCAAGGTCCGGCGATTGTGAAAAAAGGTTCGGAAACCATTTTAGTGGTGGAAGACGAGGAAATCGTCCGCCGCCTTCTCCACAATGTATTACAAAAACATGGTTATACGGTATTGACGGCCGGCTATTCCGCCGAAGCGTTTCAACTGGTCGAACAATATGGCGATCAGATTCATCTCCTGATCACGGATATCATTCTACCGCGGATCAGCGGCCGCGAAGTGGCGGAGCAAATCCAAAAATCCTATCCGCGAATCAGAGTATTATATATGTCAGGATACACAGACAACGCCATTGTTCATCACGGAATATTGAATGAAGGAATTGCGTTTCTGCAAAAACCGTTTACGCCGGATATATTGTTGCATAAAATACGAGAAATCCTCGATTCCCGCTGAGCCCGGATCGAATTCTTACGTATCGCCGCCGCTCCGGCCGCATTTCCGAGAACGCCGGCGTTCCATCCCGTCAGGAACAGCCTTCCATCGCGCCATGAGCTCCACTATCGTTCGTCGAGCTCCCTCGCCGGCAACAATTCGTCTGGCCGTTTCGCCGAGTTTTTTTTGCAGCGATTCATCTCCCCATAGTGTTATTAGACAATTCCTCAATTCATCGCCATCACGATTTTTCCCCCCATCACAAACCATCGCCGCTCCCCGTTCCCGCAACAAGCGACATACGGCGGTTTCCGCCTCCGTTCGCGGCAGCAGAATCAGCGGTTTTCCCTGCGACATAAATTCATACACAAGCAAGGAAAAATGCGTAACCACGAATCGAGAACGGTTGAGCGCCTGCAGCCGCTCTCCCAACGTAACAGATCCGGCAATTATTTCATTCACCGGCATGGATTCCTTGAACTGCCGATATTTTAATTCGCGAACATCGGCTAAAATCACGACTTCCTCGTTACACGCTGTTTGCAATTGGTTTGCGATTGCAAGTGAATCCTCCAGCGATATGGATTCGGTGACGGCTAGGCACGGTTTTAGTCCAATCTCTTGCAAGTCGGTTTTTTCATCAAAATAACAATCAGGCAGCGAAATGAATTCCTCGCCATGAATGCATTTCCCCAACCGACTTGGCGGAAAAGAAACCGTTTCAAAGGCCGGAGGCGCAATCACGCCGGGCAAAAGCACCGCGTCCGCTCCGAATAAGGATTCCTCGAAACTTGATCCCAATAGCACAAGCATGGTATGGGAATTGATTTCCCGCAATCGATTCGCCGAAGGCGCTTTGCACAAATCCGCAATCGTCAGGTCGGGCGTTTCCTGGGCGACAAAATCACCAAATGAGAGAGGTATTTCCCCGCCGGAGAGATCGATCCATTCGATTCCATTCCGTTTGATCGAATTCAACAAATCGCCGGCATTCGCACAAGCCAACCGGATTTGCGCGCCGGTTTCTTTAAGAAGCGCTTCCACATACGCGAAGGCGCGTATGACGCGGGCAGGGAGATCGGGATGATCCGGATCGATCCACAGCAGGATTATTTCCGGTTTTCCCTTCAATTCCTGCTCGTTTGGGGGTGATGGTTCTTCTTCTTTGTCCGTGAATAGGCGTTTCCAGAATTTGGCCATGATTGTAATTGTCCAGTTATTATCAAATTACCATTTAGTGGGTAGAGCAGGCATCCCTGCCTGCGTTTTATTTACGATAAATATTCTTGCGATCATCGATATCGATAACATAAACAATGAGCGCCTTATCATGAATTGAATAGACGATCCGATAATTCCCGGCGCGAACACACCAAAGATTATGATTTCCTTTTAATTTTTTGACCCCGGAAGGACGCGGATCATAAACCAGGCTGTCAATTTTTTGAGAAATCCATTCTCTCGTTTTTTGATCGAGACGTGATAATGAGCGACGGGCTGAAGGAAGAATGCTGATTTGATAGGGCATCTTTCATGAAATTCCCAATTCTTTTTTCACTTCCTCCCAGGGAACCGGCTTTTCTCCATTCATTTCTAATTCTTGAATGGCCGAATCTGCGAGAGCGCACAATCTTCGATCTTCCAACGCTTCCAGATAATCCAAATCTTCATACGACAACAGAGCATATTTTTTTCCGTTATAGCCGAAAATGATTCTCTCATCATCTTGAGAAATCTTCTTACAGAATAACTCTATATCGATTTGCATATTCTCTACTATTAAATGGGACATAATCTCGACCTTCGTAATACTTTAAAATAATATAGATAAGATTTTCTTGAAGTAAAGTGACATCAACCGTATATGAATTATACACGTTTTGAATCGGATTTGGATAAAATCATGTTGAAAAATAGTAGGCATCACACCGCCAAAGAAACCTGGATCGGTTTGGTGACGGGAAAACGGAGTTCCTCTTCCATCGGGATGTCTTCTCCCACCTCCTGCAATCCTTCCGGATAACACAAAATCGCTTCTTGAATGTTCTGTTCCGCTTCCTCAACCGTGCGGCCGTGCGAGTAACAACCAGGCAGAGCAGGAACGCTGACGATCAGCACACCATCCTCGTCTTTTTCGAACACAATCGTGTAGCGATAGGTTCTTTTCATCTTTTTTCACCCCGCATCGCGAGATTGGAAGACAAAATCCAAATCCAACATGATTTATCATTGAATGTTTTTCAAAGAAATCAAGAGAACCGGGAGAAAACGGGGAATTATCCGTTTTCGAATTTCAAACCTCGCCGAAATCCTGTTTGTGTTATAAAAAACAATAAAAATCACCTATGAAACGGCAATCTCCGTTTGAGCGGGATTCGGATGTGGAAACTCGTCCGTCATGACAACAAATCCCTCGCTTCTTCCGCGAACAGGAAATACAGCAACGCGCCGGCGATCGGAAAGGTGATGATAATCCCTGACCAGAATACTTTTTGCGCGAATGGGAGTTTCTTTTTCCAACAAGCGGCCAATCCGATCAAAATCGCCGCCACAAATACGATAAAAACGCCAAGCACCCATTTATCCATTTGTCGCCTGTTTCTCTTTGACCTCGCCCGCCGGCGCTTCTTCGGGTTTCGACGGACATTCCTCCGGACGGGCCGGGCGGGAATACTTGCATTCCTTGTTCGGGCATTTCACGGTCGGCCCCTTGCGTTTGTAGTCCTTGAATACGAGAAACGGATTCTTGCATTCCGGGCAGGATTCCGTGATCGGAGGATCCCACGAAACGAATTCGCAGTTGGGATAATGGCTGCACCCATAAAACACCGTCCCCCGCCGGGAACGCCGCTGTACGATGTCGCCGCCGCAATTCGGCAGCGGACAGATAATGCCGGTGGGCAGCGGCCGGGCATTCTTGCATTTGGGATAGGCGGAACAAGCGAGAAAATTGCCGAAGCGGCCGGGGCGAATCACCATTTTCGCGCCGCATTTGTCGCACACTTCCTCCGTTTCCACAATTTCCACTTCGTTCAACGACGCGCTGAAATCACAGTCCGGATATCCCGAACAGGCCAGAAACCAACTGGTCCGCCCCCACTTTTTGACCAGCGGTTTTCCGCATTTCTCGCAGATTTGATCGGTGGGCTGCTGCAAGGAACGCAACACCTCGCCGAAACCTTTCGGCGCTTTGCTCAGATCCGCGGCGAACGGTTCATAAAAATTACGCAGAATCTCCACCCAATTGGCTTTCCCATCCTCCACTTCGTCCAATTTGTTTTCCACGCCCGCGGTGAATCCCACTTCGATGATATCGGGAAAATTGGTAACCAGTAGTTTGTTCACCACTTCTCCCAAATCCGTCGTATAAAATCGCTTTTCCTTCCGTTCGATATATTTCCGATCCACAATGGTTTTAATAATCGAGGAATACGTGCTGGGTCGTCCGATCCCCTCGCTCTCCAATTCCTTGATCAGCGAGGCGTCGTTATAACGAGCCGGCGGCCGGGTAAAATGCTGCTCTGAATCGATTTGTTTCAAATCCAGAGATTCTCCCTCTTTCATCTGCGGCAATTGTTGATCCTTTTCATTTTCCGGATCGCGATACACGACCGTGTATCCGTCAAACGTCAAAACGGATCCCGTCGCGCGAAAGAGGTATCCGTTTCCGGCGATATCAATTTTTGTCGATAAGTATTCCGCCGGCGTCATTTGGCAGGCCAGAAACCGCTTCCAGATCATATCATAGATTTTGGCCTGATCCGCGTTGAGATATTTCTTCACTTTTTCCGGCGAGTGGGACTCGTCGAGGTGCGTCGGACGGATCGCTTCGTGCGCGTCCTGCGCGCTCTTTTTGCTCTTATAAACATTCGGCGTGGCGGGTAGATAGCGCTCGCCGAATTTGGAAAAAATATACTCGCGCCCCTTCTCAATCGCTTCGTTGGCGATGCGCACCGAATCCGTCCTCATATAGGTGATCAATCCCACGGTTTCATCGCCGATATCGATCCCTTCATACAGCGACTGCGCCGCGCGCATGGTTTTGTCGCCGGTAAAACCGAAGAGGCGAGAAGCATCCTGCTGCAAAGTGCTGGTAATGTACGGCGCCGGCGGCCGCCGCGTTCGTTTGCGGCTCTCCACCGATTGGATCGAATAATTCGGCTCTTGCAATCGTGCGATTAATTCATTCGCCTGCTCCTGCGATTGGATGTGCAGCAAATTGGCGTCGTCTTTTTCCTCTTCGTCTTTCCCTTCCCCTTTATGGCTGATCTTTTTGCCTTCCACGCTGAACAATTCGGCCTGCAGCTCCTGCCCGCCGCCGTTTTTAAAGACGCCGTTGATCGTCCAATATTCGACCGTAACGAAGGCGCGAATCGCTTCCTCTCGTTCGCAGACGAGTCGCAGCGTCACCGATTGAACACGGCCCGCCGAAAGCGCGCTTCGATGCCGCGTCAACATGCGGGTGAGCATGGGGCTGATTTTATATCCCACCAATCGATCCAAGATACGCCGCGCCTGTTGCGCATTCACCAAATCCATATTGATCTGGCTCGGATGTTGAATCGCATGGCGGACGGCGGATTTCGTGATCTCGTTGAACGTCACCCGATGGATTTCTTTTCCGTTCAACACCGGCTTCAACAATTCGGCCAAATGCCACGAGATCGCTTCCCCTTCCCGGTCCGGGTCGGGGGCCAAATACACGTCCTTGCACTTTTCCGCCAGTTTCTCCAATTGCTTGATGGTTTTTTTCTTGTCCGGAGATACCACATATGTGGGTGCGAAATTGTTTTCGATATCGACGCCCAACTCCCGATCCGGCAAATCCCGAACATGTCCCATCGACGCCGTGACTTCGAAGTCGGAGCCCAGGAACTTGTTGATGGTTTTTGCCTTGGCGGGAGATTCAACGATTACCAGCGATTTGGGCACAATAAAATCCTCCATTTTATCTGTTCAACCGTGTAACGATTCAAACCGGAAAGTACTTCACAGCAGTACGGTTTCCGCGGAAAGAATAAACCACTTGTTGCGCCGAAAAACAATACCCCATGGATCCATCAGGTCGACAATACATGGCTGCCGCAGCCAAAAGGCTCCTTCAATAAGAAAATAGCCTTCCTTCAACGCATTTCAATAGGAGATAGGAATATTTTCTCTCCCAATTCTTTCGCTCCGTTCCGTAAAAGTGAACTGAATGGCATACTCATGCAACATTTTTTGGTATTTCACAAGCGGAAATACCGATCACTGCTTGCAGATTTTCATTATACCTGTTGAAAAAACAATTCAAGTGCGGGTCGGAAGGAATCGATTCCCGCTTTCCATCTTGTTAATTTTCTTTACATCCCTTTCACTGATGTGTCGCCATTCTCCCGGTTTGAGCGTCTCGATGGCTATGGGACCGACAGAAATCCGCCGCAATGAAAGGATATCCACTCCCACCACCGCGCACATTCGCCGCACCTGCCGATTCCGCCCTTCCCGCAAAGCGATATGAAATTTGTAACGATTTTCCTCTTGTTTTCGGTGCTTCGAAATTCGCGCCGGCAGCGTTATCTTCCCATCCAAACGCACACCGGTTTCCAATCGTCGCCGTATTTCCGGCGACAAACACCGATCCGCAACCACCACATATTCTTTCCACACCTGATGGCTGGGATGCAACAAGGTATTCCCCCAATTTCCATCATTCGTGAGCAACAACAAACCTTCCGTTTCTCGATCCAACCGTCCGATGGGAAACAATCCGGCGCCGGCAAATTCCCGGGGCAGAAAATCCATTACGGTTTTCCGGCCTTGCGGATCTTTTTTTGTCGTCACAACACCTTTCGGTTTGTTCATCGCGATATAAAGCAGGGAAGGTTTGCGGAGAGCGACGCCATCCACGTTGATCCGTTGGCTTTGCGGATCGACTTTGACGCCGACCTGGCTGCAAACAATGCCATCGATCGTAACCCGGCCTGCCAATATCCACTCATCGGCCTTTCGCCGCGAGCACAAGCCGGATCGCGCCAGTAATTGATTCAAGCGAATAAGCGGTTTATCCGTTGGCCTGGTCGCTGGATTGAGTTTCGTTTTGTTTTTCACCCTCATTTGGTTGTTCTTCCGACGATTCGCCGGCAATGTCCCCTCCGTCTTCTATTACGGAAACGCTTGAAAAGGTTTCCGACAAATCCTCGATCGGCGGGAGATCTTTGAGCGAGTTGATGCTGAAATATTCCAAAAAATGCCTGGTCGTGCCGTATAAATTCGGGCGGCCGGGCACGTCTTTGCTTCCCACGACTTTGATGAGACGTTTGTCGAGCAGCGATTTCAAGACGCCGTCCACTCCCACGCCGCGGATGGCTTCCATTTCCGCGCGCGTGATCGGCTGCTTATACGCCACGATGGCGATCGTTTCCATCGCCGCGCTGCTCAACGTGCTCTTTCGCTTTTTTTCCAAAAAACGATTCACGTGCACGCTGTGCACCGGGCAGGTGCGCAATTGAAAACCTCCCGCCACTTCCATCACCTGCAACGCGGAACCGATCTGCAGATATCGCTCCGATAGCGCCTGGATTGCGCTCCGAATTTCTTCTTCCTGCGCGTCCAACACTTCCGTCAATCGTTTGGCCGGCAGTGGATCCCCCGACACGAAAATCAAAGCCTCCACCGCACCGATTAATTGATCCTGATCCATAATTCCATTCGTTCAATCATTTAGAATTGATTCCCCACAGGGTCCGGGGCGGCAAGGGCAACGTTGTGTATTGCCTTTGTGGAATATGCCTGCCAATTGTTCATCCTTCCTCCGCGAATTCGCCGTCCTCTTCCGTGGAAACGGTTAATTTCTCGCCTTTTTCCAGAAGAATTTCCCCGTGAATCTCTTCCTGCAACGCCCGCGCCTCGTGCAGGCGGATCATCTCCAGCAGCGCCAGAAACACGACGATGATCTCCAATTTCGAATGCAACGTCCGCAAATATTCGCTGAGCCGAATACGTCGATTATACGTCAACAAGGCTTCGATCTCCAATATTTTTTCGTCAACCGAATAGGATTCGCCCTCCACCACGTTGACATCGGCGGCGCCGATCTCCTCGATGATTTTTTGAAAGGTTCTATATAAATCATACACGCTGACTTCGGTATACTCGATCACCTCCCGCTCCCCTTCCGGCTGCGAACCCAACCGTGGAAACAGAGCGGAACTTTCCTCTTCCCGCACACGCAGTTCATCCGCCAATTTGCGAAATCGTTCATATTCCTGCCGGCGCAATTCCAAAATTTGATCGGCGAGTTCCTCGTCTTCGGGTTCATTCTCGTCCTTCGGAATCAACGCGCGGGACTTATAGCGAAGCAGCGTCGCCGCCAAAACCAAATATTCGCCCGCCAGATCGAGATCCTTCGTTTCCCATTGCCGAATAAGCTGAATGTAGTCCCGGGTGATCGATGAAATGCTAATCGTCAGGATATCCATCTCATGTTTGGCGATGAGATGGACCAACAATTCCAAGGGGCCGGTGAAACCTTCGATATTCACCGGCAGGCGAGCGCCCGCCGATTCCACCACACTATCATTTGCCAAACATTCCTCCGGATTCATCATGAACAAGTCAAAACCACTCTTCCATCGAATTGGAATGATCCATCGTAAAATTCCGGACCCAAAACATCATCGGAAATACGTCCGGAAGATCTCAGAACAAATTGTCTCCAAGCCTTGTGATCTTAGTCCAGGAAAACGATTCGTCCAGCCTTGAATGGGAAAAGTTCAGTTTTATCTCTTCGTTGCTTGACAAAGGGCTTGGTTTGCCTGAAATCAAATTAGCAAATAGTGTGCCAAGTTTGTTAATTTTTGTGTAGGTGGTGGTTTTGGAGGGCGTTGGGGGATGGAAGAGTAATCCATTGCAGACGGTCATATTTCATTCAGGGATTCGAGTAATTCACCGAGGGCTTCATCCGCTCCCATTGCTTTTCTTCTGGCGTTTTCATAGACTTCTTTTAGTTCATTTGCAGTCAAATAACTACAATTATCGCTGGATATTTTGTCAACGATTTTCCCTTCTTTGTTATAAATTCGGAGTTTATATAAATCATGACTCTCATCGGAATAGTCAGCTATTTCAACTGAATAATCAGAAAAAGACACTAAAAAAATGTTTTCTTCCGCTGTTTCTTCCCAATTAATTTTATTGTTCACCGTTTTCTCGTGGAGTTGATTGATTAATTGTGTAAATTTTGAATTCATGATCTTACCTGCCAACAGTATTTTTGATTTCTTCAAGCACTTGAGTCAAATTATCGATTTGTTTGGTCACGATTTTATTCAGTTTTGAAGCATCCGGAGAATCGGCATGAGTGGACAGTATGTTTTCAATCTTGTTTTTTATGATAGTAAATTGCCCCACTGCTCTATTCAACGATTCCTTATGCTCTTTTGATAAATCGGGATTTGCGCCCTGCACGGAAATAAGAGATTTTTTCAAAACCGTATAACGATCCGGAAGAATTCTCCATGCCTTTTCACGATGAAGCCGCTCGATTTCTTCCATGGTGGCCCGTGCTTCTGACAAAATTGATATCGTATCAATTTTAATTATATCATTTCTCACTTCGAGTACCGCGAACTTTGCTTTCCTGACAGTGAAAATAGTTATTCCAAAACCAATTATAGCAAGAAAAAGTCCGAGAACACTGGCGATATCTCCTATATTATTTTCAATTATGAATTGGAAGAGAGTGCGCATAATTTTGTTTGGGTTTGTAGCGATTTTTTCTGAAAAATAATTCTCTTTTACGATTTAGTCAACCGAGTTTTACCATTTTACCAGAAACTAATTATAAAGATAACAGTGAACACTCTGCCCACCAAAATAATAGCCCCTCCACCATTCATTGCATACCAACGTCAACAAGAATTTGTGTATCGATCATTTCATCGTATCCTTCACATGAAAACCAATTTGTCGTTTTACCGGTTTAGGCGGATCCATCAACTGCCGAATCGCTGCGAATACCACCTTGAATTGTTCATCGTATTTGGTTTCCAGCGCATCAAGTTTTTTGGCAAGCTCCATATTTGAAATGAGAAGGCGGCGCAGGCGAGAAAAAGCCCGCATGATTTCGATGTTAACCTGGATCGCTTTGGGGCTGCGTAATACACTCGACAACATGGCAACGCCATGCTCGGTAAAAACATAAGGGGGATATCTACGCCCACCCCACTGACTTGAGGTTCCAAATTGGCGCCTCAAGATTTCAAATTCCTCTTTTGAAAGTTGAAACATAAAGTCTTGTGGAAATCGCTCAATATTTCTCTTGACAGCTTTAACCAAAATTTTTGTATCTACCTCGTATAATTCAGCCAAATCGGAATCCAGCATGACTTTTTGTCCGTGAATTTCGATGATCCGATGCTCAATTTCGGCTATTTTAGTTTCCATGGCGCATAACATAGAGCTTTGTGAACATGTGAACCATTACAAAAATCAATGAGTTGCATCCGCCATGCGGTTCAGAACTTCGATTCCGCGCTCGATGGTGTGATCTTCGGCGGCGAACGAAATGCGGAAATGGGTTTTGCGTTCGGAAAAGACGCTGCCGGGCACGACGAGGAGGTTGTTTTCGATCGCCTGGCGCACGAATTCATCGCCGTCTCCGTTCGGCGCTTCGGGAAAGATGTAGAACGCGCCGCCCGGGCGGACGACATGGAAGCGATCCTTCAATCCGTTGTAGATCAGGTCGCGTTTGCGGCGGTAATCCGCGCGGGTAGGCGACAAGTCGATATCCAGCGCAGTCATTCCGGCGTGTTGGGCGAAGCTGGGGGCGCAGACGAAGGAATACATTTGAATGTTGATCATCGCCGCGACGATGTCTTTCGGCCCGTAGGCATATCCCAAACGCCACCCCGTCATCGCCACGGATTTGGAGAAGCCGGACAGGATCAGCGTATAAGGATAGAACTCGGCGGGCGATTGCAGCGTATCCTGATCGTAAAGGAACGGTTCGTAAATTTCGTCGGAAATAATGAGCAATCCGTGCTTTTCCGCGATTTTCGTCGCTGCCTGCAGCATCTCTTTCGTGAAAATCACTCCGGTCGGATTGCAGGGACTGTTGATCAGAATGGCTTTGGTGCGAGGGGTGATGAGTTTTTCCAACTTTTCGGGATTGGGTTGAAAATCGGGATAAGTATCCAAATACACCGGTCGCGCGCCGATGAAATTCGCGAGATGTTTGTACATCACGAAAAACGGGTCGGGGATGATGATTTCGTCGCCTTCGTCCAGCACGGCCAGAAAGGCAAGCAGGATTCCGCCGGAGACGCCCGAAGTAATCAAGACATCTCCCAAATCCAATCCGCGATGGACATATTGCCGCTTGATTTTTTCGCGAAATTCGTCCAAACCGGCGGTTTGAGTATAGCTGTTTTTTCCGGCGCGAATTGCGGCGATGGCGGTTTCCTTGATATCCTCCGGCACGTCGAAATGCGGTTGGCCGATGGATAGGTTGATGGGATTTTCCATTTTCGCCGCCAGCGCAAACACTTTGCGGATGCCGGACGAGTCGATTTTTGTGGTACGTTTGGCGAGAGAAATCATGGTTTGATCTGATCCGTTTCCTGATGATGTGAGTTGTGAAATCGTGATGACGATTTGTCGGTAAAGGAGGTATTGTTGCACGAAATGAAGAATTTCTCAAAGTGGATGCTATGGTTGTATATAAATCATGCGGATGAAAACAAATCGCGATCGACGAGAATCGTACGGATTCAGCTGGAGAAGGCCTCTCTTTTCATGAGCGAAACGGTTGATTTATTTCCTTCTTTTGAATCCTTGAAACCATCGAAGAATAAAAGCCATGCCATTGCCGGCGGAGTTGGAAGTGGATGCCATTTTTTGTGAGGAGCAAACACATGCCGGCGTAGTTGTTACCGAGCCGTCAAGTTCGCTTACGATTTGTTCCAACAGACTCATCGCGGTTTGTAGGGCATCCAACTGATTTCTTCGTTCCTGTAAATCATCTTCAAAACGCCCGACGATGAGTTTTAACATGGCAAAGTTGACCGTTTTTATGCCGTGCAAATCCATTTCATAATTCCTTCTCATCGTATGGAAGATGGTGAGAATTTCATTCACCGTTTTCGGATTGAGCCTGGATTGAATCCGGGAAAAATGGGTTTCAACAAAATCGGAAAAAAAGTCGACGAAACGATTCCCCACTTCAATTTCAATGGTGTAAAAGCGGATCAAACACTGGAATTGTTCAATCATCGCTTGTAAATATTCGATCAGCATGGTCCGAATGTGTTGGCAGGAAGGTTTGATCTCGACGAGAAATTCCATTAGTTGATTTTTAACGCGGGAAAGTTCTTCGGAATGTTGCGTGAAAACGAGTTCTTCTTTTTTGATGCGGGACAGAACGGAATTTTTTTCCCTCAACGTAAAGCGATTATAGGGAGAAATAAAAAGAATATCCGCCAACCGTTTGGAGCGGTTGATCGCGTTGGAACAGCGAGAAATGCGCTCGTCCTCGTCAAAAGGGCAGGATTCGAAGTTCTGCGCCGCGTTGGGATTGTCGCCGACAATCGAGAGGAAAGAAATGTCGATCAGAAGCGTGGAAATGCATTGAAAAACATGGTTTCCGTAAGTGCAACGAAACAAAAAGTCTTCTTCGTCGACAGTGGAATACCTCCGCATGAATTCCAGGTGGAGTTCATGCTTGATGTGTTGCAATAAAGAGATTCCTAATTTTATCATGTCCAAAAATGTGTTTTTGAAGGTCCTGAGTAACGAATTGTTTTGTCATCCATATGCCAAGCAATAAATATACCAATATCGATGCCGGGTTGTTGTGTTGAATAACTGTAATAAAATAGTACACATTCCCCTTCATACCACCTTTTATATGAGAAAGGTGTTAAAGAATGGAGTGGTTACGCAATTCCGATTGTAGCTGTTGCGGTGACACAAAGAGGATGGAATGTATCCCGGCGGAGCGGGCCCCTTCCACGTTTTGTTCCATGTCGTCGATAAAAAGGCATTCCTCCGGCTCCAATTTGTGAGCGAGGAGCAAGTGTTCGTATATTTGGGGCT
The DNA here is from genome assembly GCA_003598175.1 of Candidatus Omnitrophota bacterium. Classification (GTDB taxonomy): domain Bacteria; phylum Hinthialibacterota; class Hinthialibacteria; order Hinthialibacterales; family Hinthialibacteraceae; genus SURF-12. Next base: position 92,074 of record QZKN01000001.1, read on the forward strand.
CCGGTTTGACATGGCCGATGCGGTAAGAAAGGACCATGGCCGTAAAAAGGTCGAAGAAGGAGAAGGAGGGGCGCAAGAACTCGAAGGATTCACGAATAAAATTCGAAAGCGCATAAAGAGGGTAGCCGTGATCGTGCAATTCCTGCAGAATGGCGACGGTTTCGGGGATCGGATGGAACATATGCATCCAACAGCGGTCGAATTGGTGAATGGAGGTTTCGAGGGAGGGAGCGCGTTCGATAAAGATTTCTTTGGCCTCTTGAATCGAAAGGCGGCCGCGATCCAGGTCCGTCCATTCACGGCTTTGAAAAATCAGCGCATACATTGCCTCTCCCGTTTGGGGATCAGGAAAGAGGTCAAGCAGGAATTTTCGCGGGTCGAAGGTAATCAGGACTCCCCCCAAATCGAAGATGATATGGCGGATTGAATTCGTCTTTTCCGTTGCTTTCAATGATTGGTATTCCTTTCTCTCTGATTTGAAATGGCTTACAATAGTAATTTCATACCCGGTTGGGTTTGAGTACGAATGTAAGAATCGTATCCGGAGGATAAATCCAATGACGAAAACTCGGTTTCTGCGTGACAACATACTGGATGAGATGCTGGAGGAGATTCGAACCATTGCGGAACAGGTATCGCGCCAGCAAATCCCTCCGCTGTTGTTTCACAATTCATTTCTGGCGTTAACCGAGATGTATGAAACGAATAAAAACGTTCTGCGTCATTTGGAAACGGCCATCGATCTCCTGCGCGATAACGCATCCGCGCAAGCGGCCATCGATCCCATCGTCGAGGCGGCCGCACATATCCAAATGGGAATTGTCAATGTGCATAATACTTTGAAAAATGATATCGAAAACCTGCTCGAAGGGATTCAGCTTCTCAAGACGAATTTAAAAATATAGCCATCGAATACCGGAATCCTCTTCCAAACCTTATTCCATCATGCTGGCCGCAGGGGTGCGGGTTCCATAGCCCGTTACCGATTTTTTCGCGCGACCGTCCCATATGAAATATTGTCGGTTTTGCGTCATCACGCGTTCGAGAACCTTGACCGGGTAGGATTTGCCTAAATTGACGGCGCCGGTCGTCGTATCCACTTCCCACGATTTTGTTCCTTTTTTCGTGCGCAGCAGGACCAGATCGAGCGGCAGGGTTTCGTAAATGGAAGCCTGTCCCATCGAATGGAAAATTTTCTTGATTTGATCCAGCGCCAGCGGAATTTCGTGGGAATTGTCGAAATTGGTGCCTTTGATCGGGCCCATCACGTACACCGCCCAACGATAGTTATATTCCGAATGTTTGTTCATTTGCGCCAGTTCGCGAATCATCACATCCGCGTTTTTGGGAACGCTGCCTCCCATGGCCGGAGCGCGTTGGACCAGACGTTCCAAATTTTTGGATACTTTTTTCAATTGGTCCTCCGAAGGCTTTCTGCGCGGATCGAACGACCAGATGTCTTCCTTCCCTTCTTGCGCAATATTTTTCGACAAACCGCCGGCATATCCGGAACTGAGCCAGCCGATGATTTTTTTGACCAACACGAGCAAAAGCAAAAAACCGGCAATCGTAATTCCGAATCCGGCCATGACGAATATGGAAAATCCAGCGATCGGATGCGCTTCCAGGAATGGTTTGACCTGTTCGACAAAATAGACGCCGATTCGCTCGAATTGTGCCGCGATGGACTCTTTAACTTTATCGTTTTGAGAGGAAATCCAGGCGCCGATGGTTCTGCCGATATCGTTCAGGATGCGGGCGCCGTCGTGCAGATGGAGGGCATAATACGGAGTGAAGGATTGAAAAAACGGACGGCCCTGCATGTAATTTCTGTACCCGGAAAAAAAATAGATGCTTCCCAATATGCCAAGCACCATCAGGGTTTTGTAGCCGATGAATTGCAGGATCAATTCAATTTCCGATTTGGTGTTGCGTGGACGTTCGGTAGTTGCCACAATCCTGTTTCCTTTTGTATACAGACCTACATGATTGCATGATCGAAACGAATGATGAACCTCTCTGCGTTTCAACAATGTGGGCAGGATGCCCGCGCTCCGGCATGTCCATCGAGACGAATCCATCAACGGATTCAGCGAACCATTCGCCGTAGCCTTTTCATTATTTTAGCGCATAAAGAGCAAATAAAAAATAGTAAGGTTTATACTTTATATAATTCAAGCGAAAAGAGGGTGCTTGCAACGTCGCATTCGTTCCCGACAAAAAAACAAATAATCCGGCTATGCTTCTTGAACATATTCTCGCCATTGTCAGAATGTACATGAGAGAGAACCGATCCCGAAACGAATAAATCCTTTCATGTCGCCTGGTTTCCGGGTTACCGATCTGGCGATTTTGCCGTTTCATGGGTGCGGTTCCACATCAAACGATGAAGTCCGCGTCGGTTTATGATGAGAAAATTCAACGAGGAATGATTTTGTTCGCCTATGTCTGAAGTGTACGATTCCGAATCCTTAATCAGCGTGAGTATCGTCATCCCCTGTTTCAATGAGGTCGATGCGGTCGGTCCGGTCATCGATGATGTGCGTCATGCGATGGGAACGACTGACTCCGTGTACGAAATTCTGGTGGTGGACGATTGTTCGACCGATGCCACTGCTCAAATTGCGAAAGACAAAGGAGTCCGCGTCATCGAGCGGAAAATGAACGGCGGCTCCGGGGCGTCGCGAAAGACCGGATTGCTCCATGCGCGCGGAGAAATCGTGGTGATGCTGGACGCCGACGGAACCTATACCGCCGCCGACATTCCGAAAATGCTGGCGTTGTTTCCCGAGTGGGATCAGGTCAACGGGGCGCGCACGTCCGAAGAAGGGACGATGAAATTTTTTCGCGTACCCGCGAAGTGGTGCATCCGCCAATTGGCGATTTACCTGTCCGGCGTGCACATCCCCGATTTGAATACAGGTTTGAAAGCGTTCAAGCGGGATATCATGTTGAAGTATTTATGGGTGATTCCCGACGGATTTTCCTGCGTGACCACCATGACTCTCGCTTTTCTGTGCAACGGGTATTCGGTGACCTGGATTCCGACGCAGTATCACAAACGCATCGGAAAATCCAAATTTCACCCGATCAAAGACACGTCGAAATACTTTTCCACCGTCGTCCGCATGGTGATGTATTTCAATCCGTTGCGGGTGTTCATGCCGATCGGTTTGATTCTTTTCCTGCTGGGCTCGGTTCGCGGATTGATCGAATATTTCTGCGTGAGTGGATCGTTGCAGGAAGGGGATATTATTTTGACGTTGGGCGGCGTCTTGATCGGCGTGATGGGGCTTCTGGCCGATTTGATCGTCGCGCAAGGCCGTTCACGTAACCATTAAATCCGATATATTATTTGCTGTATAATATATGCAGCCCAGCTGATCCATTTATTCCATTGCTTTTTATTCCTACCCCTTGCCGTCTTGCAGAAATTGTGACATGATTCAGAATATATTGAGCTTATGAAAAACCGCTTTTGTGGCACGATCGGACCATCTCGAGTGTGAGATATGTCCCATTTGAAAAAATATTGAATTTCAACTTGAAATTTTCCTAAAGTTTACCTATCTTATCAACATTATTCACTTCGTTGTATTTACGGAGCGGCTTACAAGCCATAAACTAAAATTGTTACAGGTTCGGAGAATCCTCTTATGAAAACTCTGACGCTGATTCCACCCAGTAAATTCAGTAAAAACGTCGCGCGGGATTTGGTGTATGGTTGTTGGTGCAAAGGCAAACGCATCGCCGGCATTCAATTTCCGCCGGTTTCCCAGCTGATGGTGACGACCGTGTTGAAAGAAAACGGGCACGACGCACATTTGTTGGACGCCGCCGGTTTGCAATATTCACTCGATCAGATCAAAGAGCAGGTGGGCCGGGAACAATATGGCGCCTGCATCGTACTCACGTCCACGATGACAGTGCAGGAAGACGCGGACATCTTGAACGAACTCAAGCAGGTCAATCCCGGCATGAAAACCATCGTGACCGGTTCGCAGCCGACCTTCATGCCGCATGCGACGCTGGCCCGCAAGGGCATCGATTTTGTGGCGCTGCGGGAACAGGAATACATTCTGCGAGATTTGATTGCCGCATTGGATCAGGGCGGCGATGCGTTTAAGAAGGTGCTCGGCGTCGGGTTTCGCGATGAGAACGGGCAGGACGTCATCAATCCTTATGCGCCATTGATCAAGGATTTGGACGAGTTGCCCATTGCCGACCGCACCATGCTGCCGCAGGACATCGATTATTTCAATCCGATTATCAAACGAATGCCGTTTACGACCATGTTCACCACCCGCGGCTGCACCGCCAAATGTACGTATTGCTCATCTCCGCCGTTTTATGGGGAAAAAGTACGTTTTCGCACGGCGGAAAAAGTGCTGGCGGAAATGGAATATTGTCAAAATTTGGGCTATAAGGAAATTTTTTTCCGCGACGAACTCTTCACCGCTTCCAAAAAACGGGTGTTGGAAATCTGCGTGGGGATCAAGGAACGGAAACTGGATTTGACCTGGATTTGCAGTTCCCGCGTGAACAACGTTGATCCGGAAATGTTGAAAGCGATGAAGGAGGCCAGCTGCCATCTCATCCGTTTCGGCGTCGAATCCGGCGTGCAGGAAATTCTGGACAACGTGCGCAAGGACATTACCGTCGAAGAGACCCGGCAGGCGTTCCAATGGTGCCACGAATACAAAATCGACACCCACGCGCATTGCATGATCGGCAGTCCGGGCGAAACACAGGAAACCATCGACACGAGTCTGCGATTTATCAAAGAGATTGATCCGACCGTCATTACCTTCGGCATCACCACACCCTATCCGGGAACCGCTCTCTTCGACGAAGTGGCCGCCGTACATCCCGAAATCGGCGACGGCAGCCAGATGGACCTCAGCCGCCTGCATACGGATTCGTTCTTCAACCAATTCTTTACCGATCTGTCGAACGACGAACTCTCGCGCAACATTCGACACATCTACCGCTCGTTCTATTTCCGCCCCGGTTATCTCTTCAAATGGCTGCGGCGTATCAACAGCTGGGAGGAGTTCAAGCGGGTGACGATGGCGGGGGCGAATGTGTTTGATTTTGCGTTTAATCGGGGGGATTAGACGGATGTGTTGATCCTATCATCCTCTTCCTGAATGTTTGCGCCAAGTAATCGCTGCAGTTCCTGTACGAAAGATTTAGATTTTTCAAGTAAATAACGCACTTGTTCTTTTTCGAATGTGATGAATTCTGTGTAATCACCTCGTTGCCGATTTTCGAAGACGATGTCGAAAAATTTCCCCCATTCTTTATCCAATTTTCCTGTTTTGACCAAATGGGAATGAAGCGCGCCTCTCACGCCGGAATGTTTGGTGAATCGATGTCCTGATTGTAAAAGCACCGCACTGGCGGAATAAAAATAGGCATAATACAAACGATTTACAGCAAAATGATATCGACCGGACTCAAGCTCGGAGGCGGCTGATTGCAGTGATTGTTCGGCCATTTCCAGCCAATACGTAATGATCACTTTTTTCGAGTTGATTTCGTCCACAGTTCCACTCCCTCGCGTTGAATTTCACCATAAATCGGAAGACAGGTATAGGGGCCGTTTATCCATTGTTCATGAGATATCACAAGCGTACTGATAACCACATCATGGCGGAGCTCAACATCATACAATGCTTCCGTAACAGCGTCTTGTTCACGCCAACTCAAAACCCTCTCTGTCAATAGTAACAAATCGATGTCCGATTCCTCATCATCGGTTCCCGTGGATTTTGAGCCGTAAAGAACAATTTGAAGGACAGGGAATCGATCACGAAGCAATCGAATGGTTTCCTCGATAGCGTTTTGATCTTTTGGAGAAAGTTGGATCGTCTCATGCATTTTTTTCATTCTTCCATAAAATAATCCGAATCGATTCGTTTAATCTCATATACGGTTGTCGTGGAGACGCCAAGGTTTACGTCGATCATAAAATTGGCAAGGGACCAGCCATCGATCAGGATCACTTTGGGATCGATATTTCGGACATATTCAATTGCCTCGTCGGAGAATTTGCCGGTCGTGATAAATACACCTTTCTTTGCTTTTTTTCCGTACAAGGCTCCTACAAATTTTTGTATTTCCGGTCTTCCGACATTTCCTTCCCATCTCTTCGCCTGTAGATAGATTACATCCAGGCCCAAGCGGTCTTCTTTGATGATGCCATCGATGCCTTCATCGCCGGATTGACCAACCGATTTGCCGGCGTCGATTCACAACGATCTGATATTTCTTCCTCAACAACAGTTTCTTTATCAGGTTTAGCAGTATGAAATTCCAGAAACTCTTTATATTGTTTAAGCCTCTTTACCTCGATTCTTTCATGTCCTTCATCCAATAATTCTCGGCCACGATCGGTAATTTTAATATATGCCTTCCGTGGTCTTTCAAGAACTAAAGCTTTAACAAAATAGCTTGCTGCCCAGTTTGCTCTACTATCGAATTTGGACTGTATCCCGCTCGGTAATAGTTTGCGCAAATCATCTTCCGCAAGATTCATTTGAGTAGCGATTTTTTCACGTACTTCTTTCATGGAATGCTCGTTTCCATCCGAAGCGATTTCCAATAACGGTTTAAAGAATGATGGAAAATCAGGAACCGGCATTTTATCTTATTCCCCTTTTTATTTACGCAGGATGAATTGAATTTTATGAATGATTGATTTCGATGTAAAGGAATGTATGAACAAAGAAGCATGATGCATCTGAAGACATTACTCGCGTCCTTCCTAATGAATCCATTTGTATTATTCACTTCCGTATCATCGTACTATCTTGATTCTCCATATTCCTTTCCCATAGTCAAGAAGAGAGTCTGATAGGACATATCAGAGATTGATTATAAAAGAGGTATAATTACTTATCATCAATGGATGGGGGCAAGAGAAACATCATGACCACATTGGAAATGGAAAAAGGATTTCAGGAAATCTGGAAATTGTTTGCGGAGACGGATAGAAAACTGAAGGAAACCGACGATAAAATTGAGAAACTGATCGGGCGTTGGAGTCTGTTTGTCGAAGGGCTGGTGGTTCCGGCGGCCAAACGATTGTTTCGAGAGCGTGGTATTGAGATCAAGCACCTTTCCCAGCATGTCGATGTTTCCCGAGACGGACAGGAAGGGATGGAAATCGATATTCTGGGGGTAAATGGCGAGTATGCGGTTTTGATCGAAGCCAAAAGCACTCTCGGCGTCCACGACGTGGATGAACATATTGAGCGATTGAAGAAGTTCAAGACCTTTTTTCCGGAATATTCCGATCGCAAGGCCATCGGCGCGGTGGCCGGGATTGTGATTCGAAAAGGCGCGGACAAATACGCCTATAAAAAAGGATTATTCGTCATCGCGCAAAGCGGAGATACAGTGACGATTCTTAACGATATGCATTTCAAGCCGAAAGAATGGTAATAGAAATGAGTCAAACGCTAAAAATCGAAATGGATAATGAAGTGCTTCTCGGTATGGATAAGACGCCGGAAGAAATGGCGAATGAGATGCGTCTGGCAGCTGCTGTGAAATGGTATGAACTCGGAATTCTCAGTCAGGGAAAAGCAGCTTGTGTGAATTTCATGATCGATCGATCACAACGAAGGACGAAAATGTAACGCCGGCGTCCTGCCGGCGTTACAAATCTTCCATCTCTCCTTGACGCCTAAACAAATGAACACTACAATACTGCACAAGTGTTCACATGTACGGTTCCGGAGAACGGATGATGACAAATTTGACGGATACACAGAAGGAAATACTCGAATTTATCGATCAGTCGATCCAGGATCGGGGATTTCCGCCGACGTTGCGGGAAATCTGTGAGAAATTCAAATTTTCTTCCACCAACGGCGCGCGCTATCACATTTACCGATTACAAAAATTGGGGCATCTCGACGTAGAGCCAAAAACTTCGCGCGGAGTCAAGCGAGTGGCGAAAGGGCGGAAAAAAACGCCGTCGCGCTTCAACTATCGGCTGCCGATTTTAGGGCGGGTGCCGGCGGGTCCTTTGAATTTGGCGTCTCCGGATGTGCGGGAAGATGAAATTGGCGTCGATCCGCAGTTTTTCGGTAGCCAGGAAGCGGAGCCGGAGTTGTTCGGATTACGGGTCAACGGCGACAGCATGATCAACGCAGGGATTTTTGACGGCGATGTAGTGGTGGTACGTTCCCAGCTGACCGCCGGCGACGGCGAGATCGTGGTGGCGCGAGTGGAGGAAGAGGCCACGGTGAAACGATTCCGGCGAATGAGAAACGCTATTGTGTTGGAAGCGGCCAATCCGGCTTACGAACCGATTCGCATTTCCGATTTGGGAGGAATCGAAAACGGCCAGAACGTTGGAATTATGGGGGTGGTTGTCGGATTGATCCGCGCTATTTGAAACAGTAAAAACGCCAAGGCAACGGGATGAAATGACATGAAATAATCGTGCCATTCTTATCCCCGGTCATGCCGGAATCGGTGGGGAGATTGCCTTTTCACGAGCGGGTGCGTATGATTCGGGTTTCAGATTTTTTCGAGGAGAACTCACATGATCGAACGGTATACGCGCAAGGAAATGGGACGAATTTGGAGCGATTCGTTTCGCTTCGAAATGTGGCTGAAGGTAGAAATCGCCGCTTGTGTGGCGCACAACAAACTCGGCGTGGTTCCGGATGATGCGCTTAAGGACATTCGGGAAAAAGCCGCGTTTGACATCGAGCGCATCCATGAAATTGAAAAAACGGTCGATCACGAAACCATCGCTTTTCTAACCAATGTGGCGGAACACGTTGGGCCGGCCGCCCGCTATATCCATTATGGCATGACCTCGTCCGACAAATTGGACACCGCTCTGGCCCTGCAACTGGTTGCCGCCTCCGATCTGCTGCTGGCCGGCATTGACAACCTCAGGCAGTCTGTCGGAGAACTGGCCAAAAAACATCGCCACACGATCATGGTCGGCAGAACCCACGGCGTGCACGCCGAACCGATTACGTTTGGCCTGAAACCGGCGTTGTGGTATGCGGAACTCGGGCGGCAATACGAGCGCATGCGCCGCGCGAAAGAGACCATCCGCGTGGGCAAAGTCTCCAGCGCCGTCGGCACGTATTCCAGCATCGATCCGCGCGTGGAAGCCATCGTTTGCGAGGAATTGGAACTCGAAGCGTCGCCGATCAGCAATCAAGTCATTCAACGCGACCGCCACGCCGAATTTTTATGCACGCTGGCCATCATCGGCGGCACGCTGGAGAAAATGGCGGTCGAGATTCGCGGTCTGCAAAAAACGGAAATCCGCGAAGTGGAGGAGCCGTTCCCCCCCGGACAGAAAGGCTCGTCTTGCATGCCGCATAAGCGTAATCCCAACGTCTGCGAACGCATCACCGGCCTAGCCAGGCTGCTGCGCGGGTATATGCACACCGGCGTCGAAAATATCACACTGTGGCACGAACGGGATATCTCGCATTCCTCGGTCGAACGCATTACGCTGGCGGATTCCGCGATTTTGCTGGATTACATGCTGGCCAAAATGAATTGGATCATTGAAAATCTGGTGGTTCACACTGATCGCATGAAGCATAATCTGGCCTCCTCGAAAGGCCTGGTGTTTTCTCAAAAAGTCCTGCTTACCCTCACGCAAAAAGGCATGTCGCGCGAAGACGCCTACCGCATCGTGCAGGCGTGTTCCATGAAAGCGTGGGATTCCGACTCGACGCTGCTTGACGAATTGAAACGCGACGCGGAAGTCTCCGCCCAATCCACCGGCGAGGAGCTGGAAGCATGTTTTTACCTCGACGACTTACTTAAAAACGTGGATATTATTTTTGACCGGTTGGGATTGTGATACAATAATAAAATGTCCGCCATGTGCAAGGGGGAATGGAACCGAATTCGATCCGAAGACGGGAAGAGGGTCGAATTATATAATCTCGAGTCCGATCCGCTGGAAACAACGGATATGGCGGAGTCGCAGCCGCGGAAAGTGCAGGAATTGGGGGAATTATGGAAAGAGATACGGATTAAAGACAAGAAAAAGGAATCATCTTGATCGTACGATAAATTTGCATCTTTCTATAGGGTTTCCACTTCCATTCGATTATTATTTTTCTGTTTTAACGTATGAAGCAGTTTGACCATAGCCTCATAAAATCCCTGCAACGAATCATAAATTATTATCGTTTCACTGGCGTTATACATAGGGGTCATCCGATTGCGCGCCATCAGCATGTCCAGCCAGATTTCCTCCTCATGGATCCATAATTCTCCTTGAAACGGACAGCGAGAAATCGGAATGACGTTCTATCTTATATTGCAAGGATTTCCGTATCTTGGCAAAGGCGCGAATGAGTTTTTTGCCGCCGAGGTTTCGATCATAATGTAAATTGATTTTCGGCTTTCTACAAGATTCATCAATCCACGCGACACTTGACGCTATCCTGTAATTCAGAGATGCTTGCCGTAAGCGAAAACGGGTGACAACGGCGCGATCGACAGCGCTTACGCCACCCTATATTTGCAAAAGGAAGTTCATTATGTTGAAAACCGTTTTTCGTTTCTTCCTGGGCGCGTTTATTCTCTTTTCTTCCGCTTACGCCGCGGAATCGCCGGGCGGGAAGACTTATACCAATTCCATCGGTATGGCCTTCGCGCGCATCGAGCCGGGGATGTTTTGGATGGGGTCGGATGGAAGCGATTTGCATGAGGACATCCTGGCGGCGCGCGAGCATGGCGGCGACAAAATCTGGCTGCCGGACAAGGGGGATTTCGACGAATTTCCGCAACATCGTGTGATCATCAACCAACCGTTTTACATCGGCGTATGTGAGGTGACCAATCGCCAGTATGAACAATTCGATCCGCTGCACATGCATATTCGCGGGAAAAAAGGATTTTCCATCGACAACGACGAAGCGGTGATCTTCGTGAATTGGCATGAGGCGCAGGCGTTTTGCGATTGGTTATCGAAAAAGGAAGGATTGCCGTATCGGTTGCCCACCGAAGCGGAGTGGGAATACGCCTGTCGCGCGGGTTCCGTTTCCGTGTTCGCGACGGGAGATACGTTGCCTGACGAATATGTGAAAAATCCTGACAACAGCTGGTTTCCCTGTCCGGATCGCAGCCGCAACCGGGAAGATGTGGTCCCGCTGCACGTGGGAAAAACACGGCCGAATGCGTGGGGATTGTTCGACATGCACGGGAACGTGGAAGAATGGTGTCATGACTTTTACGGACCGTATGCGGATGGCGAGCAAACCGATCCGGTCGGTCGTGTGGATGGGGATTTCAAGGTAACGCGCGGCGGCAGTCATGGCACGCCGGCATTTTACCTGCGCTCCGCCAACCGCATGGGGACGCTTGCGGACGATAAAAGTTTTTGCATCGGTTTTCGCGTGGTTCAGGGCGAATTGCCGGATACAAATCCATTGCCGCTTCCACCCGCCGAACTCCACCAACGCAACGTTTCTCAAACAATTCCGCTCAATTTGCAAAAGGGACCGGATCCCAACCAGCCCTACTTTAAAGGTCCACGCGAATATGTCAAAATCGCGGAGAACTCGCAGGGACCGCTATTTTCCCAACACAATCATGATCCCGGCATCGTCGAGTGCCCCAACGGCGATTTGTTGGCGGTGTGGTATACAACGGTGACGGAACGAGGGCGGGAACTCGGCCAGGCGGCCAGCCGTTTGCGGTACGGGGCGGACGAGTGGGCGCCGGCGTCGCCGTTTTGGGATGCGCCCGACCGTAACGATCATTGTCCGGCAATGTGGTTTGATGGAGATAAAACAATTTATCATTTTGCCGGCCTTTCCACCGCGGCGACGTGGGGACCGTTGGCCATCATCATGCGCACTTCGACCGACAACGGCGCCGGCTGGTCGAAAGCGCGTCTGATCATGCCGGAACATCAACGCCGCAATCAATGCGTCGAGTCCGTGTTTCGCACTCGCGAAGGATTTATTATCCTGCCCTGCGACGCCACGCCGAGCGGCAATGGAGGAACCGCCATCCACGTAAGCAGGGATGAAGGAGAAACGTGGAGCGATCCCGGCGGAACCATCGCCGGGATTCATGCGGCCGTGGTTCAACTTCACGACGGCCGGTTGATGGCATTCGGGCGCGGCGACAGCATCGACGGCCACATGCCGAAAAGCGTTTCCACCGATATGGGAAGGACCTGGACCTACAGCGCCAGCGAGTTTCCTCCCATCGGCGGCGGTCAACGTTTGGTTTTACTGCGTTTGCAGGAAGGACCGTTGTTGCTTGTCTCCTTCGCGAATGGCGGGGGTACGCCGGTTCTTGTCCGCGACGCGTCCGGCGGGAAACGGGAAATCCACGGGATGTTCGCGGCGATTTCTTACGACGACGGAGAAACCTGGCCAATGAAACGATTGGTCAGCGATGATCAGCCCGATCACGAAGTCCAATCGCTGGACGACCGCGTTTTCCTGATGAGTCCCAGCGTTTCCGAGCCGCGCGGGTATCTCTCCGTCTGCCAGACCACCAACGGCGTCATTCATTTGATCAGCAGTCGGAATCATTACGAATTCAATCTGAAATGGCTGGAAACTCCCGCGCCGTCGTTGTGAGTGATGAAACTGGTTATGGAATGCGATAGAATTTCAGTGTAGTTATCGACAGTAGTTTCAGGTTGTTTCCCCATCATGAATAATCGACGGATTCTTTCAAAAATTGGTTTCACCAATCCGATGAGGAATATTTTCGTACGACTGGTTGCGTTGTTCCTATTGTTTTCCGGAGTGGAAGTGAATGCAGCGGCAGATATCCTGTCAGGCGATTCGCCGTTTTGGCAAACGTTTTGGTTTCGTTTGCTATTGCTTATCTGCATCATCGGCGGGATTTATCTTGCTTATTATTTTCGGATACGAACGTTGAAGAACAAGCTGCGAAGGCTCAGCGAGGAACTCCAAAAGCAAAAGGATCGATTGAAAGATCAGGTTCTTGTCATGCAGCAAGCCCGGGAACGGCTGCAGGAACTCACCACGATAGACGAATTAACCGGCATCCCCAATCGCTTGAAATTTGAGCAACACCTCGAGCAGGAATGGAAGCGGGCGCGCCGGGAATTGTATCCCCTGGCGATTGTGATTTGCGACATCGACCATTTGAAAGCCTACAACGACGCATACGGGCGTCAACACGGCGATCAATGCCTGGTTCGCGTCGCCCGCATCCTTAAAAACCTCGTTCGCCGTCCCGGCGATTTGGCGGCGCGGTATGGCGAGGAGGAGTTTATCGTCGTGCTGTCGAACACCAATCCCGATCAGGCGTTTTATGTATCCGAGAAAATACGTAAAGCGATTTATGATCTGCAACTACCTCATGCGGAAGGAGTGAAAACCAGGGTGGTTACCGCCAGTTTCGGCGTGGCCGGCGCCATTCCCCGCGAGGATATGAATTCTCTCGCGTTGATCGGCTGCGCCGATCGCGCATTGTCCCGCGCGAAAAAGGAGGGGCGAAATCGCGTCGTCGTCGAAACGTGTGAAATGTAATCTTTTTCGATGAATGGGAGGGATCAATCCGCCGGTAAAGACCCGTTTCTCAAGGTGGATGACTCCTCGGGTCCCGTCGACGGAACCAGGCTGACGCGGAGACGGATTTTGATGTCGTCCAAAATGCTGAATGCGCAGGGAAGCACGAGCAGGGTTAACAACGTGGCGAATGCGAGTCCCCAGGAAATGGCGATGGCCATCGGCGAGAGGAACTCGGACGTGCCGTCCACCCATGCGGTGAGAGGGAGAAGGCCGCCGATGGTGGTGACCGAAGTCAGAATGATCGGGCGGATTCGCAAAATGCCGGATTTATAAACGCTGCGCCAGCGTCCCAGCCCGCGCCGCCTTGACTGGTTGATAAAATCCACCAAAACAATGGCGTCGTTGACGACGATGCCATTCAACGAAATGACGCCGATCAGGGCCATGATCCCGATCGGTTCGCCCATGACGAACAATCCGATGATGACTCCGATGAACGAAAACGGCACCGTGAGCAGCACCACCATCGGTTGAATGTACGAGCGAAACACCGCCGCCAGAATAAAATAAATCAGAACAAACGAGACGACGAATGCGCGCAGGAGGGAGCTGAGAGAGCGCTGCGTTTCTTCGTTTTCTCCGCCGAACGTAAGAGTATAGCCCGGTCGTTCCTTGCAAGGCAACGAGGTTTGCACTTGGCCGAAGAACATGTCCGTCGCGGTTTTCCAGGCCGGAATTTCGCTCGTGGAGGCCGCGAATCGTTCGCGCAACAGCCGATTCGCTTCCATTGAGGTGATTTTCTCCGTTTCCACGTCCGCCGAAACGGTAATGGAACGACGATTATCAAAGCGCGTGATTTGAGACACGCCGCGTCCGGGCATCAAAGTTGCGAAATTTTCAAACGGAATCCAGTCTCCGTTGGCGTTCAAGAATCGCAGGTTGGAGATGTCCTCGATGCGGGAGCGGTTGCTTTTTTTCGCGCGGACCATGATGTCCAGACCTTCGTCCTGATCGAACAATCGCCCGGCTTTTCCGCCATCAAATGTATAACGGACGGCGGCCGCGATTTCTTCCGGCGTGAATCCCAATTGCGACGCGCGCGGGCGGTCGAGTTTGATCCGGAGTTCGGTTTTTCCCTCCGTGAAATCGTCGCGAATATCCACCACGCCGTCGATGGTATGAAGAAAATCCTGCATTTCCCGGCTGATTTGCCGTAGCAGGGCAAAGTTCTCGCCGCGAATGCGAACCGACACCGCTTTTCCCGCGGGCGGCCCGGCCACTTCTTTTTCCAGGCTGAGAGATTTAATCTCCGGCATGGGCGGGAGCAGCCGGCGATACTCTTCGAGCGTCTCCATGCCCACACGATCCCGCCATTTGGTTTCCGTCAGATCCACCCAAATTTGGCCGTAATGGCTGCCGAGATGCAGCTGGTTCCATTCGTCGATTTGCAGGCCGACATACGCCACGACGGCTTCGATTTCATTTTCCGGCAGTTGCAAGGCGAGTTCTTCCAATTTTTGCATGGCGTCGGACGTGCGGTCGAGCGGCGCGCCGACGGGCATTTCGACTAAAATTCGGAAATAATTAATGTCTCGATTTTGAATGAGAATGAAATCCATTCCGTAGTATGCAAACCAAACCGCCGCAATCGCCAACAGGATAATGGTCAGGACGGCAAGGTATCGATAGCGCAGGCACATCAGCAACGCGCGGCGATAAAAGCGAATCACGCCCGCATACCAATAGCGATTTCTCGCTTTTTTTCGGATCGCGTGCGGATGCTTGACGAAGGATATCCTTTGCGACCATTCGGCGATGTGGGAAGGGAGGATGACGAAGGCTTCCAGTAAAGAAGCGACCAACGCAAACGTGACGACGATCGGAATCACGCCCAAAAATTTGCCCAGCAAACCCTCCATCAACAGCAACGGCAGAAACGCGGAAATGGTGGTCAGCACGGCGGCAAGCACCGGCATGGTCACTTCGTTCGCGCCTGCAATCGCCGCTTTCGCGCGCGGCCATCCGCGTTCCAGATAGCGATAACTGTTTTCCGCAATGATGATCGCATCGTCGACCAGCATACCCAACACGATGATGGCGCCGAACATGGTCAACATGTTGAGCGACATCCCCATTCCGGACATCAGCAAAATCGCTCCCAGGAATGAAAAAGGAATCCCGATCGCCACCATCATAGCAATGCGGATATCGAGAAAGAGGCAGAGGAATCCCAATACCAGCGCCAAACCCAACATGCCGTTGAACTGCATCACGTCGAGCCGTTCGCGAATGGCGAAGGAAAAATCGAGGAAGGGATCCACTGTGATCGGTTCGGGAATTTGCTGTAGAAACCGATCCACGACTTCGTCGATCCGGCGTTTTAAACGCAACGTGTCGGCGTTGGATTGTTTCATGATAAACAGGCCGACGCATTGGTTTCCTTTCATGCGGATGAACGTCTCGCGATCGGCAAACGTGTCCACCACCGTCGCCACATCGCCGACGGTCACTTTGCCTCCGCGTTCGTTGACGCGCACGATGGCGCGGCGGATCTCTTCCACCTGCGTGAAATCCTCCTGCGTGCGCACGAGAAATTCCTGCCTCGAGGTTTCCAGTTTGCCCGCCGGGAGGTCGCGGTTGCCGCGAATCAGCGCCTGCGCCAGGATGGGCAGGGAGATGCGATACGCATATAAGCGGTCCATATCCGCCAGCACGTGAATTTCCCGCTCGCGAATCCCGCCGAGCATGATTTGCGCAACGCCGGGGATTTCCACGAGAGAATCTTTCAAATCCTCGGCGATTTTTTTCATGCGTTTTTCACTGACCGGCCCGTGCAGGGTCAGGTTCACGACCGGCCAGTTGTATTTGAGCTCCTCCACCCGCGGATCTTCGGCGTCGTCGGGAAACGTGTCGATGGTATCGATCTCCGCCTGCACATCGCGGATGACGTCATCGGGATCCGCGTCCACTTCCAACTCGAGGTTGATCATGCTGATCCCTTCAACGGAAACCGAGCTGATGTGCCTGATCCCGTCCACCCCGGCAATGGCGCTTTCGATTTCGGCGGTGATTTGTTTCTCGATGTCTTCCGGCGACGCATCCGGATAAATGGTGGTGATTCCGATCCGATCCTGCGGCAGGATGGGAAAGAGTTCTCGCACGATCAAAAAATAAGCCGGGATGCCGGTGACGATCAAAAAAATCACGAGCATATTCACGACGACGGGATTACGAACGGAAAATTCCGGAAAATTCATGATTTCATGCGGTTACGATTCGATACTTAACGTGAATTCGCTGATGCATCCGCGATTTGTTTGGGATGTATTTAATTGCAAAGTTTGGGGATTTGATAGTGTTATGAAGATGGCGTCTTCTTCCGAACATCCCCCCCATTGATATTCAAGACCCTATCGTGGATGATGCGTTCAGCGGCGTCATACTGTCCAACAATTGGTCGACGTGCGTATTTTGTATGGTTTCGCCGGTTATCAACAACAGGTACGATCCAGAAGGATGTTCTGCCAGATATCCATTGTATGGATTGACTTGAGAATCGGTGAACGGCTGGATAACCGGTATGATATGTTCCGCGGCGGAATCCAGGATAGGACATTTCCAAACGTGCAATCCCGTTCTTGTTCTGTGGATTGGCTGACTCATCTTTTTGATTTTTGCACCATAATTTTGATTGATCGAGAATGCCTGCAACAGAAAAACCGGTTGAACATCGGGAGCTGTATATTCGAACGCGACCATTCGTTGGGATGGAAATCCGAAATCGAGAATATCGATAGCGTTGGCTAAAGAGTAGTGAGTGGAATCGGATTCGGAATAAAGCAGGCCATTCCAGGCAGACTCATGAATTTCATTCATGTTGGTTTTCCGGATATACGGCGGAACATCTTGTTTCTCGAAACGGAATTTTTTTAGGCTATCCATATGGACTGGAATTCGCTCGAGATTGCGGGGATAGGCGCCCGAGGACTCCTGGCGAATAAAATTAGGCCGAATGGTCAACAACGCCACTCTGTGAAAGAAGGTATTGATTTCAAGGATTTTATTCAGATCGAGGGTCAGATCGAAATAATAACGATAATAATTTCCATCGTTCTTTTGTACCGTCGACTTCACTTGTCGAACGTCCGCTCCCTGATATTTCTTATTTGTTATGGAATTGACGATTTGCACTTGATCGCCACCCGCCCATAAAGCCGAAAGATCGGCTCCCAGATACAAAAACTCCTCCGGCGGGGGAAGCGAAAATCCGTCTACCTTTGTCCGCTGAAAAACCGCTTCATTCGATGGAGTTTGTTCACAGGTGAGAACAATTCCATTCTCATCATACGCATTGATAAAAAAAACATTTTGATTGAGCGATAGAGTCCGGACAAAGCAATGACGATCGTAATCGTACCAGGATTCGTCTTGGATGACGCGCTTTGTTTCGTAACTAGTTCTATAGGAAACCTTCACGCTCGCGAGCGTTCCCTTTTCATTGATGATCATCAGGGGATACCATTGTTCGTTTTTACCATAACAATCTTTCAATGGTTGGAAAACGATTTCGCGCGATTGATAGAGAACGCCGGATCGATCACCGTTCCCAAACTCGCTGGCGAATGCTTGTGCAAGACGAATATCGGCGGGCAGCCCCGGCTGACTATGCCAAAGAGCGCGGAACCATTGCCGCGGCTCGAACGAGAAAAATAACAGCAGGATCAAAACCGTCAGAGCCGTGATATAGACAGGTTTCCACAATTGAAATATTTTTGCAGGAACCGGTGGCGCGATTCGTTCAGGGCTTTCTCCGGACCGTATTTTCCGCATGAGATTGGTCTTGAAATCTCTCGAGAGAAGGGGCGAATGTGTGAGGCGAATCGATTGCACCGCCTGAGCGTGTTCCCGATAAAACCGCTGGCAATCCGGACACGTCGACAAATGACGTTGAATGTCTTCCGGGATCGCTTCACTGGAAGGTAACGGCAATAGTTCGAGTATGCTGTTTTGATACGTATGGCAATTCATCGGTCTTTTTCTTCTTTTTGAATGATGCGCCGGAGTTTTCTTACTCCGTACCGGTAACGCGTCCGCACAGTCGTTTCGAAACATCCGGTAACCTCGGCGATCTCTGAAAATGACAGATCGTCCATAATGCGCAAACGAATCACGTCCGCTTGTTTGACGGGAATCTGCCGCAGGATATTATCGATACGCTCGAGTTCATCCCAATCATTCGACTCCGGATGAGTACCAACCGGTATCTCGCGGTACTGGTTGATTGGTGAAACATGGGTCATTCGCTTTTGTTTTCGATAGTGATCGATACAAGCGTTTTTCGCCATGCGGAACAGATACGATCCGGCTCGGGTATTCACTTTGCACAACTTTTTCCGATCGTGATACGCTTTCAGAAAAACCGTCTGCAATACATCCTCGGCATCCTGACGGTTCTTTAAACGGTAATAAAGAAACCGGAATATCCGTTCCTGAAACACATCCACAAACGCTTCGAATTCCTCCTGTGACTGCGGCCAATTCCGGGTCCACAAGTCGGAAAATGACGGTCGATGGTGAGTTTCGACAGTGCGGGAAATTGCCGCATTCGTTATGTCGATATGTGTCAGATGTAGTTCCATTCGGTAAACCGCACTATCACAAAGAAAACGTCAGTTCATAAAGCCGGTTCTTATCCTTCGCCGAAGGATTCTCGCTTGATCGATCCCGCCGTCGTTTCATCGTATCCATTTTTTCTTAATCTCACCGAATAATGGATTGTCCCGGCGATGGATCAATTCTTCATGCGATTTGCCCTCTCCTGTATCCACCGCATCCATTCGCGTCTTTGCGTTGATAGGAGAAGACGAATCCGTCGCAACGATTCTTTTATTTTACAATTTTATCCAATGCATCGGCGGCGGCTTTTCGTACCTGTTCTTCGGAATCTTGCCGTGTCTTTTTCAAAGTGGGGATCGCTTCTTGACCCGCCGGTCCCAACGCGCCCAATGCTAGAGCGGCGGATTTTCGCACTTGCCATTCTTCATCCCCGAGTAACACGATCAAAGCGGGCAACGCCGGTTTCGAGGCCGGACCCAGGGCCGCCAAGGCGTCGGCCGCCGGTTGTCGCACCTGCCACTCTTCATCATCGAGAACGGAAACAAGCGCTGTTACCGCAGAGACGGAGGCCGGACCCAGGGCTGCCAGAGCCATGGCCGCCGGCTTTCGTACGTGCCATTCTTCGTCATGGAGCGCCACGATCAATGCCGTCACTGCCGGAACGGACGCCAAACCGATGGCCGCCAACGTGTAGGCCGCCGGTTGTCGCACGCGCCATTCTTCGTCTTGAAGAGCGTTGATCAAGGCGGGAACCGCCGGTTTCGCTTCCCTCCCCATCGCAGTCAACGCATTGGCGGCGGCTTCCCGCACGCGCCACTCTTCATCCCCCAAACAATCGATCAGCGACGGAATGGCCTCTTTGGCATCAACGCCGATCATACCGATCTCGTTCGCGGCATGTTCACGCGCAATCCATTCCTGGCTCGAAAGAGCCTGTTTTAAACTGGTAAGATCGGCAGCATTCGAACCACTTGTTTCATGAACATACGTGGAGAATACAATCCCGGCGAGAAAGAAAATCGAGAATGAAATGACCGTCTGTTTCATCGCAGTCCTCCAAGAAGAGTTATACACAAGCCTGAATCGTGTGCTCGCTTTTATAAGGGAAAACGAATGAAATGGAGATTTTGCGTTAATGGATGCGAAAATTTTATGGACGAATCCGTCCATCTCTTGTATTCACTTCCTTTTCCATATTCCTATCGACCCTTCGATGCGAGAATGGTTCACGCGTGAACAACGGAGTCCCTTCCATCTCAACTTTTCTCATAGCGATACACATGCCCGTCCGTGAGCGCGGGTTCGAGGTTGGGGAAAGGGAACGTATTCACGATCACGCGGCAGCCGGATTTCAAATTCGGCCAGATGTGCTTTTCTATGCGATTCATCGCGCGAGGTTGCTGATAAATGAAGATCACGTCGGCGTACGACACGTCCGCGTTCCAAAAATTCTTATAATGAATATTTCCGTTGCCGTGAAGGCGGGCGAGGAGAAACAGAAAAATTGAGAGTTCGAATCCTTCCGTTTGTGCGCCCAAATCGGCGGCGGCGCGCAGCAGGCGTCCGTCTCCACAGCCTAAATCGCAGACCTTCTCACCCGGTCGGATTTGCGCCAGTTTGAGCATCTTTAGAAGAGTACTTATATCGGTGGGCAGGTAGGGAGCGCCGGAAATGAAGGCGTAAACGGACGGAATCGTGCAAATCAGGATGGGGAGAACCAACCAGGCGGCATTGACGCCGATGGCATTCATTGCCGTTCCGCCAATGAGAACAACTCCTATCAAAATCATATACTCGAGCACGGGTGGAAACCTCTCGATTTTCGATTCTGTCTACCTACAGATCATTTTAATATTGGAATAAGATGAAGGCAAAGGCGGCGGGACCGCCGCGATTGCATCACGCGCAGGGGAGATTGGATTATGGTCGGAATCGGGTATCACACAGACGCATGGAACAGCAGCAATTGGAATTTCGAGCAATGCCTCGGTTGGGCGAAAGATCATGAGTTGAAGCATATCGAGTGCGGAGCGATCGACGGGGCGGCCTACATTCAGGCGCTGGGATATTATCCGCATATTTCGTTGTTGGAAGATCCGGTTTTGTGGCGCAGGAAACTGGATGGGTATGGGATTCGTTTCAGCCAGATCGACGCGGCCTATCCGCTCAGCCGGCTGGATGGGCTGACCATCGGCGTGCAGTACATTATTCATACCATCCGCTGGGCGGCGCAGGTGGGGTGTCCCTGCGTGGATACCACCGACGACAAGCACAAACCGGAGGGGATGAGCGATCAGGAAGGCTTGCACATTTTAAAAATAGCTTATGGAGAGATTCTGAAAGTGGCGGAAGCGCATAACATCATCATCAACTGCGAACCACACGGCTATTTTACCACTAATCCCGATTTCATGGGCGAGATTCTCGGCTTTTATGACAGCCCTTGTTTACGCTTGAATATGGACACGGGCAATACCTTCATTGCGGGGCAGGATCCGGCAGCGTTTGTGGAACGTTTCAAGAATCGCATCAGCCACGTGCATATCAAAGACGTCAGCGAGTCGCTGGCAAAGGCGGCGCGGGGGGAATTGACCGGCATCGCGATGAGCCAGTGCGCGATCGGGGACGGCGTGAATGCGGCGAATATCGAGCAATGCGTCAACCTCCTGATCAAGAATGGGTATGACGGCGTGTTCAGCCTGGAATGCGAAGGAAATGTATTGGAAAAGTCGCTGAATTGGTTTCGCGGGATTCTAAAGAAGGAGATTTGATATGGGAAACGTATTGATCGGCGTGAATATGGAATTTGTTCGCAGCGCGGACAAGTCCTTTGAAGCAGGCGTGAAGATTGCGTCCGACATCGGCTACGAATATATCGAGCCGATGGTGCATCTCGGGCGTGAATTGTTGAGCGAGGCGGGGTATTTTCATTCGTTTTCGATGGATGAGGATGCGCTTTCGATGAGGCAGATTTGTGACCGGTATGATGTCAAGATATCCAGCCTATCCGCCCATTGTCCGCTGATGCGGCCGGAAATCAGCGTTCCTTATCTGCGGCGGGCGATTCAATTCGCTGCGGATCTCGAGGTTTCGTTTGTGAATACGGACGAGGGCGTGAAACCGGCGTGGATGTCGGACGAGATGGCGTGGAAAGTGATGGAATATACGCTGTCGATGGTCATGCAAACCGCCGAGCGTTACGGCGTTTATGTTTGTATTGAAGACCATCAGATTTATTCCAAAACGCCGGAAGGACTGTTGCGCATCGCCGGCCTGGTTGATTCGCCGTACCTGCAGGTCAATTACGATTCCGGCAACGCGTTTATCGCCGGAACCGATCCGTATGAAATGCTGGACAAAGTGTTGGATCGCGTGTACCACGTGCACGGCAAGGATATCGGCGGCCTCCAGCTAGAGGAGCGGGGCAAGGTGACCGGCGTTGCGGTCGGCGTCGCCTGCGGCGAAGGCGTGATCGATTGGACGAAAATCGTGGAGAAGCTGAAAACGCTGGATCGGGATGTCGTGATTTCGGTCGAGTGCGGGACCATCGAGCAGGCGAAATCCAGTTTGGATCATTTGAAAAAATTGGTGTAATGAGGAAAAACCATGAACGAACAGAAACAAAACAGACGTGAATTCATCCACAACAGTATTTCCGGCGGAGCCGCTGCCGGCGTGATCACGGCCGGATTCACCGCTTCCGGGTATGGGCGGGTATTGGGCGCGAACGATAAAATTCGTATCGGACTCATCGGCTGCGGCGGGCGCGGGACGTATCATCTCGGATGGGTGCATCGGACCGCAGAGGAGACCAAGGCGGACGTGGTTGCGGCCTGCGATATTTGGAATGTCAAGCGGGAGCAGGCGGCGCAGGTGATCGAAGAACGCTTCGAACGCAAGCCGGTTTTGTATGAGGATTACCGCAAACTGCTCGACAGTTCCGAAATCGACGCGGTCATCATCGCCTCGGCGGATCACCAGCACTGCGCCATGCTGCGCGATGCGGTGCGGGCCGGGAAGGATGCGTATGTGGAAAAACCGATCGCGATGGAACTCGACGATTTGAATCAGGCGTACGACGTGGTAAAGAAATCGCTCGCCATCGTGCAGAACGGAACGCAGGGCCGCAGCAGCCAGGGCGCGGCGGGCGCAAAAGCGTTTATCCAGGCGGGGAAACTCGGCAAGATTCTGCGCGTGGAGGAAAGCCGCAGTTTTTACAATCCATATTGGAACAATTATCAGGTTCCGGAAAAGGAGGAGGACACGAATTGGCGGGCGTTTTTGATGAATCGCCCGTATCGTCCCTTCAATCCGGATCAGCACGGACATTGGATGGGGTATAAGGAGTTCTCCAGCGGCACCGTTGGCGGCTGGATGAGCCATTTCAGCGATTTCATCCATTATGTGACGGATTGCGGATTTCCCGCCGCGGCGGTGGCGCAGGGCGGCGTGTTCTCGCCCACCTCCCAGCCGGGACGCACCGCGCCCGACACGGTGACGGCGATATTGGAATACGCCGAGGGATTTACTACGCTGTATACGACCCATTTCGGCAATGGCGCGAACGATTATATGATCATTTTCGGAACCAAGGGAATCATGCGGATCAACGCGCCCGACGGCAACGATTCCGGCGGCATTTTGCCGCGCGTCACGGCGGAAGGCAGCGAACATCCGGAGAAAGTGCCGGAGGGAACGGAAATCGAGGATGAGCCGTGCGACGATCACATGACCAACTGGCTCAAATGCGTGCGCAGCCGCGAACAGCCCAACGCGAATATGGATAAGGGGTATATGCAGGGCGTGGCGGTGATTCTGGCGGATCGCGCGTATGAAGAAGGCCGGAAAATGGTGTTCGATCCGACCTGGCGGGAAATCAAACCGGCGTAACCGGTATCGCCGGCGTCCTGCCGGTTCTCTTTATTTTGTTTGTAGGGGAAGGCCGAAGCGTCTTCCCCGAACGCCTCACAAAATACCATGAAAACAAAAATTTATTCTCTCCCTTTTCTTGCTATTGGCTTCCTTCTTTCTTTCTCGCTTTCTTTTGCAAGGGCCAGCGAAAATCCTTATCCACCCAGCGCGGTGATCGATAAGGTGGAATGGGCTGAGCCGTCCTCCATTGTTCGCAAAGCGAAAGGCGGCGACAATTGGCCGCTGACCTGGGCGGACGATGATTGTATGTATACCGCGTACGGCGACGGAAACGGATTCGAGCCGAAGACGCCGCAGAAGTTGAGTCTCGGATTCGCCAAAGTGGTCGGCTCGCCGGTGGATTTTATGGGGATAAACATCCGTTCCTGCAGCGGCGAGCAGCTCGGCGACGGCCGGCGAGGGAAAAAAGCGAGCGGGATATTGATGGTGGATGGGATTTTGTATCTGTGGGCGCGGAACGCGGGCAACGCACAACTTGCTCGTTCGAGCGATCATGGCCTAACGTGGATTTGGTGCGACTGGACCTTTCAAACCGGATTCGGCTGCCCCACATTTTTGAATTTTGGTAAAAATTATGATGGCGCGCGCGATGACTATGTTTATATTTATTCGCCCGATGCGGACAGCGCCTATGACTCCGCCGACCGGATGGTCATGGCCCGCGCTCCGAAAGATCGTCTTTGCGTTCGCGAGGCGTACGAATTTTTTCAGGAACCGGATGCGGACGGAACACCGGTTTGGACGGATGATATACGGCAACGCGGGACGGTTTTTTCCTCGGCGGGAAACTGTTATCGCTCCGGCGTCACTTACAACGCCGGTTTGAAACGATATTTGTGGTGCCAAATCATTCCCGGCGAGGATACGCGTTTCGCCGGAGGATTCGGAATTTATGACGCGGCGGAGCCTTGGGGGCCGTGGACGACTGTTTTTCGCACGGAACTGTGGGATGTGGGGCCGGGAGAGACTTGTTCGTTTCCGGCGAAATGGATGAGTGAGGATGGAAAAACGTGCAATTTGGTGTTTTCGGGAGACGATTGTTTTTCGGTGCGGAAAGCGACGTTCGTTTTGCGTGATGATCAACCTTCTCCTTCCACGCGAGTTTCGATCGAGGGCGACAAGTGGTATTTGAATGGAGAAATCACCAATCCCGGCTCCGCGGCGGAAGGGCTTTTGATGAATGTGCGCATGGTCAATTCCGTCTTTGAAGACCGCAACCGTCCGGATTTCGATCCTGATGCAAATACAAGCCGGTTTTTGAACCGGTTGCCTGATTATATCGCGCATGGCGCGCGGGCGTTCACGATTTGTCTGCAGGGGGGGATGCCGGGATATGAAGGCGCGCTGAATTCCACCTTCCGTCCGGACGGTTCGTTGCGGGACTCGTATTTACAGCGGGTGAAAACGGTGATCGAAGCGTGCGGCCGTCGCGGCGTCGTCGTTATTCTCGGTTGTTATTATCAACGCCAGGATCAGGTTTTGGAAAATGAAGACGCCGTGCGCAACGGCGTCGTGCAGGTTGTACGTTGGATTCAAGACAACGGATTTACCAACGTGGTTTTAGAAATCGCCAACGAATTCAACCACGGCGGCTTCGACCATCCCATTTTAAAGACCGTAGAAGGCGAGGTGGAACTGATTCGCCTGGCCAAACAAACCGCTCCCGATTTGTTGGTTTCCACCAGCGGTTTGGGGGATGGGAAAATGGCGGCGGCGGTAGCGGAAGCGGGCGATTTCATCCTCATTCATTTCAACGGGACTTCTCTCGATGAAATTCCTGCCCGCATTGCCGCACTGAAATCCTTCGGGAAACCCATCGTTTGTAATGAGGATGATAAAGTCGGAGAAGAAGCGGCACAGGCGGCGGCTATCTGCGTGAAGAACGGGGCTTCCTGGGGATTCATGCATAAAGAGGTGAATCAATATTTTCCGCTGGTGTTTGACGGCGCGGCTGATGATGAAATCGTTTATTCTACGATGCGAGAATTGACGAGTCCTTGATCTCGGTCTTACCGAAAAAAGAATACAACGCAGGAAGAACGACCAGCGTAAGAATCGTGGACGTGATCACTCCCCCGATCACGACCGTCGCCAACGGGCGTTGGACTTCCGCGCCCACTCCCGTCGACAGCGCCATCGGCAGGAATCCGGCGGCGTCGGTGATGGCGGTGGCGAGGACGGGACGCAGCCGTTGTTGGGCGGCGTCATATACGGCCTCTCGCAAATGACGACCTTCGCTTCTCATCGTCTGGATGGCGGAAACGAGCACTTGTCCGTTCAACACCGCGATGCCGCTCAACGCGATGAAGCCGATTGCGGCGCTCACGCTGAAGGGAATCTCGCGAATCCACAATGCGAAAATCCCGCCGATGGCGGCGAAGGGAATGCCGGTATAAATGATCAGGACATCCCCCATACGATTCAGACTGAAATAGAGCAGGATGAAGATCAGCAACAGCGTTAGGGGTACAACGATCAGGAAACGCTGTTTGGATCGCTCCAAATTCTCGAATTGCCCGCCCCAATTGATGACGTATCCTTCCGGCAACTGCACGTGTTCGCGTATTTTTTGTTCGGCTTCGTTGACAAACGAGGCGACATCACGGCCACGGACATTGCACTGCACCCGCATCAGGCGGCGGCCCCATTCGCGATTGATTTGGGAGGGCCCGATCACTTCCTCGATCTTCGTGACGGCGCGCAACGGAAGCACCGGTCCTACGTTTGTGGGGATCAGCGTATTCGCCAGCGTTTCCACGTCCGTTCGTTGTTCGTCGGGAAGTCGCATCACGAGGGGAAAACTGCGCTGCCCTTCAAAAATTTCTCCGGCCTGGCGATAGCCGATCGATTCGATGAAATCCAGCACATTG
>QZKN01000097.1 GCA_003598175.1 Candidatus Omnitrophota bacterium
TCGGCGCTGTAACCAATGAATTTTGCGCCCGTTGCAACCGTCTTCGCCTTACGCCCGATGGGAAATTGCGCGGATGTCTTATGAAAGACGGCGAAGTGGACTTGCTCCACTCTCTACGCAATGGCGGCGGCGATGACTCATTACGAGCGCTTCTGCACGACGTGATGCGTTCCAAACCGGAACGGCATCAGATCAACGATTCTTACTTCATCCGCCCGGATCGCACCATGTCTCAAATCGGAGGCTGATTTCTCAATCGTTTTTGATCCCTTTACATCCATTTTTCACCCACCATATTATGATTGGGTGTAAATGGTCGTTGCTTCGGTCACCCTCACACGTTTATGCTATATTCCAGGATGAAATCCGAAATTTATTTCACGGACAAGCGATAAACCGCTGTGATTTTGAAAATTATACACAATCAATCATTCGCATGACGAATACATCTAACCATTTTATTTCATTTTATAAAACGATGCACAATATGGAAACTTCAAACTATCATCCTTTTTATATCTCAAACCAATGGACACGGATCATGACCTATCAACGATTGTCACATCTTCTTTCTTTCTTTTTGATCGCGCTTTTTATTGTTTTCTCTTCGATTTCCCTCGCGGAAGAAGCAGAAAAAACTACAGCTCACACGGATTCCATCTCCTTCGCATTTTCCAACGTGCAAATCCGCGAAGTTCGTGATCTCGCCAGGCGCGTCGGGTGGACGGAACGAACTCTTGACGTCCACTTTGCGAAAATGAATATTCCCGAACCGAATGTATGGCAATCCTGCGCCAAAGCGGCGATCTTGGGAGGGACCGATCGCGTTCGGCTTGCCGCCGCCGTATTGAATGAAGTGGTAACGCAGTCATCCTTTTCAACCGATGAATTACCCGCTTCCGCATTTTCGCTACTTCAAAGTTATGACTGTTTGATCGCCCTTCCCGAGCAGCCTCAACACAATGAAGAAATCTGGGGGGACCTGCAACGAAATGTAGAACATTTTTCCCGGATCCTTTTCGAGAGTTCCCCGAACAATCCATCCCCGGCGCAGGAAATTCATCTCCAGGCGGCGCGATTGTATGCGGGGATGGTAACCGGCGCATCGAGCGCAGTTCATACGATCCTGCAAGGAAATACGGAAACGCCATCCTTCGGCCGGATGTTGCGAAACGGTCTCACATGCGAAGGGCTTTTGTTGGACGTTCCGTTGGACGAACACATCGTTATTTGCACGGATCTTTTGCAAGCGGCGAAAGCATTACAAACCTACCACCCCGAGTCGTTTTCCAATTTGTCCCCATTGCTGCAACGAACAGCAGACGTCATTTGCGAACTGATGCAGGCGGATGGAAATCTACCGGTCAATCTTATCGACGAGGAACAAAAACGGATCCAGTTGGCTGCCTTGATCGAACGAGCCAATTCGTTGTTCGACAAACCGGCGTATCGATTTCTGTTAAACAATCTCTACGAAACCGATGCCCGACCAGGCGACGCATTATTGTATGGCGCGCTCTCTCTTGAAGCGGCTTCTCTGCCCCTGTCAACGTCTCTACCGCTCCCACAGGCAGGCGCGGCGATGCTGCACGGCGGCAGTCCGGCGCTTTCCCTTTCCGTTTTTCTTGATACAGGGCTATCCGCGCGCACGAATACGTTGTCCTTGCTCTCGGCGCGCATCACTTCGCATGACGGTCCACTGACAAAGCAGGCATCCATTCTCAACGCTCCCGCTTTCAACACGGTCATTGTGGATCGCGCGCCGCAAGCCCGGTTCGACTCAAATCCCACATTCCCCGCGAATGCGTTTCTTGCCTCCTTTATTCCTTTCGGAAATGACAATACGTATGTATCCGCTTACGCGTCCGGTCAATTTTCATCCAAAAAAGCCTATCCCGGCGAACACACTGCGACTCCGGTCACCACCTATCAACGCATTCTTTACCTGGCGCCGCCGTATGTTCTCGATTTATTTCGCGTGCAGGGGGGAGAGACGCACGATTATTTTTACACGGCGAACGGAAAATGGAAAACGAATATTGAGGATCGCTTCGAACCGTTTGCAGCGGCAAATGACGAATACGATTTTCTGAAAGATCCCGCCGCGCGGGCGGTCCATGCGGATGTACAAGGCGATTATAACATTTCTTTCCATCCCGCCGCTGAAACGATAGCGTCGGAACGGTTATGGATACTCGATCCGGCCGGCTCCCGGCTCATCACCGGCAACGACGCAGAGGATTCGTTCCTCATCATTCGCCGCGACGCCTCGGAAAATGTCGGCAACCTCTATGCCGTCGTCCACGAAATCATCAAGGAACCAACCGCCGCGAACACCCAGGTGCAACGCCTCCCACTCAGCCCTGCTCCGAACGAGCGCGATTTCCAGGCGATTGCCGTCGTCGTGGAGCGGGAGCGTGATTTCGACATCTTTCTTTCCGCCATACGTTCGGATATCACGTATACAACCGATTATAAAGGCGGCAAACTGATTTTCACCGGCAACTTCGGCCACATCCGGTTTCGGGACGGCGTTTTCGATTCCTTGCGCCTCGTCGGCGGGACGAAACTTCGCTATGACGCCTATGGCGTGGATTTGGGAGAAACGATGAACGTGGGAGTGATCGAACAAATCGATTCCGAAGCCGGTCAAATCACGGTGAATTTCCCCTACCCCATTCCGTCGGGCGACGCCATGAACGGTCATGCGTTGCTGGCGCTCGCTTCCGATAACTATCCCGCTCTCTTTCAGCCGTTGACCGTGGAACACGTCGAATCGACAGACTCGCCGCAGGCGATTCGATTGCGGTATCCTTACAATTTCGAAAGTCCCGATCCGCGTCTATCCGCCCCGATTCGACAAGCCGACCAGATCCTGCACGAAAACTTCGCCGAATTGATTTATCTCGGAAAAGATCAGTTTCGCCTGACCACGACGGCGCCGACGAACGTGATGGTGGAAGGCGCAAAAGATCGCAATCGTGTTCTGTTTCGCGGGGCGTCGCTCATGCGGCGTATCCGCGGGGAATCCGTCGCCGGAGTGATCCTGTTGAGCGTCGATCCGACGGAAACCATTGATGGAAAGGTTGAATTTGTTCGCATGCCGTAATGTAATAGGGTATCTTTCAATGAAAATGCCGGAGCGCGGACGTCCCGTCCGCATCGAGAATCGTAAACATTTTCATCCATCGTTGTGATCAACCGATCATGACGGTTTATATGATCTTCCGTTAGTAAGGTTGTCACCTTTATGTTTTCATCCGACGTCAATCCCGATTCGTTAATCGTCATCGCCGTTTTTATGCTTGTGTTTATCGCCGGGTATTTTTTCATGCGCAGCCGTCCCTCTTCCAAAACATGGAAAAAGAAACGGAAAAAGAAGCTATAAGGTCAACTTGCCATTCCCGCCTGAAATTGTATGATGAACCTTACGTGATCCACCATCGGGATGAAAGGGGATATACTCATGAACAAAATCGGGTTTCTTACGTTCGTCTTTTTACTAGGCATGATCGCAACGAATTTTCCGATTCCGATTTTCGCGCAAAGCGTAACGGTTCATAGCGGCGGAGGAGCGGATTACACCTCCATCACGGCCGCGTTGAACGCGGTGGCCGCCAATGCGGAAGAGCCCAATATCATCACCATCATCGGCGGCGGTCCGTATGAAGAGTCGCTTGTTATCGGCGTACCGATCACGATCCGAGGCGCATCGATCACCGATCGTCCGATCCTGGCGATTCGCGCCAATGAAAGCCTTTCCGGACGGGAAAGCGACGGAATCGTCAACAGCGCTCCCGTCGATCTCACATTTGAAAACCTCATCGTGATTCCCTCTCTCAACAATCCTCCCCGCGACGATGCGTTCGATATTCGTCCGATCAGCGACAGCGACAATTTTTCGGTCACCGTACGCAATGTTCTGATCACGGCGAACAACGGCGTCAATCAACCCCTATCCGTCGACGGCAGGGAATTGATGGATTTCGCTGGTTCGACGCCTTTCGGCGATGACGGATTCCAAATCCTCGCCCAATTTTCCGGCATTCCGAACGGAACCATCAACGCTTTGATTGAGGATGTCGTCGTCACCCACATCGATCAGGACGGCGATGTGAATTCCCTCGGTACGGGCAACGATAGTTTCATCATCGGCGGGGAAAACGTCATGGTCACGTTTCGTAACGTTTACGTCTCCTACGGCGATCGGTTTGGTTTTCAACTCCTCTCCGGTTTAACCGCCAATCTCGCAGGAACGCCATTCGCGCCGATTGTCGTCGACGGCGGATTCGGCGGCATCGGCTCGACGGGAATTCGCTGTTTCAGCGGCGATCATCACTGGAGCCACGTGACCGTGATGAACACCTACAACGGCGTGGCGGTGGATGCGGACACGACGACAAGCCTCGAGGCCGATCATCTCCTGATCGCCAACGTCAGGGATTGGGGTTTGAGTTTTATCTGGGTGCCGCCTTCTGCGCGCACCTTCCGCTTTGTAGATTGCACCTTCTTCAACAACACGAACACCGTCCTGTTCGATCCCTCGTCGGATTCCGCCGTTACTCAATTGCAGCGGTTGACCGTCGTCTTGCAGGATACCGTGGCCGCCGGACGCGATAACAACGATATATTTCTGCTCACGAAAATACCATCGCCCGAGCCGAGCGGATTTACGTTTCCGAATGTCGTCCTGGACCACGTCGCCGTCGTCGATGAAGGACCGTACGAGATCTTTTTCGGATTTGAAGAAGAAACCATCACTCGTACGGGCGTCCTCATTGCGGATCCGAACTTTTTATCCGTCGAAACCGGAAATCCGGATTTCCTGCGCGTATCCGCCGATGCATATCGCGCCGCGGCGACGGATGGCGGACCGTTGCGGGGCGCAAGGCCATTCGCCGGCGAAACCCGAATTCGGGAATGGATGATGTTTTAAAATCCTGCAGCGATAAAAGAGGATTGTCAATTTCCCGAATCCATAAGCAAGCCCAGACTCCGGAAGTGAACAACCGAATCCGATTTCTCAAATCCAAACCGCCGCAGCGAGCATATTCATGAACCAATGGAAAGGCAGCGCTCTATTCATTTGCCTGATGGTCGCCGTTCTGACGGCGATTACGCTTTTGTTCGCATCCGATCGCGGATCGCTTTATCAATTGGATTCCCTGATCGAGACCATCGATAGGGAAAGCGATCTTTCTCATCGATTGCGCCAAATCAATGAACATCTGCAATTCCTGACGGACGGATATCAACCTCCTCCGCATACACCAGATGCGTTACAAATAGCCAAACGGCGTTTTCAACTGGCCGAGAAGCTGCATTCCCTGCACGACGACCGCTATCTCGAGGAAGCGCTGAAGCACTACGAACAAGCCATCGCTCTCTTTCCCTCCTTAAGCCACGGTTGGCCTTATTACAATATGGGCGTTATCTTTGAGAAACAAAAGCAATACGAAGAGGCGATTTCCCATTACCAAACCGTGTTGCGGTACGATTTCGGCCGTTTGGCCTTGAACGCGGACTATCGGATCGCGGTGATACACCAGCGGCAGAATGGGAAACCGATCGACTTCGCCGCGCTGTACAACTACCTACGCTTTGCATCGGAAAATGTAATGAAGGATATCCAACCCTTCGTCTCGTCGACGCCGGACGGCAGCGCGGAATCCGATTATCTCAGCAGCCTGGTTTTGTATGCGCAAAACCGGCCGGCGGACGCCGCGCGGCGGATGGCCGCCTACGCACAACGCCGCCCCGACGATTACAGCGCGCATTATTATCTGGATCTTTTTACGCAAAACGAACCGCAACACATGTATCCCGCCGACGGGAATCTCTTGTCATCCTGCTTCGCCCCGTATGGTTCGCGCAATGGCGCCATCCTTCTCACCCACAACATGCCGGTTCGGTGCGATCTCTATCGGACCGCACCCGACGCCGAACCGTTGCGCTTCGAAATGCAACTCGAGAATCCCGTCCATGAAGCGTTTCAATGCATTCTCCGATTCAACGGCGAGACGCGAATCGTCGACTGCTCTCCCCGCGAAAACGAAACCATCTCTGCCACATTTTCCGCTTCGGCCAAACGGAATTTTCTCGAAGTGCAATTGAATCTTCCGGGCGGGGGCGACGCAGACCGGCGCAATAATCCCATGTTCATAAAAATGCGAAGTCTGCACGTTTCTCTCGCGCCGACGGAGTCGTCGGAGTGAAACCGATTCTTAAAAATTCCATCTTCATGGCCTTGTTCAACATTTTTGGGCGGGCCTCGGGATTCATTCGCTACGCCCTGCTCGTTGCGTTTCTTTCCGAAAGCCATTTCGGGATCATCACTTACGCTTTTTATATCGGCCGTCTGGGCCGCACCTTCATTGACGGCGGCCTGGATAATCTCATTTCGCGCGACGGCGCGCGAAATTACGATGCCATTCCATCGTACCATCTGCACGGACTGCTGCTGAAAAGCATTCTCGCGGCGATCTTCTTTTTGGCGGTTTTTGTTTATCTTTTTCAGGTGCGGGGATTGCCGCTGTTCGAGATGGGGGTGGTATACGCCGCGCTCTGCGGCTCGGCCCTGTTGTCCTTCACCGGCGTGACGCGCAGCTGTTTCACCGCCATCGAGCGGATGGAATACATCTTCTACACCAATCTGCCCGCGCGGTTTCTATCCATCGTCTTCTTATTTTTCGCGCTGTGGTATTCACTGCCTCTCGCCTTCGCCGCCGCCGCGGTTTCGATAGAAAATCTGCTGTGGTTCTTTCTGCTGGGGTACTGTTCCTTACGCTATTTTTCGCTCATCGGCGCCCGCATTTCCTGGCCGACCGTTCGTTATATGCTGTCCGAATCGTGGTCGTTGGCGGCGTATGGTTTTTTCAACGTGTTTTACCTCAGCCTGGACGTCATGATGATCGAGTATTTGATGGGCGGGCGCGAGGCCGTCGCCCCTTATACATACGCAAGCCAATTGCTCGAAGGCGTTACCATGCTCATCACCGGCTATCTGATCGCCATCTATCCGGTTCTATCTCGATACTACAATAGCGACGAGGCGGCCTATCAAAAATTGTTTCACCAATCCGTGATCGTATTACTGAGTTGCACGATTCCCTTGACCTTTCTTTTGGGATTGTGGTCTTACGAATGGATGAATTTGATCAAGGAAACCGGCGCGATCTCGAGTCACGTTCTCCGCATCCTGGCCGTGAATTTAAACTTTTCTCTGTTCAATACGCTGTTGATTGCCGTATTCACGACGCGCAACCGGCAACGGTGGCTGGTATTATTTACCGCGTTCGCCGTCCTGATTTCTTTTCTGTCCAATTGGATCTTGATCCCCTTGTTCGGGCAGCCTGGCGGAGCCTATGCGACTCTCTTTTCCCAATTCATCTTATTGGTCATGATGACGGGAGTCGCAAAACATTTATTTACCCTTTCCTTTCCGATGAAAAAGCCCATCCAAATTTTTTTCGTATCGTTGCTCTGTGGCGTCGGCCTTGCGTGGATTCCTCGCATCCCGCCGTTGCTGATTCCCCTGTTGTATCTCGGATTGTTCATGTCTCTGATTCGTTTGTTCGGGATTTTCACGAAAGAGGAATTGCACAAAATTCGACGGGCATTTCAGCGGTAACAATGGATGTAACAAAATGTTACTGGTTGCATATACTTCCGGATTCTCGCCATCCCATATAAAATGTATAAACATACATTGAAACGATGATAACCATTATATAGTAATCAAATCCGTCGCCGCATCGAAACTCCCGCGTTGTGGATAAATCGTCACGGTCAGCCGGTCCCTGTGAAAGATGAAAAAAACGACGCCGTCGTCCTGGCGACTTTTCATATTGCCGGAAGGAGGTAAGTGCAACATTTTTATGCCACAAGATTGGCGTATTATTTGCTTAAACATGGTAATCATCGCGCCAAATATGACGTCGATTGAATGGCGGCCGTCAACCAAACCGTAAAATGGAGAAAATGCGTTTTTTTGCCAATGGATAACATCATTGTCGTCGTCTACCTGATTTTTATTCTCTGCATCGGGATTTATAGCGGCAAAGGGGTGAAATCCCTGCGAGAATTTTCCGTTTCCCATCGTTCCTATTCGTCGTGGATTATTTTTGCCACCCTATCCGCTTCATTTATCGGAGGAGGTTTTTCGCTCGGCAATGCAGAAAAAGTGTTTCGTTTTGGGATCGTGAATGTCGTCGCGTTATGGGGATTCAGTTTGAAGGAAATCCTCGTCGCGAAATTCATCGCTCCCAAGACTCGCCGTTTCCCCAACTTCATTTCCACCGGCGATTTAATGGCGCCTGCGTATGGAAAATCGGGAAAAATCATCACCGGTGTTTTCTCCGTATTCCTCTGCGCCGGCATCGTGGGCGCACAAGTCGGCGCGATGGGCAAGATTTTCAACGTGTTTCTCGGCATCGACGAATTGTGGGGGATCCTTATCGGCTGCGGGATCGTGATCGCCTATTCGACGATTGGCGGAATGCGGGCCGTCGTGCTCACGGATATTATTCAATTCGCCGTTCTCGGCGTCGGGATTCCATTGACCTTGTTCGTCGGGCTGCATCATGCAGGGGGATTCTCCGCCGTGGTCGACGCCTTGCCGGCGGGGCATTTTTCCATTCCCGGCGATCACATGACCTGGCTGGCGCTCCTGTCCCTGTTTCTGGCGTTCCTGTTAGGCGAAACCCTGGTTCCTCCTTATGTCCAGCGACTCTTTATCGGAAAAAATTCCCGCGAAACGGCGAGAGGCACTCTCTTCAGCGGACTGATCTCCATCCCATTTTTTGCCGTCACCGGTTTGATCGGAATCGTGGCGTTGGCGCTTGCGCCCGATCTGAATCCGAATTTGGCCATGCCCTATGTCATACAGACCACCCTGCCGATCGGATTGCGCGGAATCGTCATCGCCGGCGTGATCTCGATCGTCATGTCCTCCGCGGATTCGTTCCTGAACGGCGCGGCTTCCGGATTTATCAACGATATCATTAAGCCGTTGCGACACAAACCTCTTACCGATTCCACCGAGCTGAACCTAGCCAAACTGGCGAATTTTGTTGTCGGTATCTCCGCCATCGTTTTCGCAATCTCCATCGAAAGCATCCTCGACATCCTGCTCTACGCCTACAACTTCTGGGCGCCGATCATTCTCGTTCCCCTGGCGGCGGTGCTGCTCGAATTCAAAACGACAAAGGCGGGATTTTATGCCGGCGCGTTCGCGGGAATCTGCGGAACCCTATTCTGGAAGCAGCTTCTCGGATCCCCCGCGGGCATCGACGGATTGGTGATCGGCGTCTTGTGCAACCTGATCTGTTTCGTCATTGTCAACAACTCTGTTTACGAAAAACTGGACGAGCCGAAATTATGTCCGGAGGAATCAAATTCGTAAACCATTTCCTCCACGGTCTTTTCGGGATTCTCTTTTTGGAACATGGTTTCTCTCCGAAACAAGAATCGGCGCAAAGCCCTTGCCGGTTTTTCATACACTCATCACACTGTTTTTACAATGAATTGGAGGGAATCCCATGAAGATTCTTATAACCGGCGCAACCGGCTATCTCGGCGCGGCGATAGTATGCGAGGCGCTTGATCGCGGCTATGCGGTCAAAGCCCTCGGCCGCATTCCGCGCGACCAGACCACCATCCCTGCCTCGGTTGAATACGTGCAAGGCGATATTCTCGATGTTTCCTCCCTCAAAAAAGCCGTCAGCGGCTGCGAAGCGGTCATCCATTCCGCCGGCCTGGTTTCGATCTGGGAAAAAGACCCGACACGATTCCATCAAATCAATGTCGTCGGAACCGAGAATCTCCTCCGCGCCGCCTGCGACCAGAACCATCTGCGCATCGTGTATACCTCTTCCTTTTTCGCGCTGGGTCCCACGCAGGAACGGCCGGTCAACGAATCGTGGAACAATACGCATCTTTATAAGGCCACGGAATACGCAACCAGCAAAACCATTGCCTTGAAACACGTCAAGGAACGTCTGCTGCAAGGGGACGACATCGTCATCGCCTATCCCTGCCTGATATACGGTCCCGGCAAGGCCACCCAAGGCAATCACATCACAAAAATGATCGACGACTTCGTCCATCGTCGGCTCCCCGGCGTTCCCAAACCGGGCACGTACCGCTGGACCTACTCCTACGTCGACGACGTCGCCAGAGGCCATCTGCTGGCGTTGGAAAAAGGCAAAAAAGGGGAAGGCTATATTTTCGGCGGAGAAGACGCCTCCCTCCTGGAATTTCTTGAATTGCTGGAACAACTCACCGGCGTCAAACGGCCGCGTCGACGCATTCCCCTCTCTCTATTGAAAGGAGTCGCATGGTTTGAGGAACTCCGCGCCAACCTATCGAATACTCATTTACCCAAAATCACAAAGGATGTGGTGGAAGTCTACAACCATCACTGGCGCTATTCCTCCAACAAAGCCATCGTGGAATTGGGATATACCCGCACTCCTTTAAAAATGGGGCTGATCAAAACGTTGGAGAGCTTGGGATTTACGGTAAAGGAGGATTGGTAGACGGAGCGCCCTTCTTTGATTAAGCAGGTGTACTCTTTTTACAATTCGATGGCTTTCTGCTAAAATAGGATATTGAATCCAGCGAAAAGGCGCTATTCTCATCCATTATTCCGATTTTAATCCGTTGGGAAATGATTGAAATGAGTATACAAAACAAACTATCCAAAACCTTTACACCCACCGATCCCATTGTCGTTTACCAGGGAGATTGTCTGGAATTGCTCGCGCAAATACCGAATGGAACGCTGCAACTTGTCGTAACCTCCCCACCCTATAACATTGGCAAGGAATATGAAAAAAAACTGAAACTGAATCAGTATCTGGAGCAACAAACCATTATCATCAAAGAATGTGTGAGAGCGCTTTCCGAGCAAGGGAGTATCTGCTGGCAAGTGGGCAATTACGTGGATAATGGCTCGATCATACCTCTTGACACGGTTCTCTATCCCATCTTTAACGATCTCGGGCTGAAAATGCGGAACCGCGTCATCTGGCATTTCGAACACGGCCTTCATTGCGCAAAACGATTTTCCGGACGATACGAGACCATTATCTGGTTTACGAAAACGGACAACTACTATTTCAATCTCGATCCCATCCGCGTTCCGCAAAAGTATCCGGGGAAAAAATACTTTAAAGGTCCGAAAACAGGACAATATTCCTGCAATCCGTTAGGAAAAAATCCCGGCGATTTATGGATCATCCCCAACGTAAAAAACAATCATATCGAAAAAACCATCCATCCATGCCAGTTCCCCGTCGAATTGATCGAACGCCTGGTGCTATCGATGACAAAAGAGGGCGATTGGGTATTCGATCCGTTTTTAGGAGTCGGATCCACGATCATTGCCGCCATTCGTCATGGGCGCAAAGGCGCAGGCGCAGAGATTACCAAAAAATATATTGACATTACAAAAGAAAGAATACAAATGGAAATTCAGGGCGCACTCAAAACCCGTCCGATGGATCGCCCCGTTTATGATCCACAAAAAGCCGGAAACAGCTTACGAATTTCTCCGTGGAATGCGTAAGAATAAATCATCAACGCTTTTTCTCTTCCGTAATTTTGATTTGAAATGTCCCATCCTCTCGTTTTTGATCCGCCGCGAGAGCATACCACTCCCCATCCGGCAAATACACCCGCAACGGCGATTCCATCTCTCCTTTTGCCGTAATGGAAATCTCCTCGTTCGTCGCGGTGATGTCCATCACGAGGCGATGGAAATGAATTTGGGTAATCGTCAACTCCGGCCACTCGTTCGGCAGGCGCGGATGCAGAGCGAAGCCATCGCCGCGCGGCTCGAAGCCGAGAAATCCGTTCAGCATGACCTGCGGGACCAAAATACTTTCGAAAAATTCGCAGTCGATGCCCAATCCGCCGGCCGTGCCGCAACCTTGCAGCGTGGTTCCACGTTTTCCGTCTTTATAGTATTCGCGATATCCTCCTTCCGCCTTCACTTCATCGTACCAGCGGAGGATTTCCCGCAATCGTTTCCACGCATCGTCGGGACCGCGCGTATTTAGTCTTGCCATCAGGTCATGATACGAAAAGCCCAGAACCGCCCCGCCGTCCTGCACCTGCCCGCCCCATGGGATATTTTCCGGCGTGTTCCAAAACCAGCCGTAATATTCGATATTTCGTTTCGTCGTCGCGCGCGGCGCGAAACGCCAGTGGTAGATATCCTCGCCCTGTGATGTATCGTCTGCAACGATCCGGTCGCCCGACAGCCAAGCAAGGATGGATTCGCATTGCTCTTCCGTCGCGAAATGATAATACATCGCTTCGCAATTGATGAAGGTAAATCCATAATCATACGATTTTCCGTCGATGTCGACGCCGCAGGAAAACCGCCCGGTCGCTTTATTCCAAAACAACGTTCCTGCAAAATCTTTTACTTCCTGTGCATGACGCAGGAGAAATTCCGGCGCCTGCCGCAACAGTCCGGCCGGCAGGTTCCATTCCGGATGCGCCGCGAGTTCCTTTTCCAGTTTGGCCATATAATGGAGTGTGTCGTAATAATGAATCGTGGCGTACGCGTCCTGATACCCCATCGGCAACAAATCCCAATAATTGTTGCCGATGCCGCGTCCCGAATGAATGATCTTCTTTCCATCCGCCCCGATTTCGATCCCGCTGCGACCACAATGCCCGACGAACGGCGTCACGATGCATTTATCTTTCAATCCGCCCAGATCGTGCATGAGATACAGCAGCGCCAGGCGCATACGATCCAAATTCTCCCGCAAAAAGTTGAGGTCGCGCGTCCACCAAAAATATTGGCAGCACCCCCGAATGAAATTTTGGTTGTTGATATTGTGCCGCGTGTCGTATTGTGTAAACAAGGATTGAATGCCGACCGTCGCGCCGACGGGATTGTCGAAATGGATTGCCAACCGCGTGATTTTCCCTTTCCACTGCGGCGACTGAAAAACAGGAATCATCGTAAATACAATCCCCTGCTCTTTCTCAATCGGGGCGAAATAGAAACAACGTTCCGGCCCGAACTCCGGCTCGGTCTCCGTCGTCCACGCCAAAAACGGTTGTGCGCTTCCCAATCCATCCGCGCGCCAACGCAGTTGGATAAAAGGAGACTGATCGGGCAGGATTTCCAGCGGCGGCGTTCGGACAAAACCGGCGGGTTGATTGAATTCCAAATTCCACGCCTGATGTTCGATCCCGCGATCGTTCCCACCATGGAATTCCCAGCCCTCCTGCGTTTTTTCCTCCGTCCCATGCCAACCTTTGGGAACACCTTGCAAGGAAAAATGCCAGCCCCACGTTCCCGGCCCGCCCTGTTTCCAAAACGGAAACGGCCAGCCCTGCTGATGCGCGATGGATGCGTGCTGATGCGTAGCGACGTACCCTTCCGCATCCATCGCGCGCGTCGATAACGCCTGCGCCCATCGCTCCCGAATCGAATTCATGCGATTTCCGCTCTCCACCGCCGGCCACAGCGTCGACCCCGACAGCCACTCGTCCCACAACGTTGCCAGCGGACCACCCCGCTGATAGTGCTCATAATACAATTCCCGCAGCGAATTCATCTCGGTTTCATAACCGGCAACCACAAACCGAGGAAAATCATCTGGAACCTGCATTTCAACCTTCGCCGACGCCGCAAACAGCGTCACGAGTAAAGATAAGTGAACGTGGAGCAACATGGCATTGTCCTTTCCCATACTCAAAGCGATTGGCACCAAATACAATCTCAATCCCTCGTGTAAGCAGCAATAATAGTATCAAATCAACCGATTGGGGAGAACGATCATGGTCGTGAAAGCGTAATAACGACGATTCCCGGTGGGTAAATCCGATTCAAAACCTTATCAGTCAATAGAAACTCTGAAAAATCAATCCGGCCAAAATGGACCAAAGCAGAGAAAGAATGACGTAAAAAGCCGTGATCCCCGCGCCCATCGTCATCTGCATGGCGGCAATCGTCGGAATCTTGGTCGCCGGGCCGGCAATGAAGAACGCGAGCGCCGCGCCGGGCGACATGCCCATGTTCATCAGCACTTGAATCAGCGGAATGGTTCCGCCGCCGCAGGCGTAAAGAGGCACGCCCAACAACGCGCCCACCAATATCCCATACCCATGCGCCCGCCCGACCGCCGCTTCGATCCAACTCAGCGGGATCACTTCTTTCACGACCGCGGCGAGACAAATTCCCAGCGTCACGTATTTGATCACAAACCAACCGAGATGGCGAAACGAATCCCACCAACAGTGCAAAAAAGGAGCGGAGTTTTTGTGGTTTTCTATCGACGACAGCGAACCGGAATCGTTTAGTTGCATGAACCGGGGGATTCGCCGTTCCATGAATCCGGCCAGACACCCGCCCAAAATGCCAAAAATTAAAGCGGCCAGCGCGCGAGCGAACGCCATCCGCCAGTCGAATGCGCTCCACGTCATCGCGAACAGCGTGGGATTCATCAACGGCGTCGCGCAAAGAAAAGCAAACACCGGCGCGCAAGGAATCCCGCCCGAAATCAGCGCCGCCGCGATCGGAATCGCCAAATAACTGCAAAATGGAGAAAGGATACCCACGCCGGCCATGAAAACCACCGCCGCAAATCCGTGAAAAAAGGGCATCGCCTGCAAACGCTTGATCGGCCGCCACGCCACCAAAAAAGAGGAAATCGCCAATCCGATCACCATACCGGGCAGGATGGAACGGAAAAGAAACGTCATTTCCACCAGAACCCGATACGTATAGGTGTCATAAAATATATAAATAAAGTTGGATATCAATTCCATCATTCGCCTTTATCGTCTCGCAACAGTGTAGATGAAAAACCAAAGGAGATTGAGGCGTCCGCCGAGTCGATGAATAAGAACGCATCTCTTGACTTGCAATTGGAAACAAACTCATTAAA
This sequence comes from Candidatus Omnitrophota bacterium, assembly GCA_003598175.1. Lineage (GTDB taxonomy): Bacteria > Hinthialibacterota > Hinthialibacteria > Hinthialibacterales > Hinthialibacteraceae > SURF-12. The sequence continues at coordinate 14,916 of QZKN01000097.1, forward strand.
ATATTATCTTAAATGAGTACCCATCATAATATTAGCAAAAGGAGAATTTTGATGAAACAACGCAAGGGAATGATTTTACTGGGTTTCGCATTGCTTGTAACGCCGGGATTGGTTTTTGCGCAAAGTTATACGGCCAATTTTGTCGCGACGCCGCCGGTCATCGACGGTGTGGTGTCGCCGGGCGAATGGGATGCAGCGGCGCCGGCTTTAGGCTCGGACTGGACGGATCATGCAAGCGCGACTCCCGCGGATCCGGCGGAGCCGACCAAAGTTCGCGTGCTGTACAGCGTGGATGCACTGTATATATTGTATGAGTGCACGGATACGGACGTGATATCAGTCGTTTCCGGCTCCGAACGACTTAACAGCAGTTTGGATGGCACTCCCGGAAAGCAAGCCTCCGGCACTGTCGGCTGGACATTCGCCAATACGGACTATCTCGCGATTTATCTCGATCCGGCCAACGTGGCGGATGATCGCACCGACGTTGATCCGAATAATTACAGCTACAGCATTCAAGCGGAGCCCTCCGTGTCCTTCTTCGGGGAAAAAGACGATTGGGGAAATTCCTATAACTATTCGGAATTCGGGCGTTGGGGCGGTTTTCGTTTGAGAAATCCCAATCCGGTGAATGTCGGCGGCGTAACCCAATATTGGTTGGGCGGCGGCAGCTGGGAAATTTACAATTCCCAAATCGTGGATGGCCCGACAGCGGACGGTTACGTCATGGAATTCCGCATTCCGTGGGAAGACCTGAATTATCCGTATTATCAGCATGTCGGTAGTTCCATTGCAGACAATTTAATTATTCTCGATGGGGAAGATGCCGCGGTTCGTAACGATGCATCATCCTTGTGGGGTTTGGCTGCCGTTAATGGCGGCGACGTAACTGGCATGCCTCAACCGGGAACGGTCTGGAAAGTCCAGTTCTGCCGTCACTCCGCCAGCGCCAATCCGCAATATACCAACTGGGTGGGCAACACCGGCGGATTCGTCAGCCGTCCGTTTGGAAATTTGGTCTTTGGCGCAGCCACCGGAACCGCGGTGCGCGAGGCCTTGTTGCACAATTAATGAGAATGAAATGGAGTGAGCGCGATCATTCGCGCTTGTTCTAATCAAATATCGATGGAATCAGATGATGCCCGGCCCCGGCCGGGCATTTGTTTTACCGGTTTCATGTAATAAGTTGTATTCTTGACAGTTACCTTCTTGACATAGAAAAGTATATATAGTTACAATGAAAAGTATTACTTGTTAAAAGTCTGGTAATACCAGCAAAAACTGTACGAGGGAGATAGCAAATGGCTATCCTTCGCATCGAAAATCTCACCAAAGATTACGTTACCGGTTTTACCGGCAAAAAATTCCGCGCACTATCCAATTTGAATCTGGAAGTGGAAGAAGGGGAAATTTTCGGTTTTCTCGGTCCGAACGGAGCAGGAAAGACCACCACAATCAAAATTTTGCTCCGCATTATTTTTCCCACTTCCGGCACGGCGTGGATCATGGACAAGAAAATCGGCGAGGCCGAACAGCACAAAATCGGCTACATGCCCGAAAATCCGTATTTTTACCGTTTTCTGACGGGGCGGGAATTTCTCCGGTTTTATGCAAGACTGGCGAATCTGCCCATCGAAGACGCAAAAAAGAAAGCGGAACGGCTTTTGGACATCGTCGGTTTGGGTTTCGCCGCGAAAACGCGCTTATCCGAATATTCCAAAGGCATGGTGACTCGCGTGGGGCTTGCGCAGGCGTTGATTACCGATCCGACGCTTTTGTTGCTGGACGAGCCCATGTCCGGCTTGGATCCGATCGGCCGGCGGGAAATTCGCGACCTGATCGCAAGCTTGAAGGAAGAGAAAAAAACCATTTTCTTCTGTTCGCACATCCTGGCCGACATTGAAATGCTCTGCGACCGCGTCGCCATTCTGAACAAAGGCGAATTGATCAAATTGGGGACGGTTCGCGAGATGCTGTCTTCCGGCCAGTCCAATTATGTTCTTTCGTTGGACAAGGTTCCGCCGGAAACGGCGCTGCAGATGAAACAATCCGCCGCCAAGTACGAGGAAATCGGTGGAATTATTCACTTGACGATTCCGGATCGGGAAACCGCGCAGAAAATGGCGGAATCGGCCATATCCGCGGGCGCAACTATACAGGAATTTCGTCCCGATCGTGGAACATTGGAAGATTACTTCGTCCGGGAGGTAGGCGCGAAATGAATCATATTTTTACCATCGCATTGAATACCTATAAAGAGTCGGTGCGGAACAAGGTTTTCTACATTATTTTGGTGTTTGCCCTGCTTCTTCTGGCTTTTTCGCTGGTTCTGGCCTCGCTGGCGTTGGGCGAGGACGATCGGATCATCAAACAGATCGGCCTCTCGGCCATCAACGTCTTCGGATTGCTGCTGGCGGCGTTCGTGGGAGTCAATCTGGTGTACGAAGAGCTGGACAAGCGAACGATCTATACCATCATCGCATCCGGCGTGTCCCGCACGAGTTTTATCATCGGTAAATTTTTAGGCCTGTTTCTGACCGTCGTCATCAATGTTTTGATTATGGGATTTCTTCTCTGCCTGTTGGTTGGATTCTGGCCGGAAAGCAACATTACCGTAACGCTGATTTTCGCGATTTTTCTCTTTCTTTTTGAAATGATGATCATCTCGGCGCTGGCCGTGTTGTTTTCCTCCTTCTCCACCCCCATTCTTTCCGCCGTGCTGACATTCATGTGTTATGTCATCGGTCACATGTCGGAAGACCTGATCGAATGGAGCCGCCGGCTGATGGATGATGGGGCGACGGGAGTGGCGAATCTCTTGCGGGTTTTGTACTTCGTTTTGCCCAATCTGGAAATCTACAACCTCAAAAATCAGGTTATTTATCACGAAGATATCGGCAGTTTGGGATATGTGACGCTACTCTATCCCTTCGCGGCGATTCTCTATACCGCAATTCTCTTGCTGATTGCGGCGATTTCATTTAATCGACGGGATTTCAAATGAAAAAGAGCACGCTAGCCTTAATTAGTTTACTGATCGTTCTCTGTCTGCTCTTCGTCTGGGCGCAGAATAAAATCCTGAATTACCGGACGTGGTTTCGTGTGGAAGAGAAAATCCTGATGATTTCCGATCGACCGGAAATCACGAAAATCGCGGCCATGGGATTTGACGGCCTGGTGGCGGATCTGCTGTGGATCCGCGGGATTCAGTATTTCGGGGGAAATTTCAGCACGCTGGACAAACCCGAAAAACGGTCGGGAATGATGAATCTTCTGCGAAACCTGGTCGGACTCGATCCGCACTTCCTTGCGGCGTATCAATTCGGCGGATTCATCATCAATGAATCCATCAAGGATCACGAACAAGCGATCGATTTTTTGTTGGACGGCGCGGATAACAATCCGTTGACGGAATATCCGTCCGCCTGGCGTCTCCCGTTCGACGCCGGATTTATTGCATTTTATCAATTAAAAGATCATGACGTCGCCAAAGAGTTGTTCCTGCAGTCCATTTATGGCAAAAAATTCGCCGCCGTGAGCGTCGAAAACGCGGAAGGCGTGAAAGACGACGATTCGCCCGAATGGCTGATCGATGGAGATCCGTTTTCAAGTACTCGCTTTGATACAAGTGACGGCGTCTTCTCGCTGAATCTTCACGATGAGCGGCAAGTTGGGCGCGTGACGGTTCAACAAGACTCGAAACGACCTAAATCTTATCAATTAAGTTACGCCGCCGATGCATCGATGGCGGCCTGGCAGACGCTCGAATCCGTCACCAATCCCGGTTTCTATTTCCACGATTTCGAGCCGGCCCTCAAAGCGCATGCATTCCGGTTCGATCAATTTAAAATCCAGGCGGAAGAGGACGAGGAGTTTTCCATTGCGGAGGTGAAAATTTTCGGCCCCCGCAATCCCGCCACGCCCAGCTACGTCGAGCGCATGGCGTATGAAATGGATCGCGCCGCGGGGCGGTTCAAAGCCGCGCTCGATCAATATATGCGCTATTACGACGAAGCGGTGAAAAAAGGGGATCAAGTCAGCGCCGATCTCTCACTGCAAAAATTGTTCGATATCTACACGAACAAGTGCATCGAAATCCTGCAGGAGACCGCTGAATTATATTTGCAGGAAAAAGGCAGTTTGCCCACGGCGCAGATGTTCGAACTGATTCAAGAGGGATATCTCAGCCGAATCATTCAACAAAAAATAACCGAAGAGCCGGGATTTGTGGAAGATGTCGCGCCGGTCCTGATGCCGACCGGCAACGTGTGGGAAATCCTCACGACCTGGGACCAAAAGGATCCTCATCTTCTCATTACCTATACCAACGACCTCGGCGAAGAGGATTGGTACATCACCTCCCGAACGCGATTGATTGCCGAACAAAAAGGCGTAGCGGAAAAGTTGCAGCAATTCGTCAATAAATACAAAGAAGAAAAGGGAACCTTACCGGAAAATCTCTCCGATTTGTTGAACGAACCCTGGTTCGGCGCGACTCGAATTTACGAAGACCCGATGGGCGGCGAATTCTTCATCAATCGGGAGACCGGACAAGTGGAAGCGCGAAATCCCAAATATTAAACGTTTCATCCCCCATTTCCTCCATTTCATCTCGTTCTTGTCAAAATGTCAGATTCAAAACTTGTTGCGTATTTCGCTTCTTTCGCTATAATCCATGAAAGAAACCATCTGTCAGGAAGGTGCAATTGGATAAGATCATTTTATTGAATAATCCGAAGTTTTTGGCTTTCGAGGCCGCCAATGCCTTAGCGGAGGTGAAGGGAAAAGACATCGCCCTGCTCGAAGTGACGGAAGTGTCGTCGTTTGCCGATTTTTTCGTTCTGGTCACGGGCGACAGCCACGTGCATATGCGCGCATTGGCCGACCGGGTGCGGGAACGCATGGCAAAACTGGGAATTCAATTGGGACGCACGGAAGGCCGAGAGAGCAGGACGTGGATTTTATTGGATTATCATTCTCTCATCGTCCATATTTTTTCTCCCGCGGCGCGCGATTTTTACGATTTGTCCCGGCTGTGGGGTGACGCGCGGGAAATTGCATTTTCCGATTCCGATGAATCGGCGGCGCTCGTTTAACAGAAAGAAAATGATTTTCTATACTGAGCTCTCGCCGGAATTTGTGGCCTCAAGAGACCGGGAATCCTACATTTTTTCCGTCTCCGGTTGTATTATAAGAAATAGGTTGGTTTGATCGTATTGAGATTGACGAATTGTCTTGAGAAACGACGATCGGTTTTTTTACATTCGAAAAAGGGAGAACAGGGAACGTGGCACTTGCCAATTGCTCGAGATGTGGACGCTTGTTCAATAAAATGCACCGTGACGTTTGTCCGAAGTGTTATGAGGAAGAGGAAGAGTTACTGCGGCAAACCCAGGATTATCTCCGGGATAATCGCCAGGCCCATTTGTTTGAAATCGTGGATGCTCTCGATATTGAACAGTGGATGATTGAAAAGTGGGTGAAGGAAAAACGGATCAATCTGATAACCACCGAAGATCAAAAAGCGGTGCGGCAATGCACGGAATGCGGTCGTAAACTGAAAGAAACCGACGTCGGCGCGATCTGTAAAACCTGCCAGCTGAAAAAATTGATGAAAAAGGGAGCCCAAAGTCCGAAAGCGGCCGAGAAGGAAGAAGAGAAAAAAGAGGAAGCTCGGGGCATGTACTTTAAAAAACGGGACTAATGTTGTTTCCGAATCGATGTTCGGATTGGGCGCTTTATTTCCGCACGACTTTCGCTTGCAGCGTCATGCCGATGCCGGCGGAGGTTTTCATCAAGTCAGTTTGAGATTTCCCCACCGCACTGTTGATTTTTTGCTGAATTAGAGTTTTCTGTTTTGATAATTGTTTCTTATCCCCCACGCTATCCGGCCAAATTTCGTTTAACAATCTCTCATAGGGAATGCATTGGTTTGGCGTTTTGGCCAGGGCATGGATCATTGCGAACTGAATGACGGTCAGATGGATGACTGCGCCGTTGATCGTCATTTGATCCGGCTGTGCGGGATTAATTTCGAGGACGTAGTCGTATGACAAGCGATTATCCTCGGAATCATAAGGTCTGTCTTTTAGGATGGTTTCCCAAACGGGATGGGGTATCCAGGATTTGAATACATCCTCATCCGCGGCGTGGATTCGAGAAGGCGACTTATACCCCATTTCCATGAATTTCAAGACGACATGGCGAGTGAGATCGCGTTGTTTCAAATAGGGCGCCCACTCCAAACCCGTTGCGGGCAAACCATATAACGTGCGTTCCCGCAGAGAAAAAAGTCGGCGCAGAATTTCTTCCTCCCGCCCATGCGCCGCGGCGATTTCCGCCAGGCATCCCAGCAACCACGACGCCTCTTCGGAAAGCCGGAGTAGCGCGCCGCAGTAAATACGATAATGTTTCTCCAGCGTCAGAATTTCCCCGCCGCCAATCCATGCGAATAATAACAACGCTTTTTTAAAAGCCGCATGGTGTATCGAACGAAGTTCGGATACGTTTGCCAGCAATTGGGTGAGGAGTGGACAAATCCCGTTTTCCGTTGCTTCCGCTTGTTGCGCCAGCATGCGACTCCAGGTATGGTTGAGAATATCCGTTCGTGGCATAGAAATATAAAAATTGGCCATTTCCTCCGTCAGGCAAAGTAAGACATACAAATCGAGAGGCGAACTCGTATCGCTCAGAAATTGGATGGCATAGTGCTGCAATCGCTTTGCGGTTGCAATCGACAATCCATGCTTCATGACCAGGCCGCCAAGCGGAGTCGTGTGGTAGCGGCCTTCTTCTTCCGACAGGAATCCTTCCCGCCGAAGCAAATCCACGCTCTCGGTGATCCTGCGATCCAGAGGTTCGGCAAAATAACGCATTTTCCCACTCAAGGTGCGTTCCAGAAAATCCAGGAGGGAATCGAGCGTACTTCCATTCGATTCCGAATGCAATTTCAGGATCGTTTCCGGCAATTTCACTTTGCTTAACATCGGCGTGCGGGATTGAGGCTTCGAGCGGAGATACATTGCCATCAAACCGTCGACATCGCCGGGCGAAGTGGTTACGATCATTCCTCGCCCGCATTCGCTGAGTCCCAAACGGCCGGCGCGGCCGATCATGTTGAACAGTTGATCCTGATTCATGGGGACGGGCGCGGTGGAATGGATTTTTTGCGTATCGTCGAGGCGGGTCGTATAGGTGCGGTGAGTCGTCAGAACATTAGTTACGGGGAAGTTGATCCCTTCCGCCAACGTCGGCGTGGCGCAGATAAGCACAATTTCCCCTTCCAGCACCAATTGCTCGACCAGCGCGCGTTCCGATGCGGTTAAATCGCTGGTGTGAACCGCCACGCGTGAGGCCAGCAGCGTGGAAAGAAAATCACGAATCGAGGTTGGGTCCAACTGATCCATGCGGCGTTGAAAGCCGGAAAAATCCGCTTCGTACCGTTGCGCCAGCTTCCGCGCGGCCGAATAGCAAAGATCGCGGCTGGGCCAGAACAGCAGAGTCGTTTCCCCGTTTGCGGCGAAGTAGATCGCGGCTTCCAGCATCGCCTCCCCTTCGTCTTCGGTTGCGGAAAGCGGATAAATTTCCACGCCTTCTCGTCGTGAATTGAATTCCTGATAGGCAAAACGCCCGCAGCACAAAATCCCCTGTCTCAGTTCGACCGGTCGTTGTTCGTCGATCAACAATCGTCCGCCCAGCCAATCCGCAACCGATTCATCGGAAACCAACGCCGATAATCCCATCAATTGCAACGCCAGCTCTTCCCGCAATTTCGTCAATAAAATTTCCAGATCGGGCCCGCGATCCGGCTGATAAACGTAATGCAGTTCATCGATAATACAAGCGCCCAGCGTGGCCAGAAACGCATCGCTCTGCGCCAACAACGATTGCATTTTTTCGTAAATAACGACGGCCAGATGAAAACGGCCTTCCAGAATTTTCCGATCATCGAACGGATGATCGCGGGTGGACAATACGATCCGATATCCCAGCGGTTCGTACCGTTTTCGCCATTGTTGATAACGCTGATTGGCGAGGGCTTTGGAGGGGACCAGCAGCACGGCGTTTTTTCCCCGCAGCGCATGGAATAAAAACAGAATCTCGGCCAGAAATGTTTTTCCCGAGGAGGTCGGCGCACAAACAACCAGACTATTGCCGTCGAATAGATGCCCTTCCCGAATCACGCGTTCCTGCAGGGGCAGCAGGTTCTTGCCGTACGCCGCGCGCAACAGATCAATATGCTCGGTTTTGAATCCGAAATGCCGTAAAAAATCAATTTCCATCATGAATCGTTTTCCGAAAATGTTCAACCATCTTGATGTAATGTGAATCTATGATCCATGGCGGTTATTTCACTGTTCTCGCATACTCATTCCAAAGCGAATGGAATTCCCATTCTTTCCCTTCCGGCGGCGCGCCGGCTGCCACGATGCGATACTGCAAATGCCAACTTTCTCCATTCTGCAATCGCTTCGGTTTTCCGAAATTGGGAGAACTGGAAATGAATTGCATGCCTTGATCCTGCACATAAAACCGCGTCGGATGGCTATCGTTCGCCGGCGAGTCGAGGATGGCGACCGTGACGGGACGGCCATGCTGCCAACCGGTCATGGCGCACCACTTCGCCGGTTTTCCTTGACAATCCTGTCCGCCTTCGATGCCATCCGAATTGAAATAGCGGGGATTCTCAAACGGACCGATACGCCATGTCAGGCCATGATACTCGCGCGGTTTTTCCGGGTCGGAGCCAAAAATCACGTCCTCCACGGCCGCGGTCAATTTCAAATCCAGGTCGAGCAATTGAAGATTTCCTTGCGGCGGCAGAAAAGTCCACGAATGAATTCCACGAAGAAGAAGCGTACCGTCTTCTTTTCGCCATTCGTTCACCTCCACGATTCGCGTCGAACCGTCGGGCAATCCGATAACGTCTACACTTATCGGAATGATGTTTCCGCGTTTTCCCGCCGGTGAATTGATCTCCGCCCAGAAATCGCAGCCGGAGATATCCGGCCAGCCGACGCAGAGAGCGCGATGATGAAGATGGTCGGCGGGAGCGTCGTAAGTAACGCAATGCCGGTCGGGCGTCCGGAGCGGATGGATGTAGGATTTATCCAAGGCCGCGCCGGCGTGAAAAATCGCCGTTTCACGACCGGCATGGAGAATTTTGATTTGCTCTCGTGTTTGCCGAATCCATGGATCGCTCGCGATACTCATCAAAGGAACGGCAAAACAACCGACAATCATGAAAAAAGTACGGATGAAGCGAATGAGGGGGTGAATTAAATTTTTACCTTTTGCGGATGCACAGACAGTTGTCATCGTTTTCCCTTTTCTTTATTTCAAGAATATTGTTTGCCTTTTAAAAACCATTCTTTTACCACGTCATTGTTCAATATTGTTATTATATTGCAAAAATAGGAAGATTGATAGACGTCACTACTCTCCCACATGGCAATAGATCTCCGTGAGCGGCATCCTCATGATTTGAATCGGCAACTCGCTATGTTGTCAATCGGCAACACTTTTTTGAATATAAAAGTGAAATCAAGGTAACTATGATGGTTACTGCATTCCTTTCTTTGTATATTCATTAGCTACAAATCTAACCATCTCCATACCCATTCGTCTCCACCATAAAAGGAAACGATTGCATACACTGCTATAACGGATTGATTTTACGAATGTTACACAATTTTATCGATTTTTCAATTGTCCAAATTATCGTATAGGGAAATTGGCATGATCTTTTCTATAATATAGGGTGATATTTAATTCTTAATAAAGATGAGTACAGCATGACGATCTATCTCAACAACGCCGCCAGCGGTTGGCCCCGAGCGGAAGGGGTATGTGAGGCGATGACGCTTACCCTGCAAACGCCGCCCTTTCATCCCGGACGAGTCGCAGGCGGTTGCGCGGACGTGTTGACGATTTGCAGGAGGGGAATTGCGGAGTTGGTGGACGCGCCGGATCCCACTCGAATCGTATTGACCACGAACGCCACCCACGCCCTGAATCTGGCGTTTTGGGGTGTAAAGCTGAATGACCATGCGCATGTAATCACAACAGTTACAGAACATAATTCCGTTCTCCGTCCCCTTCATCACGTGCGGGAACGCTTTCCCGGCCTGCGATTGACGATTCTCCCCACGAATGCAACCGGCGCTTTGGACGAAGAACAATTCGATCAGGCGCTGGAGAGAGAACCCACCCTCGTCGTGATCAACCACGCGTCCAACGTCACCGGCAGAGTGAACGAAGTCGAGCAATTATTCCAGAAAGCCAAAAAAGCCGGGGCGATGACGTTGTTGGATGCCTCCCAGTCGTTGGGTTCCATTCCGATTTCCGTCAAAAAAATCCAGGCCGATCTGATCGCTTTTACCGGGCACAAAGGATTGCACGGTCCGGCGGGAACCGGCGCGTTGTACGTGAATCCATCGTTGGAGTTGGAACAGGTTTTTGTGGGAGGAACCGGCGTGCGCAGCGATTTGATGCTGCATCCGGCCAATATGCCCATGCGTCTGGAAGCGGGAACGCCGAACATGCCGAGTTTTGCCGGATTGGCGGCGGCGTTGCGATGGTATCAAAAAGAAGGCGCAGCTCACGCCCAAAAAGCAACCGAATTGGCGAATCGGTTCCGTGAAGCATTGATGAACATTCCCAAAGTGAAGGTATTCGACGGGACGGCCAAGGTTTGTCGCACGCCGGTGATCTCGATTCAAATCGCGGGATGGGCGGTGGAGGAAATCGGGTACGTGTTGGCGGAGAGTTTCGGAATCATATGCCGCACCGGATTGCATTGTGCGCCCTTGATTCATCAGGCTATCGGGAGCGCGCCGGAAGGGACGGTGCGATTCAGTTTTTCCGGATTCAACACGGAACTGGAGATGGAAACCGCTCTTGACGCGGTGCGGAGATTGGCGGCATGAAAATCACGGAAATCAAAAAGATCGAGGATTGCTTCGACGGGAGCACAGTCTATGGGTATACCTTTGACGCGGTTTGGACGCAGGACCGGATCCAGCAATTTCGAACTTTGGGAAATCTGGATTATTTCCCGGATTTCCCCCGCCCCTTTTTTCGCGTGTGTCAAAAAAACGGCGTACAAATCAAAGGGATTCAAGGCGATAACAATTGTCGCGTGATTTACCCCCAAAAACAGAAGGAGGTGAGAAAAAAAGAATTTGAAGAGGCGTTTATGGAATCATGATTTCATTGGTATTGTATTTTTATCAAAACCGGAGGTAGCGCAGATGGATCATTTGTATTCAAGTACAAGAGTAGTCATACTCACCTGTTTTGTTTTATTCGCCGGAGTGTGTGGAGCCGGGGCTCAGGATTCCCCCCCTCCTCTCCCCCCCATTGGGATCGAAGGATACGGCGGCGTGTTTTCGACCTATTCCGCCTACCTGGTCAATCCGGCCAGGGAAGGCGCAATATTCGGATACCCCAGCGTCGCGTACACGTATGTGTTTCTCGGGCATGGAAGGCATCTCAACACCTTCGCGATCACGGAAACCTTGTGGGATCGGGTGGAACTGGGATTTGCCTACAATCTGCTGGATATCGGGGATCTGCCTCAGGCCGTCGGCGTTCCTATCGATGATTCCGTCGATTTGTACAATTTCAACGCGCGCCTGGCTTTGCTGAAGGAAGGCGATTTCGAGATGCCTTGGCTGCCCGCGTTGACATTCGGCGTTCACTACAAATACAACGACACGATCAATGATATCGATCGGGATTTAGGCGGCGCCTTGCGCAATATCGGCATCGCCGACAATGACGGCGTCGATTTCACCCTCTACGCCACGAAATTGTTTACGCAATTGCCGCGACCGGTTCTGGTGGATTTCGGTCTTCGCGCCACCGAAGCCGCCCACCTCGGCTTGCTGGGATTCACGAAGGGGTACGAAATCATGGCGGAAGGCAATGTGATGGTTTTCGTGACGGACAAATGGCTCGTCGGCGCGGAATATCGCATGAAACCGAACGAATATCGACGGATCCCAGGTCTGGTGGAAGGAGAAAATGATTGGTGGACGATCTGCATGGGGTATTGCGTCAACGATCATATGTCTGTTTCCGCCGGATACGGACATTTCGGCGACGTTCTTAATCACGAAGCCAACGGCAGTTGGGGCATTCGCATCAAGTGGGAATTTTGACAAGCACAGGAAACTACCAAATCGTTTGGAGGTACATTCTTATGGCAGAAAAACTAAAAAAACTGTATGAATTCGCGGAGCAGGCGGGCGGCATCGAAGCCAAAATGCGCCTGGCCGTGATGTCGGGCATTTCGTCGGTCAAAGCGGCGACGGAGCCGGATTCACCGGAAAACATCGCCAAACTCAAAAAAGCAATCAAAGAAGTAACCGGAAAAGATGCGCCCATAAGTTGATTCAAAAAAGGAGAAATTTCATGGCTCAATTTAAAACCACAGAGATCGTTCTCGATCACAAATTCGATCCGAAAACCTGCCGTCATTCGCTCAACGACATGGTCCACGTGCTTCATTGCCATCATTACGCCACATTGTATTCCCGTCTGGCCGATGATTGTGGCATGTTGGACGGCAAGAAACTCCTGGCGGAAGTGTCGGAAGATACGTTTTCTGCATTTTTGATACGTTATTATGAGAGAAATACCGTCCAAACAATTGCGGAAAAAATCGCCATTGCCGAGCAATACTACGCGGCAACCGGTTTGGGGCAGATGCAGGTAACCTGCGCGGGGATGGAATCAGGAGAAGTGAATTTGATCCATTCCCATGTCGATGAAGGGTGGATCAAAAAATGGGGCAAACGTGATCAACCCGTCAATTTTATCACGGCCGGCTATATCGCGGGAATGTTTAACGCCCTCTTCGGATGCGCTCCACGCACTTATCACGTTGTGGAAAGCGAATGTATCGTGAGCGGCGCGGAGCGGTCGAAGTTCGAAGTGGTGAGGAAATAACCAAGGAGGCATTCATTATGGCAATCGATCGAAAACAAGTCATCAGCAATATGTCTAAAATCAAAGTGGTCGGGAATGAAGAAGGACTGATTCCCGCATTCAATGTCTATATTACGCAATTGCCCGCCGCTTTCTGGAACGGTTTCGCCGAGCGTCTGACCCGGCAGGTCGGCGCGGAATTGCTGGAATCCGCGGAGTGGCTGCTCGTGAATGCGGCGCACGAATGCGGATATCATACCGGCTACGGAATCATTACGTCGGAGGAATGGAAAGCCGTCGTGCAACCGATGGTGGAAAAGGTCCCGGAAGACATTCTTCATGGCGCTTTTGCCGTGTTCACCGCGTGGGGATGGGCGAAGAGCGAAATTACCGAGCTGATTCCCAATGAAAAGATGGTGGTCCGCGCTTACGACTATTACGAATCCGACGTTGTCACGTACGGCGCTTCCAACAAAATGAGCGCCTACATGATCCGCGGCGTTTGCGCGGCGTTCATGGATTTGGCGTACGGCGGAGAATACGATCCGACAGGAAAAACCGGATTGCGCACCTTCCAGTGCCAACAAGTCAAGGGCATCGAATGCGGCGATGAGTATGGTGAATTTGTCGTGACCCATGCGAACTGAATAACAAAATCGGAGGGAAGGCCGAAAGGAATGGATTTCGGCCTTCCCTCCGAATACAAGACGTGCGGGGATAAAAATACGAGAAAAAAGGATCCGATCATGAAATGGGATAATGTGAAACTTCGTAATAAATATGCAATTGCTTTTGGCGTTCAAATCATCCTGCTCTGTTTTATTGCCGCACTGGCGATCTCGACTGTCAGTCGCATGGCAGTAAACGGAAATCAATTGATACAAAGCCATGATATCGTAAATGAGCTCTCTTTGAGAGAAATCGAACATTTGGAATGGGCATCTCATGTGCTCGAATTTTTCACCGACGAAAAAGCGTCCTCCGTCGACGTGCAAACCAATCCGGACCAATGCGTCTTTGGTAAATGGTTGGCCGGTGTGGAGAGAAAACAAGCGGAGCAAACGATTCCGGCGCTTGCCGTTCCTCTTGCCGCCATAGAAAAGGCGCATCGCGAACTCCACACGTCGGCGGCGGAGATCAATCAATTGGCGCAAAAGGGAGAGAAAACCTCTGCATTGGCGGTTTTTCATGACCGCACAAAACCGGCGTTGCTCCAAATCCGGGATTTGTTGCGAGCAGCGAGAAACACGGCCGCGCAGGCGTCGGACAAGTCGGAAATGCTTCTGCAGGATCATGCAAGAACCACCAAAAGCTCTACGTTATACCTGTGCCTGTTGTCGCTCCTGATCGGGATTTCTCTCGCCTATTTTATTTCCAGCGGATTTATTCGAACGATCCATCGCTTGGTCCTTTTTTCACGGAGTCTCGCCGCCGGAGATCTTTCGCAGTCCATGCCGTGCAATCGTATCGATGAACTGGGGATTCTGGCCAATGCGTTGAACTCGATTCGGGACAAATTGCACGACATGATGGATAACATTCAACAGGCCGCCGACCAGATTGCCGCCAGCGCGGAGGAAATGTCTTCCTCGGCCCAAAATCTTGCCGCCGGCACATCGGAGCAGGCTTCCAGCCTGGAGGAAACTTCCGCCTCCATCCATCAACTGACCGGTTCCATCCAGCAAAACGCCGCTCATGCGCAAAAGACGAGCGAAGCGACCATGATAGCCGCGTTGGAAGTGGAGGAAGGCGGCGGCTCCGTTCTGGAAATCGTAAAATCGATGAAAAGCATCGCGCAGCAGATTTCCATTATCAATGATATTGCCGATCAGACCAACCTGCTTGCTTTAAACGCAGCCATCGAGGCCGCGCGCGCCGGCGAATTGGGAAAAGGATTCGCCGTCGTGGCCGTGGAAGTGCGCAAATTGGCGGAACGCAGTCAACACGCCGCAAAGGAAATCGGCCAATTGTCGGATAAGAGCGTCAAACAGGCGGAAGCTATCGCAAACTATTTAATTGAAAAGGTGGTTCCCGGCGTGCAAAATGCCTCGCAGTTGGTGCAGGAGATCACCTCCACCTGCAACGAACAGTCCAACAGCGCCGAACAAGTGCAAAGCGCGATCACCCAATTGGATGAAATCACGCAACGCAACTCCGCGACGAGTGAAGAGTCAGCATCGGCCAGCGAAGAATTGGCGGCGCAGGCAAAATCACTGCAGGATATCATTCACGGATTTAAGATGAATTCCTCCGGCAACGCGCTGGACGTTCAGGAAGAGCGATCGTGGATGCATGAGAACATGCAGGAGGATATCCCGTTGATGGTTTCGGATTTCACGGAACGTCATTTCCGCAAGCCATGACGGCGCGTGCGCCGACCGTTGCAACAGGCAATGGAGCGTGAGAATTACAATTGGCCTGTCAATAAAATCTCTGCTTTCTTCTCCCGCTCTCCCAGCGGTATCAATCCAATCCGCATGTGCAAGGCGGCAGCGATTTTTTGCAGGAGGGGAAATGGATTCCCTTCATAATCGGTTTCTTCCGGTTGAACGATGATTTCTTCCGGATTCCATTATGGCACGACTTCCAGCGTCGTACCATCACGAAGGCGATAGATGCGAAAATCGTTATCCAATGAGAATATATGATGGAACTTGCGACTTTCAGCAACCACCACAAGTGAAGCGTCGGCCAAGTCCATTGGTGTGTCCTGGTACTGCGCCATCAACTTGTCCATACGATCGATTTCAGCGTACGTATGATCGTGTAGGATTAACCGCCCGTTTGTTCGAAGTCTCCATAGTTCAGTTTGATATTGATATCCACCCACCGATCCCAGCAAATACATCGCTTCCGTGAAGCACGGCCATGTTGTCAACATGGGGCCATATGATAGTTGTTTTACCGCGGTGACACAAACAGTATGATAAGCATCATCTTTATCCAAAAGCGCAACTACAGGTCCGGTGTCAGTGAGAATCATACTCATCCTTGTCGCCGTTTTTGGACCAACGCAGCAGTGAATTTTTGACCACAGTTTTCAGAAAGGCGCGCACCGCCATGAATATGGTTGCCACTGGAGAGGACGCCAATATGCCCAACAAGAAAATCGGCAAGTGTTTTCTGCTCCGTTTCCGAAGGATCATCCCCTTTTTTTGTAACAAACCGATTTTGGAGGCAGTCGAGTGCGAGCATCTCCGGTGTTGTCTTTTGTCTGTTTGCCTCCTCGCACAATGCACTTTCAATAGCGGGAGTTAGCGTGATTTTCATTGGTATTTCCCTTAGTTTATTCAATTTCCTTGATTTTAATATTCCGGAAAAAAATCGGCGCGCCGGCGTGTTTTCCCTGCAGACCGATTCGTCCGAACGTTTTCAATTCGGCTTTCGGCTTGCTCAACCAGGACGGGATTTCGCTGCCGTCGGGATTGGTTTTGGCGCTGGTCCATAATTTCATGTCCATGACGGTGACCGTCTCCCCGTTCAGCATCACGTAAATCATGTTGTCCTTGCAGGTGATGGTGAAACGGTTCCACTCGCCCGGCTTCTTCACCATGCTTTTCTTTGCGGCCAGATGCCCGAAGATGGCGGCGCATTGCCAGGTTTTCGGTTGGCTCGACCATTTTTCGGAAAAATCGTCGGCGATTTGAATCTCGACCGAATTGGGAATCCAATTTTTCATGTCGCTGCAGTAGACGATGACGCCGCTATTGGTTCCGTCGGCGGTTTTGAATTCCAGATCCAATACGAAATTGTCATAATCCTTATTACTCCAAATCGCTTCGTCCTTACTGGCCGTGAGAACGCCGTCTTCGACCGTCCATACTCCCTTCGGAAACTCCGCATTGGAGAGATCCGCGTTGAACAACGCCTGCCACTCGCCGCTGTCGGGATGCGCTTTCGGCGGAATTTCCATCTCGCCGGCTGATGACAATACGGGCAATACAACTCCAATCACTGCGACCAATACAACTAATTTTTTCATGGGTAACTCCTCTCTGTTTTTACGTTCAATCACACCAAGCGGATTGAATCGATGGTTTTCATAGAAACCGTCATGATCGGTAGATCACAATGCGGACGGGACGTCCGCGCTCCGGCATTTTCATTTTAATAATTATGCTTCGTTCTTTCTGTTTGTGGAAGCCGCTGAAATTCCTTCCCAAAAATATTTACACAGTTAAATATTTAGGGTTGACAATATTTACACGATGCGATATCCTATTCAGGAATGAGGGATCACCGCCGTCTCGGCGGTTCTATCCTGCCGTCGAAAATATGGAAAGACGGTAACCGAAAGAAGGTGAATCATGAAAAGGAAAAATTACAGCGTTTCCGAAGCGGAAATGGAGATTCTGCGTGTGTTGTGGGAACGTGGGCCGTCCACGGCAAAGCAGGTGCGCGAACACCTGCCCCGCCGCGACGATCCGGCCTACTCCACCGTGATCACGCTGCTGCAGCGCATGGAAGCCAAGGGCAGCGTCGGCCACGAAAAGAGCGGGCAAGGGAAAGCGTTCGTCTTTCATACTCTTTTGAAGCCCGAACAGGTACGCAAACAAGCGGTCCGTTCGTTAGTAAAGAGATACTTTGAAAACGATCCGATTCCGGTTTTTGCCGCGCTGGTGGAATCGAAAAAATTAAGCGGCGACGAAATCCGACAGTTGCAGGACATGCTGGACGATATCACCCGCCAACAATCGGAAAAACCAAACTGACGTTACAGATGCTAAATCCGACGGTTCGGGAACTGCTGGATACGGTTCTCCCGGTTCATGGACTGGATTATCAAGTCAAAAACGGAACGATCGTGATTGCCAAACGGACGGAAGAAACCTTCAAATTATATACTGTCCAGCGTGGGGATACCCTGGCGGCGATTGCACAAAAGTATTCCGTTTCCGTGGATGACCTGAAAATCCACAATCCGGAGTTGACCGATCCGAGTGGTTTATCCGTTGGGCAAAAATTGAGGATCCCTTAACCGGCGTTCCCCTTTTTCACAAGCGGCTCTTTTTGCGGAACGATGAATTCCGACAGATCGACTGTATATGCGCCCGTGCGGTCGAATTCAAACGTGTAGGCGTATTTGGTGGAATAATCATACACGACCTGATCGTACAAACCCGCCTGGGGAGCATAATCCTGAATTTTATAATAGCGAAGGTTCCGTGCATACGGCCATGAATCCCCCTTTACCTGCCCGGGAATCTCGCCGACGCCGATTTCGATGTCCACCCGCACCTTGCGTTTATACGACGCCTGCAATCCATAGCTCTTGTAATGCTGGTCCGCGCCCTTTTGATCGTCGCGATAATTGGTTTTAAACACTTCGACCAGATACACAATGCTGTCCGGCGCTCGCTTTTGCCCCTGTTCATCAAATTGTTCGCGCTGAATCCGGACGCGTTGAATCAGATATTGTTTGTCGCTGCCGATGGCTTTGGTGTCGGTGTAATACAGCAGAAACATCGACTCGCCGTTGCAACCGCAGATGAATTCCTTGTCCAGTTCCCGCGACAGGTCCACGCCGGCCTTCGCCGCCAATTTGGCTATTTCTCTATATTCATCTTTTTTTAAAAGATCGGCGGCGCTTTTCTGATATCTGGGTTTGGCGGCCTCCATCGCGGCGCGCAAGGTCACCGGCACATTGGCGACCGTGCGCTGCTGCAGCGGAATATCTTTTGTCAAGGTGGTTTGCGTCCAAACCGATTTCACTTCCTCCTCGATCATTTTTCGTGGAAACGACAATCGCGTTCCCGTTTTGTTGTTTCCGAAATAGAATTTTGTTTCCCCGCTTCCCACGTTGACATCGAACGTCTCCGGCGCGGATGGTTTCATCAGAAACCATTGATTGCGATACACGAACAATTCGTATTCCGCCCCGTCCTTTGTCTCGTCGGTTTCGAAATAGACGTGCAAACCCAGCAACGCCGTATGCGGCTGTCCTTCCACATACTGATCCAAAGAATCCGGCGAAAGCAGGGGGATCGTCAGCGAATAATCGGAGAGGGTCCAGGATAATAATCCCGAATACGGTCCGCTGATTTTCAAAGAAGCGGATCGGCAGGATAACGGAGGAATGAACAATACAACCAGAAACGCCAACAGAAAAACACGAATTCTTCTCAAGAAAAACATCGTTATTGTAATCCTCGCAATTCAATATCGGATTTTAATTTTGAGTGGATCGGTAGTAATCGGCCAAAACGTTTTTAGCGCGCAAATGATCGGGGCTGGCCTGCAAGGTCAGTTTCAATTCCTCTTCCGCCTTCTCATTTTGCCCCAGGCCGAGATAGCCCAGCGCGGCGGTGAAGTGCGCTTCGGCCAATCCTGCCCGTTGGAACTGCTGGTCGGCAAACTTTGCGAAGATATCAATTCCCGCATCGGTTCGTTTCATCGCTTCGGTTCCCGCATCCACCAGGCTTTGGAACATTTCCCGGCTCTTCTCTTCTTCTCCCAGTTTTCGCAGAGCAAGCGCCTGGTAATACCGTTCAACGTCGCGCCCCGGCATAAAAAATCCACCGCGCCGGCGGCCTCGCGGCCTTTCGCCGGGCGAGCCTTTTTCCCAGCATTGCTTTGCCTTTTCGCTATCGCCCAATTTTTCATAAGCGACGCCGGTCCAATACGAGACTTCCGCATTCGTTTCTCCACCCCCACGCCGTTCCGACCGCAAATTTTCCGGGAAAGCGAGGGCGGCTTGATAATCGTCCAACGCTTGTTGGTATCCTCCGGCGGCAAGATGTTCGTGACCGCGAAGCAGGTGGGCATCCGTCCAACAATCCGATACGTTGAACCGCGCGCCTCCTTCCCAGATGTTGAATCGCCGTCCCTGCATCAGTGCGATCGCATCATCGTATTTTCCCATAAACACTTTCAGCGTAATTTCCCGCGCCAATGCGTCGTCGCGTTGGCGAACGTATTCATGATTTGCCTCGAGGAGGGCCAGCCGTTTTTCCGGCGGCGTACCCGCCGCTTCATAGAGTTGATCGAGTTCGAAAAAGTGAATGGAATATTTATCTCTTTGCGCAACGGCTTTTTCCAAACAGGCAATCGCCTGTTGTAGCGCGTTCCCCTCTTCTTTCCGCGAATACGCCGCCGCCAGGTTGCGCAGCGCAATGGAAAGCGACTCATCCATTGCCACGGATTTTTCCCACAACCGAATCGCTTCATCGGGCTGCCAATCGAAAAGCAGGTTGCCAAGCAGGTAGGGCGCTCGCCCCCCCTCGGGATTCACTTCCATCGCCTGGCGAAGCGCATCAATCGCCTCATATTGAAACGGAAATACATAATCGATCGGCCTTTTTTCGGCCAATGTATAGTATTCGGCGGATTGACTGCTTTCTCCCAATTTTTCCGTAACAAAGCCCAAATAATAATAGACCATCGGAGATACGTTGGAAGGATCGGCGACTGCAGCGATCATTTGATTCAGCAGGAAGGCAGCGTCTTGCCATAAACCGGCGTTCATATATTCCACCGCCGTTTCGAAACCGGTCTCGGGGTGATGGTTAAGCGTGGCCAGCAAGTATTCATGATCGCCGGAATTTTTGCCGATCAGCCAGGTTTCAAAAAGTGTGCGCACATCGAGAGGATCGGCCCGGCGGAATGCGGTCGCCAATACGTCCGACGCTTCTTGTTCTTGTCCCAAATGCCGCAGCAAGGCCGCTTTCAAATTCAGCGCTCTGACGTTCAACGCATTCGAATCGAGGGAATGCTCCACCAAATCGAGAGCGCTGGACGCATCGCCTTTCAGCGACGCGATTTCCGCCAGAGAATAGTAACCGGCGGCCTTCCAGGCTTCACTCCAGATCGCCTTATAAAACGCATCGAACGCCTCGTCGAGTCTTCCCTGCGCTTTCAAGGCGACCCCCAGATAATAGAAGGCTTCCCCGTCTTTGGGGGAGGTGTATCGGAACGTCAACCGTTCCAGCGCCTTGCGGAACAACGCCTCGGCCTCCGCGAATCGCGCCCGTTTGAGATAATTGGTTCCCAGCGCAATGTTGACCCGCGCGTCGCCGGGATCGCGGCGAAGCGCTTCTTCCCAATAGGGATCGGGATCCAACGCCGGATTGTGAAACTGCTCGATCCACAATCCCGTTAAATATAATTCTTCGTTCGTCTCGATCTTTTCCGGCGTTTCCGGCGCGCGCACCGGCTCCGGCATGGGAATAGACTCGAGGCGAATCGGCGTATAGGAAACCAGCTCCTTCCCCTCGGCGGCAAGGGAAGCGCAAAGGTCGTGCGGATCCGTTCCCGTGGGCGCGACCGCCTGCTTCAGATACGGCTTATCCGGCGCGATCTCGATCTGTTCCTGCAACAAGATGTTATTTCCGGCTTTCAACGTAACCGTCGCCGCGGAATAAGCGGATGTCGTATAAAAACCGAGTTTGGCGGTCCCGTCTTCCTTCACGTCAAGATTCACTGCGGCGTCCAGATTGGCGTTTTTGACGCCTTCGATTCCGCGGAACGGATACCAATATTGCTTGAATGATTTGACTTCATACGGTTGCAGCCAGCTGTAATCAGGTTGGTTGTCGGAAAACGCGCCGACCATCAATTCGAGGTAAGGGCCATCTTCGTCCGTGAGAATGGTATCCCATAACCGGCCTTCCGGACCGTTTCCCCACGTCCACAATTTCTTGCCCGGCGTGATGTGATGATTGGCGACGCTCATCGTTCCCGCCTGTTTTCCATGATCGTAGCCGGCCAGAAAATCGTCTTCGTAATTCCAGGCGAACATGGAATTGGAAGAAATATGATTCTTAAACCAGCTCACATCCACGCCGCCGTCAAAGTTCGCTCCCCCATACCGTGAATTCGAAATGGGCCAGGTGGTGAACTCACGTTTGGAATGATGCGTGACATACTGTGTGCTTGGTGGAAAAATTACTTGATAATCCTCGTTTACATGAACCGCGACGTTTGCGAAGCAAAGGAGTGAATTGACGACCGGCGTTCGATTGAGAATACGCAGCGATGTTTCCAAATACGACTTTCCCGGCTGCAGGGTATAGCCGACTGCCCACCGCATGCGATGGCGCAACTCCAGTTCTCCCACCCAAACCGTCCTGCTCCCATCCGCATTCTCTTCCAAACGATATTGGACGGGAATAAAGGTGCTGGCGCGGTGGTGGTGCGGAATGTTCCACTCGACTCCGCCGGAAATCCAAGCGCCGATCAGGCCGATCAGTGCGGGTTTGATGACGTGCTGCCGATAGAAGAAATCGTAGCCGTTCGTTTTGTCGACGCCTTCGAAAATGCGCCCGCCGATTTCAGGAAGCACGCCGATGCGGATATACTCGTTTTCCAGATAGACCATGTTGTAGGTCTTATCCACTTTTTTGTTCGTCAAATTATCATAAAGAGGATACGGATAGATTCTTCCTTCCGCCCCCTGAGACGCCCGCCCGAAAAAAAACATCGGATTCGGATCAGCCGGACCGGCCAGATAGGTGGGAATCACCAGCTCTTCCTCCCACATGCGGACCGACGAATCCTCGGCGACCGCCAGTAATGAACAAGAAAGAAACAAAAACGATCCCAAAGAAAGAAGCGCCAATAGACAATTTCGTTTGCTGAACACGAGGGTTTCCTTTTTTAAAATAGAATAGGATGATGTGGATTTTCTTCAGACACATACAAACCATGAGAACACACCTCACCATCTTTTATCTCGTTCGTCCACGGACACGGGACACATTTCGTGGACGACAAAAACCGCAATCCATGCGATACTATATCATACGCATCGCAAGGCTCCATTGAAGGTTCGCGTCGATTGCTCGAATTGGGCAGCCGGGCAAGCCGTGAGAAGCAACCAAAAAAAATCAAAAAAGTGTTTGCAATGGAAATTAGATATGGTATAATATAGTCAGGTTTACCATAACTTTTTAACGCGAATCGCAAGTCTCATTTTCCTGAAGGGTCGAAAGGGTGAAGGGAGAATGAGCTCTGAGAGTCATCGGGAGGCGCAATACCTCGATTACCACTCTCAGATGGTGAGGGCTCGTTAGAATTTTGGAAAAAGGGCGCACAGATCCTGCGCCCTTTTTCGTTGTTTGCTTCTTTCCCTTATAACTCACCTTTCGCAGGGATTTCCCCCTCCCCGTCAACTGGGCGGGAGTTCTTCGTTAACAAGGCGGGAGTTCTTCATCAACAGGGCAGGAGTTCCTTGTTAACGGAGCGGGAGTATTGATCCCCCGTTGACGGGGGATTACAAGGGGGAGGCATATAGGGATTAATTCAGGAACGGATCAAATCCGAGTTTTTGATCCATTCAATGGTTTCGTCGATGGAGTCGGTTATATGGAAAAGGTTCAAATCTTCCGGCGAAATATTTTTTTCTTCGATTAAGCGGCTTTTGATCCATTCAATCAATTCTTTCCAATATTCCGTGTCGAACAAAATGACCGGAAAGGATTTTATGCGGCGCGTCTGGATGAGCGTGAGAGACTCGAATAGTTCGTCCAACGTACCGAAACCGCCGGGAAAAATCACGAAGGCAATGGAGTATTTGACCAGCATGACCTTGCGAATGAAGAAATAGCGGAAGTTCAGGCCGGTAGTGATGTAGGGATTCGGCGTTTGTTCAAGCGGGAGTTCGATGTTAAGGCCGACGGAAACGCCCTTTGCCTCGAACGCGCCGCGATTGGCCGCTTCCATGATTCCCGGTCCGCCGCCGGTTACCGTCGCCAATCCTTCGCGGGCGATTCTCTGGCCGAGTTCGCGGGCTTTTTGATAACGGGGATGGCTTGCGGGCGTACGGGCGGAGCCGAACACCGAAACCGCTTGCGGCATTTTGGCCAATTCCTCGAACGATTCGGTGAATTCCGACATGATACGGAACACCCGCCAGATGTCGTCAATACCCATGTAATCGATGAGATATTGGCGTCTGTCCCAATCGCTTATATCCTCGGGAGGTGAAAGGGGGGTCCAGAGATGAGCGTTATTTTTCATGAATGTGTCCTTATTTGTTGTGAAGAAAGCTTTTATTCTATCGTTTTGAAAATGAATTGGCAGTGGGATGGTGGATGGCGCATGGCAAAGACCAGTGAGAGGGGAAGAATAGTTATTCTATTTTTACCGGTACATCCGCCAATCATGAAGGGTACTTGTCTCCGTCGATGAATCCAACATAAGGACTTCGATGCTGTTTATGGGAAAACGGTTGGAGATAGCCAAAGCCGAATCGACGGATTCGATGGTTGTCTCTTCCAACAACGACAGATTGTGAAGTGCAGAAACAGCGTACCGTTTCAATGTGAAAGAGCCTTCCGGCGCTATCCAACCGTCGATTGTGAGTTGGTATGTATCAATCGTATCAGACGAATCGTCTGTCATATAATGCGTCAGCAGAATGATTATTGCTTGACCGTCTTCATCAAGAGCGGCGATACCGTCGACTGCATCGGATTCTTCATTCAGAGTGATCCGATTTGGATACCGACTAACCCAGGACCACGATTTGAAAGCATAAGCCATTTTCTTGTAAGTTCCATCCGCAAATAATAGACCATACCATTCTTTATAATCGATTGAGGAATCCTGCCCGCGAAAAAAGAGAGACTGATCCACAAAGCTGTTTTGCAAGCTGATCCATGCGCCGGTCATCAAAGCCGCCCCTTCCGCATTGTAACGGCGCGGACCTTCTTCCACGTTCCATTCCGAGATATGGCTTTCAGCGTCTGTATATCCAAATCGATCCAATATCTCACGGTAAAACAATCCCGCGCCGAGATAATCAGCGGGATTGTCACCGTAAATATGCCACGACAGGAAATCGAGGGGGACATTTTGCTCGCTACAGTATTGCAAAAGTGACGTCGCAGTATTGTTGCTTTCCTGCGCAAGATAACTGGAAGGAAGAAAACCCGGCCCCCCGATTTTCATGTGTGGAAATTCGGCTTTCAAAGATTTCACCATTCGTTCAAAAAACTGAAAAAATTCGATCCGCGTTCCGGTCCAGAATTGGCGGTTGTCAGGTTCGTTCCACACTTCGACATAGCGAATAGGGAAATGGAAACCGTCCCACAAACCTTGCGTGTAATGGCGGATCACATTTTTTGCCGCTTCCACGTAATTTGTAATATTTTTAGGCGTTTCACTGCTGTTGTTCCAGCTGTTTCCCAATCGCAAATAGATTTCATGGCCGTTTTCATGAATTGCGACCATCCGTTTGTCGCTTTCAACGAAATTATAACTGGAGAAGAGAGAAGGATCGGCGCTTTCGTCGGAATACATCACCGACATATCGACAGGACCGTAAAAATCGTGAGTCCGAACCATCCGGATTCCCATGTCGCGATACTGCTCATTGACGTGTGGATTGATGTCCTCTCCCAATTTATACGGGCCGGCATTCACACCCATCAGTGGTTTCACGTTACCGATCATTTCTCCGGCATCGACATGAATCGTGACCGATTCCGCGAACGATTGGCAAGGGATAATTATCACCGTAATAACAATCCACCCTATTTGCCTTATTTGTTTTTCACGCATTGTCCGTATGATCCTTTCTTTCCAAATTCATCGATACGACCATGTGACCTCAATGAATGGATATAAAAGTGCGTGTTGGTCAATGAGGGCAGGAAACCGGCGCTCCGTCATTTTTAAATCCATTCATTCTATTCAATTATAACGTCGGTTTGCATTATTTATTGGAAGGTATATGAAAAATTTCATTTTCATGTGTTAGAACGGGCATTGGAGTGATATTGAAAAAAGAATATTGGAAAATGATTTTGAATGAAAACAACCGTTAGGGAAAAACAGCGAATCCCTTTTCGTGCCACGCTTCAATATAATGACCATCCACTAACAGCCACCGGCGCCGGACCGATGGCGCGGGTGATGAATTCCAACACAATCGGCGTGCGCACTTCGATAAAATCACGGGATAACTGCGCCGCTCGGTCCCAATCCGCCGGCGTTTTTCCACGTCCCCATTTTTCGGCTTCTGCCGGGATGGCCGCTCGCACAGCATCCAGCTGTTCGTTCAAGCGCATCGTCACGTGGTCCTCGCGGAGAGGACCGGCGAGATACTCCTGCAATCGCAGCCAAAAAAATGTCCGGTAATCCTGATTTTGCAGCAATCTGGCAAAGAGCAATCCGATCAGTCCGCTGCCCGCGTTTGTCGCGTTTGTCAAGGTGTTTTGGTTGACGAGATAGCCTTGAATTCCGGAGCCGAAGCTATATTCCACATCCCACAAAAAAAACTTCCATTTCCCAGTCAGAAATCGTTCGCGGGCGGCGTACCAATTATGATGCGGCCAGTCGTAATTCTGCATCCATACGTTGATGATGATGTAGGCGGTAAAATTCTCCAGATCGAGTATTTCCTGTAACGATTCATAATTTTGCGGATTCGTCAAATCGTTGCGGGACACCCAATTGCTGAATGTTGTCCATTCCTGCATATCACCGTCGCTCACTTCGTTGTCGACAATGACATCCCACAAATCCGGGCCGTAATGCTCTTCGAGAAAATCCTCGTGGATACGCTCGCAGGGATTGTAAAGCCCCCAATACTCGCCGTTCAGATACAATTCGGCGAATATGCCGTGGCTGGACAGCTGGTTCATATCCAAAAACACGTTGCGAACCGCCTGATCGCTGACGTAAATGGCGGTTTCCCGCTGCATTTCGCGATCGTATCCCCACGAGTCGTTGAATCCCGCTCGCAAAACCAGCTGATCGAAACGGTGAACGTCGGTCGTTGGGAAGAGGGGATAATCCAGCTTGGCCGCCCCGTAATCGGAGCGAAAATACAGGCGGAAAGAGCGTTTGGGAGAACGGGTGCGGGACGCGCCGCCGTGAATCCGCAGCCCGGCGTTTTCGACGAATTCGCGGTCGCCGTTCCGGTTAAAAAACTCGACGCTTACCGGCCGTTCCCATTCGCGTCCGTGACGATCCGAATTTTGATAAATACCTGTGGTTCGATCCCACAAATTCGGCGGATCCGTCGCCAGAGACAGAATCGGCAGCACGATGTCCGGCCGGAGGATATACGTATGCGTACCTACATCGCTGGGATAATACTCCTCACGAAACGCCCGCGCGCGGAGCGGGGTGGACCGGGTAATTTGCAGGGGATTTTGTACTATGGTATCGGAGGCGGTGGGTATGGAGCCGTCGGTCGTATAACGGATCACGGCGTCCGATTCGTGTGAGGATAGATCAACCGTAAGCGGTTGTTTAAAAACGCCGGCTTGCGCCGAAAACAAGGGAGCGGAGGCAAATCCCTTCGCGCCCGGTTTACTATTCGATTGGCCCGGCGTCGATTCCAGGAAATAAACCCATTCACCGCCGCCGTCGGGCTGTCGCCCATAAGAGACATCCCGCCGCTGCGCCGGAAAGGTGAGACTGTCGGCCGCCGTCCCATCTTGTCGGTATAAAGCCAGATATTCTCCTTCCCGCCGCAATCGGAAGTTCGTGTGGTACGAATTCGGATCGAGAAGATCATAACCGGTCGCCCGGATTAATACAAAACCATTCGTAGGCAGAGTAATGGATGGCAAACGCCATTTGCCGGGAGCAAGAGGATCGTCGGTCAATGCATAACCACTTAAATCCATCGCACTGGAACCGGAATTATACAATTCAATCCATTCCAGCGAAGTATCGGATTCATCAACAGCCGATGAGGAAGCGAGAAATTCATTGATGACAACTTCCGCGTTGCCACGGAATGAAAAAAAGGAAAGAAAAAGGATGGAAAGAAAAAATGACATCCTCTGCCCAACAAAAGTCGTCAGGTTCACCACCGCCCTCCACCGGAAAGAATTCAAAAAGAGATCCGTTTTCGAAGCGAGAGGAGTCATCTATCGATCACTCCCCTCGCTTCCGTTTATAGGGAAAAAAGTAGGATCTTTATATAACGATAACACAAGACGGATCAGACGGCATATGTTTTTTCACGTTCGGTTCCGGCAATCAGGCGGTTGACGGCATTGAGAAACGCTTTCACGCTGGCGCGCAGGACGTCGGTGTCCGTCCCGCGTCCGATGACTTCTCGATCCCCTTTGCGCAGGATGATATTCGCCGATCCCAACGCGTCGGTTCCGGTCGTGACCGCGCCGACGTGATAATCGACCAGTACGGCATCCTCCATACCCGTCAGTTGCTTGATCACGGAAAAAGCCGCATCCAGTGCGCCCGCGCCCGCCCCGGTCGCCTCCACGATATCGCCATTGGAGCGCAGCCGTACATGGGCATTGGGCTTTTGTTGCTTCTCGATGTTGATGCTCAGATCCTCCAGCGAATATTTTCCATAATCAGCAGCGCGGGATTGCTCATCCACGATCGCGATGATGTCTTCGTCGAAGACGTTTTTCTTCAAATCCGCCAATTCCTTGAATGAATCGAAGGCTTTTTCCAACGATTCGCCTTCCAGATGGAATCCCAGCTCTTCCAGGCGTTTGGTAAACGCATGGCGGCCGGAATGCTTGCCCAGCACCATCGAATGGCCGGTCCAGCCGACGGATTGAGGCGACATGATCTCATACGTCGTCCGCTCCTTCAACATCCCGTCCTGATGAATGCCCGCTTCGTGGGCGAAGGCGTTTGCGCCGACGATGGCCTTGTTCGGCTGCACGCCGATGCCGGTAAAGCGCGTCAACAGGCGGCTGGTGGGGTAAATCTGTTCGGTGTGAATGTTCGTGTGCACGTCGAAGAAATTCTTTCGCGTTTCGATATTCATCACGATTTCTTCGAGCGAGGCGTTGCCGGCGCGTTCGCCGATGCCATTGATGGTGCACTCCACCTGCCGCGCGCCGCTGCGAACCGCCGCCAGCGAGTTGGAAACGGCCAATCCCAAATCGTTGTGGCAATGCACGCTGATGACGGCCTGATGCACATTCTTCACTTTTTCGAAAATGTAAGCGATCAAATCGCCGAATTCCCACGGATTTGAATACCCGACCGTGTCGGGTACGTTGATCGTGGCGGCGCCGGCGTCAATCGTCGCTTCGATGACTTCGCAAATGTAATCCCGATCGGTGCGGGCGGCGTCCTCGGTGGAAAACTCCACGTTTTCGGTGTACCCGCGCGCCCGCTTGACCGCCTTGACGGCGATGTCGCGCACTTCCTTGTTGGTTTTCTTCAATTTCTTCTCGACGTGAATGTTGCTGGTCGCGATAAAGGTGTGAATGCGCGGCCGGCTGGAATATTGTACTGCTTCCCAGCAGCGGTCGATGTCTTTTTCCATCGCGCGCGCCAGCCCGCAGATTTGCGGACCCTCAACCTGCTGCGCCACAGCTTTGACCGCCTCGAAATCGCCGGGCGACGAAATGGGAAAGCCCGCTTCGATGACGTCCACGCCCAACCGTTTCAATTGAAACGCAAATTCCAGCTTCTCCTGCAGATTCATACTGAATCCGGGGGATTGCTCGCCGTCTCTCAAGGTGGTATCGAAAATAATGATTTTTTTATCGTCGTTCATGATCGTTGTTTCCTTTTCATTTCAGGGGTGATGATGAGCGTCAAGCCACTCATGTTTGTTTTCTCTCGTTCCTGCCGTTTGCATATAAGATCGCTAAGATCGCTTTCGTCGCCGAGTTCATTGCCAAGGCCTAACACGATCATCACCTCCTTTCAACTGCGAAACTGTATTCACGCTGCCATTTGTGGACAGGATGTCCGCGCTCCGGCGGTTTGAGACCAATAAAAAACCTCGCCCCATGGTTCAGGGGCGAGGTCGGTTTTTCGATCCCGCGGTACCACCCTGCTTCAGCGTTCGTTTCCAGGAACGCCCTTGTTTGCGCATGATCACGGTTGCGAACCGGCTTCAACTAGTGATTCGATGTGAACGTTCGCGGAAGCGACTCCAAGGCGAGTTCGGCGCTTCGAAATACCGGTTCGCACCACCCACCGGCTCTCTCCGATTTCGAGATGACGCCTACTGCTCCTCTTCACGGTCTTTGGTGATAAAATTTTAGTTAATAATTATAACCGAAACGATTCGGTTGTCAATGCATGATTTACTCTTTGTGAAAACACGAACATGTATCCGGCGACTATGTCTCCTTCCCCAACCTATTGATTTACCGGAAAATGCCTTTTAGTCGCTTAGATTGTTACAAGTGAACTACTCCGACTACATCTTGGGTTTTAGCCTCCGGAGGTCGCTTCTTTGACACATGGACGCTGGGAGTGAGATTTGTAGGGGGGAATATTACGCGTGGAAAAAAGGAGATGCCGCCGATAGTTGTGGTTCAATATGATGGGTCGGAGGAGATGGAGTTTTGGATGGAAGAATGAAGTCTGAATCGGGAGGGCAGGATGATAAGGATATTCAAGATAAGGTAACGCCGTGGTCTCGACTTCAGGATGCCGGTAAGAAGCCGGAGGGAAAGTACGAAGCATCACGAAAGAAAGGAGACGGTGAACATGAAGTACACCGTGATTCTCACGGAAGAACAGGGCCGTTTTCAAGCAACGGTTGCCGGATTACCGGATTGTCACGTGAAGGCGAATACACGACTGGATGCGCTCAACACCATTCGTGACGCAATCAACCGATTGATCGGCCGTAGTGAGATTGTCCAACTCGAGGTGCCAACGAACCCGAAATTCTCGAACCTTCATTCCGATGTTCCCTGGGAATGGTTTGGGGCTTTTAAAGAAGATCCGACTTGGGAAACATTGTTCGATGACATCGAGCGCCAGCGAAGTACCGATTAAATTGAAAGATCGCATATGTATCTATGGGATTCCAACATTTTGAGGCATTATGGGGAGGGACGCCCCCATATTCGACTCTATCTGGAGCATGTGAGTTGGTCTGAAATTGCGATTCCATCCGTTGTGGTTGCAGAAGTGTTGCGAGGGCGATGTGATTTTGCTCTAAAAGCCACCCCGGCGTTAGCAGTATACGCTCATGAGATGTTGATGAAAACAAAAAAGTTTTTGGAACAATTTACGATTTGTGTTTTTGATGAAGATTGTTCAAAAGCATTACACGAACGGAAACAACGTCACAAGGCTCATAAGCGTTATGCCGACATGCTTATTGCTGCCATGGTGCAAGCGGGAAACCATGTCATTGTTACGCGAAACGTAGAAGATTTTGCCGTGCTATTACCCAAGAATCGAATTATCAATTGGATTGATGAAAAACCGAAATGAGTTTTGGAAGCTGAATTAGTTTTGTAGGGTGGGCTCGATTCAGCCTACCATTCGGATTTGGGATACTATGGGTGGGTTACGCTTCGCTTTGAGCCCATCCTATGCAGCTATAAATTAATCAATCCAACGCCATGTAATATCCCTTATATCATAAATAATAATTCCCATAATAATCAAAGTCAAAATAAATCCGACCGAATTCACCTCGGAAACAGAAGCATCAGGCTTTTTAAAGCCTAAAACAATCGCAAAAAAAGATAAAACACAAACCAAACGAAAAATCCGTGGCCGTCTCGACACATATTTATCCAAACGTGCAACTCTATAAATTAATAATCCGATGAATGTAAAAAATAAAGCGCCCGAATTACCTGCTAAACTAAAAAAAATGAAATAAGAATAAATAATGCAGATATGAAACTTAAGATGTAACGTAATTTGGGGAATTTTGGTTCCGGTTCCAATCCACTATAAAGGTGACGTCTTTCATATTCCTCTGGTGATTCTTTATGACTATAATAGTTCCCATTTTTTGCTAAATAAGACATGATTACCTCCTTTGGGTTCTACTTCCACTGGAAACGCTTTACATTTTAAAAAAGCTCGTCCTATGAATGTAGAGTAGATAGAAGTAAAATTCCTTCGTATGAAATAATAACTCTTTGCCGATTTTAGGGAATAAACCCAGTGACTAGTATGTACATCAAGATCGTATCTGGCGTCATCCTTTTTTCCTTGCATCTCGCAATGAACGTTCCTCTACTTTAGTGGTCAAGACGTATGCCGTCAATACGCATGCCGTCAATACGTAGTTATACCCAACGTATAATCGTTGATCAACAATCATACGACATGGAAAAACCCGTTCGGATTCATGCCGAACAATTGAAACCCCATTATCACGGAAAAACCCAAAAACCATTCGGTTTTCTCTCGAATGGTAACATGGTTGTAGCATGGATTTTTTGATGTTTCCGGAATGAAGCGTAAGTCTAATGAAATCAAAGTCGGGGTGAGAGGATTTGAACCTCCGGCCCACTGCTCCCAAAGCAGTTTACCCCCCCTACATATGGTATCACGGATTAACACGGTTAAACGTAAATCCCTCATTTTATTCATTCTTTACTTGCATGGTCTACTTTACAAGCATCATGATATACCATATACTGTGTTGACTTGGTGTTGACTTGAGAGGGTATGGCGACAAATATCTCAAGTTTCATAGGAGGCGACGGCATGAGTAAAGCGGCACGAAAACGTTTGCGGTTGACGAAGTCGATTATCGACAAATTGGAGTATCCGGCGTTGCAATCGGGAAATCCGGATGTTCCGATTTACCCGTCATGCATTTATTGGGATACGGAAATCCGTTCCTTCGCCGTCCGTGTTTTCCCATCCGGCAAAAAATCCTACATTCTCGATTATCGCTGCAGAGGGCGGCATCGGCGGATGACGATAGGTTCATGTTCGGTTTTGACTCTCCACCAAGCTCGAGAACGGGTAAGAAAACTGATGATTCAAATTTTAGACGGGGTTGATCCCTTGGAAGTCCGGGAATCACAGCGGAAGGTTTTGACCGTTACGGAATTTTCGAATTTATTCATCGAACGGTACGCAAAGAAGTTTCGAAAATCATGGAAGGAAGACGCGCGGAGGCTCCATAAACACGTTATTCCGGCGTTCGGCTCGATCAGGCTTGATGCTCTGCAACGCGGCGACATATCGGCGTTTCATGCGGAAATCGGTGAATCATCCCCGGTTGAAGCGAATCGGGTAACGGAACTTTTCCGGCGCATGTTTCACGTCGCGATGGAATGGGGATATTTGCCGTCCACGTTCGAGAATCCGGCGAAGGGCGTCAAAAAGTTTCCGGAAAAATCGCGGGAACGTGTGTTGACGGAAGAGGAAATCATCGCAATCGGGCAGGCGTTGATCGAAGAACAGAATGTTTATGCGCGAACGGCGATCACGCTTGCACTGCACTTGGGTAACCGTATCGGAGAAATCCTCAAAGCGAAGTGGCGGGATGTGAATCTGAAAAATCGAACCTGGCTGTTTCCGGATACGAAAAGCGGCAAACAGCACACTTTGCCGTTGACGGAGGAAACCGTGGGGCTACTCGAAAGCATACCCCGTGATTCATCAACAAAGGAAATTTTTCCGATCAAGAGCGTTCGCAAGGCATGGGAGAGAATACGAAAAAAAACCGGATTGGAGAATATTCGCATTCACGATTTAAGGCGTTCGGCGGCAAGCATGATGGTGGACGATGGAATCTCGCTGCACATCGTGTCCAAGGTTCTGAACCATTCGAGTTTATCGATAACCAGCGGGGTTTATGCGCATGTCGGGATGGATCCGGTTGAAGACGCCTTACAAAAACATTCGAAGAAAATCGTTTCTTTGTTTCAACCGGCAACCGATGAAACAGGCGGTAAGGAAAACGTTTCTTGATGAAATGACCAGGAAAAAAGAAAGGAAGGAAGGAAGGAATCATGGAAAAAACAATGTCACAAGCGGAAATCGAACGGCTGTTTGCCGATGAACCGGCGGGCGCAACGGCGGTGATGGATGACTTTCCGGATGGAATCCGGGCGGCGGTCACGGGCGCGAAGGAATCGGCGACGGTCACGGCGGCGGCGGCAATCCCAGAAATCCTGAAAATCTTGTCGACCGTTGACGGGAAATTTCATCCGTCAATTTTCGCGGCGGTCACGGCGATTCAACGCACAGCGGCAGGCGATAGCGTCACGGCAATCGGCGATCAATTGAATGAACTTGCTTCCCGGCGATCACGGGAAACAAGGGCGAACGGCAAGCAAAGGCGGCGATGGTGGGGAAGGTGAAAAATCCCCTCAACGCCAAAAGGATGAAACCATGTCCCGAAAAAAAAAGGTAACCGACTTGCCAACTTGCCGATGCGAAGAAAAAATCATTTGGGATGACGGCAAAGGAAACCAGAGGTTTGAATGCAGTTATTCAACCGATATAAGATTCTCTCAAAAGGTCAAAAACCAATTGATCCTACATGCCGGAATGGGCGCATATGAGGCGGAAAAGTTTTTAAACGATTATCCGAAACGAAGCAAAAACATGTTAAAATGCGTCAAAGGAAATCTTGATGATTATCACCTGCATTGGGCAAAAATTCGGGATGAACAAATTGAGGCAAGAGACAAATTGCAGAAAGCGGATGTGGAATTTTCATCAGCGAACAGGCCGTTTTTGTGTAACCAATATTCACTATGTTATGATCCTTCGGATGACGGCGATTTCATGAAACAGTTTGCCGAAAAGCGAAACGCGATTGTAGCCTGTCACGGGGAAGTGGCCAAATTATTCACTGAACCTTTTTTAGATTTGGGAAAAATCGGATTATCATTGATCGATTCAATTCAAGCAGAACAGGATTTTTTGCAATACTTCAACAATCGGCGCGTGCAGCAACTGACCAAAGACTTACAAGGCCGACCTTCCAAAGGCGACGTAAACATCACACTAAAAAACCTGGCGCAAACATTCATACAATTCCACCAATGGAAAAAAAATAGAAAATGCAAGAAAGCGATTCGTGAGCATTGCGTTCGATTCGTTGCCGTTGCACTTGCAGCGGCAATGATCGAAGTTCCCGAATCAGGAAATATTGCGGAAAGTCACGCACTGCCAAATGCTCACGATAACCGTCTTGTTAAACGAATTTCATCCGCATACGACTTCATTCAACGAACCCCCAAACCCCTCTCAAAGTAAAAAAAATCATCTTTTTTACCCGTTGTAACTCCTTGATTTCATTGGAGAACGCAAAAAGTCACGTCAAAAAAGAGGCGACTTTTTGCGCAGGCGGGAAAAAGGTTCTGTGACAATCCATCTTAAAAAAGAAAGCGAGCTTCAACAATGGATTATCACGAAATGATTAACGTTCCGCTCCACTTGGATCCCGATGCTTTGCTCAGCGAAAGGCAAGCGGCGGAGTTTCTTGGTTTCACAATTCGAGCGCTTCAATCCTGGAGGCAAAAAGGCAACGGTCCGAAATTCGTCAAAATTTCGGCAAGGGCGATTAAATATAGGCGGCGGGATTTGGTTGAATGGTGCGAGGGAAAAATTCGAAAATCCACATCCGATAGCGGCGGCGCGGGGGGGGATGAATCATGAGCACGGCGCTTGCGGTGAAGTTTAATCCAGACTTCGAGCGGCAAATTCTTTCTTCAATCCTTTATGATCCGTCAAACGTCGAACGCTGTGGCGCTTTGTGCGGAGCGGATTTTTGCAATAAGACATTGGGAAAAATTTACCAGGCGGCTTGCGATATTTATCGAGACGGCGGCATCGTAGATGATAGTCTTATCATTGATAGATGTGGGGACGTGCACATAAATAAAGCTTCATTGTATGCGCTTCGCGACGAATATGTAACCGATTCCAATCTCGATTTTTGGGTTTCGCAAGTACAGGATTACGGCAGGCGGCTGGCGATAGGTAAATTATTTGAGTCGGCGGCGAAGCGCATTGAACAAGCGGAAAATCTATCTGATTTCACGACAGATGTTATCGGAAAATTGCAGGCAATCAGCGGCGTAAATCCAACAGATTCGACGGAAAAAACCGCCTGGCCGGAACCGTTGCCGCCAGAGGCTTACATTGGATTACTTGGTGAAATAACCAAATTCATAGAACCGGAAACCGAAGCGGATCCGGCGGGGATTTTGGCTCAACTGTTGGTAGTGTTTGGTAACGCAATTGGAAGGAATCCGTATTTTTTCGTGGAATCGGATTTCCATTACGCAAACGAATTTTTATGCTTAGTCGGTGAGACGTCAACGGCGGGGAAAGGCACTTCTTGGGGGTATATTCGGCGATTGTTTAAGGACGCGCTGCCCGACTATTTTAAAAACAGAGTTGAGCCTGGTCTGAGCAGCGGTGAGGGGCTAATTCACAAGGTTCGAGATGCAACCGAAGTAGCGGGCGAAATCACGGATCCGGGAATGGCTGACAAACGGTTGCTTGTGACAGAGGGGGAATTTGCATCACTCTTGCAGGCGATGAACCGGCCCGGAAATCGAGTTTCCACGATTATAAGAGAAGCCTGGGATTACGGGGATTTGGGGACGATGACTCGAAACAATCCTCAAAGGGCGACGGGCGCGCACATAAGCATTATCACGCATATCACATTTGAGGAGTTAAGAAAAACTTTTAAGGAGACGGACTGTCTTAACGGTTTCGGTAACCGTTTTTTGTGGGTTTGTGTAAAAAGGCAGAGATGCCTTCCGGAAGGCGGCAACGTTGATTTTTCGCGGCGTCAACAATACATTGAAAAGTTGCAACGTGCGGTAGAATTTGCGCAAGGACATTCGGCTGAGGTGCCTTTTGACATTCATGCGCGTGAACTTTGGCATGCAATCTATCCAAAACTTACGCAGGCGCGAGCGGGACTATCGGGCGCGATGTTGGCGCGATCTGCCCCCCACGTTCGCCGCCTGGCGCTGATTTATGCCTTGAGTGATTTCTCTTCCGTTGTTGAGGAAAAGCATTTGCAAGCATCACTAGAATTTTGGGAATATGTCGAACAATCGGTTGAATATATTTTTGGCGATCATTACGGCAACCGAACCGCGGAAAAAATCATCAACGCACTTCGAGATAGTCCCGAAGGCCTAAGCGAAACGGCAATTTCGCGAGACGTCTTCGGCGGGAATAAAAATTACACAGAAATCAATCATGCGATAGAATCATTAAAAGCGGCTGGTAAAATTCGAACAGAAAAAAGAAGAACAAGCGAACGTGGGCGGGCGGCAACTATCGTTTTACGCTCGGATAGGTGTACGAAAGAAACGAAAGAAACGAAAGAAATGAAATAAGGGTGTTGTTTTTTGAACAGATGGGGAATTAATTCGTTTCTTTCGTTTAATTCGTACCATGCGGAGGGAAAAATGAGCGGGAAATATTTTGCTTTGGCAAAGGAAACGCTTGAAAGAATAAGAGCGAATGAATCGAAACTTATTCATTCGAATGATTCGGTTATTCAACTGCAACCGGCGACGCGGGTTTATCCGAAACCTGAACCGTTCATCCCGCCATTCTATGGCCGTGTGCGAGACCGTAGGGCGAAGGAATTGATCGATTCCGGCATTGAACCGGCGGCGGCGAAGGAACAGGCGCAAACGGAAATCATCGACTTTTATGAAAAGATTCAACGCGGGGAAACAATTAAATCGATTCATTGGTACCCGGCAAATGAGGCCGGGCTTGTTCTTTGCATTCCGGAAAGGGCGAAGAAATGACGGAAAATGTAACGTTTTGGGACACTTAAATGCAAAACAGTGAAGGACTTAAACAACAGGATACCCCGGTAGGCCGGTTAAACTCGATTTCAGCCGTTCGCAAAGAGATGGTTCGCGTTTATCGCGGCACAGTTTCCGGAAAAATCGAAGCGGAACGGGCGACAAAATTGATATGGATTCTCTGTCAGGTTCGCGATTCCATTGAACTTGAGGCTGTTGAACCGGCAATCGAACGGCTGGAAAAACTGTTGACTGAAGGCCGATCAAGATAAAGGCGGGAATCATGCGAGCAATTTTACGGCGGATCTTAAAAATCGAATCATGTTTAGCGAAGCGAACGCAACCGAAGGATGATGGCGCAGCGAAGAAAAAACTTCTTGAAGTGGCGCAGCAAAAAATCGAGATACTTTGCAAGTTGCATGAGGATGGTGTTGCGATTAACCCCCGGCGGGAATCCTTCGCAACCCTCATGCTTCACTTCCTTGCGTTCACAGTGGAATCCATCCCGGAAACCATCAAGGATGAAGTCAATCGGCGATTACAGAACCGTGGCGCGGAGCCGATCAATTTCAAAACCATCGACAATGAAACGGCGTTTTTGTCGATGGTTAGAAAATGGATTGCAACGCAATCTATGGCGGCGGTTAAATAATGCTCACCACGGGCTTATATGGGTGTTTTAATTGAAATAAATCATTCATGAAATCGCCATTGGTTTACAGCGGTATCGTCTGGATCGAATTCACGAATAAGTCGAAAGCCAATCCCTTGCCTGATTTGATCTGAATCGGAATGTTCCCAAAAATATCCAAAATCTATATTATGCAATGGTGATGTTGCGCTTTCTCCACAAATCGTGTATGGACGATCAGAAAAATATGGCCAGTAGTTGGAATCATTATCAGTATTGAAACACCATTCTGAAACGTTCCCCCATGTATCAAATAAGTTCCAAGGATTTGGTAACTTGGTTCCAACTTCATGCAAATAGAAATCTGAATGAAGCCAAGCATACGCTTCAATTGGTAAATTGTTGATATTAAAAGAATCATCGAAAAAAAATTTGGTTGTTAGAGTGTTTTGAACAGGCACACCTCCACGAAAAGCATACTCCCATTCCTCTATTGTTGGTAAACGAAATTTACCCAATCCTAAAACATTCAAACGAGTTATAAATTCAAAACACATTTTTCTGCTTACATTATAAACAGGATAATTATCTTTTATACCATAAATTGCTACTAAATTCTCTGGTATAAAATCAATTTCTTGTTTATTAAATATTGTTTTCCATTGAGCAAAAGTAACTTCATATTTGCCTATGTAATAGTCATTTGGTATAGATATCAATATTTCATTCAAATTTGACCTACTTCCTGTCATTCGAGTAAAAGTTCCAGCATGAATCAATACCATCTCAAGCGGCGATACTCCATACGGAAGGCCGGGAAGAGCAATCGTTATTTCTTTATGTGGACGTAGGGCGATATTTAATTCCTCAGTGGTTGGATTTGTCAAGATTTTATTTTTTTGAAAGTAGCCATCTTTATAAATAGACAAAATGTGATCACCATGTAATATTCTCAATGAGAACGATCCTGAAGAATCAGTCATGGTCGAAATTCCCGTTCGCAGTATTTCGACTTTTGCATTTTTAATCGGTTCATAAGTTTTGTAATTATAAACGATTCCATATACAAAGCCGGGAGTCGGAGTTATTGTGGGAGTATGGCTTGGGGTATAGGTCATCGTCGGTGTGAATGTATTTGTCGGAGTTCGAGTCGGAGTAGGTGCTCTCGTATTGGACGGCGTTATCGTTAGTGTTGGAGTTCGTGTCGGAGTTGCAGTATTCGTTGAAGTTGGTATTATTTCTGGAATTTGTAATGGAATCATACGAATATTCAATTCAATATTCTCATTTATTTCTTTGGTTGACTCAAACGTTCGATATCCATCAGCTTCAACCTTTATCACATACGTTCCAGGCAACGGCAATCCAATTTCATAAAATCCATCTGTCGCGCTTTGAATGGTAATGTCTCCAACTGTTATCAGAGCACCATAGACGGGAATGTCATTGAATAAGGAAAGGACTCTTCCAGAAATAACGATGTCAGCGGAAGTTTGATTGATAATCACGGTAAATAGTAGTGGGAAGAACGCTGTATTTTTCATCAATTGGTTACTTTCCTTTATCAATAATATTACTCAATCGCTTCCTGTCATGAATAACAAAAAAACGAATATCTGATGGTAAATTAAAATGATTCGCCATATAGGGGAGAGTTCTAAAAGGCCGTGGGGAAAGAAAATCCGAATCAATTCAAGAGGTCGAATTTCATGTTACGGGGAAGAGTTGCCGACGGTGGACGTACCGTTTGTCAGGCGTTCCTTTACGTTCGGCGGTTCGTATCGGATACCCGGTGGTGAGACTTTTCCAAGTCAAGCAATATAAAGCACGTCTCCCCGCAAAGGGCAGGCGTGAAAACCTGTTCCCTCGACGTGTGGCCATGGGAAAAAAAACATGCCTTAGAATCGATTTGCGATTTAATTTTCTCGTAATAAAATGAGTGATTGAAGATTGCGTTCGGCGGGCCGAACTTCGCGGCGGCGATTGGTCCGAAAACCTGCCTTTTTTCTCTCTGTTGGTAGCACTGTGGTAGCATGGATTTTTTTGATGTTTTCGGAATGAAGCGTAAGTCTAATGAAATCAATGTGTGTTGAGATGGACTCGAACCAATGACCCTCTGATAGATTATCAGAGGGCATACGTTTTGACGACCGACGACGCGGCGACCGGGTTGACAAGATGGGGCGGCGTTTCATCCTTCCATCGACCGGCGGCAGGAAAAAACATCAAACAGCAGGAAACAGCCTTCGTTTTTGTTCCCCGTGCATACTCAACGCATACTTGAGAAAACCCCGGCGTTCGTAAGTCTAAATATTCGAGGATGTTAAAAAATAAGGCGATTTGATAGGCAATCAGACGACATGAAAAAACCCGTTCGGATTCGTGGATATTAGATCAATAATCCGAAAATCGGCTCTTTTTTTTGGTGTTGACTTGGTGTTGACTTGAGAAAATCCGTTAAAAATCGAAGGAAACGTAAGTCTAATGAAATCAAAGTCGGGGTGAGAGGATTTGAACCTCCGGCCCACTGCTCCCAAAGCAGTTGCGCTACCAGGCTGCGCTACACCCCGCCGTTTCTTCTTCTTACGATTCAGCAGAAATATTATAACGCATGATCCCTTCCGTACAATCCATCCGGTAAACGAAATCGTGTCCTCACGCTGCGCATTCCGGCGTTTCATGGAATCCGGTTGTTATAATTCTCACTAACGATTTACCTTGAACATCTACCACACCGATTTTGAGAGAGGAACGTCCCATGTCCGAACCGAAGCACACGAACCGGCTGATTCATGCCGCCAGCCCGTATCTGCAGCAACACGCCCACAATCCCGTGGATTGGTATGCGTGGGGGGAGGAAGCGCTGCAAAGGGCGAAAACGGAGAACAAGCCGATTTTTTTGAGTATCGGCTATTCCGCCTGCCATTGGTGCCACGTGATGGAACACGAATCGTTCGAGAACGAAGAAACGGCGCGCATCATGAACGAACATTTTATCAATATCAAAGTGGATCGCGAGGAACGCCCGGATCTCGACGAGATTTACATGAGCGCGGTGCAGCTGATGACCGGTTCGGGCGGATGGCCCATGTCCGTCTTTTTAACGCCGGAGTTGAAGCCGTTCTATGGCAGCACATATTTTCCGCCGCGGGATAGGTATGGCCGACCGGGTTTTGTAACCGTACTGATGAATCTGACCCACGCCTATGAAAACCGGCGGGAGGAGATCGACGAGGCGGCGGACCGGTTGACGGACCAGATTCGAACGATGGCGAGTCTTTCCGCCGGAACGGGCGAGTTGTCGTATCTACCGATCGAAGACGCCGTGCGGGAGATGAAACGCCGTTTCGATTCGCGTTTCGGCGGCTTCGGCGGCGCGCCCAAGTTTCCGCATAGCATGGATTTGTCGCTATTACTGCGGCATTACCACAATACCGCTGACGCCGATGCGCTGAAAATTGCCGAATTCACACTGGAAAAGATGGCGCGCGGGGGCATGTACGACCAGATCGGCGGCGGCTTTCATCGCTATTCGACCGACGATCGCTGGCTGATCCCGCATTTCGAAAAAATGCTGTACGACAACGCCTTGTTGGCGAAGACGTATCTCGAAGCGTATCAATTGGCGAAAAAACCGTTTTATCGAGAAATAACGAACAGCATTTTGGATTATGTTTTACGTGAAATGACGTCTCCTGACGGCGGTTTTTTTTCGACCCAAGACGCGGATTCCGCGGAAGGGGAGGGAATCTTTTTTGCCTGGACGCCGAAACAGATCGCCGAGGTGATCGGCAATGAAAAAGCGGAGATCGTTTGCCGGTTTTATGGCGTGGAGGAAAGGGGAAATTTCGAGCATGGCCTGTCGGCGCTGCATATCGACGAGGAAATGGAGTCCATTGCAGCGGAATTCAATATTTCGACGAACGAATTAAAACAAATCGTTCGCGAAGCCAACGAGAAACTGTTTGCCGCGCGGGAAACGCGGATCAAACCGGGGCGCGACGAGAAGATCCTGACGGACTGGAACGGTCTGATGATTTCCGCGATGGCGTGTGCGGGGAATGCGCTCGATCAAAAGGAATATATCCATGCCGCCGAACGCGCCTGTGATTTTCTGATCCGACATCTTTGCCCAAACAATCGGTTGCTGCATACGTACAAAGATGGCCGGGCGCACACGAATGGTTTTTTGAGTGATTATGCATTTTTGATCGGCGGATTGCTCGATGCATATGAAGCTGCGCATACCGCGCGCTGGCTGCAAGAAGCGATTCGGTTGACAGAGGTGATGATCGAGCAGTTTTGGGATGAGGAAAACGGAGCGTTCTTCTTCACCGGAGCGGATC
The DNA here is from genome assembly GCA_003598175.1 of Candidatus Omnitrophota bacterium. Lineage (GTDB taxonomy): Bacteria > Hinthialibacterota > Hinthialibacteria > Hinthialibacterales > Hinthialibacteraceae > SURF-12. The sequence continues at coordinate 57,236 of QZKN01000097.1, forward strand.
ACGAAAAACTGATCGCGCGAACAAAAGATCCGATGGATAACGCCACGCCGTCCGGCAATTCCATCGCGATTCTGGATTTGCTGCGATTGGCGGAAATGACGGGGAATTTGGAGTATCGCGCGCGAGCGGAACAGAGTTTTCGGGCGTTTATTTCTTCCATTCAGCGATTTCCCGGCGCGTTTGCGCAGATGCTATCCGCGCTGGATTTCTTGTTGGCCAAACCGAAGGAAATCGTGCTGGCGGGGAAGGATGCGGAGAGTCTACGGCCGTTCCAGCAGGCGATTTTTCGCGAGTTTGATCCGCATAAAGTGGTTCTCTATGTATATGATGAAGAGATGGCGTCGTTGTCCGCCATGGCGCCGATTGTGGAGGGGAAGAAACCGTTGGATGGTTCTCCGGCATGTTACATTTGCCGGGATTTTCGTTGCCGACAGCCGGTTACGACCGTGGAGGCGATGATGGCGCAATTGAGGGAGTGAGGATCATTCCGGATCGATTTCGTAGCCTTGTTTCGCATAGTGTTGCAGCTTGTAGGTCAGCGCGCGGCGGCTGATGCCGAGAGAGCGGGCGGTTTCCGTGCGATTATACCGATTTTCTCGCAACGCATGCAAAATAGCTTCGCGCTCGATGTCTTCCATGCGCCTGGCCGGCGAGGATTCCACCGATTCGTTTTCAAGCGCGGTGAACGATTTTAGTATGCGGCGGGGGAGGTGTTCGGGGATGATCAATTCACCGCGCGCCATCAGGGTCGCCCGTTCCATCGCGTTGCGAAGTTCGCGGACGTTGCCGGGCCAGTGATATTCTTCAAAGCAGTGCGTCACCGCCGCGGACAGGCGGGGGCTGCCTTGTTTGAACGTTTGCGCGAAATGAATGGCCAAGGGAATAATATCGGCTTTTCTGTCTCGCAAAGGCGGGATGTAGATTTCCATCACGTTCAACCGAAAAAACAAATCCTCGCGAAAATTCCCCTTTTCCACTTCCTGTTCCAGATTGCGGTTCGTCGAGGCCAGAATGCGGGTGTTGGTTTTATATTCCTGGTTGGAGCCAACGCGTTGATAGGTTCCTTCCTGCGTAATGCGCAGCAGTTTCGCCTGCAGGGCGGGAGACATTTCGACGATTTCATCGAGCAGAATCGTTCCCCCGTTCGCTTCCTCGAACCGGCCGATGCGTTGATGCGTCGCGCCCGTGAAGGAGCCTTTTTCATGGCCGAACAATTCGCTCTCCAGCAGATTTTCCGGGATGGCGGCGCAATTCACTTTGATCAAGGGTTTGGAAGCGCGAGGGCTCCAGGCGTGAATCACATCCGCCACCACTTCCTTGCCGACGCCGCTTTCGCCGGTAATGAGAATACGGCTGTCGGAGGAGGCCACCAACGCCGCTTCCCGAAAAACCTCGATCATGAGCGGGCTGTGAACGACGACGGTGTCCGGCAATTGCAATCCGTCGGGAATCTGCAATCGGGATCGTTCCCGGATGCCGGCCGCTTTTTGCACGGAGGAGAGGAGTTCATCCAGATCGATGGGTTTTTCCAGATAATTCACGGCGCCGTCGCGCATGGCGTTCACCGCGTCGCGAATATCGGCGTAAGCCGTAACCAGCAGCACCGGCAAGGTGGGATATTTTTCTCTCGTTTTCCGCAGCGTTTCCAAACCCGAAATGCCCGGCATCCGAACGTCGGAAATCATGATATTGATTTCTTTCGTATCAAGCAAAGCCAGGGCCTGCTCGCCGGAGGTTGCCGTGAGGATCTGGAATCCCTGGCCGGACAGAAAGGATTGCAGAAGGCTTCGCTGGCTGGGATCGTCATCGACGATCAAAACGCGGATGTGGGAGACCGCTTCTTTCGTATTGGAAACAGCCATCTTAGAGTTCTTTCGACGCGAGTCTCAATCCGCGAATGCGAAAGCGAGCGCCTTGATTCTCGCCGGGAACATACGCGATTTCCCAACCATGCGCGAGCACGATTTGATGAACGACGGCAAGCCCCAATCCCGTGCCTTTCTCCCGCGTGGTAAAATACGGACGAAAAATCTTGTCCTGATTTTCCGGCGCAATCCCCGGCCCGTCGTCGCGAATTTCGAACGTGACTTCATTGGATTTATTTTTGTCCAGGATAATCTCGATGCACCCCTTTTCCTCCACGGATTGGATGGCGTTGAGAAATAGATTGAAAATCACCTGCCGAAATAATAACTCATCCGCTTCGACGGTCAATTCGGGTCCCTGCAATTGGAAATAAATCATTTTGTCTTCGATATCGCTCTTCAATGCGCGATGAACATCGTTGATCAAGGAATTGAGGAGCACCGCCGACGGTTTCAATTCACGCGGTTTCGAATATTCGATAAATTCGTTTAGCTGGACGGTTATGCGATCCACTTCATCTGTGATTTTCAGCGAGCGATTGCGGATTTCCTCGGACGTATCGGCTTGTTTGGCGATGATTTGCGCCAGTCCGCGGACAATATTCAGCGGATTTCTCGTTTCATGCGCCAGACCGGCGGCGGCGATATTCATTTCGCGCAAATGCGTATTCATTTCACTGGCGCGGATCAAACGGAGCTGTAAGGAGGACGATTGAACCAGGTTGCGCCATGCAAATCCCAAGCCGATAATGGCCGCAAAGGCAAATCCGCAAATCGTAATCCGCAGCCATTGATCCCGTTGGCAATCCTGGAGAAATTGTTGTGTGGAGAGTTCAATCACAAATCCGTGCAGTCCCTGCTTTTGAATCAAAGCCTGATACCGTTCTTCGGATATCCAGGGCGGCCGTCCAAATCCGAATCCGGGACGTCCCCCTCGCTGCCGGAATCGCTCCATGCGGCTGATGAATTCCGAGGCCATACGCGTGACATCCGGTATCATCGCCGTCGCCGAGGGAATCTCGTTCGCTCCCCATTCCGGCGGTCCGTTGCGATGATTGTTCCGGCGGTCCTCTTGAAATTCCCCCGGCGGTCCTTCCGGCGGCTCTTCCGGTGAACCCTCGGGAGAGGGAAACCGGGGCCGCCCCCGTCTTGAATCCGGTCGGAAACGATTGTCGTCAATGATGATCGTCGGCGATTCTTCCTGATTCTCATCCAGTACATTCGCGCCGAAATCCACGAGGTTCATGTAGGCGACTGATTTTTTCCCCCATTGTTCCACTTGTTGCGGAAGATTGTTGATATCGATTTCGGTATCGCCGGCGGAGGCGGAAAGAACGACTTCTCCGGCGGAATTCAGGAGGGTAATGGAGTGCAATTCCTCCGATTCCGCTAATTTTTGTAGCGCCGTTTCCAGCCGGCTTTGACTGATGAAACCATCCGGACGGCGCTGGGATTGGAGAACGATCGCCACCGTGTCCGAGATATCCACCGCGCGATTTAGCAATCCCTTGCGGGCGGATTCCTTGAAACGGTTATGTTCGACAACCTGCCAAAGGATAATCACGATCCCGACGAGTACGAAAACGATGAAAATGGTTTTGGATCGATTCATGGTTTATTATTGTATCCGTAAGGGTTTCCAGGATTTACTTTTTCGATTGACCGCCTTCGTTTCCGTGTCCGGAACCTGCTCTTGATTTAGCGGTTGAATCGCGTCCGGCGCACCGGTTTCCTTTTCAGGAACGTTGTCGAAAAACTTATCCATCTGATCCTGAGTAAATGCCTTTGGCGCCAATTGGGTATGGCTTTTTTCCCGCGCGGCCAGATCCACGAGTTTGTCCGGATTCTCCACCACATAGGGCGTCAGAAAAATCAGCAATTCCGTCTTCGAGTTATTCTTTACTTTACGTTGAAATGCCAATCCCAGCAACGGGATATCCCCCAGAATCGGCACCTTTCGATTGGTTTCGGTGCTATTGTCCTCCATCATGCCGCCGATGACGACCGTTTGCCCGTTCGGAGTATTGACCACGGTATCGGCGGAGCGAATAGCGAAAACCGGGGATTCAATCGTATCCGAAATAGGGACAGTTTCATCGGTGAGGGTCGAGATTTCGGGAGAAAGGATCATCTCTACCAATCCATCCTGCGTGATGAACGGCGTGACGCGCAGAATGATGCCGATGTCCTGATAGGTAACGGTATTGATCGTTTGCCCGTCCGAAGTGACGCGGCTGTCCGTGACGAACGGAAAACGTTGCCCCACCGTGATGACGGCTTCCTGATTGTTGCGGGTAAGAATCGAGGGGCGCGAGAGGACTTCGAGTTTTCCCACTTCGGACAATGCCCGTAACGTCAACTGTACATCATTTTCAAGCAGCCGGTAAAAGCCGCCGCGCGATTCCGCCGCCAGCCCGAACATGGTTTCGAAGATGCTGCCGTTGGCGCCTCGTTTTTTCACATCCAGGGTACCTTCCAGGCCGAAATCCAGATCATCGCGATAGGTCACTTCGAGAAAGACCACCTTGATCAAAACCTGCTGAACCGGACGGTCCAGATTTTCAACGATCTGCTTGATGTGCTCATTGGTTTCCTCGTCGGTGATGACGATGATGGAGCGGCTGTCGTAATCCACCTGGATCATTGCTTCACCGATCATGCCCTTGGTCAGATATTCTCTCATGCCGGCGGCGCCGGAATAGGAAGAGCGACCGGTGGTGGTTCCGCCGAAGGTCCGCATTTGAGCGGACAGGTCGCTCGCAATGAGCAACAGAAACGAGCAGTTGAAAACGATGATTAATAAATTTCTACGAAAATTCATGGTTCGTTACCTCGAATTGGATTATTGGCCTGGCCGGAAAGATTGCGTCTGCGTTGACGTGTTCGTCATGGTGCGATTCCCAAGGGTGGAGGTATTTTGATTGGTGGTGGTTCTTGCCGTGCTTGCGGATGTTTGATTTTCGAAAATGCCGCGCAGAATCTGTTCTACATTTTGCACGTCGGCGTATTCCAGCTTATAGACATACACTTTTTGCTTTTTTGCCGGATTGGCGTCGAGCATTTGAATCATAGCTGCGATCTGCGACATGGTCTCGCTGGCGGCGAAGACGACGAGTGAATCGGTTCTCGGATCGGCGATGGCGCGAACGGTGGTTTGTTGCAATTTCCAATCGCTGGTTTGTTGTTGGGTGTTGGCGCGAGTCGTTCCACCCATTCCTCCCGGTCCTCCCATAAATCCACCTCTGCCTCCGAATTGGGGAGCGAACTGGTTGCTTGTTGCCGTGGATTGGTCGGGAAACAATTCGGTGATCAATTCCGCCATTTCCGTGGCGTCGGCATATTGCAGATGGAAAACGCGGATTTCGGTGACGTCTTCCACGCTGATATCCACTTCCTTCACCAGTATTTCTATGGTTGGCATCAATTCTTCGGACGCGGTGACGATGAGAGAATTGGTTTGTTCGTCGGCGACGGCGACTACGCGCGAGGCGGCTTTCAGCGCGTCGCTTTCCTCTTCCTGGTTACCGCCGGGACGTTGTTGTCCCCCTCTGTCGCCGAATCCCGGAAAACGACCGGCAAATCCGCCGCGTTGATTTCTGGCATTGCTGTTACTGTCGGTTTGAAACAATTGGGTGATCACTTGCGCCAATTCGCTCGCATCGGAGTATTGCAACCGAAACACGCGGATGGAGGCGATGCTGGAAATGGAGGTGTCCAGCGCGCGAATGATTTCGGTCATGCGGCGGATATTTTTTTGTGTGTCCACGAGCACGATGGCGTTGCTGCTTTCATTGGCGGACATGGTCGCGTATGTCGGAAGCAACGGCTGCAGATTGTTGATCAGTTGCACCGCGTTCGTATAGCGGACGGGAATGATCTGCGTAACCATTTCATCCGTTTTGGGAATCCTATTCGGATCGTTGCCCGTTTTCACGGGGAGATCCCGCAGGCGGGCGTCGTCCCGCCGCACGATGGTCAACGTGCGCTCATTGCGAATGGCGGCATAGCCTTTTTCATGCAGGATGGTGTTGAGTAGATTGACCGCCTCTTCCTTGCTCAACGGTTGATGGCTCCATACATCCACGCGGCCATCCACGTTGGTATCCATCACAATGATGAATCCCGCCGCTTCACTTAAATAATCGAGAACGGTTTGCAGCGGCACGCCGCGAAAATTCAACCGAATCGTTTGCCCATTGTCGTTCCCTGGATTTTGCGCATGCAATGCCGGAGAAGAGAAGCAGCACAACGCCGCGATTACGATACAGCCTACTGATTTGAGAAACATTTGGATTTTCATTTTTGCATCTCCTGTCTGCGTCTTTCCATCATCTTTTTGAGAAGATCACTGCTCGATTCGCCGGGCGCATCGGTTTTTTCCGTTTCGGTGGTCGAAACGGGACTCAATCGATCACCGCCGGACGTTCGACGTTCCCGTGTTTCTCTTCTCGAAGCGCCCGATGCGGACGCGAGTTGCCATTCTCCCTGATCCTGCCGGCGCAATGCCATCCCCACCGATAGCGTCAACGGTTGCCCGTTCACCTGCAACTTGATATTGCTCGTACCGATTTCGACGATCTCGTGATCGGCGATGGTTTCGCCCAATTTGCAAACGGCGTCATATCCGGAATGAGTGCCTTCGAAAAAGGCATAAACCGTCGCATCCGCAATCATCGTTCCGATTAAACTGAATTCCTCGATAACCGGCGTTGGTTCGACGCGGGGTTGGACGGTTATTTTTTTTCGCCGGTCGGGATTGAAAATATTGCGTTCGACAAGAATCCGGAATTGCTCGTAACTCCATTTGCCGCTGGAATCCTGATTCTCCGCGGCCACATAAGCAGGCTGGAGGAGGCAAATAAGTACGGCCGCGATAAAAGCATTGTATACGTTCGTGTTCATGATGCAATCTTCACTTTGCTATGGTTTCCTAGTTCGTGTCCGCCAGGATGAGTCCGCTGAAGCGGACGCCAAGCGACAAGCTCTCCCCTTTATCATCGCGCGCTGAGATTTCGATGTTTTCCACTTTCAGCGCCAACGAATCCCGTTCGATTTCATAGAGAAAACGGGAAAGAGCGGAGATGTCGCCTTGAGCGATAACCTGGCATTCCAACGTTGAATAATTCGGATCGTTTTGTTTCCAATCCGGTTTGAATGAACTTCGTTGAATACGGCTTTCCTGAACCCAACGCTCCACCGCCGTCAGGATTTGATTTTCCGCGACGGGCCGATCGGCCGGCAATGCCTCTGCTTTCATTTGTTGCCAGCGCTGCCGCAAATTCGCCTCCCGTTCGAGAAGCAATTCGCCTTTGTTGACATTATTTTCCAATTCCTCGATTTTTTGCGCCCGCTCCCGCCACAGATTCGTGAGAGGAGTCAAAACCAGTTTGTCTCCGGCAAGAGCACAAATACAAATGATGGCGGCAAGAGTTAAATATCGTTCACGATGTTTCTTATCCATTTTCGTCTTCCTTCACCTCCGAATTGACGGACGCGAACTGTGAAGTATTCATGTCTCGCAACAGGTGAACCACCAATTTCTCTTTTATTTTTGATAATTTCACGATTTTCAATAACGGCAGCCATTCCTGAAAACCATTCATGGATTTGACCGGCTCCTGAAATTCCGTCGGCGCGTTCCAGGCAAACGGTTCATGCGAACACGATTCGGAGCCGATATGCGTAATGATGACTTTCCGCAGGGGATCGTCATGCCAGATATTCATTCGTCGAATGTTGATTCGCAGGAATTCCAATTCGTTTACTTTCGGTTCCATATGATCCCAGTGGGACTGAAGAATCGACAATTGTCGGGATTGATACAGGAACATGCCTCCGCCGATCAGAATGAGCAAGCTGATGAGGCCGAAAACCATCGCCGTTCCTTGCTCCGTCAACCGGTCGATCCATTTCTCCACTCTCTCCTCAATCAAAATCGAGAGGCAGAAAAGAGAGACCAACATCATAAAACAATCATCCTGCCTGACTTTCATCGAACGCTCCCTCTTTCCACATGAAATTCAAGGAAAACTGCATCGGCGTTTCTCCCTGCGTTTGCTGCACCCGCAAATCGAATACCTGCGGATCTTCCTGCAGCAAATTGAACATGGTCAGCCAATCCCGATTGTTGCGCGCAAAGCCGGAGCAGGAAACTCGAGACAAATCTCGAATTTCCACCATTTTCACCCAAACCGTTCCTTCTTCCGGAAACGTCTGCGTCAGAGTACGTAAAATGGACAAACCGGGAACGGATTCGTCAAACCAGGGACGAAAATTTTTGACTTTTTGCTGAATCGTTTCAATTTCCGCAACTTTTATTTCCATCTGACTCCAACGCGTTTCGAGTCGAGTGAGTTTGACATGCTGATAGATGAACATGGCGATGATGAAGCACGCAGCCAAAACGGCCGACGCGCCGATCCACAGGTTGCCGCGAGAAGACATTCGCATAACCAGCTGCTTCAACGGATTGACCTGGGGCGGGAGAAATTCCAAAACAGAGGCATTGTCCGTCAGAAATCGTGCCAGAGCCGCTTGAAACGGCAGGGATTCATCTTGAATTCCGTTCCAGGAAATGGACGGGATTCTCAACGTATCGCTTCCGGCAGAGAGAGACAATCCCATCCGTTCGATGGCCGGACGCAATCCATCGCAGATCTCCCGTTTCCAATCATTCGGCGCCAAAACATGTAAGTCGTGAATGGTATTCCGAAGATCGCTATTCAGTTGGCCCAGCGTGATTCTCACTTCGCGAATAACCGAGTCCACGTCGAAGTTGTTTTCGTATAACTCGCCGCGGATCCCGCTTTGCAATCGCCTTATTGCAACGATGCCTCCTCCGGCCATGACACAAAGGTCGGTTCCGCTTTCGCACACCTGCAGCACGACTTTTCCGTCGGATCGCCCGTCCTGCAAAGCGGTAATCCCGACGGTTATGCTGATCGGACGAAGTTTCGCCGCTTTCAACGCATTGGTAAGATGCCGCAATTGATGCGTGGGAATTGCGGCCAGCGTGGCGTTCTGCCTTCCATTCGGAATTTGAAAACATGACATCGACAGAGAAAGATCGTCGGGGGAAAAGGGAAAGCCGCGTTCCGCTTGTAGTTGAATATAATTTTTCCGATCTTCATCGGAAAGTTGCGGCAACTCGATTTGTTGCGTCAAAACCCATTTCAACGGAACACAAACAACGCAGCGGTTTTCTCGAATGCCGGCTTCCTCCAACAGATTTAGGATTTCCCGCCCCACCAATTCGGATTCGTGAGTCAATGGATCGAGCGCCAGTTTCTTCCGGATCGATTTCTCGACGCGCGCACCGCTGTCGTTCCGGCGCATGAGAATGGCGTAGATTAACCCGTCGTCCAAACCGATTCCCAGAATGGACTTGTATTTTTTTTTCTTTGTCGGACTCACTTTCCTTGCTCCCTTACTAACGCCAATTGGTTGCGTATCTCTCTTCCAAGCGCCCATCCCCATCCACTCAAATCCCTGCGATAGCGTATTTCCGGCGACTCGCCGCTCACGTCAATCAGAAATTGAGTGCGGCGGTATCCTTTATCGTTCCGTCCGACGGCAATAATGTCGGCGGTGAGTCGGTAGGTGTTCGCGGTAATGTAGGGTCCGGCTTCGATCGCGCCGTCTTCATCCAATACTTCGGACAACCATGCCACGCTGTCCAGGTCATCAGAATGCGATTGGCGATAGGAAACCACCTGCGAAGCCTTATTGCTTCCGATTCCCGGCAGACAGGCAAGAACCTCTACGCCGGCGGTATTGATATTAACCAAACCTTCGATGGAACTCTCTTCCGAAACCGTGAGCTGGTCATCGATTTGAGCAAATTCCTCAAGGGTCATCCCGCTGCGAATGAAATATTCCAAAAGGCTGCCGTACTCGCTGGTTCCGGAGGTGTTTTGTTCGATCTGACTTGCCCGATCCTCTTCGAACGTATCCTGCAACAGCTGCGTCAATTCCTCGCTGTCCTCGCTGTTGATATTGATTTTGTCCGCGGTGGATTCCCGACTGTAAACCGTTACGTATTCGAGAATTCCCGGCTCCAATCGCCCGTTTTGATTGTCCGCCGGAGGAGAAACGTTACCATCGTTTTCATTCGGATCTAAAACACCGTTGAGATTGGCGTCTTCGCCATACAGGACATCCCAGTCCGCGCCGAAAAGCAAATGCAGTTCGGCGATGGATTCAAACGGGGCGTTTTTGCATTCGTAGCCGGGATTGCGCGCCATATAGGCTTGCGATTCGGCGCCGTTCGATGAGACCTCGTCATCTTCATCCCGCCAATCGATGATGGCCGCGGCCAATTCGGAAGTCATTCCCGGCGCCATTTCCAGCATTTCGAGAGTGGCTGTGTTCAAATTCAATTTCGACGCTTCATCGATCAGGCCGAACACCGGCCGCTCGTCGGCAACATCCAAATCCCCACGGCCGATCAGCCAGAAGAGCGCATCGCCGACGATCACGGCTTCGGATTCGTAGGAATCACTGGCGGGCATGACTCCCGGCTCTTCCGCATTGGCGAGAATATACATGACATAGCGGACAGCCCCCTCCATCGCCTGTTCCGCCTGTGTTTGCGCGACCATATTCTCGGCGGCGCGATACTCAAGCATCATGGATCGACCAAATAATAATGCCACACTCACCAATCCCGCCGAAATCCATAACACGATGATCAGGATGGATCCACGCAACGAATCGCATAGAGAAATGTGCTTTTTCATCATGGCGCTCTGCCTCCTCCGCCGGTATCGGTTCTCTGTTGATTCGATTGCGTTTGATTGCCTCCCGTTTGTGATTGATTTCCGCCCGGTTGTGATTCGTTTGATTCATCCGTTTCCGTGGTTTCTTCGGTTTCCGAATCCGCGGTTTCTTCCTCTTCCGCTGCCGCAACGGCGACAATCGGAGCCATCATCTCCATGGAAAAAATGTTCCCTTCGATTTCCCCGCCGGTTGTATTGTCCTGTGTATAGGGAAGGAAACGAATCAACGCATGAATCGCCAGCGGCATGGGTGGATCCTGGCTGGTGGAATCCCACGAATCCAACCAGTTTTGGCCGTCGTAATACGTGAATTCCAGCGATTGCACATCATCCAGCAAGACTTGCTCTTCCTCCACCTCTTCCACGGTGGACAACAAATTACGGATGAGGCTTCGGATCAGGAAATAACCGCCGCGACGGTCCCGGGAATTGGATTCGTATAATGCATATTCCACCTTTTGAATATCGCCGAAGGGGGAATCCTCACGCAGAACGCCGGTCGAGGTGTACAATTCCAATCGATCCCGACGTTGATTGATTCCGCCTTCGTTTTCCCCGATCAGGGGACCGGCCAGAATCTCGCCCGTCGGAACGGCGTTGCGGAAATCCCGTTTCATGATCGACAGAGCATATAATTTCGGATTTCTCCGTTCGATATGACGTTCATTGTTTTCGCGGAGTCGCAGTGATCCATATAACACAGAGTTGATCGCCGCGAGGATCACGGAAAACATGGCGATGGATACCAATAATTCCAACAGTGTGAAAGCGCCGCGCCGTTCATATGAATCATACCGACGAACGTTCATGAGGTTTCAGACTCCTCGACCAGCGTACTCAAGAGGACATGATACTCATGCTCTTGCACCTTGAACCAAACCACGACGGTCAACATCTGCATATCGTCGTAGGGCCAGGTTTCCTCGATAAATTCCCAGCGATATTCCGGCCATTCCTCGCCGAAATCTCCACGGGTACTGCACGAACTCCAACTCTCGTTGAGAATCATTTCGTCGAGAAAGCGTTCCGCCAACTGCACCGCCACGATTTTACGGTCGGCAATGACGCCCGCGCGATTCGCGATGGCGATGCCGTGCAAGGCGACCGGTATCACGAGCGCCACAAACAACATGGCCGCCAGCGTTTCCGCGAACGTGAAGCCGCTTTCCCGATTCGGCTTACCGCCCGGAGAGACGCCGATTGCGTAAAAATGAGGAATTGATTTCTCGCTGCTCATATTCCTTTTCCGTCAGAATTTCATAACCGACGAGGAATTCTTTCTGCGTTACGAAGAGAGAATCCTCCTCATCGTCCTCTTTGTTTCTTCCCATGCGCACAGTGATCAGGCTGGTTTCGTCCTGTGAACCATCCGGCCAATAGCGAATATAACCAATACCGTTTTTAAACAGAGAGGATTCCTGTTGAAGCATTTCGATTTTCAAATCCTCATCGATTTCAAACACGAGAATCGGTTCACTTTCGATTTCGTAACCGGTCATCGGCCCAAGTTCGTAGAATGTATTCTTGAAGTCGATCCGTAATTCCATCGGAACCGCCAACGAAACCGCCTGGCTTTGCGTATAGCGAATGCTGTTCAGCATTCTACGCGCTTCTTCCTGCAACGAACGCCCATGAATGAATCGGGATAATGACGGAGCGGTAATCGCGAGAACGGCGGACAGCAGGGCCATGACCACGATCAGCTCGATCAGCGTGAATCCGCGACTCGAGAACGTCCCTTTTCCATTATTTCCTGCTTCTATCCGTACTCCAATTGGTAATATCATCGTCGCCGCCTACTCGGCCGTCCGGCCCCATCGACATCAGGTCGTACCCTTTTTGATTGTGTTTGCCGGGATACTCATAAATGTACTCGTTGCCCCACGGATCGAGCGGAATATCCTGCTTCAAATAGGGGCCGCGCCAATCCTTGGCGTAGCTGGGCTCCTGCACCAAATCCTCCAGACCGTTGCTGCCTTTGGGATAAAAGCCGTTATCCACTTCGAACGCGTCCAGCACAATCTCGAAATTGGCGATTTGCGCCTGGGCGGCGGTGACTCTCGCCTGTTCCGAGCGCCCTGCGAATTTCGGGACGACAATGGCCGCCAGAGTAGCCAGAATAACGAGCACCAGCAGCATTTCGACCAACGTGAATCCGCTTTGGTTGGCGGAGCGAGATATCGTTGTTTCCGATCGTTTTAATGGCATGATTCGACCTCCCATTTTTTATTTGATGTAATCCTGTATCGTGAAAATCGGAATTACCATTCCTATGAAAATTGTACCAATGAGTCCGGCGATGAGAAACAGCATCAACGGTTCGGCCAAAGCCACCGCGGTTTTCAGTTGCCGATCCAGATCCTCTTCCGTCACGTTCGCAATGCGCACCAATTCCTGATCCAGCCGTCCGGTCTCCTCCGCCACGGAAATCATTTCCAGCACCGAACTCGCAAACAGTTGCCGGCAATCGGACAGACTGCTTCCCAATTGATCGCCTTTTTTGACTCGTTCGATCGATTCCGAGACGGCGTCGACCAGAATCTGGTTGTTGATCGATCGACGGGCAACGTTCAATCCTTGGATCAAGGGAACGCCCGCGCCGAGCAGCGTCCCCAACATGCGGCAAAAACGCGCCATGGCAAAGCGAGCGGTGAGAGGACCGATAACCGGCACTTGTAACATGGCGTTCTCCCATTTTCGTTTGCCCTGCTCGGTTTTCAACCAATTCTGCGCCATATAACCGATCACCGCGAATCCGATTGCCGCGAACACGCCGTAATCCCGAACGATTTCGCTGGCGCCGACGATCAATCGCGTGATCAACGGAAGCGCCGCGCCGAATCCCGCAAAGATAAGTTGGAAGCGCGGAATGAAAAAAACCAGCAAAAAAATGAGAACGGAAATGGCCAGTACCAACAAGACGGTCGGATAAATCAGAGCCGCGAAAACTTTCGAGCGCAAATCCTTTTCACGTACCTGGAAATCGGCGATTTGTCCGAGCACCAAATCCAAAAAACCGCCGGTTTCTCCCGCCTGCACCATCGCCACATAGACGCGCGGAAACGTTTCCGGAAACTGCGCCATGGCGTCGGCCAATGGCATCCCGTCGATGACCAAATCATGGACTTCCTTCCATTTTTCGGCAGACGTCGGATTGGACGCCTCGCGATGGAGAATGACTAACGCGCGGCTAAGAGGGACTCCCGCGGCCAGAAGATTTGCCAACAGGCGGGTGAAGTTTTCAAGATCGCGAAACGAAACCTTTTTGGATTTCCACCGGAAATCAAATCCGCTCTTGGTCTCACTTTTTTCGTTACTCTGCTCCGCAATGTTGACCGGCGTCCATCCGCGAGCCTGCAGCCGGCTGTAGGCGTCCTGGCGGCCTTGCGCTTCGATGCTGCCTTCGGCCGTCGAGCCGTCGGCTTGAATTACGCGATATCGATACAGGGACATTATTCATTCTCGTCTTTACTTGGCTGTTTCGCCGTTGAACACATCGACAGAGCCTGTTTTTGTTACCCGCATCACCTCATCCGGCGTTGTGATGCCTTCACTGACCAGACGCCATCCGTCTTCATTCAACGAGCGCATCCCGTTGCGAAAAGCGGCTTCGCGAATTTGGCCGGACGAACAATCCTTTAAAATCATTTCGCGAATCTCGTGATTCATGGCCATCATTTCGAACACGGCCCGGCGGCCATGAAAACCGGTGTGACGGCATTCGCGGCAGCCGACCGCGCGGTATATGGGTTGATCGGGAGACAAGCCGATCTTTTCGATCAAGGTTTGTGTCTGCGGCGAATCGTCGATCCGTTTGCATACGGGACAAAGCACACGAACCAATCGTTGCGCGAGAACCGATTCGAGAGAAGACGCAACCAAATACGGCTCCACCCCCATATCGATCAAACGGGTCAACGCGCCCGGCGCATCGTTGGTGTGCAAAGTGGAAAAGACCAAATGGCCGGTCAACGACGCCTGAACGGCAATTTGGGCGGTTTCTGCATCCCGGATTTCTCCGATCAGAATCACGTCCGGGTCGTGGCGAAGAATGGAGCGCAATCCGCGGGCAAAGGTCAGGCCGGATTTTTCCGAAACCTGAATTTGGTTGACTCCTTTTAATTGGTATTCGATCGGGTCTTCAATCGTGATGATTTTTCGCACGGAATCGTTGATTTCACTTAATGCGGTATAAAGAGTGGTTGTTTTTCCGCTGCCGGTCGGACCGGTGACCAATACGATTCCGTGAGGCATATCCAACACATTGCGGAACAGATGCAATTCCCGCTCGCTCATGCGCAGTTCCGTCAGACTTACTAACGTCGAATCCTGCCGTAGAAGCCTCATGACGACAGCTTCGCCGTGCAGCATGGGAATGACGGAGACGCGCACGTCCACCTCGCCGTTGCCCACGCGGAGTTTAATCCGTCCGTCTTGCGGCAGGCGTTTTTCCGCGATGTTGAGATGGCTGAGGATTTTGACGCGGGAAACGATAGCCGGTTGAAATTTCTTGATCTGCGAAGGAACCGGCACATCCTGCAAGACGCCGTCGATGCGATAACGGATCCGCAATTCATCTTCAAACGGTTCCAAATGAATATCCGTCGCCCGCAATTCGATGGCGTCGCTCAACACTTGATTCACGAAGCGGATGATCGAGGCGTCTTCCGCCGCATGATCCAAATCGGTATCTTCTTCCGCGTTTTCGTCCACCACTTGAAACGACGAATCCTCATCGAGGGAATTGATCGTATCCGCCCCGACGCCCAACCGCTTTTTCAATTCGCGCAGGATGGCTTCCCGCGGCGCCAGAACCGGATTGATTTTCAACCCGGTCAGGATTTGCAGGGTATCCATTCCATGCGTTGCGAACAGGCGGCTGGTTGCGACTTCGATCGATCCGTTCACACGTTGAAGCGGTAGAATTTCCTCTTTCAACAGAATGCGCGCGGGAAATTGAGAAAGAAGCTGGCGATCGAGTTCGATTTCATCTAAATTCGAAATGGGGAGGGAGTATTCGACCGCCAGCCATTGCAAAACCTCTTCTTCGGTTTGAATATGTAACGTTTCATCATGGGCGAGTTGCCGTTGTAACGCTTCCGCATCCATGAGCGATAATTGCTTCGCTTCGATCATTTTTGTGAGTAACTCGTTCATGAGATCTACTCCCGTTTCATCCATCGGTATTGATCATTCCATTTGAGAGAAGTCGGAAGTCAGCCGAAACAAAAATCTCATCTGACTTCCGACTCCCCCCCGCAAAGCAGGGGGAGAGTCTTGTGGGAGGGTATGTATGCACAGACGAGAATCGTTGGAACGAACCTTATTCCAACATTCCCATCAAGACCAATTGCGCTTCCTGCCGGATGGTCAATACGTTACGCAATTCATCCTGCGCTTTTTTCAGCTCCGCTTCTTTTTTCTTGCGGGAATCACGGACGGCGGATAATTTCGACTTAATCTCGTCGGCCGATGTGCTTTGAGAGTCCAGCGCTGACTGCAAGGCATCGATCAACGGATCGGATTCGGGAGCAAAACCGCCTCGTGCGCCGCGACGCTCCGCGTTATCCTGCCTGTCCGCTCGGCCCTGGGCGCCGGCTCGGCCTTGCGCGCCCGGACGATCCTGTCCACCCGGTCCGCCGAATCCGCCTCGACCGAACATTCCCATGCCACGCCCGGAACGAGCGTCTCGCTGCTTCTCCATCACGTTCTCGATCAGGGGCTGAATCACTTTCCATTCCTCATCCGTCGCGCCCAATGATTCCTGATAACGCGACATCATCATTGCGCGCATCTGTTCGGGATCAAAATTTCCTCGGCCGGCCCGGCCGCCTTGATCCTGCGCAATGGCAATCATGCTCCCCAAAACGACAGTGAGTGCGAGACCTGCCAAAACCGCTGACTTGAGACTCCTTCTCATGTTCTTTACCTCCGAAATTCGCTGAATTTTCGAGAATCGGCTGATTCTCACTTTCTTCTGCCTGCTGTAGAGCACGGTTTATGCCAACTTGATCGCGGGTCCAAATCCTTGATTTTTTCGATTCCGCTCACAATCGCGCCATGAAAATGCGCAAATTTTTCTCAACCAATCGTGTTGATCAGCGCAATATTTGCGCAAATAAATCCAGCTCGTTTCACGGTTGTCGTTGCGGACAAAGAAGGGTACATCGATTATCTCAACAAACTCTTGCCGTGGGTTCGTCCCGGCGGGCTTGTCGTTGCTCACAACATTTCGCCGCGGCAAGCCGATCCGCGATATATGGAAGCGATTACCACAAATCCGGAGCTCGAAACCGTCGTGCGCTCGGGAATCGGAATCACCCTCAAAAAACAATAATATTCGATACTACACTTCCCGCGCCAAAGGAGAGCAAATCCGCAAAAACGGGTGAACTGCACGGCGTCCTGTTGCGCTTCGTGTTCATCCGATTTCTCTGTACAATCGCAAGAGGCAAAACGATTAACATAAATATAAAGGTGATTCGTATGGCAGCGATGGACAATGCATCTCCCAAAAAAGAACTGACCCTGTTTGATTCGACGTGTCTTATTGTCGGGATTATTATCGGCGCGGGAATCTATCAAACCGCTCCCGATATTGCCAAAGGCGTTTCCCATGCCTGGGGGGTAATGGCGATCTGGATCGCCGGCGGCGTCCTCTCCCTCTGCGGCGCGCTCGGGTATGCGGAACTGGCAAGCGCCTATCCCCGCGAAGGGGGCGATTACGTTTACTTAAGCCGCGCCTACGGCCGTTGGGCCGGATTTTTGTTCGGCTGGATTCAACTCGTCATCGTTCGGCCGGGCGATATCGCCATCATGGCGTTTGCGTTTGCGACATACGCAAGAACGCTGTTCGATCCTTTTTCGTCCTCGGAAATATCCTATACACAAATCCTATACGCTTCTTTGGCGGCAATCGTGTTCACGGGAATCAACATGATCGGCGTCAAGGAAGGGAAGTGGACGCAGAATCTTCTGACCAGCGCCAAGGCGTTGGGATTGCTGGCCATTGTCGGCGTGGCCATCCTGTCTCCCCGTGCGGTTCCATTGGAAAACGCATCTTTCGACTTTCCACTCAGCGTTTCCCTGATCCTGGTGCTGTTCACGTACGGCGGATGGAACGAGATGGCGTACGTCGCGGCGGAAGTGAAAAATCCGCAGAAGAACATCGTACGGGCGCTGGTTTTGGGAACGGTAAGCGTAACCGCGCTTTATTTATTGGCGAACGGCGCCTTTCTTTACACGCTGGGCTACAGCGGCATGGTCAATTCCGAGGCGGTGGCGACGGACACAGTCGCGACCGTTTTTCCCCACTGGGGAAGCAGAATCATCAGCGTGTTGATCTGCATATCCGCATTAGGCGCGGTCAATGGTCTGGTGTTTACCGGAGCGCGCATCACCTATGCGGTTGGAAGCGAACACCGCGCGCTCAGTTTGTTGGGGAAATGGAACGAAAAAACCGGCACGCCATTGCGGGCGTTATTCGTGCAAGGCCTGATCGCCGTTACGTTGATCATCCTGCTGGGCTCCTTCATGCGCACGATTCTGTATTACGCCGCCAGCGTCTATTTGTTTTACCTGGCAACCACGATATCCGTCATGGTGCTGCGCTGGAAAGAACCTCACATTCCACGCCCTTATAAAGTGACCGGATATCCATTTACGACGCTTTTGTTTGCCGGAACCTGCATTTTTTTGATCTATAAAGCGTTGCTGTACGATGTTCAGGGAGCGATCACCTCGATGGGCATTGTATTGTTAGGTCTCCCGGTTTATTGGATTACGAGTAAAACTCCGCTAAAATGACATAGTTATTGACAGAATGAGATTTTGATGTTCAACGCATCAAGAAAATGAGTAAAAGTACAAAACGATGGATTGAAACGATATTACCCATCAATTCCGAGGTTACTCCAGGATTGTGGTGAATTCGAAAGACGCAATTTTCCAACGTATTTTACAGGCGCGTGAGCAACTCGCATTGTTGGGTGTTGAGAATATTGGATTGTTCGGTTCATTTGCTCGCGGCGAGCAAACACCCTTGAGTGACATCGATTTGCTCATTGAGTTTATTCCTGAAAAGCACACATTCGACAATTTCATGGACGTTTCATTTTTTCTGGAAGAACTCCTACAGCGAAAAGTGGAAGTGGTTACTCCCGAGGCTCTCAGTCCCCACATCGGACCTTATATTCTTGGAGAGGTGGAACGTGTTCGTATCGCCGCGTGAGTATATCTGTCATATGCTGGACGAGATCGACTACTGTATCAGCAGGCCAGCATTTTAAAAAATAACCGGATTGTCATGAAATCTAAAATTGAGAGTGTATGTCGTCAACAAGGCTTTGAGCCGCCTATAATCTGTACACCTCAAGATCTAATGGAGGGCTGACTGATGTGGAAAGATCCGATTGTGGAAGAGACAAGAAAAATTCGCGAGCAGTATGCGAGTCGCTTCAATCACGACATGGATGCCATTTATGAGGATATTCAACGGCGTCAAGCGCAATCGAAAAAAAAATTGGTGTCACTTCCGGCTCGCAAACCGCCCTTACAATCAATTTCGTTGTGGTAGGCTTTCCGTGATCGGGATTTCCTGATTCAACAATCGTCTTCCCATCCCCACCAACCACAGATAATAATCGCTGGGCAAACCATGATAGGTAAGGAAAGGGCTTTCGCCGACCGGCGGATTGTTCGTGCATTTGAAAATCGCCGTTCCTTCATCCATTTCGTCAAACATGGCTTGATAAATCATGGCCGCGCCGGCTTTTTTGGCTTCAACATATTGTTTCCATAAAAACTTACCTTCCTGTCGGGGAATCTGATCCAGCGGCGACTCCGGTTTCATGTTATGCCAACTGAATCCGGGAAATACCACAGGCAAGTACTCTTTTTCGTGGATCAGGAGCCAATCCAAATCCGGTTTCAACGTTTCTTGCGCATACCGCTCGATTTCCCGAAGATTTCCATATCGCCCGACGGTCCAGGGGCTGATAATGTCAGCGCTCAGAATGATCTCATGCAAAAACGGATCCGATAACGCATCCCGGGTCAGTGTCCGCCAGTACGTTGGAACCCCCACCATGACCGCGCATCCGCCATATTGCGAATCCGAGGTCAGAAAATCGACGAACTTCTTGCAATCCTGCAAGGAATATCTTCGATTGTCATTGAATCCGATTCCCCATACCGCCACAACCGGCTTTCCATGGTGATGGAGATAGGATGAGTCATTGGCGTCTTTGGCGATCTTCTTTTCTTCGACCAATCGTTTCCAATCGTCGATCACCGCATCGATCTGTCCGCCGCGCATTCCGGATAAATCGTACATGACCGCATACAACCGGCCGTATTGTTTGGCGCCCGCGCGGCAATGGTCTAAGACGGTGTTGCAGTGATTGAGTCCCGCGGGACGAAACGTTTCGACGGCGAATCGCTGAACAAACACGCCGTCGATGCCGTAATCCCTCATCCATTGGAAATGACGCGATACGGTTTTTTGATTCATCGAACTGAACACAAAAGCGGTTTGGCCGTCCGCATGCCGGAACGCGGTCGCATATTTTTCATCCGGCGCCAATTCACTCACATCGGGCCATAAATCAATCGTACACGATCCGGGTCCGAACGTTCCTCCTTTTCCGTAATGAAACCATCCTCTTCCGGCGCCATCGCCTTCGCAGGTAAACCACCCTTGATATCCGCACATCACTTTTCCGGTTAACGTGGAATTGTCAACGGGGACGAGGGAAAGAAAGGACGCGGTGAGGGGTGCATTTGCGGCGTCAAGCGATTCGTCGCAGATTCCGGCGGGAGGGAATAGTACAATCAACAGGATTCCGGGAATTTGTCTCCATCTCATGATGTACCGATCTCCTTCTTCTTGCGAATAGATTGATTCCAAATGAACAATGGAATCATAAGTGAACGTCGAAAAAAAATCAAAAATGAATCATCGATCGGATATCCCTAAAATACTCTCTTTTCTGTCGCGTAACAAGAAAATGATGATCCCGCCATGAAAAATCTTCACGGAAAAAAAGTGCGCAAAATCGCTTTTTTCTTGTAGATCACTTGAAAAGAGTCTACAATAGATAACTGAAGCAATATATTTTATCTAAGCGTAGATATCTAAAGAATCGGAGGTTATCATGATGAGAAAAAAACAGAATCTTGTATGGGCTGTGCTTTTGTTCATCAGCGTATCCCTCAAGACAACGTACGGCGACACGCTGGATCCCGTGATGGATCGGCATCTGGTAAAACAGGCGGAGTTGATTTTCGAAGGACAGGTTTTGGAAATCAACTTTAAATCTTCGACGCCGCGCGAAGAAGAAGAGGTTGCCATTCCACACTCGTTCGTCACGTTTCAAATCAACAACATCCTCAAGGGAAAAGCCGAATCGGATAAAATTATCCTGCGATTTCAAGGCGGCCGCGTAGGATTGGATACGCCGCGCACTCTTCGGGTGTCGGGTATTCCTCTTTTCGACATCGGTGATTATGGCATCTTTTTCGTTCGCAGCAATGAAGTGCACATTTGCCCGCTCGTGGGGTGGCGGCAGGGATTCATTCGGATTCTCGATAATGCCGTCTACAGCGATTACGGCCATGAATTACGTCTATTCGAGGAGCCGCTCTTTGCTGCGGCCATTCATCCTCACGACATTCTCGATTATGAAGCCTTTAGCAAACAACTTCTCGAACCAACCCGCGAGATCGATCAGATTATCAACCGAAATCTTGCCGACGAAACCAAACTCCTCATGCGCAATCCCGACGCGGTCAAGGAAATCGATCCGCAATTGCTGGGCATACGTTCCGTCCTGTTACGCGAAGAGCGCGCCGGCTTGTTTCAACAGCTCATGCCTCCCGATGCGCTCCAGATCTGCCAGGATTTTCGTCAATTCCTGCTGATTCGCGATTTCAACGTGATGCTTACACAGCGTAACCTTTTTTCACTCGACAGTATAATGAATCAGGCGGAATTATCTCCGCAAACCATTGAACTTCTACAGAATGATCAGCAAAAACTCAACATCGAACAAATCGCGTTGCTGAATCGGCGCGTCCTCGAAGACCTCTACCCAAGTTTTCTGCTGAAAAGTTTGGATCAAACCATCGGCTATGGCCCTTACAACGAGATCGCGGAATTTCGGACGCAACATATCTCGCAAACCTACCGCCATCTCGTTTCGAGCGAAGATCAGAAGAATGAAGGGCCGGCAACCGAACCCGATCCGTTGCCGACAGGAAGTGTACTGGATCTCAAGTCCTGCATTTCTCAGTTGAATGATTTGATTCTTTATGTCCACACACGGGAAGAATTGGAGCGGTTGTCTCCGGTGCAAAGCGCGGATATCGAAAAAGAATTTTACAGCACGATTCCGCCCCCCATGCAGGTATCCTTCGATTTATCGATGCCGCAGTCCACGCAGGCAACCGAAGAGGAAATGCTGGAACTACGATTGTTGGAAGAATCCGGCGGGAATCCGGTTTTGAAACGCTGATCATATATGATCGATAGGTTGAACAACGGAACCTATCCAATCGATTTCTCATGAAAAGAAAGGAAAACAATCATGAAACAAAACATGGTTTTAAAACTCATGATGGTCTTTTTGTTATTGACGGCATGGATAGTTCCCCCCTCTCATGCCTTTACCTATTGGGAATGTCTGAATCAAAAATTAAAATGGGATTCGAATACCGTCCGCATGCGCGCCAGCAGCGTGTCCTTTCCCATCGGCCAAACGCAAACCAACGCATTGGCTTCCGTGATCGCCAACCTGAATTTGAATCCGAGCAAATTCGACTTTAATTTAACGTATAACGATGACCATCTTCGCCGCGGCAATGGAGAAAATGAAACGTGGTTTTCGAGCGATCCCAGCGCGTTGAACGGCGCGCCGGCCATCACGTGGTATTGGTACGATTGCGTGGATTATTGGATTTTCGGAACCGACGTCGAAATGAATGAAGCGGATGTCGTGTTCGACGTCAACCGCACCTGGACCTTCGGTACGAATAAATACGCCATGTGGAATTACGGCGGCGGCGCGCGGCCCTTCCGCACCACCGCCATACACGAATTGGGCCACGCCCTCGCCCTGGCCCATACCGCCACCAGCTACAATATCATGGGGGAGGATTGGACCCATATTCACGCGAACGGCGACTCCGGCAACGCCTATTTCGGTGAAGACGCGTCCAACGGCGCGGTGTTTCTGTATGGCGCCGATTCCACCGCGCGGGAAGATCTGAGCGTCACCCATTGGCGCTGGACCGGCCACAGCGGCGAATACAGCACGCACAGCCGCACCCGCATTTTCAACAACACCGGATCGGAACTCGCGAAAGTCGCCGGAGAGACGGAACCACGGTATTACGTCGACAACGGCCAGACGATCCAGGTCGAATTTACCTACGAAAATAATGGAACGAACTCGCATACCGTCAACATCCAGTTTTATCTATCCACAAACGATTATATTTCAACGATGGATCGCCTGCTGCAAACACAAGGCGTGACTCTCGGACGGAATGACGTGTGGACCACCACCCATACGGTTACCTTACCCAACGATCTTACGCCGAATCAAGATTACTACATCGGCGTGATTGTCGATTCCAGCGACTCTGTCAGCGAAGTCTTCGAATACAACAATGCCACCTACATTGGTCTTCGCACACGAAATTGGCCTACGCCGACCCCAACCCGAACGGCGACGCCGACGCCGACCAATACACCCTTTATCTTTATTCCCATGACGCCGTTCCCATACTTTACATTCGTGCCGATTCTTACACCTACGCCGACGCTCGGGATCATCTTTCCGATCGAAACTCTGATTCCGTTTATCACTCCTATTTTCCCGGTCAGTACGCCAACCCTCAGTGTTCCTCTCACGCCCACGCCCACACCCACACCGCGGCAGACACTGCTGCCTGCCTCTCCGACGCCGACGTCGCGCATCCCGTCGTTGAGTCGCCGTCTCTTTATTTACGACAATCCCGACGATCAAAGCGGGGATTTAACCGGCCAAACCGATTTCGACAGCGTCGACAATCGGAATTTGACGATTGCGTGGGACGCGGAACCGGGAGATGCGACGGATTGGCATATTTACGTGCAGTCAGGTTTCGGCGGCATGCTCTTTCTGGGACGAACCGGCAGTGGCAATGTGACGCGATTTGATTGGAACAAAAATACCAAAACGGTCGCTCCTGATTTCTCCAACGGACCGGACTTCAATTCCGTCTATAAATTCCGCGTGATTCGCATCGACGGAAGTCGCGGCGCCAATGATGTCCTCGAGATGCAGACGCCGGTTGGTTTCAATGTGGAAGGCGGAAAACCCGTTCCACTCATCCGCCCCGCCATGCCCGATTTGTATCCGCGGCAAGTTCTGGTATGCGACGATATTTTCGGCGTCAAAAACATCGCGCCGCCCGTTCGATTGGGCGAAGGCTACGATGTGGACGACCCGAGTTGGAATGCATTGCAGATCGTCTGGAATTTCGATGTGGATCCTCGCACGGTATTGGATTATCACGTTTTTGTCAGCGTCGACGGAGGAAATTTTGTTTTTCTGGGGCAAACCCAGAGCGGATTCATCAATTATTTCTGGTGGACCCCCCTGCAACTCTTCAAAACCGATCGCGCCTTTACCGCCGGCCCGCAAGACGGACACACCTACCAATTCTTAGTGATCCTGTTGCCGCTGAGCGGCAATCGCATGACCTTGAAAACAGGATATGTCGCATATTCCATCGCAGCGGAAGAATAATTCCGATGATGGAAATCGCATGAGATTAACCAAAGCCGGCCGGAATACGATTCGTCGTGAATCGGTTCCGGCCGGCTGGTTTGACATCGGATTCATGGGTCCGATACGACCGGGAATCCGGACCGCATTCTCAGTTGCCCGTTTCCTTCTCTTTCAGATGCATCAACGGCTGATCATAAACCGACCGATACCCGCCGCCCATGTTGCGGGCCAGCCACAAACGATAATTCAGGTTTTCCGTCGGCGCAATGTAACGTTCCGGCCGTGAATACGTTGCGGTTACGACCGAAACCGATTTTTTGCCATCATCATTCGTCGTCAGCACAATGAATTCGTCGCGAAAGTCGCCATATAAATCTGCAACCATGAGAACCTGACTGTGATCGGGAAAATCAGGCTGGCCGGCGGCGGCGATTTCAATTTCTTTTCCGTTGAAATTACCGATTTGCGGCTTCCCTGGGCTGATCAATTCACGTGTTTCGTCTCCGTCCCATTCCACCGGCATGTATCCGAACGGAAATGGCTCCAGCAATGTGCGCCCATCCGCGGAGAAGAGGATTAAATTGCGATCGTTGTGACCGGCGCGATTGGAGACGCATTCGATTCCCGGCGAACCGTCCCAAATATCGGCGGTCCAGCCGGTGTGCCCATGCGTCCAGCGCGGGTCGTCCTCGCGGTTGACTTTCCAGATGATTTCCCCGGAATCGGCGTCGACCATGTACACCCCGGCATGAACGCTCGTTTCAACAATATAAAACACTTCCAGGCCGGGGCGTTCCGGCAAATAATCGTGAACGGAAACAATATCCGGATGTTGTTTGTAAATCGACCAGCGCATGGTTCCATCGTGATTCAGGCAGGTGGTTCCGTTGAACACTTCCTGTTTGCCGTCGCCGTCCACGTCAACCACTTCGATTTTATGGCCGCCGCTGCCGTTGGTCTCGGCGAAACTGTCGAATCGCCACAATTCGTTCAATTGCGCATCATACGCGACAAACACCTCGTTTTCATAAAGGCCGGTCTGTGTGATCACCGCCGGATGCTCTCCATCCAAATAGCCGACGGAAAGATGAATGCGGGTCGAGGATTTGGAAAAATCGGTGACCATATCCGGCCAGGGGGTTTTGTGCAGCAATTCGCCGGTATATCCGTTCAAGACGGCCACGAAAACATCTTCGCCGATTTGCAGGCGCGTGATGATTTCCGCTTTTCCATCCTGATCCATATCCCACACGTTGAAGGGCACATTGTTGGCGCTGCCGAAACAGTGATTGTGGTTGCAAATGTCCTTGCGCCAGAGCGAGCGGCCATAGGAAGTGAAGGCTTCGAGCTGAACCGGCAAATCCGGATCCTGCGACATTTCGCTGTTGCCGTTGTCCAGGCGAATCACGCAATCCAGCGTTCCGTCGCCATCCAAATCGCCGAAAATAGGAACCAAATTCCCCTGCCGGAATAATGGTTGAAACGAATTTACGACAGATGTCTTTTCAACGGACGTGGTAACGCCCACCCATTCCGAACGTCGGCTTTCGTTTCCAGATCCATCCACGGGGCGGACGTAATATTGATAGTGTCGGTCTACCGTCAGACCGGTATCGACAAACGTGCTCGATGCGAGCGCATCTTTCGTCACTAAAAAACCGGCATGATTTCGCTCCGTCGCTCGATAAACATGAAATCGCGTCGATTGGCTGTCATTTCGTAAACAGGCCCAGCTTAAAAATACGTTCCCCTCGCCGATCGCAAGCGCACACAATTTTCGGCTCTGTATCCGCCAGTCGCTGTGGATCGGTTCCCACACCGGACGAAATCCCAGATCCGGGTGGCGAATGCCGGGCGAGGTGGAAAGGCGATACCCGCATTTCAAATATTCCTCCCCGCGCGCCCACGATCCGCCCATAACGCCTCGTTCCACATCAATGGGATTTTCAATGCGATATTTGTACTGTTCCATGGCGGGATCGGGAGAATCCGCCGTCATTTGCCAGACATTTCCCGCCATGCCATAAAGACCGTACCCATTTTTCTCGCCCCACCGCGCCGGCTGTAGATAATCCTGCCAGCGATCGAATCCGCGTGATTGTTTTTCATCGTAATTCGCATGTCTCGCCGGCGCTTCGTTTCCCCAGCTATACGATTGATTGACCAGACCGCCGCGCGCCGCGTATTCGAATTCGGCGGACGTGGGAAGGCGGTAAATTCGACCTTCCTTGCGGCTGAGCCAATCCAAATAGGTTTCCGCGTCATAACGATTCACAAAGATCAACGGATGATCTTCTTTTCCCGCCGGAATCGTTCTTTCCTGCCAATGCAACGGCGCGGGAAAGTTGGTTTCATCGACAAAGATTTTATATTCGCGATTGGTCAGGGGATGATCGAGGATTTCGAAATCCTCCAAACGCATGAGTGTTCCCTTCTGACTTTCGCCGATACCACGCCGAAATTCACCTCCGTTTATCAACACAAAACCATCGGGAAACGATTCGGAATAAGAAGGTTGGATAACGTAAATCATGAAAACAATAAACAAGGGCATTAGTCGCATGGGTAATATCCTTTCTTGGTCTTATATATGAAAATGGTACTCGTAGGTGCGGTTCGCGAACCGCCCCTACGAGTACTTTTTATCTTTCGTTGTGACCAATCAGTCATGTCGGTTTTGATGAAAATGCACCCGAGTGGCAAAGACAGTGTTATTTCTGACCTCGGTTGGTATCTTTTCATTCTCCTCAATTTTCTTTGTAATTTCACCACAGAATCATCATACTGACAATACAATCGGAAGTAAATTAAGCAATCTCGGAGAATAAGCCTTTCCCCTTATTGTCTCAAATCACTTCCTCTTGCATTTCATCCTCGTTTTTCGCCATTCATCTCATCCACTCGCAATCAATCACAAATTGCACAGCATTCACTCTTCTTTCACGTATTATTCCCAAACGAATAAGGAAAATTCAAAAGGAGAGGATTCCGATGAAAAAATATATTTTCCTTGCCCTTGTTTTTTTGATCGTTGCCGTCGGATTTGGATATGGAAGATTCTCAACACAGGATCAAAATCCCGATTTGCCTCAAATAAAAACGGCAGAAGTCAAACAAGGTCCAATCACTCTTTCCATTTCCACGACCGGATGCGCGGATTCCAATCTCGATGTGGACATCAAATGCAAGGCCAGCGGCGAAATTATTGCGCTGCCGTTCGACGTCAGCGACCAGGTCAAGAAAGGCGATTTGCTGCTCGAAATCGATCCCATCGATGAGGAACGCAATGTCAATCAGGCCAAAGCGACTCTGGCTTCCTCTCGCGCGCAACTGGCGCAAGCAACCCTCAGCTTGCAAATTGAAGAACGCAATCTAAGGACGGAGCGAAAGCGCCTGAATGCCAACTTGAAATCCGTGGAAGTCAAGGCAAAAGACGAGGCGTCGAAAACGGAACGCATGAAAGAATTGCTCGCGAAAAAGTTGATCAGCCAGGAAGAATATGACGCCTCCATCACCGCGAGTGTGCAAGCGGATGTGAATCTTGAAACCGTCAAAATCCAACTCGAGGAATTGGACATCAAGGAAATCCAGCTGGACGTCAAACGGGAAGAAATCAAATTGCGGGAAG
Source organism: Candidatus Omnitrophota bacterium (assembly GCA_003598175.1). GTDB lineage: Bacteria > Hinthialibacterota > Hinthialibacteria > Hinthialibacterales > Hinthialibacteraceae > SURF-12. The sequence continues at coordinate 85,281 of QZKN01000097.1, forward strand.
CGCAAATCGAACGGGATAAAATCTCGTTGGCAATCAATCAACGCCGTTATGATGAAACGAAAGTCGTTTCCCCGATCGATGGGACGGTTGCTTTTCGCAAGGTGCAGGTGGGGCAAATCATTTCGTCCGGCATCACCAACATCGGCGGAGGCGACACGGTTTTAACCATCTCCGATCTTTCACGGATTTATGTATTGGCGGATGTGGATGAGAGTGAAATCGGCGAAGTGCGGGTCGGACAGGCGGTCAAAATCACCGTCGATGCGTTTCCGAATCAACTGTTTGAAGGAAAAGTGGTTCGGATTGCCACAGCAGGTGAGAATGTTTCCAACGTCGTGACATTTGAAGTCAAAATCGAGGTCATCAGCGAAAATAAACAATTATTGAAGCCGGGAATGACGGCTGATGTCGAAATTCTTGCCGCCGAACGCAAGCAGGCGTTGTTGATTCCGACCGATGCCGTTACCAACAAACACAATCAGTATTACGTCTCCGTTGTGAATGCAACCGGTGAATCGGAAGAACGGGAAATTGAGATCGGCATCACGGATTATGAAAATTACGAAGTCGTGAAAGGGCTGCAACTCGGCGAACGTGTAGTAATCAACGAGGACGACGCGATCGATAGCCGCTGGAACCAAAATCGAGGTTTCATGCCTCCGCCCCCGCCGATGTAATTGAAAGCGTCTCTGCAGAAAGGACCAAACATTCATGATCATCGCCGAATCCCTGACCAAGACATATCGCATTGGCGAAGAAACCATTCACGCATTAAATCACGTCAGTTTCACCATCGAAAAAGGCGAAATGGTCGCCGTCACCGGCGCGTCCGGCAGCGGCAAATCAACCTTGTTGCATATTTTGGGCTGTTTGGACCGCCCTGATTCGGGCGACTATTTTCTTGATAAACAAAATGTGTCCAAACTCGATGGGAATACATTGGCGAGGATTCGCGGCGCTCGCATCGGTTTCATTTTTCAAACATTCAATCTGCTCCCGCGAACTTCGGCATTGGAAAATGTGGAGTTGCCGTTGCTGTACGCGGGGAAAACCAGCGCCAAAGAACTTGCGCGCGCCGCATTGCAAACCGTCGGCCTGGCGGATCGCATGAAACACGAACCCAATCAGCTTTCCGGCGGGCAACGGCAACGCGTCGCCATCGCCCGAGCCATCGTCACCAATCCCGCCATCATCCTGGCGGATGAACCGACGGGCAATCTCGATACCACGACCAGCGAAGAAATCATGGCATTGCTGCAACGTTTAAACGTGGAGGGACGCACGATTCTGATCGTGACTCACGAACCGGAAATTGCGTCTCATTGTCGGCGCGAAATTCAGATGCGAGACGGGCAAATCGTTACTATTCGCCATCACGGATGAGGAAAAAACGATGTTAATTTGGATCATTCTTAAAATTTCCTTAAAGAGTTTATTCGTCAACAAACTGCGTACCTTCCTGGCTACTTTGGGTATCGTTATCGGCGTTTCCGCCGTCATCACGATGATGGGCATCGGGACAGGCGCCCGCAATCAAATCATGAGTCAAATCAATTCGATGGGCACGAATTTGCTGGTCGTCCGACCGGCGCGAAGCCGCGGACAGGGGGTGATGAGCGGCAGCCGGCAGACGTTGACCGTCGACGACGCGGAAAAAATATTAAAACGGATTGCGAATGTCGAAAAAATTGCGCCGGTCATCAATACGCGCGCACAGGTGAAATATCTGAACAATAATGCGGATACCACCGTCACCGGCGCTTGCAGAACCTATTTCTCCATTCGTAATTTTCAAATCGATAAAGGACGTTCGTTCACCGACGGAGAATCGGAGCGCAATGCGCGGGTGGCGATTCTCGGCCCCCAGACGGTCGAAAATCTGTTTGACGATGCGGATGCGGATTGTCTGGGAGAAACGATTAAAGTCAAAGGCATCAATTTCCGTATCATCGGCGTGTTGAAATCGAAAGGGGATCAAGGGTGGTTCAATCCCGACGATCAGATCATTGTTCCCTACACCACCGCCATGAATCGAATTGCGGGCGTCGATTATTTGAGCGAAATCGATATTCAAGTCATCGATGAAAACCAAATCGACGCCACCGAATTGGCGACGGAAAAACTTCTGCGAAAACTTCACCGCCTGCAGGAGGATAAAGAAAACGATTTCAACATTCAAAACCAGGCCGAAATGCTGGAAACCGCCTCCACCATCCTCGGCACATTCACATTATTGCTCAGCGGAATTGCCGGCATCTCACTTCTTGTCGGTGGGATCGGCATCATGAATATCATGCTCGTCACCGTTACCGAACGGATACGGGAAATCGGCATCCGCAAATCGATCGGCGCCAAAAACCGCGATATTTTGCAGCAATTTTTAATTGAGGCGATTTTGATGAGTGGACTGGGCGGATTGATCGGTATTTTTTTGGGAATTAATTTTTTAGAAATGATAGATCGTTTCACGGAACTCTCCACCGCGATCGAAACGTATTCCATTGTTCTTTCTTTCGCGATCTCCGCGACGGTGGGGATATTTTTCGGGTATTATCCCGCCCGCCGGGCGGCCAAAATGGATCCTATCGAGGCTTTGCGTTATGAATAAATATCACGTGGTAACCCAAAATCATTATTCTTATCGGAGTAATGGGTATCGATGTTTTCTGCTGTGGATGGCGGCATCATGCTTGCTCTCGTGCATGACCACTCCTTCGCGCGAGAGTGACAGGAATGCCGAACAACCTTCTTTCCGGGCTGCAACCGACGTTGATACAAGATATGACATCCCCAAAACGGCCGATAACGGCTGGTCTATAGGAAAACCATTGGTTCTCAGCACGGCCGATTCCATTCTTATGGCGCTGGAAAACAATCAGGAACTGCGCGTACAGCGAATTTCCCCGCAGATTCGACAACGATCCGAGGATCTGGAAAAATCCGCTTTTGATCCGATACTTTCCTCGCGTTGGACCGGCAGCCGAACCGTCTCCCCCGGCGGGAATAAAAAATCGGTGAACAATTCCTTAAGCGGCGATCTTTCTCTGCAAACCTTGTTGCCGACAGGCACATCGATCGGCGTCGGTGTGGAAAGCGGGATCAGCGACCCCTCCTTCGATTCCGATGCTTCAACTCGTCTCGGTGTGGATATCAATCAATCGCTGTTGCGTGGGATGGGAACCGGTGTGAATTTGGCAAGTCTGCGTCAGGCGAGACTGGACACGATTACGTCGGAATTTGAACTGTGGGGATATGCCGAATCGTTGATCGCGACTGTCGAAAAAACGTATTGGAATTATTATCTCGCTCATCGAAACCTGGAGATCGTTCAACAATCCCTCGAGGTTGCCGAAAAACAGTTGGAAGAAACCAGCGCGCGAATCAAACTCGGAAAAACCGCCGAAATTGAACTCGCTGCGGCCAAAGCCGAAGTCTCTCTCCGGCGCGAATCGTTGATCAATGCCCGCAGCACTCTCGAGACGACGCGGTTGGAATTGTTGCGATTGCTCAATCCGTCACCGGATGAGTATTGGAGCACACCGATCAAAATTCTCGACAGGCCGCCTGATAAGGAACAATCCATCGAGGAAGTGGAACGTCATGTGGAATATGCAATGCGGATGAGGCCGGATTTGAATCAGGCGCGTTTGTCGGTGGAACGTGGTGATCTCGAAATCGTAAAAACCAGAAACGGACTGCTTCCCAAATTGGATTTTTTCATTAATCTGGGGGGGACCGGTTATGCCGGATCTTTCGAAAACACGTTCGGAAAACTCGATTCCGATTTTTACGATGTTCGAACGGGTTTGACTTTCGAATATCCGCTTGGAAACCGCGCCGCTGAAGCACGGCATCGTCTGGCGGTGTTGAGTCGGGAGCAAACTGACCTTTCCTTGACGCATTTGGCGCAAACGATCCAAGTCGATGTTCGTTCCGCCTACATCGAAGTGAATCGAACAAAGGAACAAATTGAAGCGACGCGTTCTACACGGCTTTTGCAGGAAGAAAATTATCGTTCCGAATCGGAAAAATTTCGCGTGGGAAAGTCCACGAGTCTGCTCGTCGCCGCCAGCCAGCGGGATTTGCTTTCCAGTCGGATCGAGGAAGTCAAGGCGATTGTGAATCATCAAATTGCGCTCATTGATTTGTATCGTTTGGAGGGCTCCCTGTTAATCAGGCGCGGAATCACTGCAAATTTCGTTGAATCCGATGGGCGAGATGAATTTGAATAATGAAGGATAATTTATCTAAAAAACACCATGACGAAATCCATATGAAAAAGAGAGTGGTAGACCCCATTCGCTGGTCTCATGCCGGCATCGTGTTCGGGATTTTCACGCTGTTGGGGATTCTCACGGCCCTCTTTTTCATCCTCTCGATCAATTTTGCCGGACATCCCATTCCGACGGCGGAAATCCTGTTCCTCACCCTTTTGAATTGGTACCTTTGGGCGCTTCTGATCCCGGTTATTTATTATCTGGCGAAGCGTTACCCATTTGAAAGCCATCGGTTAATCCCAAGTTTGTTGGATAATGCCATCGCGTTCATCATTTTTATATTCATTAAAATACTGCTGGAAGTCCTGTTGTCATTTTTTATTCCTCTTCCCCCTTTGCAAGACGCACATTTTTTTGAACGCTTTGTCATCATTGCCTTGTCTCCGCATATGTATATGAATTTTCTCGTTTATTTTACTCTTCTCGGAGGAATCCATGCCTTCAATTATTATCACAAATTTCGAGAGAAAGAACTGACGGCGTCGCGGTTGGAAGCCCAACTTGCGCAAACCCAACTGCACGTTCTCAAGATGCAGTTGCATCCTCATTTCCTGTTCAATACGCTGAATTCCATCTCGTCCCTCATTTACGAAAATGCGGAAGCCGCCGATGAAATGATCGAGCAATTAAGCGAATTATTACGGTATTCCTTGCAAAACATCGGAACCCAGGAAACCGAATTGAATCATGAGTTGGATTTCGTGAATCGGTATCTGGCCATCGAACAGATTCGTTTTTCCGATCGTCTGATCGTGGAAAACGATATCGATGCCAACACTCTCGACGCCATCGTTCCGACCATGATCCTGCAACCCCTCGTCGAAAATTCCATTCGCCATGGGATCGCCAGACATAACGCAACCGGCAAAATTTCCATTCATGCGCACAAAAATAACCAATCTCTTCATTTGGAAATCCACGACAACGGTCCCGCGTTTTCGAGTGAATCCGTTCAAACCTCATCGAGCGGAGTCGGATTGACCAACACGCAAAAACGACTCGAGCAGCTCTATGGAACATCGTTTTCGCTCTATACTTCCTCTACCGCGAATGGAGAATATGTCGTGCGCATCGAGATTCCTTTTCAAACCGAACGCAAATCGGAAATGGATCCGCGAAATGAATTCCGGCAAAATACGAGTGTTGATTGTCGATGATGAGTCGCTGGCGCGGAAGAAAATTCGAACCTTTCTTTCCGAACTAACGCAAATCGAAATTGGGGGAGAATGCAGGAATGGCCTGGAAGCCGTCGCCATGATTCGAAACGGGGATTTCGATCTGGTTTTTCTGGATATTCAAATGCCCGAGCTCAGCGGCTTCGGCGTTATCCATGAAATCGGCGTCGAACAAATGCCGGCCATCATTTTCATTACCGCGTATGACCAATATGCCATCCAGGCCTTCGAAGCTCATGCGCTGGATTACCTGCTCAAACCATTCACCATCCGGCGATTTCAATCGGCGGTGCAACGCGCGATCCGACTGATTCAACATCGCGACGCGAATCCTCTTCGGGATCAAATTGTCGGCCTGTTATCCGATATGGAATGGCATAAAAAATATTTGGAACGCCTGATCGTGAAAACGACGACCCGGATCTTGTTTGTGAAAGTGGATGAGATCGATTGGATCGGCGCAGCGGGCAATTATTTGGAAATCCATGTGGGGAACGAAACCTATTTAATTCGGGAAACGATGAACCATCTCGAGCAAAAACTCGATCCCGCAAAATTCCTGCGTATTCATCGTTCCACCATCGTCAATCTCGATCGCATCAAGGAAATGCAGGCGGATGTCAATTACGAATATATCGTCATTCTGCATGATGGCACGCAGCTGACGATGAGTCGCAGTAAAAAAGAAAAAATCAATTTGTTGATCGGCGATTTCATCTGATGTGAACCGCCATTCCTAAATTATGAGGTTTATTCGAATGAACAGCAAACAACGCATGATCACCGCCATGAGTTTGAAAGAAGCCGACTGCGCGCCCGTGATGTGTCAGTTATCCATCGGCCACCTGCTTCGTTGGATGAACGTCAAACCCGTGGATTTGTGGTTTACCGCCCAAGGATGCGCCCATGCGTGGGTGGAGGCGCAGCGGCGCTATCGCTTCGATGGCATTTTACTGAACCTCTGCGGGCCGGACCGCGACGTCATGCAGTGCGTGGACCGCATCGAGGAAGATGAATACGCGCAGACGATCTATTGGCGTCCCGGCAGGTTTGATTATACCCACACCATCTGCCCGTGGGACGAACTGCCCCGCAACGTCTGGCCCGACGGCGAACCGTTCGCCGACTTCGATACCTTCGATCCGGACACCGATCTTCCGTCCCGGCTCGAATGGCTGCCGGTTTGCCAGGCGATGAAATATCCGATTCATCCCGCATCCTGTTTTGATACATTGAATCTCGTGAAATCGATGACACATGGCGAGATCAGCCTGCATGGTGAAGTCTTCAGCCCATGGGATTATCATCTGGCCACGTTCGGCCCCGAAAACGCTCTCATCGCCGTCATCGAGGATGCGGGAAAAGTACACGCGATTCTGGAAGGGTATGCGGAATTATGCGCGAAATGGGCGGTGGAGCAAATTCAGGCGGGCGTCAACGCCATTACGCTTTCTTCGCCCTGGGCCGGCGGTAAATTCATTTCCCGCCAGCAATATCAGGAATTCGTGCAGCCCTATGAACGCATAATCAATAACGCAGTTCGCGCAGCGGGGGCATTTTGCTGTACGCACACCTGCGGCGCGTTGGGAGACCGGCTCGATTTGCTCATGGCGTCCAATACCTGCGGCATCGAATGCCTCGACCCGCCTCCGCTCGGTGATGTGGAACTAAAAGACGCAAAGGAACAAACCCGCGGCAAGGTGTTTATCAAAGGGAATATGGATTCGGTCAATGTGCTGCTAAAATCCACTCCGCGCGAGGTTAAGGAATATGCCCGCGCCTGCCTGGAAACGGCGATGGATGGGGGAGGATATATTCTCTCCGCCTCCTGCGCGGTCGCTCCGCACGTGCCGCCGGAAAATCTTGAAGTTCTATTTGATGTGGTGAATGAGTTTGGAAAATATTGACTTTTTTTCGATTAAGAATAAATTTGAATGAATGAATTGTTGGAGAATCATAGCGATGACTGATGAACAGGAAACCTTGCAGGATGATTATCCCTCATATGTTCAGATTATCAGAACAACGAATGCATTGAAAACTGTTGGGATATTTTGGTTGATCATCGGAACGATCATACTAATTTTTAGTTCTTTTTTCCTCACAACCTGGATTCAAACGTTTTTTTGTCTGCTGCTTGCATTCGTTTGTATTAGTGTGGGAGTATTAAGTTTGGCCTTTTTCTGTTATCTGGTTGATGTTCTACTCGATATTCATCACTTTCTACGGTTGATTGAAAGTCATCTGTCGGAGAAATGGGAGTTTCTCGATAGTTTCCCGCCGCAACCATTCGAATTTGAACCATGTCAATCGAAACGGAAAAAAACATCAAAACGGAAGCCGCCCCTGGCTCCTTAAATCATCCGATTTCATTATTTCGAATAGTCGGAACAACCGGTTGGATTACGATGCCACTGCTCAATGATCGACTGCGCTGCTACCATGAATACACGTAAAATTCCCGCAACGAAATGGTTTGAACATGGATGATCAGGTTTCCGGTTCCATTATTCTCATCGTTGACGACGAAGAAGATGTTCACTATTCGTTCCGCCGTTTTCTGGCGCCGTTGAAATGCACGATCCTGACCGCGATGTCCGGCGAGGAAGCGCTCGCTATGCTGGAATCCACCGCCCCCGATTTGATCCTCATGGACATAAAAATGGGAGGAATGGACGGCCTGGCGACGTTGGAAAGAATCAATGAGAAGAATCTGCAAACGCCCGTGATCATCATGACCGCCTATTCCACCACCACCTCGGCCATCGAAGCCACGCGGTTGGGAGCGTTCGATTACATCATCAAGCCTTTCGATCCGCCGAATGTCATGAAGGTCATTCAACAGACGTTATCCATTCGCCGAATGATGCAAAAATCAGTGGTTTGGGGAACGGAAAGCGAAAGCCCCGACAGCGAGGATGTATTGATCGGCAAATCCTCGGCAATGCAGGACGTATATAAACTAATCGGGCGGGTGGCCGACAGCGATGCGCTGGTATTGATCACGGGAGAAAGCGGAACCGGCAAGGAATTGGTCGCGCGGGCGATCTATAGCCACAGCCGCAGAAAACAGCATATATTTCTCCCCATCAACTGCGCCGCAATTCCGGATACGCTGATGGAAAGCGAACTGTTCGGGCACGAAAAAGGCGCTTTTTCCGGCGCGTACGAACGGCGAATCGGCAAATTTGAACAAGCCGGCAAGGGCACCATTTTTCTCGATGAAATCGGAGAACTCAGCCACATCACACAAGGAAAACTATTACGGGTGCTGCAGGACAAGTCATTTCAACGGGTTGGCGGAAAAGAATTTATCCGCACCGATGTGCGCATCATTGCGGCTACGAATCGTGATCTTTCAAAAATGGTTCACGATCAAAAATTCCGTGAGGATTTGTATTATCGACTGCAGGTCGTGACTATTCATCTTCCCTCGTTGCGGGAACGTAAAAGTGACATTCCTTTACTGGCTCGTTACTTCGCAAAACGCGAAGGATACGATTCGTTGCCGTTATCCAAGGAAGCGGCGGATTATCTGACCTCTCATGCATGGCCGGGAAACGTAAGGGAACTGGAAAACACCATTCGACGGGCGCTGCTGATGTCGCGTGGGAATGTCGTCACGCTGGACGAACTCAAACCCTCTTCCTCTTCCCTGGCCGAAATTTCTATCAATGATACGAAAGAATGCATGGCCGCGGGATCCGATTTGGAACAGGCCTTGGATCATTTTTGGGATATAATCATCGCACAGCAGGAAAAAAAGCCGCTCCGGATTTTTCATTGGCTGGAAGTGGAACTGGCCAAACGGGCCATGGAAGAAACCAACGGCAACCAGGTCCAGGCGGCCAAACTGCTGGGAATTTCGCGAAACACTCTGCGACAACGTTTAGGTTTATAAGGATTATGCTGCGAGCCAACGGTTTTTTTAAATTCATGCAACTCTCGCAACGGTTTTCGCCCGTTTCGATCTTTCGCTTCATTATTCATTTACCCAATTTTTTCAAACTGTTTTCCCGCTTGTTGCACGATTCCCGCGTCCCCTTTCACCTGAAATTACTCTGCTACGCTTCCATCGTCTATTTCTTCCTGCCGATCGATTTACTGCGCGATTTTCCTTTTTTCTTTGTCGGTCACATCGACGACGTCATGTTTTTGTTCCTTGCTTTTCGAAAGCTGGTTAAGGATTCGCCGCCGGAAGTGGTTCAGGAACATGTGAAAGCCATCAGCGAAGGATTGTAATCAGAAGAGACCATGTTTTTAGGACGTACGTGAATCACGATCTTCCTCGGCGCGTAATTTCCCGGCGAGAGGATCGAGGATACCGTTGATAAAGCGGGGGGAATCGGCGTCGCCGTAGCATTTGGCGAGTTCGAGTGCTTCGTTGAGGATGACTTTTGTCGGCGTATTTTTATGATACAACAGCTCACTGACTCCGATTCGTAAAATATTCCGATCGACAGGGGCCATTCGCGGCAAACGCCAATGATGGGAATATTCGCGAATGAGAGAATCAATATCCTCATAATGACTGCGAATGGTTTTCACCAACTTGTTGGCAAACTCTTCGGCGGGGATGGTAACGTGCAGGCGATCCTGGCTTCCCCACCAATTTGCTGGCGGGAGATGGCCGCCGGTGTCGCGGGATTCCGCATCGATGTCATACGTGTACAACATGCGCAAAGCATATTCCCGTCCGATATGTCGCGCGCCTGAGGATTTCATAACTGGTCGGATAAATTCACCATTTCGATGGCCGTCATCGCCGCTTCAAAGCCCTTATTCCCCGATTTGGTACCCGCGCGTTCCACCGCCTGTTCAATGGTGTTGGTGGTCAGAACGCCAAAAGCGATGGGGATTTCCTGTTCGAGGCTGACAAGAGCGACGCCCTTCGACGCCTCGGCGGCCACGTAGTCGAAATGAGCGGTCGCGCCGCGGATGATGGCGGACAGCGCAATCAGCGCATCGTATTTTTTGTTTTTCGCCAGTTTTTTCAGGATGAGCGGCATTTCATACGAACCGGGAACGCGAATCACGGTAATGGTATCATCTTCCACGCCATGCCGATGGAGAGCGTCGATCGCGCCCTCAAGCAACCGTTCGGTGATAAAACTGTTAAAGCGGGAAACGACAATCCCGAACGTCTTGCCGGTACCGATTAAATTACCTTCGATTGTCTTGACCATGATGACCTTACCATGTATCGCCGGCATCCTGCCGGCTTTTTGTAAAAGCCGCCGAGACGGCGGCGGTACAACTCATAATTGATGCCCCATTTTCTGTTTTTTGGTTTCCAAATAGTACACGTTGAATTCGCATTCTCCCACTCGGATGGGAATTTGCTCGACGATTTCGAGTCCATAGCCGGAAAGACCGGTGATTTTCTTGGGATTGTTGGTCATCAGACGCATTTTGTGCACTCCCAAATCGACGAGAATCTGTTCCCCGATGCCATAATCGCGTTCGTCCGCCTTTTTCCCGAGTTTCAGATTGGCTTCGACGGTGTCGTATCCTTCATCCTGCAGCACGTATGCTTTCAGTTTGCTGATCAGCCCGATTCCGCGGCCTTCCTGCGGCATATAGAGTAGAATCCCACGGCCTTCTTCCTCGATTTTCTTCAATGCGTAATGCAGTTGCGGTCCACAGTCACAACGCAGGGAGCCGAGAAGATCGCCGGTGATGCATTGAGAGTGAACCCGAACCAATACCGGATCCGGCGTGGTGACATCACCTTTCACCAATGCCAGATATTTTTTCTCGTCAATCTTGCTGACGTAGAGGTGAATCACGAAATTACCAAATTTGGTGGGCAAATTGGTTTTGAGAACCTTTTCAACCAACGTTTCGGTGCGATTGCGATAGGCGATGAGATCTTCGATGGTAACGATGCCGATATCGTACTCGCTCGACAGGCGTTCGAGAGAGGGCATCCGCGCCATATTGCCGTCGTCGTCGAGGATTTCACACAAAACGCCCGCAGGCTCGAATCCTGCCATGTTCATCAAATCGACAACAGCTTCCGTATGGCCGGCTCGACGCAGCACGCCTCCCGCTTTGGCGATGATGGGGGATATGTGGCCGGGGCGTCCCAAATCTTCCGGTCTGGCGTTGGGATCGGCCAGCGTTCGGATGGTGATGGCGCGGTCGGTAGCGGATATTCCGGTTGTGGTTCCTTTTACGGCGTCAACCGTAACGGCGAAATTCGTGCTGTGAAGAGCGGTGTTGTCGGCCGTCATTAAATGCAAATTCAGCTGTTCCGCTCTTTTTTTGTCAATCGCGACACACAAGAGCCCACGCGCTTGTTTGACGATGAAATTGACCCGTTCGGGAGTCATGGATTGAGCGGGAGCGATCAAATCCCCTTCGTTTTCACGGTTTTGATCATCCACCACGATAAGCATTTTGCCGGCTTTCAGTTCGGCAACGGCTTCCTCGATGCTGAGCGTCATGATATCGTTTTATCCTTAATCGTTTACATATCCGAATTTTTGCAGGGTTTCCAACGTTAAACCGGATTCTACTGTTTTCGGATCGAATTGAAGCAGGCGTTGAACATAACGCGCCAAAAGATCGACTTCCAGATTTACCGCATCGCCTGACTGTTTGGTTCTGAGATTGGTATTCCGAATTGTAAATGGAACCAGGGCGATCATGACATAATCCTCTTCCGTTTTTGCAATGGTCAGGCTGATTCCATCCACACAAATGGAGCCTTTTTCGGCAATAAATGGCGCCAGAGTCAATGGAAAACGAACAACCAGTTGTGAAAATTCGCCCTCTTCCACTAGTGTATCTATCACGCCGACGCCGTCAACGTGCCCGGCGACGATATGTCCGCCCATGCGATCCAGTGGTCGCAGCGCCGGCTCCAGATTCAACAGGTCGCCGGTTTGAGCGTGGAGGAACGTGGTTCTTTCCAACGTCTCGCTCGAGATGTCGGCATGAAACGCATCCGCATGGAAATGAGTAACAGTCAGACAAACGCCATTCACACAGATGCTGTCGCCCGATTGTGCATCTGCACAAATTTTAGGAGCGCGCACCTGGATTTGGGCGGTTTTTCCACCTTGCCGGATGTCCAACAACACGCCGATTTCCTGAATAATGCCGGTAAACATGCCGGAATCTCACAACTTCCATTTGAGAATCCCCCGGATCAGAGTATCCGGACCCAAAAGACGCCGGTTGACTCGTTCGAGACGGGGAGCCTCCTTCATTGTACTCACGCCTTGGCCCATATAGAACGTCGGCGACGGCTTTCCCCCCACTAAAACCGGAGCAATGTAGATCGCCACTTCGTTGACGAGTTGGTTTTCCAGGAAAGAGGTATGTACGTTTCCCCCACCTTCCACCAGCAAACTGAGAATATTCGCTTCCGCCAATCTTCGCAGGATTTGGATCAGATCTAGTTTCTCATCGCTGCACGAAACGAAATCGACTCGCGCGCCGGCGGTTTCGATCCGTTCTTTTTGACTTGGAGAGACAGAATCGGCCAGAAATATCCACACAGGGGAATCCTTTGCGGTTTTGAGAAGACGCGAAGACGAAGAAATCAGTCCTTGTGGATCCAGAACGACGCGAATCGTGGGTTTCCAATCATGAATTTCCGATACGGATGGACGCGCGGTAAGAAGCGGATCGTCGGTCAGAACCGTTCCGACGCCGACCAGGATCGCATCCACTTCCGCCCGCAAGGAATGAACGTGAGTTCGCGCTTCTTCACCGGTGATCCATTTGGATTGGCCGGTTGCCGTGGACAACTTTCCATCCAACGAAACGGCGGCTTTCAAAATGACCCACGGCAATCCGATTTCGTGGCGATGAAGAAAATAGCGATTTTCGAATCGCGCTTCGTCTTCCAGCAGCCCCACGTCCACTTGCACGCCATGATTCCTCAGCCATTTAATACCTTGGCCGGCCACTTGCGGAAATGGATCGGTGGTGGCCGCCACAACCCGACGGATCCCCGCCTTGAGAATGGCCTCCGTGCATGGGGGAGTCGCACCATGATGGCAACAGGGTTCGAGAGTGACAAAAAGGGTTGAACCTCGTGGATCTTCCGCACAACTATCCAGAGCGACACGTTCCGCGTGCGGCAATCCTTTTCGCAAATGAAAGCCTTCGCCGATCACTCGAAATATGCCATCCGCCGATGCGGATGGCTCACGCACAATGACACACCCGACGCGAGGATTGGGAGAAACCGAAAATCGGCCTTTTCGTGATAAATCCAACGCCCGGCGCATAAAGGCCAGATCGTACGAACCAAAAAGAGTTTGCCGTGATTCGTTCAATGAGATAACTGGGCGACGCCCTGCAGACCCATTTTATCCGCGAACTCGATGGCGTCTTCAATGATTTGTTCAATTCTACGGTTGTCTTGCACTTCCAACACAAACGGACCGCGAAATTCCATCTGTCTGAAACCGGTAATGATATCTTCCCACGGAACATAGCCACGACCGGGAAAAAGGTGATCATCGACGCGTCCGCGATTATCGCTGGCGTGAACGGAAAAAATCGTCTCGCCGAAATGCGATAAAATCGACGGCAAGTGCCCCCCCGCGTAGGCGTGGCCGAGATCCAGGCACATCCCCACGTTCGGGAGATTCAGCGAGGATATGCGATCATGCATTTCCAGAGGATTGCTTCCGAAAAAGGGCTCGGGCAAATTTTCGACGGCGACACGCAAATCTCGATCCTCCGCATATCCGCTTAAATCGCGCAACGATTCACTGAGCGAAATCCACCGCTCCAATCCCTGGCTCATATCCCCCTCGATACTCGCCGGATGAAAGGTCACCATCGTCGCCCCCAACAACATGGCGGCATCCAGCGTTTTTTGACATGCCAGAACGGTTTGTTCTCTCTCCGATTCTTCCGGATTCGATAAATCCCCCACGCTACTGGGAGCGTGTAAGGATATTCCGCGAAATTGCATGTCTCGTATGGCCATACCAGCTTGCTGCACGACTTCGGGATCGCTGATATCCAGATGCCTTTTGGTGGAATAAATTTCCACGGATTCGATCCCATAATCGTGCAGCAGGGACAGTTTTCCGAGAAAGGAAGCGGGTAACCACGTATATGATGATATCGAAAGATACATAAATGCCTCTTTGTGCTCGTTTCGGGGACTTTTCTCTTTTTTTCCTGCTCATTCGCGACGTTGTTCTTGTAGAAGTGTATCGGCGCGATTATTTTAATGTCAACCCCGTCCGATGTTTTTGTTTTATTGGTTTTTTCCTGAATTTTGTGCCATACTTTATGCTAAAGCATATTCTCAGTATAACATCAGGGAGTGCAAACGGCCAATCATGTGTACCATTACTGTTTTCGTCACACTCAAAATACCCGATAATATTGCAAGAACCGCGCATCATACGCTCACATCCCGTCTTAGATGCACGACGATTCGAACCTTGAAACGGTCCGAATATTGGGAAATTCGGTTTTCCGGACTCGAATCCACGCAGGCGGAACAAATCGTGGAACGATGGGTACAAAAAACTTCTCTTTTCATGAATCCCAATAAACATCGCTATTCCATTCTTGCATCACACAACAGTATAACAGAAAAAAATTCACAATTCAGGCCGGATATGAACGCCGCGGTTTTGGTTTGTGACCAAATCGATGGAAAAGCGGAAGCGACCTTTGAAACATTGTGTGCGATGGCAACGGAAAGCGAGAAACCGGCAGCGTTATTTCGAGGCGTTTGGTGGGATTTGGCTTTTGAGAATCTTTCGCCGGATGCGATCCGTGAGACCGTCGAGCGTATCACGATCACGGTCAGCCGCACGGAAGGATTGTTCGCCAATCCTCATTACCAGACGTATCATACCTTTTTTCGGGATACCGATAGCGAATAAACTTTCAGAACCGATGGGTCACATCGCCGATGGAAAATTCCTCGCAGGGAAAATCGCGAATTGCCTCGAGGAAGTGGTTTTTCTGAGAAATTGACTGAATTGTTTGATCACAACGAACGATAAGATAAAACCGGCGTTCGTTCTTGTGTGGGTAAAGCAGGCGTCCTCGCCTGCATAAAGTGTTGAAGGCAAGAGGTTCCTCATGGAAAATGTCTTTTATCCGCATGACCGATTCTTCAAGGAAGTATTTTCGCATCCGGATGTGGCCAAGGATTTTGTTCGGCGCTATCTTCCCTCGGATGTTGTGTCCCATTTGGATATCGACTCCATCAAGCTGCATAAGGACACATTCGTGGATCATAATCTGGAGGAACGATTTTCCGATTTATTACTGAGCGTGAACCGAATCGATGGGAATCCTTTGTATATCTATCTCCTTATAGAGCATAAAAGTGAACCGGAAACGATGATCGCGTTTCATATCCAACGCTATATGACCAAAATATGGGAACAGGAAGGCAAAGGGAAACGCTCGTGGCAATTACATCCGATTCTTCCTGTCGTTTTCTATCATGGCGAGCGGCCCTGGACGATCTCCTGCGGGTTTTCCGGTTTGATGTCCGTTCCGCAGGAACTGCGCCCCTATGTGCCGGATTTTCAATACCTGCTGTTTGATTTATCAACGCGGAGTGACGAGGAAATCGAGGGAATATTAAAACTACGAACCGCGTTGCTATTGTTGAAATATATCCACAAGGTGAATTTGATCGCGAAATTGAAGGAAATCCTGACTCTGGTGGTTGAGGAAAGGAGTAAAAACGAACTTTCATTTTTCCTATGGACAGTGGTATTATATGTTTACAGCAATGTGGATAAGTCATTGCATGAGGTTTTAAGCCGGGAAATAGACGCGACGTTAAAGCGAGGAGGTTATTCAACCATGACGACGATAGCGGAATATTTGGTGAATAAAGGGAAGGAAGAGGGGAAATTGGAAGGCAAATTGGAAGGCAAATTGGAAGGCAAACTGGAAGAGAAACTGGAGGGAATAAAAACCACTCTGGAAATTCGTTTTGGATTCGTACCGGCATCAGTTGAGCCTGTGTTGAAATTGATCTCTTCCTTTGAACTGTTGGAAGAATTGTTCAAGCGGTCGGTTACATCCTCCTCCATGAGTGAATTTCTGATGGAATTGGATAAGTATACTCCTCCACCTATGAGATAAACTGACGCCTGATCACCCATGTCCTCACTATAAAAACGAAGCGCAGGCATTCTGCCCGTGTGCAGAAAAAGAGATGTGAACGAAATGTTCGCGCTCCGGCATTTTCATAGAATCTTACGCTCAATCGGTCATACCCGGATGATCTGTTTTTGATAACGATATGGTAATGACAACACATTCAAGCGATAATATTTATCTCGAAAAAAATACCTATATCACAGCAGTAACGCCGGAAGATTTCCCATCGGTTCTCGACGTTCTTGAGACGGCTTTTCCGGATATCTCAAGAACATTCTTTTATTCGCTCACATTTTGCGACCCCTGGTTTCAACCACATCATTGTCTCGCCGTGAAACGTGAAGAAAAAATAGTATCTTATTTACAATTGTTCGATCGCTCACTTATTTTCGGGGATAAAGTAATACGCTTTGGTGGAATTGGAAGCGTGGGGACGCGTCCCGAATGCCGCGGCCGCGGGTATGCGGAAGCATTGATTCGACAGGCGCTGAATATCATGAAGCGGGATGGAATGCAAGGTTCGCTGCTATATACAACGATCCAGCCTTTTTATCAACGATTCGGGTGGCAAATCATACCAAACAACGAACAGATCGTTTCCGTATCCGCCTTGAAACCTCTAAAGCCGCATGCAATTTCTTCCCGCCGATTGCATGAAGATGATTTTCCGTCCCTGCATGAAATATACACACAACGACAAACGGTTCTATCCGGCGCATTAATCAGGAATTTATCGTATTGGCAGGCGCGTCCACAATGGATGAATCATACTCCCGTGATCGTTCTCGATCAAAATCGAATGGCCGCCTATTTTTATGCGGCGAAATATAATTTGCATGAACCGGTCTTGACCATAACGGAATACGGATATCACGAAACCGACGATGCGATAATCGCTCTGCTATTGGGAATCATGGCGCGGAAAGCGGAAGAGATGGCGTGTACAAAAATAAAGAGTTTTTTTTATCCCGATTCGTGGATGAAAACATTTTTGGATGCGCATGGTCTGGTCGAGGAGGAGAAGCCTTACGACTATATGATGTGGAGCGACGTCGGTAACCAACCCATTCAAGCTGCACTGTTTGAAGCAGCGGAACAAGGCCGTTTTTTATATTGGCAAACGGATGCGTTTTGAAAGGAACCGACGCGGCGATTGGGGCGAGTCGGATTGGAATTTGCTTTTCTTTTTCGGCGCGTTAGACTTCTTTGCTGTGGCATTGGATCTGAGCGCCACGAAGAATGGAAATTCCCGTTGGGGCGATTCGCGAACCGCCCCTGCCATGTGTATTTTAAAGAAACAATGACGTAAAGATGGCGACAAATAAAATCGATTCAAAGTCTCTTTTAATTCTACTGCTTACGTATCTCCGTCCGGTTGCGGCTCGTAATTCGTTGGGAATCATGGCTCTGATTGCCCACAGTTATTTGCTGATTCGCATCCCGGTTTATGTCAAATACGTGATCAACGGTTTGGAAATCGGCATCTCCAAACCGGAATTGGTACGCGACTGCTTGATGATCGTGGGATTGGCTTTTTGCGCGGGAATTTGTTTGTTTCTGGCGCGATGGTTCATCATCGGCGCGTCCCGCGAGATCGAAATGAACCTGCGGAACGATTTTTTTCTCATATCCAAAAACTGGCGCCGCGTTTTTACCAGCAATTCAAGACGGGGGATATCGTAACGCGCTTCGCGAGCGACATCGAGCAGGCGCGTATGCTGGTCGGACCGGGCATCATGTATCCCTCGACCACGATTGTGGTGACCATCATGGCGTTGTATTCCATGTTTTCCGTGGATGCGACGTTGACCGTTACCTTGTTGGTTCCCATCATGATTTTGTCGATCTATGTGAACTTCAATACCCGTAAACTGCATAAATATTATCGCCAGGCGCAGGAATATTATTCGGACATGACCGCTCGAATTCAGGAAAACTTTTCCGGAATTCGCGTTATCAAGGCCTATTGCCAGGAAGAAGCCGAATTCAACCGCTTTCGCGAGATCAATGACCGCTACCTGGAACGGAATGTCGCGCAAATCAAATTGCGCGGGCGGTTGTTTCCCTTTATGAAGTTTGTCGGCGGCGTCGGCGTGGTTTTGATTCTTTGGCAGGGCGGATTAAAAGTAATCGACGGCGATCTGCGGTTGGGCGATTTGATCCAATTTACCATCTATTATCAAATGCTGATGTGGCCGATCATCGCGTTGGGGTGGATCATCAACGTGATTCATCGCGGGATGGCTTCATGGAAGCGATTGCAGGCCATTCTGGTTGTGAAGCCGGATATCGACGATTCCACGAAATTGAACGAAGAATCCGGTTGCATGGGGGAGATCGAATTCCGCAATCTCACTTTTTCTTATGGCGACAACTCCCCGCCGGTTTTGAAAAATATTTCGTTTCATGTTCATCCCGGGCAAACGTTGGCGGTCGTCGGCCCCACCGGTTCGGGCAAATCGACGATCGTGAATTTGCTGTTGCACTTGTACCCGGTCCCGCCCGGTTCCGTTTTTTTCGATGGGCGGGATATCAACGACATGCGGCAGGATGATCTGTGGAAATCGATTGCGTACGTATCGCAGGAAGTGTTTCTGTTTTCGGATACGATCCGTGAAAACATCTTATTCGGCGTTGCCGAAACGGAATCGGTGAATGAAGCCGCGCTTATGGCCGCGTCCGAATGCGCTCAATTGCATCGGGAAGTGGAGGAGTTTCCGGATCACTACGAAACGGAAGTGGGGGAACGCGGGATTACTCTCTCCGGCGGCCAAAAACAGCGAACCGGCATTGCGCGCGCCTTGATTTTAAACCGTCCCATCCTCATTCTCGACGATTGCCTTTCCAACGTCGACACGCAAACGGAAGAAGCCATCCTGCGCGGCTTACAGGACGCCATTCACCGCAGCACGACGATCGTAATCAGCCATCGCATTTCAACGGTCAAACACGCGGACCACATCATCGTGCTGGATGAAGGATGCATCGTCGAAGAAGGCGATCACGATTCGCTGATAGCGGAAGATGGATTGTATGCACGGATTTATCGAAGGCAACTGCTGGAGGAGAGTTTGGGAATTCGATCGTAGAATCAGAAGCAATAGTTGATTGGTTTTCAGCATTATAACGGATCTTCATCCCTGTCAAATAATATAAATCAAAAGGATAGGTGAATTTTGGCCTTAAAATATAGTCAAAAATATTTTGTATATACACTTTGACTATATGGTGTAACCATGTATAAGAGTAGTCATGTATATTACCAAACCCATTCGCACATCCAAAAACGGCAAGACCTATCAGAGCGTCCTCTTGCGGGAATCCTATCGCAAGGACGGCAAGGTCAAAAATCGCACCATTGCCAATTTGACCCATTGTAAACC
>QZKN01000067.1 GCA_003598175.1 Candidatus Omnitrophota bacterium
CTGGCGTCCATGATCAGCTATATCAATGAAAATTTTTCCCGCCACATTATGACAATCGAAGATCCGATCGAATTTATCTATGTGGACAAGAAATCATTGATCAATCAACGGGAAATCGGTTATGATACATTGAGTTTCGCCGACGCCCTGCGTCACGTCGTTCGCCAAAGCCCCGATGTGATTCTCATCGGCGAAATGCGCGATCAGGACACGATGATGACCGCCATTTCCGCCGCTCAAACCGGCCATTTGGTGTTGACGACGCTGCACACGTCGGACGTTTCCCGCACTCTCGACCGCATGGTCAATTACTTTCCCGACCATCTCAAATCCCAAATTCGGCAGGAATTGGGGTTGTCACTGGAGGGCATCGTCTGCATGAGATTATTGAGCCGCCAGGACGGAGCCGGACGAATTCCCGCCCTCGAATTGCTTCGTCAGACGTCCAGCGTAAGAAAAGCGTTACTCGACGGAGAACTCTGGCGTTTAAAGGAACTAATGCAAAAAGGACGGGAATTCGGGATGCAAACATTCAATCAATCGCTTTTGGCTCTCTATCAACAGGAAATCATTTCCTTCGAAGAGGCATTGCGCAATTCCTCCAATCCCGACGAATTCAAACTCAACGCGAAAGGGATGTATACCGGCGCCGATTCGATCGGAATTTACCAAACAACGTAATATCATTTCTATTCATGAACATGGACGAAAAGTCTTTCATGGGTAGAGCAAGCGTCTCGCTTGCTGGAAAGCGTCTCGCTTGCTGGCAAATGCAGGCGGGGACGCCTGCTCTACCCGGGTTTATGTAGATTTATGTATGGAAAGGAGCGAGTATTTTACTTATGTTTTCATCTGGTTTGTTCTGCTATTTTGTTTTCTTTTTCACTCACGCCGGTCAGGCCGCGATCCAATCGGCGATTCAACCGTTGTCGGAATTCTCGCCGGCCGAACTGGTATTGAAATGGAACCTCGCGGATTCTCCCGCTGACGTGACCACCACGATTTATCAACGTCGGATCGATAATCAAATTCCTTCGTTGTGGCAGCCAGTACCTTCCCTCACGCAAATTCAGGCCACGGAAGCCATATTCCATGCGACGCACGGACAATGTTTCCAGCTTCGTTCGGAAATTTCCTCTCCCGCCGGCAACGAAATGATTGTCCTCGCGGATTTTGATCGCAATTATGATCTGCAATATATCGGATTCACGAACGCCGGACTTCCGTTTCACACTCGTTTTTCATTGAATACGGATGATCCCGCGCAAGGGATCGGGTATTTCGGCATGAGTTTTCGCTTTGTGGGAACGGAAAACGACGCCATTCCACCCGACGCCTTCATCGGATTGCCTTTCAATAGTCACATTCCTCTCCTCGATTGGTCGCAATACCGATTTCTTGAATTCAATTATTGGTGCGACATTCCCGGCGACATGTCTCTTTACATCCGCTCGGCGTCAGAGGAAATCAAAACGCCGGTTCTGAATTTTTCCGAAACCGGCAACCAACCGTTGCAATGGCATTCCATCGTCGTCGATCTCGATCAGGAATTGGGCAAACCGGAAAATCGAGCCAGAATCAAAGCGTTCGGATTGATCAAAGGAGCAAGCGAAATCGACCAGAGCCGGGAACATGCGTTTCGATTGGATGGGATTCGCTTGTGGGCAAGCCGAAACATTCAAACCACGACCTTTGACGCCACCCCGCCGACATTGCCGGGAAAACCACGTTACGAATTGAAAAACAATCGCGTTCAATGGACGTGGGAACCTGCCGAAGAAGATCTATGTGATGTGGTGGGCTACTCGTTTTCGTTTGAATTGGATCAACGAATCGATCCGCCGTTGCAAGTGATGACGGACAAAACCGAGTTCTCCTTTCCTTTTCGTTTCCCCGTCAATTATACAATCTACTATTTCAAGGTGCGCGCCCAAAACAGCGCCGGCCAGTGGTCGGATATCGCGATGGAACGTCTCGTGTGCAATCCGAGTGAACGTTGAACGAGGAGATCATTCCTCTTTGATTTGTAGAAAGAATGCCTTCATCTGATCGACGAACATTTCCGCTTCCCGCCGCGCCGATTCGGCAAAATCCGGCCCGTCCGATGCGTTGAGAATCGCGCGGGATATATTGATCAGGATGCTGCCCGGACCGGAATACCCCGCCCATAACACTTCTTCCAAATCTCCCCCTTGCGCCCCGATTCCCGGACATAAAATGGGGATGGACGGTCCCAATAATTCGCGAATGGATGCAAGTTCTTCCGGCGCGGTCGCGCCCACCACCGCGCCCAGATTTCCCGCATGGTTCCAGTCGCGGATTTTCTCGGCCACCACGTGATACAGCGGCGTCGACGGCCGGTCCATTTGAGTGATGGGCAACGTCTCCAAATCATTGCGAGATTTATTCGATGTAAAGCATAAAACGAATGAGCAATTGGATGAATACGATCGAAACGGAGCGATGGCGTCTTCGCCCATATACGGATTGAGGGTTACCGCATCGGCCTTCAAGGTTTCGAACGCCGCCCGCGCATAAAATTTCGCCGTATGTCCGATGTCGCCCCATTTCGCGTCGAGAATAACCGGGATTTGGCGAGCGTGCGCGTAGTCAATCGTCTCGATCAACGTCGTCAATCCGTCCGCGCCTCTCACGAAATAAAAGGCGGCGTTGATCTTGTAACAACAAACCAAATCCTGCGTCGTGTCAATCATCATGCGGTTGAATGCGAGCTGCGGATTGCTTTCCCCCAACAAAACCGAGGGAATTTTGTCTGTCACCGTATCGAGCCCCACACACAGGACGCTTTCGTGCTGCTGTACCCGTTTCAGAACTTCCTGCTGAAAATTTTCCATTGTAAGAGAGCCTTTTTCAACCGGATTTCGCTTTCTATGAAGAATTGTGGTGCGGACCTCCGGTCTGCACGTGCAGACCGGAGGTCCGCACCACAATCTTTTTTCATCCTTCGTTGTGATTAACCGATCACGAGTATTTAACCGGCGGAAAGATTCTATTTCCAACTCCGGCAAATACTTCCCGAAACCACCATTTGATCGTATCATGTTCATGATGAAAACATGATGGAACGCATTAGATTATTCGTTTCGTTCATAAAAAGAAAGGATTGCCATGCAAGCTGCATTGCTCGTTGCTCCGCGACTTTTTGCTCTCACCGAAGTCCGTTCCCCCGCGCCCGCGGCGAATGAAGTGATCGTTCGCGTCAAACACGCGGGAATTTGCGGCTCTGATCTGCATTTCTATGTAAACGCCCGCATCGGCGACGCCGCTCTCTCCGAACCTTTTATCATGGGCCACGAATTCAGCGGCGTCATCGAAGATACGAATGGCATTGCGTCTTCGCCGCCCGTCGGAACCCGCGTGGCCGTCGAACCGGCGGTGCACTGCGGCCAATGCCCATTTTGCCGAGCGGGCCGCCCCAACATATGCCCCAATGTCAGATTCACCGGTTTTCCACCCTATTCCGGCGCGTTCGCCGAATATGTCGCCATCCCGGTTCATAACGTGTATCCGCTGCCCGACTCGATCACGGACGAAACGGGGCCGGTTCTGGAAACGCTGGCCGTTGCGGTGCACGCTCTCGAATTGGTTCCGGACGTACGGGGAAAAACCTGCGCGGTTCTCGGCGCGGGTCCCGTCGGCCTGCTGGTCGCGCAATTGTTGATCAAAAACGGCGCCAAGGTGGTCCTGGCAACGGATCCCATTCCCGCACGCCGCCGCAAGGCGTTGGAGCTGGGCTGCGCCGCGGCGTTCGATCCCAAGGAAATCGAGGACATCCAATCCTTTCTGGAGCACACAACCGATTACGGTCCCGAACTCATCTTCGAAGCCGCCGGCGAACCGCAATCCTTTCAACAGGCATACGATCTAACCGCGCCGGGAGGCATGGTCGCGTTCATCGGCATTTACCCGTTGGGATCGTTCTCCATTGATTTCGGCCATGCTCGACGAAAGGAATTGCAAACCCTCTTCGTTCGCCGCTCGCTCCCCGCCAACTATCCGGAAGCCATACGCCTGGTTGCGGAAGAACATGTCGACATCGGCCAATTCGTTACCCACATCCTTCCGCTTTCCCGCATCGAAGACGCCTTCGATCTCGCGGTAAACCGCCGCGACGGATCGATTAAAATCGTGTTGGCCATATAAGATTGGAACGTCTCTGGCGGAACTGTGGATTTTCTTTATATAAAAAAAGAAGAGGAGATATATACTCCTCCGTAGATTCATGCAAACTATATATAAAGCCCAAAAACAGACTTATGGGCAGGCCACACCACCCAAAGTGTCTTGCGCCACCCAATTGTAATGCGGCGGATCCGGGTAACCCGCTGATTGCCCATAATTGCAGTATTTGTCACTGCCCGCCCAACAGCAAGGAACCGTGCTGCATGTGGTGCCAATTCTTAATTCATAATAAACATCCGTTCCACCTTCATTACACACGGTGTATCCATTGCTCCTATATTGGCAACAATTAAATAGCCCACCGAGTTGGTTACCAGAGCATGTATGTATATCATTACAAAAATATCCGACATAATTTGGTAATAGATCGTAACATGTCTGGCTAACAGCATACCCAGCGATCCCAATGGTAATCAATATGCCTACAATGATTGAGTTCAATTTGTTCACGTTCTTTTCTCCTTTTCATTATCATGGTTGAAAATACAAGGTGATGAAAGAAATTCGGAGGAGCTCGTTCCTGTTTTCTACAATATCGACCAGTCATAATTTCCTCATTTTTTTTCGGATATCACTTCCGCCATAATTCCAAAAAGGGTTGACGGCCGGTTTGGTTCCGAGGATATCTTGATATGAGAATTATAAATATGATCGGAGACGCTTGTACCGGGAGGAATTTCAATATCGATATCCTGTTGGATTAATTCCGGAACAATTTTGAAATCCGTGACATCATATTTTGTTTTCATTTCCAAATATTCTTTCTGAGAAACGGGATGTATCCTGAATTGTTTGTAGAAAAAAATCGTTGGAATGGGGAGATTTTGTTCCTTGTCAAAGGGAGGATATTCATATTCGGAGCGGAAATTAACGGCTTCATGAATGAATTTGGATGGGAAAAATGGACGATCTTCATTGAAATATAATGTGAATTGTTCATATTTTGAAGGAACAACCAGTAATTTTAAAAAATCTTTTTCATTCGTAAGTTCGATGGTTGCAGTGGAAAGTAGATTGTAAATCCGTTCATGTTCAAACAAACAGGATGTCCATCTTGTTTGTGTGGGATTGGAATAGATCGTAATATGGTTTGACCTTAGGTTGTAATTTGCCGTGATTCCGTCATGATAAAGGAGTACTTCAACGGATTGTTTCAAATTTTTATCGTAACAAAAAATCGTATGGGTATCGAGGTCAAGACATTTAATCGTATATTTCATTCCGCCAACGCCTTTTGTGGTATAAAAATTCACATGATTTTCCACAATCTTTTTGTATTTCTCATCATCCATTTTTGAACGCATTTTATCGTTACTTAAATTCCTGGTTACATATTCAAGCGCTTCTTTTTTGTTATTAAACTTTGGCATGTATTCAAAAGAGGTCTCAATTTGATAAACAATCGGCATCAGTTGTTTGCTGTAACGCATCATGTTTTCTATAAACTGATTTTCCTTTTCTCCCACAACATTGGCCAAAAGAAGTAAGGAAATGAGAATGGACATGTTCATGTTTGTAACTCCTTTTTCAGGTTTCAATCTTCGTGATCCAAATTGGAATCTGTTGTTCGAGAGTTCCCTGTTTGAGTTGGAGATATCCACGTGTCGAATTTCGGATATCATGAGCGGACAGTGTAATGGATAGTTCGTACGGGGATATGATCTGCCCCTGATCTCCCAACTCCAAATTTTTCGTTTTTTTTATCAAAAGAGCGGGGAACGGAGATTGACAGAGCAATTCCGAACTATCTGTAATGTCAAAATTGGGACGAATCGAAAGAGTCATGCGGTAGGGAGTGGTTTCGTCCGCGAGGACAAAATGAACGGTTGGCGGTTGAACATCAAAATAGCGCTGTTCCTGTTCCAGAATATCACAAAGAATGTATTCTCCCTGATCCCCTTCAATCCTCAATTTATGAAGATCGAGGGCGTCAGAGCGTGGTTTTTGCGTAACGGTAATCGTACTCCCATTTGAAACTGAATCACCAACGACGTGAGATAGAACATAGCCTGTCGGAATTTCGATCATGCGAATTTGAAAATGTGAACGCCTCGATGAAATATGGATTTTTTTCGATAAATCCTGAACCGGATTTTTCAAAAATACCAATAAATGTGGGGAATAAGACACGACAGGATCCACTTCGGCGGCGATTTCAAAAGTCAGATGTGAAATATTACCATGATCAATATCCACGCCGACTTTTTGTCTTTCTTTTCCTTTTTGTCCGATGGGATTGAAGAGCAGTAAGATAAAATCCGTTGTATTGGGTGGGATGGTTGTGGCAGTTTGAATGGATACACAACCACAGGTACTGGAAACGGGTTTCAAATGAATGGATGAAGTCAGATCATTGTGAATCATAAATCTCTTTTCACGAATTTGGCCATCTTGTATGAGTCCAAAATCGACGGGTATGGTTTTGATCGTTCTACCGGAAGCGTTATTTTTGATTTCGATGAGATCGGAAGGATTTCTCCATTGAATTCTTATGAAAAAGACGAGCAAACTCACGAACACAAGAAAAAGAAAGAAACGGATTCGAAGATTATTCATGGTTTTCCTTTGATCTATTCATTTGTATTCAACTCGATAATGGGTTCCGGGGGTTGTTGATTTCTCGACCAGACTTTAAGTAGAATAGGTTGAAGTTCAACGAGTGAGCGATTCTCAGGCGGCACGAACCGTTGAAATAATGGTTCATGTATTCCACTCATGATAACGATCCACAAGGGAATTCTTGGTAGATTATCGAGAACAAACAATCCACCGGCGTTTGACTTTGTGCGCGGCAGATATTGTTGTAACCAGGCTTGCTCACGACTTGCCCCTCGCATGGAAAGACGGCGGACGTAACCGGGGGCTTGAATGGCGCTATAATCGTTGAATAAGGATGTGGTCAGCTGAACCAAAATATGCGCACCTTCGACGGGCGTCTGATCGTTTGCATCGAGCACGATTCCCTTGATATGCATTGGAGGCAGAAATGGGATGATCACATTCTTACGAACTTCAAGAGGCATTACCTCGATTTGATCGCTTACCGCTAATCCATGATCGGGATGACTGATACAAATGAGAAACGGCCCTTCCGTACAATCGGCGCCAAGTATATGAAATTCACCATTGGGAGAATAAATGGATTGCCAGGTATAAAGCGATTGATTCGACAGGAAGGCATCTTCTCCCACCTTTGTAATTCTTGGCATAACCAGTAATTCATAGGAAGGAACGGGATCACCGTGCGGTGCGAGAACCTGCCCATAGATTTCAAAGGAATAATCCTCCTTTTCCTCGAGAACAATTTTCAGATCGCTTTGGTTGGGGGAAACATCGTCGATGGTTTTGACTGAAAATCCGGACGCATCGGGTGGAATGGCGGTAATCCGATAAAGAGGATTTCTGACTGGCCAGAATAATCCGGAAGTATCCAGATGAAAATATCCGTCTTCATTCGTTTTTGTTATAGGATTGCCAACTATATTTTTCGGTAATGAGTCGCCCTTTTTATAGAGATACGCACAGATTTCCACATCGACAATAGGATTATAGTCACTTGTCAATACCACACCGTTCATGAGTTCCTGCTGTTGGGTAACCGTGAAATCGATGGTTTGTTTTTCCTCTCCCGAAATCGTGATTTGCGGAGGCGGTTCTCGCTTTGAAGGTCCATGGCCGGCGGCTTCGGCATGACAAAAAAAACTTCCGGGATCGAGATGAATAAAATACTTACCGGATTTATTTGTAATGGCGCGACCGACCATTGTGGCAGGAGCATCTCCAGCGAAATGATAAAAAAATACGACCGCATTCGGGATTCCTTCGCCCTTGGTATTTTTCACCATCCCTGTAACATTCAATTCGTCTCGATACTGTATATTGATCTTCGTCAAATGATCTCCCGGCTGCGGTTGCATGATTTCCGAATGTTTTCCGCCATAAGCCGAATGCATCGCTTTGACAAACACATAGGCATTTTTTGTATTATATTCTACGTTACCAACAAGTTCATAGGAACCATCGGAACTTGTAACCGCTTCTTTTCCGATTGGTTTGGATCCGGCATATCCGACGCTGACTTCCGGGCGAAAATGTATCCATAAGGATACCTCGGTATCGGCAAGTCCTTGATTGTTTTCATCCAGAACCCTGCCGGAAATTTTCCAAGCCGGTTTTACCCATAGAATACAATTGGTTATGTCCTGGTTCACAAAATGGGAAAGGATCAAGGGTTCCCGGACGCCAAAAGATTGCAATTTCGAATAATTTCCCGATATATATTCCTCCATTTCTTCCACGAATAGTTGATAATAATCGGGAAATAGTTCATGGAATCGAAAATCTCCTTCCACTCCGGTTACACAACGAAGTTGTTCCCCCTTCCGATTCCTGTGCATGGATTGACAGGCAACGGTAGCCGAAGACACCCCATTACTTGTAATCACGTCAAGGACTTTCCCGGAAAGCGAAAAACGATTCGAATGCAGGGTAAGTGTGATTTCCGCATCATCCGCTGTGTGCAGGTCGACGATGGCAGTTGCTGAAGTGCCCGATAACGCCGACGAGGCTTGAATGCGATACGCTAACGGACGGAGATTCTCAAATAGCACAGAACCGTGAATATTCGTCTCCTTTTGTTGTTGAATCACGGCGCTTTCCCCTGGTTGTGTATGAAGCACAACCGATCCCCCTCCAATGGGAACACCTTGATCATCTTTCACATGCACATGGAGATTGGCTCGTTTGCGAAGTTGGATCAACACATTTTCATTGTCAATGCGGCATGGTTCATAATGAGGCAAAAAATCCGGATGGGTGACAAACAGAACGCATTCACCCGCAGGCAATGGGAATAACTTGAAATCTCCATTTTGATGACTGGTGGTTATGGTGTGTATTTCTTGTTGCGGGACAACAAATTCATAAGAAGCGGAATGAACAGTCACTGTTGCCCCCGCAATTTGCACATCCGTATCTGACCGGATCATTCCTGCGATTTTCTTTTTTCGATGCAACCGGATCTGATGAAAAGGTTTGTCGCGGGGGAAACTCGCTAATGCGATATTATTCAGCGAAAAACAGGAGGAATGTGCGAAGGAAAGGAAAAGGTTCTCATATTCTTCAACATGAATTATACAACACCCTTCTGCATCACTTTGTAATACTTTCCGAAGATTGCCATCGGATTGTTTCAATTCAATGGAAACATGAGATAAGGTTTTCCCCTCCTCGTCCTTGATTTTATAATGAAACTCATGACGGGTAATTATTGTTCGCCCTTCGGGTGAAGGCGTCGGATCGTTCACAAGGGCCATATTTTGTTGTTTTTCAGGGAGGAGAAACGGTTTGGGGGTATGGGTTTGCAAATACCATATCCCCACAACCAAAATCATTACAATCATAAAGGCAATAAAGGATAATATCCGAGTCATGATTGTATCCTCATCAAGATAATGAAAAGCCGTTTTTTTATACTATACTCCTCTGATAACAAAATATTTCACCAGGAACAAAGGAACACATGAAATTGCGACTCTCTATTGATCGTGATCGATCACCAAATCTACATTTATAGTACATGATGCTAAAACCGATTTTTTTGTGAACATACATCGGGAAGCATTCAAAGGCTCCTTTTAAAGACGACCAAATTCAATTATCGATAAAAATTCATTCCATTTTTTAAGTGAAATTAGCATGATTTTTCATCCTTGTCAACTAATAATCATGCTAAATACAATAAAAAATCTTCAATATATACAATCGATAGTATATATGTTTGTTCGTAATACATTGAAATAAAAGGTGATAGATGTATATGATAAGTACTAATCAATATACTAATACTTCATTTAATACCCTCAAAATTTCTGGAATTTCAACTAAAATACATGCAAAGACATCATTATGACTACTCGGATATAACGATTGTCGTTGTATGCGGATTGAACCTTATTATCATTAATAATTAATTCAAACTGGAACGGGTAATAAAAGCATTGAAAAAAAAGGAAGATTTGACGCCGAACGAAACCTGGTTGCTTTCCGTTTTATACGAGTTGGGCGATGCGGATATTTTTGAGATTCTCGACCATGTGGTGGAAGAAAAGGATTGGAAATATACCAGCGTGGAAAGTTTTCTCAATAAATTACATGATAAAGGGTATTTGATACGGCGAAAATGTGGCCGTCGTTACCGTTATAGTCCTGCCTACAGCCTGACCGATACCCTCAGACAGGTTCTCGATAAACTGTTTCGAGGATTTTTGAAAAACAAACCGGTTCCATTTGTGGATTACCTCTTCCGACCCGGAGAAATAAGCGAACGCGACAGGAAAATACTCATTGATCTGATCACGGCTTTTCAGGAAGATCATGAAAAAGATGCCAAGTGATTAAGCCGCCATCGTTTACGCTCTTGATTGAACAAATCATCCGTTTCCAAAATCCACAGACCACCGCCGCGCCGGATGCGCCGACAAATTCAGTCAGAATCGAAACTTCGGGAACAATGAGTATACTATTCAAAAAAGTTATGGGAGCGCTTATCCATGTTCCTGTCGTTCATCAACAATATTTCTATATTGCTGAAGCGGGAATCTGCGCGATGTTGATGAAATCCTTCACCGCGGAGGAACTGGCCCATGCGCTTTCCCGGCATTTTTTACCTTAATTCTTTCTAAAATAAAAACCATCGAGACCTGAGATTGCAGAGGGTATGGCGGTTTTGCCTGCAATGATATACTCATGGAACTGATGAAACAAGTTATTCCTTTTTTGCTTTCCATACCGAATTCGACGGAGTGATCATGGGCAAAGCCGAAGAAAAAGTGGAGCGAATGAAAAAGGCGCTGTCGCATCGCGAAGGCGACCGGGCGCCGGCCGGCGAGTTTTTTTGGACCGGTTTTATGAAGAAATGCAAACAAAAATGGGGCGAGGATTTCGATCCGTATCGACATTTCGATCTCGATTACATCGTGGTCAATCCGAATATGGATCCCCAAATCCAATCCTTTGTGATACTCGAGGAAAATGAGCGCGACATCGTCGTCCAAACCGGCTTCGGCGCGACCATCCGCCGCACGTTGGATTTCCCCATGCCGCGCTACGAATCCTTTTCCGTAAACACGCCTGAAGCCATGGCGGATTTCGTATTCAATGAGGCGGCTGATCCGCGGCGGTTTTTCGCCGGCGGCGATGATCAGATCAACTGCGTGGGCGATGCGTTGCTCCGCGATATCGACGCATGGGACAAGCGGTTAAATCCTTACGTTGAGGATTTTGCCGTGTTTGGCTCTGTTTGCGAACCGTTCGAGTATCTCTGGCGCGTCATCGGCAGCGAAAACGCTTTGCTGTGGATGGCGAGTGATACGGATAAACTCGCTGCGTTCGTCGATCGTATCGGCGCGTTCATGCTGGAGCTGGCGAAAGCACAAATCGACGCGGGGAAAGGCAGATTGAGTGGGATGTATATTTGGGGAGATGTCGCTTATCGCAAGGGAATGCTTTTCAATCCTCAGCGTTGGCGGGAAATTTTCAAGCCGCATGTGAAAGCGTTGATCGATCTCTTTCACCAGCAGGAGTTGATGGTGATTTATCACGGCTGCGGTAACGCTATCGCCATTTTCGACGATCTGGTTGCTATCGGACTCGACGGATACAATCCGGTCGAGGCCAAGGCGGATTTGGACGTGGTTGAATTAAAGAAGAAATACGATAAAAAACTGGCCTTTGTCGGCAATATCGACATCCGCGCGCTGGAATCCAATGATCCGAGGAAAATCGAACAGGAAGTGCTTTACAAACTGCAAGCGGCGAAAGGCGGCGGTTTCGTTTTCCAATCCGACCATTCCGTCAGCAGCGAAGTCGAGCCGGAAAGTTATGAACACGCCATTCGTCTTTTAAGGCAATATGGGAATTATCCGTTGTCTTTGCGTGCCTGACGGATTGCGTTACCAATCGTATAAATTTGTATCCTTGAAAATCTCCCCCAAAAATCCTTCATCGGTCGCATTCCGGATAGCGTCGCCATTTCCATACCGTTCGTAAATCATGTCGGTTCCATTCGGTAAGATTTTCATGCGGCCGGGGATTTTATATTTTTCCAGTTGCCGTGGAAATTATGGCGTTCCCCAATCGGCGGTTGTGCCAAAAAAAACCGAGAGCAGCGGATTCCCGCGCCAAACCGGAAACAACAATCAATAACGGCGGAATGATGAACCAACACAAAAGCCTTAAACAAATCGAGATACCACTCTCTTTTACCATTCCGTGGGTTTAAATTCCCCATCATTAAGAATTTTTACCGAATCGCCGCTTTGCGCGATGACGAAGAGTCCTTTCTTATACGCATGTTTATCGACATTTTCCTGGATCACGATTCCGGCGACAGCGCCAACGATCTTTTTGTTAGCATATTCCGGGAAATAGGTTCTGAATTTCTTCATTCGTTCGATGTGTTCGTTCACATCGCGAACGCCCAGCGTGCTTTTCACTTCGATCAAGATCACGTATTCCTGATTGACCGCCAGGATATCGATTTCCATCCCTTCCCGGCCGTTTCTATGGACCTTCACATGCGGATGCACACTTCGTACCGTGATTCCCCGTTCACGAAACATACGTTCGGTCGCGGGAATCACCAGTCCTTCCACAAACAAGCTCCAACGCCCGATCAAGTTTTCAATTTTTTTATCGGTTTCTTTCAATTGTCGGTCAGTGGCTCTGATCTGCTGATCCGTTTCTTTAAACCGTTTGTCTGTTTCGGCGAACAATTTCCAAATTTCCTGAAATCCTTTTTCCATTTCCGATGTCGTCATGGTTTCTTCCTCACCCTATTTGTAGTTCAGCCGTAATTATATCATGAAATAGTGCGAATCATTCAGGCAGAGTGATATGTGACAAGCGACAAGATTTTGTAAGGATGAATGCAATGCATCCTGTCACTCGGTGTTAAGAGGCGATGGGATTTCACTCGGTTCAAACCAATCTTTCAGCTCAATGCCGTAATCAAACAATGGCAATGCTGGTTTATTTGAAATCTGAAAATGCTATGATAGGGGTAGCGGGAGA
This sequence comes from Candidatus Omnitrophota bacterium, assembly GCA_003598175.1. Classification (GTDB taxonomy): domain Bacteria; phylum Hinthialibacterota; class Hinthialibacteria; order Hinthialibacterales; family Hinthialibacteraceae; genus SURF-12. The sequence continues at coordinate 13,276 of QZKN01000067.1, forward strand.
GGGAACAGGTCTCTACGCTTCATTTCAGATGGAGTGGAGTAACACAATGAACATTTCGTTGACAGCCGAACAAGAGAAATGGATACAAGACAAAGTGACGTCCGGCGAATATCCCTCTGAGGCCACGGTGATCGATGAAGCGTTGCGTTTGCTGCAGAAACGTGATCGCAGAAAGAATACGCAACGAGTATGCATGTTCCCTCCGCAGTTTTCCGGTAAATAGTTACATGATTTTCTATCGAATCCTTGAAACTGGCATAGAAATTGTGCGAGTGTTACACTGTGCCAGAGATTTCGATTCGATCCTGGAGCCGGAAGATTTCCATTTCCTGTAAAAAAATGTCCGAAACCATAACGATTCCTAAAATCCTTTTAGCCGACGATCAATCCGACGTTCTGGTTTCGCTGCGCCTGTTATTGAAAGGGGAAGGATACCAAACGCAGGAAGCGCAATCGCCTGCGGCGGTCATCAGCGCGGTGAAAGAACAGGATTTCGATGGGATCCTGATGGATATGAATTATACGCGCGATACCACATCCGGTCAGGAAGGTTTGGATTTACTGAAACGGATTCGCGAGGTCGATGAAACCTTGCCGGTGGTGGTGATGACGGCGTGGAGCAGCATCGAACTGGTCGTTGAAGCCATGAAACGAGGCGCACGTGATTTTATCGAAAAGCCGTGGGAAAACGCGCGCCTGCTATCCATCCTGCGAACCCAAATCGAGTTGCGGCAGGCGCTGCGCGCCGGAAAACGTCTCGAAGCGGAAAATCGAATGCTGCGCGGAGAAGGAAAATCGGTTTTGATTGCCCAATCCACGGCCATGCGGCCGGTTCTGGAAATGATTGAAAACATCGGTCCGTCCGACGCCAACGTCCTGATTTTAGGCGAGAATGGAACCGGCAAAGGGGTGGTGACGCGCGCGCTTCATGCCGTTTCGTTGCGCGCGGATAAACCGCTAATTACCGTCAACGTGGGTGGACTGGCGGAAGGCGTGTTTGCCGGCGAATTGTTTGGCCATGTGAAAGGCGCGTTCACCGACGCGAAAACCGATCGCGTCGGCCGCTTCGAACTCGCCGACGGCGGCACCCTTTTTCTCGACGAGATCGCCAACGTGCCCATGAGAGAACAACCAAAACTGTTGCGGGTGCTGGAAACCGGCGAATTCGAGCGCGTCGGTTCCTCGCGAACCCGAAGCACGAATGTCAGGATCATTTCCGCCACCAACGCCGATATTCAAAAGGAAATCGAAGAGGAACGCTTCCGCCGCGATCTGTTATATCGTCTGAATACGGTCGAAATTCACCTGCCGCCTTTGCGGGATCGAGTGGAAGATATCCCGCTATTGGCCATGCATTTTTTGAAGAACCATGCGGCGCGTTATCGGAAAAACGTATCCTGTTTTGACGCATCGGCGATGGAGGCGTTGAGAAACTATTCATGGCCGGGAAATGTACGCGAACTGGATCACGCCGTGGAACGCGCCGTGCTGATGGCCAAATCCGATGTGATTCAAAACAGCGACCTGGCAATCCGCAAAAGCAGCGAAAGCGTATCCGGCATCGAAGAGATGAGTCTGGAGGAAGTGGAAAGCTATCTGATCAAAAAAGCGATGGCGCGAAACAATGGAAACATCAGCCAGGCCGCAAAAATGCTGGGCCTGAGCCGCACCGCCCTTTACCGCCGTCTGGAAAAATATGGGATTTGATGATTCGATTCCGTATGCAATCAGGAGCGCGGGCATCTTGTCCGCATTATAAGTTTTTATTCAATAGCAGTTGTTGAAACCGATGGAAAAAGGGAGTGGGAAAAAAACTCGTTATCGTATTTTTTATGAAACGCGAATCTTGCTGCTGGCGCTCGGTTCGGGGTTCTGCGGCGTTTCGATTGCCTTGATTCTGATTTGGACGTGGGGATTTACGCTCAAAGCCGAATTGACGCTGACGATGTTCATCGTGCTGGGGTGGCTGGGATTTGCCATGGCCGCGCGGGAACGGGTGATCTCCACCATGCGCATGATTTCCAATTTACTGGCCGCCTTGCGCGAGGGAGATTACCAACTGCGCGCTCATGGCGGCGTTCGTGACGACGTGCTGAAGGAAGTGAATCGTGAAATCAATTCGCTGGCCGATATCCTGCAGGAGCAACGGCGAGGAGCGCTGGAAGCGACGGCGCTGCTGCGCAAGGTCATGGATGAAATCGAGATCGCCGTCATGGCGTTCGATCCCGACGAAAAACTGCGTCTGATCAACCGTCACGGCGAGCGTTTGTTGGGAAAATCGTTGGACGAATTAAAGGGACGAACGGCCAAGGAATTGGGAATGATAGATTGTTTGACGGGTGAAGCGCCTCGCATCCTTGAATTTGCCTTTCCCGGCCGAACCGGCCGCTGGGAACTACGCCGTGGGACCTATCGCGAGCATGGTTTGCCACATCAGCTGATCGTCCTGTCGGATTTGACACGCGCCCTGCGGGAAGAGGAACGCCAGGCGTGGCAACGGCTGGTGCAGGTCCTGCGGCACGAAATCAACAATTCCCTCGCCCCGATTCATTCCCTCGCCGATAGTTTATGCACAATCCTGTTACGTCATCCTCGCCCTGATCAATGGGAGGAGGATATCCGGCAAGGATTGGAAGTAATCGCCAATCGCTCTCGCTCCCTGAATCGTTTCATGTCGTCCTATTCGAAAATTACCAAATTGCCGAAGCCGAATCTACGAGACGTGGATGTGGATGAATGCATCCGGCGCGTCGTGGAACTCGAAACAAGAATGCCGATCACGGTGATCCCAGGTCCGTCAATCGTCATAAAAGCGGATTCCGATCAACTCGATCAATTATTGATCAATCTGTTGAAAAACGCGGTGGAAGCAGTGACAGAAACGAGCGGCTCCGTTCACGTTGCGTGGAAAAAAGTCGTAATGCCAACCCCCTGCCTGGAAATCACCATCGAAGATGAAGGACCGGGTATTCTCAATCCGGACAATCTCTTTGTCCCCTTCTTTACCACCAAATCCGACGGTTCCGGGCTCGGTTTGATGCTCAGCCGTCAGATCGCCGAAGCGCATAACGGCGCGCTGATCCTCGAAAATCGCGCCGACCGGCAAGGTTGCCGGGCGTGTTTGCGTATTCCGTGCTGAACTTGAGAAATTGGTTGGATGGTTCTCTCATCATAAACGGAATGCCGTTTGAATTGCATCCAATTTTTCTCGGATTTCGGGTGCGATTTTCTCGGGTTTCATTTGTAACGTTCGTGGAGGACAACCGTATGTGAACTTAGAGATCGGCGAATGGAATCGCGGTTGTTTCCGATCCCAGCGGAAGCCGTATCGTTCCCGGATGCACGACATATCCACAACCAATTTTGTTACCCATATCTCTGCGTAACGATCGTATGCCGGTCGCCATCGATGGATTTGGCGTGGCAGATAATTTGACTTCGATGGGGATGAGTTTTCCATGATGTTCCACGAGGAAATCCACTTCGCTTCCCGCCGATGTTCTCCAAAAATAGAGTCGTGGTTCGATCCCTTGATGGGTCATGGTTTTCCAGAGTTCGGAAAGGACTGCCGTCTCAAAAATCGCTCCTCCCATCGGACCGGCGGCCGCGTGTTCGAAATCATGCAGTCCCGTCAGATAACACAAGATTCCCACGTCTGTAAAATAGATTTTCGGCGTTTTGACCAATCGTTTTCCGATATTGGCGAAATAAGGACGGACAATCACAATTTGATAGGTGGCTTCCATCACGGATAACCATGCTTTAATCGTGTTGACCGATAATCCCAGGTCTCTTGCCAGATCGGTGATTTGCAGTAATTGTGCGCTTCGCGCCGCCAACGCCCGCACGAAATTTTGAAACTGGGTAAGGTCGCCGATCTGCCGCAAGGAACGAACATCCCGTTCCAAATAGGTTTGAACGTAGCTGGAATGCCATAAGCGGATATCCCGCGATGGATTTGCCACGAGTTCCGGATAATAACCGCGAAGCATACTCTTCCACAATTCAACATAAGACGGAGAATCCACGCACTCTCGTTCTTCTCCTTCCCACGGAAGCGTTTGATGGATGTTACCGATCGCTTCCCGTTGGGAGAAAGGGAAAAGTTTTAAGATTGCGGCCCTGCCGACCAGGGACTCCGTGATCGGCTCAAGCAATTGAAGATTTTGCGAACCGGGCAATAAAAATTGCCCGCAGGTTTCCCGATTTTTATCCACATGTGCTTTGATATAGGGAAATAATTGCGGCGCGTATTGGCATTCGTCAAAAATAATCGGTGGGGAATACATCTCGAGAAATCCGCGAGGGTCGTTTACCGCCGCTGCGCGTATATCCGGCGGATCAAGCGAAAGGTAGCGGTGGGATTGAGAAAAAAGATGATTTAAAAGAGTCGTTTTTCCAGATTGGCGAGGTCCGGTCAGGATCACAACCGGAAATTCTCGCGCCGCCCGATGAATCACGATTTCGAGTGAACGAGGAATATATTGTTTCATGATCAACCTCATTTCTTGCAATTATGCATTTGAAATGCATAATTGCAAGTTCTCTTTTTGCGCATTCTCACTCGATTTATCTCCCTATTCGTAAGTTCTATGTCCGATTCCGAACACTTTCACGTCCGCAAACGGTCATCGCAAGATCAAAATTAACAGAATACGATGCGGATTATTACCGATAATTTCAATTTTTTCAACAAATTAGCGCAATTATTCCTATTGGTATGCCGGTTGCCTTAAAGCAAACTGGAGGTAATCGCTATGGATATTCAACGTGAATCGGTGAAAAAGAAACGAATCATTCGCCGTATCGTCTATATAACAATTTCTGTGGTCATGATCACGATTATCACTGCGGCGCTGTCTCAACTGGAACCGGCCGCCCCGGTGGTCGATCGCGCCACGATTTGGATCGGCACGGTGGAACGCAATGACATGGTGCGGGCAGTCCGAGGACCGGGAAGTCTGGTGCCGGTCGATATCCGCTGGATTGCTCCCCAAACCGCCGGTCGAGTCGAGCGGATTTTAATCCGGCCCGGCACGTTTGTGAACAAAGACTCTGTTATCATCGAACTCAGCAATCCCGAATTGGAACTCGAGGCGGAAGACGCAAAATTGAAGGTCAAAGCGGCGGAACTCCAACTCGCATCGAGGAAAGTGGAACTGGAAAATCAATTATTGGATTTGGAATCATCCACCGCGCGCGTCGAGGCGGATTTGGCGGAGGCAAAATTGCGTGCGCAATCGGACGCGGAACTGGCCAAGGATGGTTTGATCTCGCATTTGCAATTGAAAGTCAGCCAGGTGCGCGCGGATGAATTGGAAAAACTGAAAAAAATCGAAGAAAAACGAGAAACTTTTCTATCCGAGCTGGCGAAAACCCAGCTGGAAGTCTTACAGGCGCAGGTCGAACAATCGCGCGCGCTGTCTGCATTGAAACAACAGCAGGTGGAATCGCTCCAAGTCACAGCCGGATTCGCGGGCGTGTTGGAACAACTGCTGGTGGAAGAGGGGCATCAGGTTAGTTCCACCACCAATCTCGCCAAAGTGAGCGACCCCACCAAACTCAAAGCCGTGCTGCGCATCGATCAGAATCAGGCCAGAGAAGTGCTGATCAATCAAGCGGCGGAAATCGACCTTCGCAGTTCCATCTTAAAAGGGCACGTCACCCGCATCGATCCGTCGGTGCAAGAAGGAACCGTCAACGTGGACGTCATGCTGGATGATCCGCTCTCGCAAGGCGCTCGGCCGGATCAGACGTTGGACGGGACCATCGAAATCGAAAAACTGAAGAATATCCTTTTTGTCGGACGTCCCGTCTTCGGTCAATCCAACGCCGTTATCAGTCTTTTCAAATTGACGCCGGATCAACAAATGGCCGAGCGCGTTCGCGTCACATTAGGCCGCACCTCGGTAAATACCATTGAAGTGATCGAAGGTCTGGAAGTAGGCGATCGTATTATCCTGTCGGACATGAACGAATGGGACGAAGCGGATACGATTCGATTACGATGATCGTTGAACAATAGTTCCGGGTAGAGCAAGCGTCCCGCTTGCACAGGCGAGGATGTCTACTCTACCCAAACACAGGCGAGGACGCCTATTTTACCCAAATGCGGTTTGCATCTCAGAGTAAGGAGAAATTACATGGCAACCAATGGTGAGTTGTTGATTAAAATGGAAAACATAAAAAAAGTTTTCATCACTGAGGAAGTGGAAACCCATGCCTTATCCAATATTCATCTCGAGATCATGAAAGGGGAGTATGTATCGATCGCGGGACCGTCGGGATGTGGAAAATCCACCTTGTTGTCGCTGATGGGACTGCTCGATACTCCCTCCGAAGGCTCGTATTTGTTGAATAAAACCAACGTCGAGGATCTCTCGCTTTCTCAACGCGCTCGTATCCGCAATCGGGAAATCGGCTTTATCTTTCAAAGTTTTAATCTGATCGGCGATTTGACGGTCTATGAAAATGTGGAGTTACCGTTGACCTATCGAGGCATGTCCGGCGCGGAACGAAAAAAACGAACCGTGGCAGCGCTGGACAAAGTCGGCATGTCTCACCGCATGAAACATTTTCCCGCTCAGCTGTCCGGCGGTCAGCAGCAGCGCGTGGCGGTCGCCCGCGCGGTGGTCGGCAGCCCTTCGATTCTGTTGGCGGACGAGCCGACGGGAAATCTCGATTCGAACAACGGCGAGGCGGTGATGGAACTGCTTCGCGACTTGCATCGTGAGGGCGCGACGATTTGTATGGTCACCCACGATGATCGGTATGCCAAACATGCCGTACGCACTATCCACTTATACGATGGCCAGATCGTGGATGAAGAAAGGGTGGAGGAGGTGGCATAATGTCGTTCCTCATGCAAGACATTCGATATGGTTTTCGAATGCTCTTCAAAAATCCGGCGACGACGATTCTTGCCGTGATCGCGCTGGCGATCGGGATCGGCGCCAATTCAATCATTTTCAGCATTGTCAATTCCCTTCTTTTTAGTCCCATGCCTTTTATCGAAATGGAAAACATGATGCGTTTGTACCAAACGCATGAAGAAAATGGCATTGGAGAGGCGGCGATATCCGGTCCGAATTATTTGGATATCAAGGAACGCTGTCAATCGTTTGAGAGCGTTACGTTGGTGACCACTCAATGGTTCAACGTGAGCGGCGAAGGGCAACCCGAACGTGTAAATACATACCTGTTTACTCCGGATATATTCCCATTGGTCTTAAATCGATTGGAATTAGGGCGTCCCTTTTTGCCCGAAGAAGATCGTGATGGGAAAAATCACGTGGTGATCTTGAGTTATGGTTTTTGGAAAGAGCGATTTGGTTGTGATCAGAACGCCGTCGGAAAATCCATCAAATTGGATGGGGCGCTGTATACAATTATCGGCGTTTTACCTTCAGAACTGGGCTTTTTTGAGGGAGAAGCTCGTCTTTGGCTGCCATTGCCATATGATTGGGCGCGAGAAAATCGTTCGTTACTGCGTTATAACGCGATTGCCCGTTTAAAGAAAGGAGTCTCGATTGCTCAAGCGCGTACGGAACTTGGGATCATCTCAAAAAGCCTTGCGGAGGAATATCCCAACGATAATCAAGAATGGAATTTCGGCATTGAACCGATGTTTGAAAAAGTCATGCGTTTTTTAGGGCCGACGCTGGTGATTCTGCATGGCGTTGTTGGATTTGTTCTGTTGATATCATGCTCCATTGTTGCCAGTCTGCTGCTGGCGCGTTCTGCCGGGCGGCAGCGGGAAATAGCGATCCGTTCCGCGATGGGCGCCAGCCGCGGCCGCGTGATTCGTCAGATGCTGACGGAAAGTGTGATTTTGGCGACTTGCGGTGGGCTTGTGGGTTTGATGTTCACGTTGTGGGGAATCGATCTCATCAAAACGCTGATGCCGGCGATACTTGCACCGTTTTTAACTCGCGGGGGTATCAATATTACGATGCTCGTTTTCACTTTGATTGTGTCGATGTTGACGGGATTGCTGTTTGGACTTGTTCCGGCGCTGCAAACGACGAAACCAAACCTGACCGAAAGTTTGAATGAAGGGGGAAGAGGTTCTTCCGGCAAATCGAAGAGCCATCGCACGCTGCGAATTTTGGTTGTATCTGAGATTGCTCTTTCTCTTGTTTTGTTAATCGGCGCGGGATTGATGGTTAACAGTTTTTACCATTTGCAAAAAGTCAATCCCGGTTTCATTGCGGATAATCTATTGACGTTCCACGTCGTATTATCCGAATCCAAATATGAGGGAGACTCGGCGAAACGCTCGTTTTATCGTGAACTGGCTCCACGCATCGCCGGCCTGCCTGGCGTCGAATCCACAGGCGTAACAGATATAATACCTTTGACGTGGGGCCGCAGCATTCCATATGAAATAGAAGGGCAGCATTCGATTTCGCAAAAAGATCAGACCTATGCACAGGTTCGCCGCATCAATCCCGACTATTTTCAAACACTAAAAATTCCGTTGTTGCAAGGTCGTTATTTTCAAACGTCCGATGAGAATGAAGATAATCGTGCCATCATTGTTAATGAATTTCTCTCCCGCCGTTTTGGTGAAGGGGTGAGTGCAATCGGGAAATACATCAACATTCCCGAATGGGGGAACGAACCTTTTGAAATCGTTGGCGTCGTTGGCAATATCAAACAAAACGGATTGAAAAACGACTATCAGGCGGAACTCTATATTCCCTTTCTTTGCCGTCCGGCGGATCATATCAGTTTTGCCGTTCATACCAAAGGCGATCCCAACCGCCTGACGTCCGCCGTGCGCGAACAAATATGGGCGCTGGATCCCGATTTGCCCATCAATCGCATCCTGACGATGGAAGAATCCATCGCGCAGACCATCTATTTGGAACGATTCGGGACGGTGTTCATGTCTCTCTTCTCTTTCGTTTCGCTTATTCTCGCTTCGCTGGGAATTTACGGCATCATGGCCTATTCCGTCAGCCAGCGCAGGCATGAAATCGGCGTGCGCATGGCCATCGGCGCGCAAATGCTGGATGTCATCAAGTTGGTGGTAGGGCAGGGAACTCGGCTGGTGATCATTGGAGTTGTGATTGGCCTGCTCGGATCGTTCGTTCTGACTCGTATTCTTGCCAGCCAGTTATACGGCATTAGCGCGACGGATCCGCTGACATATGCGTATGTCTCGTTGTTGCTGATTCTGATTTCGCTGTTGGCTTGTTATATTCCCGCTCGCAAAGCGTCGAAAGTCGATCCAATGGTGACATTGCGATGTGAATAAAACCGTCACGAACGATGCGCGACAGGGGATGAGAATTTGAGGCAGGCAATGAGAGAATGAATTAAAAACGTTATCGCAATAAGGTGGTATATGGTACCTACTCTGCAAGAAGGAATCGAGAGATTCATGAGGAATGATCGATGAGTACAAATCTTTTAGATGGAAAAAATATATTTCACGGAGACAATGGAATGTCGTCGAATTCGCCACAGTTTCTCTCCCTCATAACTTGTCACTTGTCAATCGTCCCTCTTCTCCATGATATCCGCTTCAGCCTGCGCATGCTTTATAAAAATTACGGTATTACAATTTTTGCCATACTTGCTCTGGCCATCGGCATCGGCGCGAATACGGCGTTGTTCAGCTTGATTCATGGGATTCTTCTCAGCCCGCTTCCGTTTCCCGAACCGGACCGATTGATGTGGGTTACGAGCACGCGGAATGGGCAGGACAACAGCACCTCCGGACCGGATTATCTCGATCTGGCGGAACAAAATACTGTTTTTGATGAACTCTGCGCACTGCAGGCCATGTGCCGATTCAACGTAACGGGACAGGACACGCCCATTGCCGTGTTCGGATTTCGTGTCACGACGAATTTTTTTGACGTGATGACAGTCAACGATTCCACCGCCATGGTCTATGGAAGAAAATTTCGCCCGGAGGAATCCCAGTGGGGGAAGCGTCGGATTGTGATTTTAAGCTATCGTCTTTGGGTGAGTCAATTCGACTCATCTCCTGATATTGTCGGGAATAAAATTACGATCGATGAAGAGCCATACGAAGTGATCGGCGTGGCGAAACCCACAATGGGTTTTCTCGAAGAAATGGCGCAGCTGTACATTCCCTTTGTCAAGGAAGAATTGACTCGCTATCGCGACAATCATTTTTTGCAGATGATCGGTCGATTGAAATCGAATGTGCCGCAAGAGCAGGCGCAGGCGGAATTGAGTATTATCTCGCATCGGCTGACGCAAGAATATCCCGACTCGAACAAAAATTATGGAACCAAGGTTTTTCCGCTGCATGAAGCGCTGATTCGCGACGTTCGTCCCGCCTTCTTTGTGTTGTACGGCGCAGTCGGATTTTTATTGCTGATGGCCTGTGTGAATGTGGCAAATTTGTTACTTGCCAAATCCGGCGCGCGCGCCCGGGAAATCGCCATTCGCAACGCGCTGGGAGCAGGACGGTTTCGCATCGTCCGGCAGATTCTTACGGAAAGTATCGTATTGGCAATAGCAGGTGGAATCCTGGGATTATTTTTTTCGTTTTGGGGATTGGATTTGATTCAGCTTATCGCTCCGAAATGGGATTTAACCGGCAGTGGAATTCCAGGATTTGAAGAAATTGATTTGAATCCCACTGTTTTGGTATTTACCCTCCTGCTTTCATTGGGCGCCGGTTTGCTGTTTGGAATGGTTCCGGCATGGCAAACATCCAATCCTACCATGAACGAAACGTTGAAGGAAAGTGGCCGTGGCGGAGGTATTTCCAGTTCCCGCCATCGCATCCTCAGCTGCCTGATCGTTGCGGAAATTGCACTGGCGTTGACTTTGTTGATGGGGGGAGGACTATTGATAAAGAGTTTCTACCATTTGCAGAAATCCAATCCCGGTTTTGATCCCAACTCCGTGCTGGCGGTGCAAATGGAATTACCCAAGACGGTTGAAAATCAGGAGAATATCAATCGGTGCGGCTTTTATCAGAATGTGATCAAACAAATCACGTCGCTGCCGGGTGTCGAGACCGCAGGCGTTATCAATGTCTATCCACTAAGCCCGTACAACATAAGTAACGGTTTCACGATCGAAGGTCGTCCTCCGTTGCCGAAAGGAGAATTCATCACCGCCGAATATCGCACGGTAAGCCGGGATTATTTCCGTACGTTGAAAATTCCTCTGTTGAGCGGGCGTTTTTTTGAGGAGCGGGATAATGGTTCCGGCGGCAATGTGATGATAGTCGATGCGGAATTGGTACGTCGATATTTTTCCGCTGAAAACCCCATCGGGCAAAGAATACAGCAAGGAGGAAGAACCTTTGAAATTGTCGGTGTGGTGGGCAGTACCAAAGACCGATCGTTGAAAACAGAGAGTTTTTCGCCGATGCTGTATGAACCGATCGATCAGCATTGTTGGCATATGATGACCGTTGTATTGCGAACGCAGAGTAATCCCGTCAGCCTGGCCAACGCGGTGCGCCAGGAAATCCGATCGATCAATCCCAATCAACCTATTTTTAGAATTCATACGATGAATCAGGCCTTCGCCGACTCGATCTCCGTTCCGCGATTTTGCGCCATTCTCCTTTGTTCGATGGCCGGCGTCGCCTTGTTGCTGGCGATGATCGGCATTTATGGTGTGATGTCTTTTTCCGTGAATGAACGATCTCACGAAATTGGAATCCGCATTGCATTAGGGGCGCAAATGACGAATATTCTTAGTCTTATATTGAAAAAAGGGATGATACTCACGTTCGCGGGTGTGATGATTGGTCTATTGGGATCGTTTGCGCTCAGCCGCGTGATGGTTTCCATGCTTTATAACATCAGCGCAACCGATCCGTTTATTTTTGTCGGGGTATCGATAATTCTGACCGCGGTGGCTTTCATTGCATGTTATTTCCCCGCTTGCAAAGCCGCAAAAGTCGATCCCATCGTCACATTGCGGTGTGAATAAAAGGCGGCGACGAGAAGGCGCATTGCATCTGACATTCTATCGAATGGAAAACAGGGGCGGAATGTATCCACATTCGGTTCAACCTTGTCAGTTCCCGGAGAATCAGTGTAAGGTCTTTGTCGGCAAAAAAGGCTTATGGGCCAGCTGATTGCCCTCAATGAGCGTGCTTGAATACCGAACAAGTCGCATCTCATTGCCGGATGCCCCTCCAAGATAAATGGCAACCATGCCCATTTCTATATCTTCAAAATAGATAATACTTGCCATTCTGCCATGAATGAAACAAGATCCATGATAAAAACTGGATTTGGGAAGCTTCAGCAGCATCAGATGGGCAACCGCGTCTTCTTCATTGAATATCTGTTTTCCGATGGCTTTCAGGATACTCTTCAAGAAAGGATTCTTGACCTTTTTGCTCGATTCGATGAAAGACGGATCTTCGCCGAGTTGTTCAAAGAAGTATTTGAATGTGATATTGAAATTATCTTCGCTTATCAACATCTTTTGCAGTGTTTTTAGTTTATCTTTATAAGGTTGCATTGCTGTTTCCTCCTGCGGATAATCAGGGTACCAAAGACAAGTAAAACCGCCTTTGATCGACTTCCATCGAATTTACGATACCTGATTCTATCTGAAGGAAGAATGATGACTCAAGGGCTGTCCACTTCGCAACCTTGTCCTTGACAGCGAACCATTTTCCCAAAAGAGGGAAGATGCCTTTAAAATTATCTCCAGCGGCAAGGCTTCCACCTTCTTGATTGTGGAAAAACAGAGAAAGAATGTATGCCGGATAGATTTTATGGTATTATGATACCATGCAAGGCTGATGCATTCCGAGATACAGGAGCCCTTCATGGAACGCTTTTTCAATACCGCCGGTCCGGTGAATCCCACGGATCACTACTGTTTACCTCCGTTGGAGCGATTGGATTTACCGAATGTGCTCAATTTGATCGAACAAAAAAAATATTTTGTTCTGCACGCGCCGCGCCAAACCGGTAAAACTTCGTGTCTCCTGGCGTTAGCGGATTATTTGAATCGGGAGGGGAAATATCGGTGCCTCTATTGTAATGTGGAAGTGGCGCAGGCGGCAAGAGAAGATGTGGAAGCCGGTATCAAAGCCATATGCATGGAGTTGTCTTCGAAAGCGAGATATTACCTCAACGATACTGACGTAGGCGATCTTTGGAATGATGTGATAAAGGGGCCATTTCACGTTTCCTTGAATATTCTTCTGAGTCGCTGGTCTGAGAAGAATGTGAAACCGATTATCCTTTTTATCGACGAGATCGATTCCCTGATCGGCGACACGCTCATCTCCGTGCTGCGGCAGCTACGCGCCGGATACACCCAACGCCCGACCGGTTTTCCGCAAAGCGTCATTCTGTGTGGCGTTCGTGATGTGCGGGATTATCGCATCCACTCGGACAAAGACAAATCCATCATCACCGGCGGCAGCGCATTTAACATCAAAGCGGAGTCCCTGCGATTGGGGAATTTGTCGGAGGAGGACACGCAACATCTCCTTTTGCAACATACGGAAGCGACAAGGCAGGAATTCCTGCCGGAATCGATTCACATGATTTGGGATTTGACACAGGGGCAGCCCTGGCTGGTCAATGCGTTGGCGTATGAAGCTTGTTTTCGTATGCCGGAAGGACGGGACCGCCGCCGTTCCATCACACCGGAAATGGTTATGCAAGCCAAGGAAAACCTGATACTGCGGCGCGAGACCCATTTGGATCAATTGGCTGACAAATTGCGAGAAGAACGAGTGCGCAAAGTAATCCAAGCGGTTTTGTTGAGTCAAAGCGCTCCGGAAAATCTGGTCGAAGACGATTTGCAGTATGTGGAAGATCTGGGACTGATCAAACGCAAACCCTCGGTGGAAATAACGAATCCCATTTACCGGGAAATCATCCCGCGTTCTTTGACCAGCACCACCCAAGACACCATATCTCACGACGCCTCCTGGTACGTTTCTCCGGATGGAACCTTGAATTTCTCCAAACTGCTGGAAGCCTTTCAACAATTTTTCCGCGAAAACTCGGAAATCTGGTTGGAACGGTTTGATTACAAGGAAGCCGGTCCGCAGTTGTTATTGCAGGCGTTCCTGCAGCGGATCATCAATAGTGGTGGTCGAATCGAACGGGAATACGGGCTGGGTCGAAAACGGACGGATTTGTTGGTGCTATGGCCATTAGACGTAACGCCGCCGTCCCGACGGCATGGTCCGCGAGACGCGGTTGTTCCCGCCAGGAAATGGCAAAAAGAGGTGATCGAAATAAAGGTCGTGTGGCGGGCTATGGAACACACCATCACAGAAGGCCTGACGCAAATTCGCGATTACATGGACCGATGCGGAACCCGCAACGGCCATCTGGTGATATTCGACCGGAATCCGGCCAAACCGTGGGAGGAGAAAATCTTTCGGCGGGAAGAGACGATTGATGATTATACAGTTACGATCTGGGGAATGTAAATTAGTTATACAATAAAAAAAGTGAACGATCCTCTTGAAAGTTACACCGCTTTCAGTTTAAAATACTTAAAGGATTTGTTACGCTCATTCGCTTTCATAAATATCTATACATGCGAATGAAATTATTTTTCGGAGTAATGGAAGATTTTTTATTAACTACCTCTGGAATCAGGATTTAAAGGTGACAGGATCAGAAAATACATGAATAAGATAGCTAGCGCTAGTTGATTTTATTGGACTTATGTGCTGTGGACCCCGTGAAGTTATATTACATGTAATTAAAAAAGGGGGTAGTAGCGCAAATGCACGAAAATCCCCAATAATGACAGGCATTTCAGAGGGGGGGAGTGGGAACAACTTCCTGGTGAGGACAGGATTGAAACTACGATTTCTTCCGCAGAAACCTCATGTCCTCCATTCTGGGTGGGAACAACTTCCTGGTGAGGACAAGATTGAAACCTCTACAGAGAGCGGCAAGCATACCGGCCAGCTCACTGGTGGGAACAAGTCAAAGCGCCGAAGGGGAGTGAGTGGAAGTCCCTGTTCAACGGCCAGAATTTGGATGGCTGGCATTTGAAAGTCAAACCGAATCACGAGAATCGGATGAGTTGGGCCGCGTTGAACGGCGTGCTCGTGAACGTTCCGCCCAGCAAAGAGAGAAAACACGGCATTGACCTGGTCAGCGACGTGGAATTGGGCAGTCACGAGTTGTATATCGAATTCATGGTACCGCAGGGCAGCAACAGCGGCGTCTATCTGATCGGACAATACGAAATTCAGGTCTTCGACAGTTACGGTCGAGAGAATCCCCAATCGGGAGACTGCGGAGGCATCTACGGGAAAGTCGCGCCGAACGTGAATGCATCCAAGCCGGCCGGTCATTGGCAATGTTTTCACGCTATCTTCCACCAAGCGAAGGTGGAAAACGGGAAGGTCGTGAACCAACCACGCATCACCGTTTTTCATAATGGCGTCAAGGTGATCGACCATGCGGAAATCGAGGGCGTGACCGGCGCGGCATTGAGCAACGACGTGATCGAAAAAGGCCCGACTTATTTGCAAGGAAATCACGGAACAGTGATGTATCGTCATATTTATTATAAGCCAATCGCAGATTGATGGAGAGTAAAATTATGTCAAAATTAAGAAATACCACACGGCGGACCTTTTTGACGCAAACCACAGGCGCACTGGCCGGAAGCATGGTTGCTTTTTCCATCGTTCCCAGTGCGGTGATCGGCGCGAACGGGCAAACGGCGCCCAGCGACAAAATCATTACGGGATCCATCGGCATCGGCGGACGCGGCGCCGCTTTTGTGCGGCCGGGCATGACCGCCGCGATTTGTGACGTGGATGAAAACCATCTGCGAGCCGCTTCGGAACGTTTGCAGGGACAAGCGGATTCCTATAAAGATTATCGCGAGTTGCTGGATCGAAAGGATATCGATGCGGTCTTCATCGCATCGCCCGATCATTGGCACGGACTCATGACCGTTCACGCCTGCGAAGCGGGAAAAGACGTCTACGTGGAAAAACCGGCCAGCAAAACGATTGAAGAAGGCAAAGCCATGATCGAGGCCGCCCGGCGGTATGGGCGCATCGTGCAGGTGGGATCGCAGGGGCGCTCGACCGACGCGGCGTACAAGGCCTGCCAATATATCCGCAACGGCAATCTCGGGACGGTATCGAAAGTGACCTGTTGGCATTACGAAAATCCGAAAGGCGACTGGACTCCCGATTCGAGTCCGCCGCCGGAATTGGACTGGGACAAATGGCTGGGACCGGCGCGTTGGATGCCTTACAATCCGAACAAAGTGCATTTCAATTTCCGTTGGCTGCTCGATTTCGGTGGGGGACAGATACGCGACCGCGGCGCGCATGTGATGAGCGTGGCGATGTGGTGCATGAACGCCGATCACACCGGGCCGGTCAGCGTGGAAGCGACGGGCGAACCGCCGCACGAAGGAATCTGGGATTGCCCCTGCACGATGGAAGTCAAATACGAGTTTAAAAATCCGGATTGGACCATGACGTGGAGCCAGCCGGGCGAAAAATTATTGGATGCCGCTTTCGGCGCGAAATATTGGGGCGACAAAGACACGCTCATCGTCACCGGCGGCGACGGCGGCTGTGGAACCGAGGAAAAAGCGATGAAGTATGCGGTTCCCGCGGGCGGGATCGAAGTGTTCAAAAGCCCCGGACACATCGAAAATTGGATGGACTGCATCAAGACGCGGGAGAAACCGCTGATGGACATCGAAGCGGGAGTACAGGTGGCCAATCTGTGTATTTTGGGAAATATTTCGTACCGGCTGGGCAGAAAATTGGAATGGGATCCGGCGAATCAATACGTTAAACGCGACGAAGAAGCGAATCGTTGGCTTGCGTTCATCGGACGTGGTCCGTGGCATCTCTAATTTAATTCCATTCCGGTCCGATCGAACAAAAGAATGATGGATGATACAAATTGGAGAGCCATTCCACACACGGCAAGTCAGAAAACGGGAGACATGAATATGAATGCGAAAACCTACAATTCTGTGGATGAATTTATAAACGATATACAGAACGACAACGCCGATACCCGCTATGCGGCATGGTCGCAGGCAAAACAGATGAATGAAGAAGCGATTCCGAAACTGGTCGAATTGATGGGATCGGACCATCCGGGAATCGCCCAGGCGGCAACCAATGCGTTGCAAGCGCTCACCCATTCTTCCGCCGAATGGGGGCGAGAAGAACTGCGGCTGAAAGTGGTCGGCGAATGGATGAAACGAATCGGCGAATCCAATCCGTCAAACGTAAGAGTTCTGGCGTTTCGCCTGTTGGCGAAAGTGGGAGACGAACGAGTCGTTTCGGAGATTTCAACCTATCTCTATTCTCCGTATATACGGGAAGAAGCGTTGTTTTGTTTGCAAAATATCTCCATCTCAACGGCGGCGACGGCGCTGATCGCGGCGCTGCGCAATTCACCCGACGATTTCAAGCCTCGTCTCATCGCCGCGTTGGGCTACCGGCGCGACGATGAAGCCGTCGATACGCTTTACGATTATCTTTCATCTTCCGATACGGAATTGGCGATGGCGGCGATGCATGCCATTGCGCGAATCGGAAAATTGTGCAAAAAAACCATCCCCTGGCCCAATTATGCGCGTTTGTCATCCCACGATCAGAACCGGTTTTTGAATTGTCTGATCGAGTATGCGGAGAATTTGTTGCAAAAGGGACATCCCGAAGAGGCGGCGCGCTCTTATTTGCAGGTATTGGACAAGACGAATGAAGAACATTTCTGTTGTGCGGCGATTCTCGGGCTGTCGAAGATCAACAATCCGATTGCGGTTCAAGCCATGAAAACGATGGCATCTCATCCGTCGTATAAAGTAAGGGATGTGATTAAAAAAGTTTTAAACGAATAAAGGAATGAATTTCGGAACGAGCCTCACTCGCACAGCGCAGGTACAAGTTTCATGGGTAGAGCAAGCGTCCTCGCTTGCTCAATCCACGCAGGCGAGACGCCTGCTCTACCCACGAGTGTTTTTTTCAACCAATCCAAACAGGGAGAAGCAAATGGAACCAATCAATCGACGCACATTCATTCACAAAACCGGCAAGAGCATGTCCGGCCTGGCCGCAGGAGTTTCCGCTCTCAGCTTATCCAATTGGAAACGAGCATACGGCGCGAACGAAAAAGTGGTGATGGGGCTGGTCGGATGCGGCGGCCGCGGAACGTCGTTGGTTCGCGGCTTCGCGCGGCGACCGAATGTGGAAATCGCCTACTTATGCGATCCGGACGGAAGGCGCGGTAATGAAACATACGAACTATTTAAGACCGAACATAATCTTACCATCAAAAAATTGCAGGATTTTCGCAAAATACTGGATGACAAAGATCTGGATGTCCTGATCGTCGCGACTCCCGATCATTGGCACGCGCCCGCCACGATTTATGCGTGTCAGGCGGGAAAAGACGTCTACGTGGAAAAACCGGCTTCCCACAATATTTGGGAAGGGCGAAAAATGGTGGAGGCCGCGCGCAAATACAACCGCATCGTGCAAGTCGGGACCCAAACCCGCAGCGCGCCCTATGCCATGAAAGCGGTGGACTATATTCAAAGCGGGAAATTGGGAACCATTCACCTTTGCAAGATTTATAATTTGAAATCAGGCAATCCTTATCATGCAAGACCCAACGTGTCGACTCCGCCGGAATTGGATATGGATTTGTGGCTGGGACCGGCGCCGTTGAAAGAGAACTACCATGCGGATACCCGCAAAGGCTGGCTGTTTTATTGGGATTTTTGCGGCGGCGATATGGGCAATGACGGCGTGCATCAAATCGACTTCGCCCGCATGTTGATCGGAAAAGAATTCGCCAAAACCATTCATTGCACCGGCGGAAATCTGGCCTTCGACGATGACAGTGAAGTGCCGGACACGCAAGTGGCCACGTTCGAATTCGACAACATGATCGTAACGTTCGAAAACACGCAATATGCGCCGTACATGAGTAAAACGCCGATGGAGATTCGTGAAAGCGATCAGTTTCCTTACTGGCCGCAGAATTCCACTCGCATTGAACTATACGGCGCGAAAGAATTGATGATCGCCGGACGCCACGGCGGCGGATGGCAGGTCTTTACAACCGACGGAAAAGTCGTGGCGCAAGAATATGGACGCTTCCCCGACGAAGCGCATAAGGATGATTTTCTTTCCTGTGTCAAAAGTAGAAAATTACCGAACGCCGACATCGAGAAGGGACATCGCAGCGCCATCCTGGTCCACATGGGCAACATTTCGTACCGATTGGGCGGACGGAAACTCACGTTCGATCCGGCAACGGAAACCTTCGACGATGCGGAAGCCAATCAGTTTTTAAAAAGAACGTATCGGGAGCCGTATACGATTCCGGAACAGGTATGATGGTTGAAATAAGGTTTCCAATGGCCGGCAACAACGGTTGAATTTGCGAGTGTTATCCGAACAATAATCTTTCACATTCCAATGAACGGATCGTCCCTCTCGAATAAACCATCATTCCACGCCCAAGCGTTGCTCGTCGGCGAACGCATCGAATTGCGCACATTGGAAACCTCGGACTGTCTGGCGATTGCTCCCACGGCGGTGCAGGTGCACGGCGGCGGAGTCGCCGTGTTGTTTCGATATGGGACCGTGGTCCTATTCGACGTCGCGCCGATGGAACAGGCGACATTTTTAAACCAACTGCAGTCCATGATCACACATCCTTACGAAACGCCGGAAATCAAAACCGCCGAAGTTTGCGCGTGGAATGGTACATCGTCATCTTGATCGTGATCGAGATTTTACTTACCCTGTACGAGATGTTTCTGCGCGGACATTGATTATCATATATACCTACGCTTTTCCTGATCGCCGATTGACCGGCGGAAGCGATTATTGATAAACATTCCATCCGTCAACGCCGGAAGTTTCGATTTTTTTTAGTTCGAACGTCCCTGTAAAGGTCTGCGTTAAGCGATTTGTGATATCAACCGTCAATGACCAGGTACCGGTGATCTGTGTATTCTCTTCATTCCCCTGCCCTTCACCCGCAACTGTAAATGTGGTTTCACCGACAACCGGCAGTACCGTCATGGTGGAGTAGGAAAACGCAAATGTTTTATCTTCGCTATATGAATAAAATCCGCCAAACAATGCGGCGGCTTCCGACAATGTGGAGGAATATTCTCCCATCATGGTTCCATCCGCTGCAAGTGTGACTTCACCCGTCCATGAAAAGTTTTCCGAAGTCAACGTGATTTCCCAGACGCCGGCCACGGCTTCGCCCGGCGCGCCCGGATCGTATCCTTCGCGAGTCATGGCGAACGACCATCCGTCTTCATCGTATAATACGCCAATCGGCGTCACATACGTTTCCTTATTATACCATCCCCCCACAACCACATTGTTATTGGCGTCGCCAATGCCATTCGCGATTACGTCAAGACGAACGGTCACCGCGCCATTCGTATCTCGCGCCACACCGTTTCCGACGCCGAGGTAGACGAATTCATGTTCGGCGTTGTAGGTGATTTTTCCTCGATGTTCAATATCGAACACGTACGCCATCCCCTCATAATCGTAGGTCAATATTTCTAAAAACGACATGTTCCCATTTCCATCGATTGTCACCGGGCCGTACATTGCATTCTCCACGCCGGTGAATTGTATCTCCCAGGCGCCTTCCAACAATGCCACCTGAGCCTGTCCGGTCGAGGATATGGCAAACCAAACCAGCATTGACATCCACATATACCCTTTTTTTGGCATTATCACGATTTTCCATCCTTTCAAAATGTGTTTGAGGGAGGAATTTTTCTTCCTTTGAAAACCTCCATCATGCGAATAACTTTTAGCAAGAGATATACCAAATCGAACAATGAGATACTTTACCTTACGCATCAGATGGGAATACAAATTTGATGAAATTTTCTATTTTTCCTTACAATCAAATAAATCAAGGGATTAGGGATTCAACGAATCAAACAAACCAAATCGGCTGTCGCAAAAAAATCGGATTGAAAATAGAAATCATTCCTATCGGAATTGATACAACGTAACGATTGCGGTTACTTTTTTTCCGTCCCAACAACCATTACAAGGAAATTAATACTTAATCAAGCAAGGATCATTTGATTGGCGGCGCAATGTATTGATTCGTTGCCAATTCGATAAAACCGAGTTTCTCATTTCAGAAATCACCGAAATGGAGTATCATCGATATGTGAACAATAGTATCATATACGCCTATATTGAACGCCGGATTCAGCGATTTACAGACGAAAGGAAACCATTGTGCGTATCGTATCGATTATTTCCATCCTCTTCTCATTTTTTACGATTTCTGCTTCCGCATCGCCGAATGCCATCCCCCGCTTCACCGTTCCGTATTGTTTGGGAGTGAATATCCATTTCATCGAACCGCGCGATAACGAACTGGATATGATCCGCGAAGCCGGATTCGGTCTGATCCGCATGGATTTGATTTGGGAACATGTCGAGAAGGAGAAAGGAGTGTATGATTTCGGCGGGTACGAACGTTTGACAAAAGCGTTGCATGAACGAGGCATCACTCCGCTCTATATTCTCGACTACAGCAACAAACTGTATGAACAGAAACGGTCAGTGACAACGCAGGAAGGGAGGGAGG
Source organism: Candidatus Omnitrophota bacterium (assembly GCA_003598175.1). Lineage (GTDB taxonomy): Bacteria > Hinthialibacterota > Hinthialibacteria > Hinthialibacterales > Hinthialibacteraceae > SURF-12. The sequence goes on from QZKN01000067.1 coordinate 34,863, forward strand.
CGTTTGCCAAATTTGCGGCGGCGGCGGTCACCGCGCTGAAATCATATCCGGTCGTTTGGGAAATCTGGAACGAGCCGAATTTGAAGCAGTTTTGGGATGAGCAGCCGAGCGCCGAGGATTATGTTGCGCTGGTCGAGGAAACGGTGAAAGCCATGCGCGCCGTCGATGCAAACTGCACGATCATCGCACCCGCAACGTCGGGAATCCCTCTCGAATTTCTGGACGCCTGTTTCAAAAAAGGAATGCTGCAATGGCTCGATGCGGTCAGCGTTCATCCCTATCGTTCCAAAGTACCGGAAACGGCGCTAGAGGAGTATACCACCTTGCGTGAATTCATTCAGCGGTATGGTTTTGGGAAAACCATCCCGATACTTTCGGGAGAATGGGGATATTCCATCCATCCGTACAAGGGATTGCCGGTGGATGAACACCGGCAGGCGCAATTCATCGTGCGTCAATTCCTGACCAATTTCATGGCGGATGTGAAAATCAGCATTTGGTATGACTGGCACGACGACGGAACCGATCCCAACGAACGCGAGCATAATTTCGGCATCGTCACGCACGATTTCCGGGAAAAAGAAGCGTATAAAGCCGCCAAACTATTCAATACACAACTCCGCGATTTGCAATTCATCAAGCGCTATCCCACGGAAAGCGCCGACGATTATTTGGCCTTGTTCGGCAACCTCGACCGCCGCATGATCGTCGCATGGACGACGGGTGAACCGCATTCCTGCCTCTTCAATCTGGCGGATATTAAAATCGAAGGAGTAACCATGTTCGGCGATCGGATACGTTTGGAAAAAGAAGACGCCGCTTACATAATCCCTCTTTCCCAAGATCCAATCTATATCCCATTTGTAAAATAACTTCAACTACATAAAACATACTGAGAATCCGCGGATGATCAGAAACATTGCATGATTGGAGGCAGGCAGATCTGGGGCGAAGAAACCAATGACGAGGCGCGAGCAAATAGGGATGATCCATGGAAATCATGATGATTCGTTCCATGGAAGACAAAAAAAGAAGCGGAGGAAGACACAAATGTTGAACATCCAACTCATGAAACCATTCTATTTTTATATCGGGCTAGTGTGTATATTGTGCACAATTGGAAATGCATCGGCAAGCGACCAGCATGATGCATACCCGCCAACGATTTCTCTCGAGGCATTACAAGGGCTCATCGATCAAGTTCCGAAAACGCATCCACGCTTGTTCCTCAAACAGGATAAACTTGATACCTTACAAAGAAAGAGCGAGCCCAATGAAATCAGCCGATCACTCAAAACGCTTGTGATCAAACAAGCCGATCGCCTTCTGGACGTTTCTCCCGTGGAACGAAAATTGGAAGGGAGAAGGCTTCTGGGGCAATCCCGGCGTTGCGTGGAGCGCGTGATCCTGCTCGCCATGGCTTATCATCTGACCGGCGAATCAAAATACGTACGGCGTTGTGAAAAGGAGATGATCGCCGCCGCGAAATTCGAGGATTGGAATCCCCGCCATTTTCTGGACGTCGCGGAAATGACGTTTGGTTTGGCAATTGGATACGATTGGTTGTATGACCAGCTCGAAGAAGATTCTCGATCGGACATTCGCAACGCCATCGTGCGGAAAGGCGTGATCCTTCCTTTTGAAACACGGCACAACGGCTGGGTTCGATCCGGCAATAATTGGGGGCAAGTTTGTCATGGAGGGCTTACCGCCGGGGCGCTGGCCGTATTGGAACACGAACCGGAACTGGCGGCGAAAACGGTTCACAACGCATTGCAAAACGTCACGCGTTCGATGACGGCTTTTACTCCGAACGGAAGTTATCCGGAAGGTCCCGGATACTGGTCGTATGGGACGACGTACAACATATTATTGATCGGCGTATTGGAGAGCGTCCTCGGCTCCGATTTCGGCTTGAGCAAAGCGCCGGGATTCATTGATACCGGACAATATTTACATTTGGTTACGGGACCTTCCGGTTCCACGTTCAACTACGCCGATGGCGGCGCCGGCAGAAGTCCGGAACCGGCCATTTTTTGGTTTGCCTCCCGATACAATCGGCCCGATTGGTTCAAGAAGGAATATGATTTGTTATCCGCCGCGATTGCCAGATCGAATGAATCGAACCGCTCGTCGTTTGGCGGAAGATTTCTTCCATTCACATTGTTGTGGATGGAAGAGAAACCGGTCGATCCCGAGATTCGAATGCCTTTGCATTGGTCCGGCGGCGGCCATGTTCCGATCACGATCCATCGCAGTTCCTGGGTTGATCCGAATGTGATTTTTGTCGGATTGAAGGCAGGTTCGCCTTCCGCGAATCATGGCCATATGGATACGGGTTCCTTCGTATTGGATGCGGATGGGGTGCGTTGGGCCATGGATCTGGGCGCGGAAGGTTATCACGGCATCGAATCGCGGGGGATGGATTTGTGGAATCGTTCGCAGGATTCCGACCGTTGGACCATCTTTCGGCAGCAGAATCATGGACATAATACCCTGGTGATCGATGATCAGCTGCAAACGGCGAAGAATGAAGGTTCGATCATCCAATTTTCCGACGATCCTGATTTTCCTTACAGTATCGTCGATTTAAGCCCGGTTTATGAAGGGCAGGCGTCATCCGTGCAGCGCGGAGTCGCGTTATTGCCATCCCATGAAGTCCTGATTCAGGACGAATTGTCGGGGCTCTCTCCAACCAGTCGTGTCCGCTGGGGAATGATCACTCCCGCGAAACCGAATACGGTGGAAGAAAATACCGTCGTGTTACTGCAAGCGGGGAAATCTTTGCGGATGACGCATCTTTCCCAGAATAATTCTGCATCATTTAAACTCATTGATACCGAAAAACCCAGAAATGAATGGGATTCTCCCAATCGCGGATCGTGCATGGTCGCGTTGGAAGGAACAGCATCCGCGGATGGGACCCTTACGTTTTCCGTTTTGATCACGCCGGATTCCTGCTTGCAATCCGTGGGGAACACATGGAAACCACTCCCATTGAAATCCTGGGTGTCTCAGAAATAAGGTCATGATTTCCATGATCCTCGACTGGAACATAGTTATGATGGGCAAGATGATTTTTTTATCGATTCAATTCCAAGGCCGGATGCGCCAAATCCAGACGATACATGATCTGGTTGTAATCATAGCGCGGCGTGGCCAATTCGTTTCCGGAAAACGTCCGGCTATACGTTCCTTCAAAATAAATGATGCGTCCGTTCCGTTGGTCGAAAAACGGATGATGAACGGGATTGTAAAATGAGTATTTGTTGTGCGTCACGATTTTTCGAGCCGTTTTCCAGGGGCCCATCAATTCCTTGCTTTCCAGGTACCACACTTCTCCTAAAAACGACTGACCGCCGATTTCCACCGCAATCATGATCCATTTTTTCCGATACTCGTTCCAGCGAATGGAACCGGAATGCATGAGAGGGAACTCACCGCTATTTTTATCCAACGGCAGGAAATGAGCGTCTTCCGGCTTCAGCAGACCGGCTTCCATCAATTCTTTTTCCTGTTGTGGGTTGATCGGTTCCGTATGATGTTTCCAGGAATAAAACGGTTTTCCGTTTTGTATATCGATCTTCGATTTTTTCCCTTGAAACCGTGTTCCTTCCATCAAACATGTGAAGGCTTCATAGGCATCCTGATTTTGCAGATCGGTCAGATGTTTTCGCACACGGATGGTGGGAAACGGCGTGGGGAAATAGACATACTCGACGTCATCCCGGATTTCGCATATGGGATGGGCGTGGGGAGATTGCCACGATTTATTTATATTGAATTCCGTCAGTTGAATAAACTCCTGTTTTTCATCATCGAAGATCACCAATCCATGTCCGATCTCCTGTTCCAGACTTTTTCGATGCGAATAGTGAGCTACCATTTTCTCTTTATCGCGCGGATCCGGAAACACCACGAATCCATCCAGCCAGATCAAGTCTCCGGGGCGAATCGGGCACATGGATTTGCAGAATCCCTGATCGTCTACAAAATAGTGCAGATCAATTCCCGCGTCAGGGGACAGTCCACCTTGCGCGGGTAATTGGGATACCGCGCCGGACATGCGAAAGTTGCCTAACGGATAGGAAGGTTTGGAAGTATCTCCCCAAAACCAATGGATTTTTCCGTGATAGGGAATGGCAAACGCGGAATCCTGTCCCATGACTTTTCCATTCAGCACCGGCTCACGGAGTGGGACTTTCATCCCCAGCAATATGCTGTCGCGATAGATTCCCTGACCGGTAATCCTATATAACCGTTCGGCGATATTGATTCGTTTTATCCGGATCACCGATTCCCCGCCCGGTGTGGTCATCAATCGGACGCCTTCCATTCCGAATCCATCCGCCGGGAAGGAATACCCGTGACTTCGGACATAAAAGAAGACCTCTCGGTTCATCAATCCCGGTTCCTGAAACGCGATCGTTCCATTGCTGTCGGTTACGTAGCAGATTTCATTGACGGTTTTGAGTTCCACCAATGGAACGCCGCGGCCGGTTTCTTCATCGACCACCTGCACTTTGAAAAAGGGGATTTTCTCGGCGCCAACTGAGGCGGATATCAGCAAAAAGATCAAAATCCATAGCCATAAATCATCTCTGTAGGAAAAAGAAGTTTTCATGGACTGTTGTCTCGATTCGTTTGATCAATTCAACTTCCAATCGAAATTTACGAATGAATTCAGAACGGATTTATTTCCCGCTTCCATCAATCCCAAACTATCACAGACCGCCTTCTGCATGAACTCGATCATCGCGTTTTGTTGGCTGAGAATCACGCCCATGTTGTCGGAATTTTCATGCAACATTCGTGTATTTTCCTGCCGTGAATCGTAGCATTTTCCCGCGCGATCGTGCAGGATGCAGGCTTGTCTTTGGATTTCTTCGTTTTCCACGATGAGTTCCCGGAGTAGGTTCATCCCCTTCGGATTCGATAGAAAATCCTGCACACGTTGCAATGTGAGAAACAGATATTGGGAATATTTGTCCTGCAATCCATAGAGGACGCTTTCCATATTCCAATATGCCGCAAACAATTTCCCTTCCTCTTCGTAAATTGTTTCTCGCAGCGGCGTCAATCGTCTGGAATACAACGGTTCTTTCGCCAGGAGCGCGCCGTATTGAATTTTCAGTTCCTGGAGCGCTCTTTTGTCGCTGGTTTTCAGCGCGTTGGCGATTGAAGTTTTGGCCCGTTCGATTTGATCGATATCGGGATTTCCGGCTTTGATTTTCTCGAGTTGATAATAGACTTCCACGAGCAATGCCGCCGCGTCCCGGACTTTTTTCTTCTCCATTGCCAGATTATTCAGACTTTCCTCCTTATCCGCCGGCGTCATTTGATTGAATGTAATGAGAAGATCGGTAATCTTTTGCGCCGTCCATTGCAAACGTTCCACATCCAGGAGGCATTGTTCTTCCTGATGAGTGGGAATATAATCTTTCAAAATACGTATTTTTTTCTTCCTCTCTTCCACCCATTTTTCCCGTAAAACTTTAAATTCGGAAAGTGCAACGAATTTTATTTTCTCCGCGCGGATGATGGGGAAAGTCGGAGGATTTTTTAATTCGTTATACGTTTGTTTGATCAGGGGTAAAGTTTTACGGAATATGCCACGTAATTCCGCAATTTTCTGTACATTGACAATCGACTCGTTCATGGCGCACAATAATCCAACCATTTATAATAGATGATTTCTGAAACAGACATGATTAATGCGGCGTGATCTCCATCGTCATGCGTCGAAAATCCTGTGCGATGGCGAAGGGGAGATGTTCGTCGCCTGGCGGCGTTGATTGTACCGCTCGATCCATCACCAGCCAGGCTTTGTACGAAATATTATGTGCTTGAAACAGGTTTTTCTGCTGTTCGTTCGGCGCGGCGATCAATTCGATTTCCTGCCCCTGCCATGATTGTAGATTTACGCTTTGAATAAACCATTTTTTATCGAATCCCAACCGTGTGTTGACCGCTTCCCCGTTAATATGCACATCGAGCATTTTCGTTTCCGGAAATTCAACTTCTTCCTCACTGGAAAGAATCAAGACCAGGTCGCACCGCTGCATGTTCTCATTTGGCAAAGAGATTTTCACACGGAGACACGGCATAGCCTGTTCTGTTTGCAACTCCGACGAATAGGAGATCGGTTCCGGTTGCGCGGTTGGTTCGATTGCGGCAACTTCACCGGGATGGAGTTCGATCACCATAACGCTACAGCCCGGCACAGTGATGGATATTGGATTTCCGGACATGTATTGAGTCGGGCAATTCTCGACGAACGGATAGATGACGCGGGCGCGATACGGTTTTCCGATATCGCCGCAATAGTGGACGGTTTTATCGAACGGCGCTGCGATTGTCTGTTCGCGCAGGTCGGGATTTCGCAAAAACAGTAATCCTTTCTCATCCTTCCAATGGACATAAGCATACGGTTCGCCTTTGCGCGTATCGCCGCCGACCATGATCACTTTTTCTAGCAGTTTTCGATTTTCCACCGCCCAGCGGGTTGTCTCCCCCAGCACGTTCCAGCGTTCGGGGGTGAGCCAGTCCGGCGTGATGTAGTATTCCTGCAGTTGCACGCCGCGGCCAAAGAACATCACCACGTAATCCGACCATTCGCGCAAGGTTTCCTCGTCGCCGCCGAGTTTGCAGTGCGGGCCGTGGATGATGCCGCAGGTCATCATGTCGGAAATGGGAACCAGGTGACGTCGCTCCTGATACACCTTGAACATATGCGCGTCGCGATAGCTCATCGCCCATTCGCGCGGAGAGACTTGCGGCCAGGTTTTCTCATACCCGAAATCATCGGCGGCCATCCAGATCGTGTCCGCGTGTTGCAGCCACCACGGCGAATGCCAGACGTATGAGGTGACGTTCAGGAAAATGCCCGGCTGCAGCGAGCGTTCGTAGGCGAGCAGTTCCAATTCCGCGTCGAGATTGGCTTCGAAACCGTGGCGGTCGGTGGGCAAATGGCCGTGACCCTCGGCGGAACATTGCAGCTGATTGAAATCGTGTTTGATATAATTCATATTGCCGGCTTTGATGATCCGGCGCACCGCCTCATGAATGGCGACGTTGTATTTCGGATCGGCGAGGCAGTAATAGCGTCCTTTATCGGATTTTTGATAGCCTTGCGCAACGCCCCAATCAATATTGAGGTTGAAACCGTTGAACGGCATCCAAATGCCCAGCCGCGAGCCGTTTTGTTCCAGCAAATCCCGCAACGGGGTGAATCCGTCGGGGAATCGCGTTTTATGAATGTCCCAAATCGAGTCGGGTTCCTGCCAGCCATCGTCTGGGACGTACGAATCCATCGTAAGGCCAAACGGACCAAGCAAATTCTCTTTAAAACCCATGAAGGAGTTAATCAGATTGTCGTGGGTGAGTTCATTTCCCTGCAGATCGTACCAACTGTTGTAGTGCAACAGGTTGCCGCGGCGGACGCGCAACGTATCGATATAATCCTGAAACGCCAGTTCCAGCGGATCGCCTTTTTGCCCGGTTCCGACAATCGATTTCTTGCTTTCGATCACCCATTTTCCCTGTTCATCCCGGTTTTTCACCAATCCGGGGAAATGGGAAAGCGTGACCAAGCCGTTTCCGAAGTTCGTTTGGCAGCCCGGATATTCCAATCCGACGAACCACGAATCGCCGATGAAAATCGGCTGGCCGAATCCGCCGAGGTCACATTGTTGGCCGGTTTGAAACCGCTCGACATCCAGCTGGTCAATCGCTCCACCTTCGGGCATGTAGATCGTGATGCGTTTATGCAAATATTGATCGATGTCGTATTCGACGCGGAGAGACAGAGGGGCGTTTGGAGGCAAAATTCGCGCCGGTTCGTATGTCATTGTCACTTTACGGACGCCCTCATCGATTTGGATCATCGGTTTTCCCTGCGCACGGTAATCCTTGATCGTCAGTTCGGTTCCATCCATCAGGCGGATCATGAATTCATCGCTATATATTCGGAATTCGTCAGAACCATCGGATCTGGAAAAGGAAGTGGTGCGCCAGACATCCTCCTCTTTTTCAATGACACGACGCAGCAGCTGATTTTCCAGAACGATGGTATTTTCCGTTTGAATCACCCTGGGCTCGAAGTTGAAATCGAGAACGTTCACAAACAACAATGCCATGTAAATTTGCATCATTATACTATTCTCCCAAAAATGAAATGAATTGTATCCTCTTAATTTGTCGCTGATAGAGAAGAAACTATAAATCCCAGTATATCCGCAATGCCTTGTTCAATTTTTATAAAATCTGTTGGTGCAAGTGTACCCAGTTTGCACCTGATATCCGATTTATCAACCGTAGCAATCACGCCACGAACAGCGGATGGTTTCAGTAAGCCGGCTGTTTTCCAATCGTGAATCAGCGTATCTCCCGGCCTGTATGGTGGTAATACATTTCCGGTTACGGCTGCCACAACGAGTTTGATCCCTGCTACATTAAACATATCCGTGCTGATTACCACGGCGGGACGTTGTTTGTAACCTTCCGTGCCGCTGAAAGCAATGTTCACAAGAATGATGTCACCCGGATTATATCTGATCATAGATAGAATCTTCTTCGTTGTCCCATAATTCTTTTAAAGAACGAGCAGATACAGCAAGCCAATCCGAAAGCAAAGAGGCTTCGGATTCCTGCATGTGAGAAGGCAAATCCAATAAAACCGCTCCTAACACTCGCCATTCCCCATCAATATTCATTCCTGGCAATTTACCGGCTTCCAGCAACGATACGATTGCCTGATGTGACACACGCAGCAATTGAGCCACTTCCTCCTTTGTGTAATATACATTCGGCTCAATGGTTAGTGATTCTATAATATTCATATGTTTATCCTCATAGATATTATATATGTTTTTATTCATCTGCAACGGATGCATTCGATTTCCTTTCGCACCTTGCCGTTGCTATTATACTCTTTTTTCATTCGAAGTTCCACAACATAGAATATCGTTACATTCCGCAATCATCCGCATCGGGGCAAACGCCATTATTATTTTTCAGCCATCGATTTTCACTGAGCGAGATATTTTTACGATCTTGACTTTGAAAAAAGGTCGTGCAACTGTTACTCTAGCAAAAATGAAGATGAAAAGGGAGAGTCCATTCATGCATCGCAAGAGAATTTTGTTGTTTCTCACCTTTCCATTCCTCTGCGTTCCTACTTTCTCCAACGATGACAAAGCGCCCGTCGGCATCATGAAAGAATCGAAAGCGTTGCAGGCACGGTTAAAGGAGTTGCCTTACAAAATCGCCTATGAAACATACGCAAACAATAATTGGGAATTATTCGCAATGAATGCGGACGGCTCCGATCCGATCAACCTGACCAACACACCGGATTCGCATGAGATGTATCCGCACGTTTCGTCGGACGGGAAGAAAATCTGCTTCGTTTCGGACGAAGCGCAAAACGGGAAAAAAGTGCGTTGCGTTTATTTCATGAATATCGACGGAAGCGGGCGAGTCAAAGTCGACGATCATGCCCGCCAGCCGTGCTGGAGTCCGGATGGGAAGACCATCGCGTATTTGAAATGCAAATATTCTCGCTTCCAGATCAACGATTACGCCACGAAGGAAATCTGGTTCTACGATTGGGAAACCAAGGAACGTAAAATCCATCCCAATAAAGACATTCATCATCTTTATAACCTATGCTGGGTAAAAATCGGAAGGTGGTTTGTCGCCACCGTTCATGCGGGGATGGGGTATTCTCACTCCAATCTGGCCATCGAAGTGGACGGAACTCGCGTTTACGATCTGGGAATCGACGGCTGCCGGCCCGATGTAAGCCCGGATGGAAAACGGATTGTGTGGGGAAGAACGGACCACATTATCTCCATTGCGGATATCGATTTCGATGCCGCGATTCCGAAAGTCAGCGCGATTTGGGATGTAGTCGTGGATGAATTGCACGTGTATCATGTCGATTGGTCGCCGGACGGAAATTATATCAGCTATAGCCGCGGTCCCGGCGGAGAAATTCCGGAAAGTGGTCCCGGCACGAATCGGGGCATTGCGGAATTGGTCGGCGTGAAAGGAATTTGGGATATTTGCGTCACGCCGGTCGATAGTGATCGCGAGTATGTGGATTTGACGGCGCGCAAACAAACCTGCAAGGAATCCGAATGGTTTGTTCCACTGCAATAGTAACAAAGGATGATTTCATTGAACAAGAAAATAGAATCACGCGGATATTCTTTCTTCCTATTTTTTAATTTTTTATTATTGTTTGTCGGATTCCAACGATGCACGCTCAATCCCCAAGGCGATCAATCCTATTCGATTATTTCATTCACAACCACTGCCGGCTTTGAAATGGTTCTCATTCCCGCCGGTGAATTTATGATGGGCAGCGAGAGCGGTAATGCAGACGAAACGCCTGTCCATAGGATCGCCATCAGCGCGTTTGCAATGGATAAATACGAAATGGCGCAGAAGCCGTACGAAGAATTGATGCTGGCGGATCCGTCTCACTTTAAAGGACCGGACCATCCCGTCGAGCAGGTGCGGTGGTCGGACGCGGCGATGTTCTGCAACGCCCGGTCGGAATTGGAGGGACTGGAACCATGTTATGATCCCGACACGTATGCATGCAATTTTGCAGCTGGCGGATACCGATTGCCGACCGAAGCGGAGTGGGAATACGCCTGCCGTGCAGGAACGAGCTTCGATTACGATTTTGGCAGCGATCCCCAAAAACTATCCGCCTATGCCTGGTTTGTGGATAATTCCAACCAAAAAACCGCGCGGGTGGGGATGCGCAGAGCGAACGCTTGGGGACTGTGCGACATGTACGGCAACGTGCTGGAATGGGTTCACGACGTGTATGATGATAATTATTATCAACAGAGTCCTGAAAACGATCCACGCGGTCCGACGAATGGGAAAAAGCGGGTGTTGCGCGGCGGCGCGTGGAATTCCAGCGCGGACGCCTGTCGCGCGTCGTACCGCATGGCGGACGTTCCCGGCATCACCGACGCGTGTTTTGCGCGGGATACGTACGGATTCCGCTGTGTACGGCGTCTGACAGACCGTGAAAAGACTCAACTCGAATCATCCTATAATCCAAAGCCGCAATCATGATTTCCACCATCAGGTAAATTGACATGCTCTTTCATACATGGCCGTTTTTCATCTTTTTTTTGATTTTCTATCCCATTTACATCGCCATCAAACATACGAAATGGTGTCTGCCCTGGCTGCTGCTGGCTTCGTACGTGTTTTATGCGTGGTGGAATCCTTTATATCTTATATTAATTGTATATTCAACCCTGCTGGATTATATCGCCGTCAATGGCATGGCCAAAAGCCAAAAGAAAAAGCTCTGGTTGTGGATCAGCATCGTCAACAATCTTTGGTTATTGGGATTTTTTAAATATGGCGGTTTCATCACGGACAATATAAATGGGGTTTTGTCCGCGATCGGATTGGCGTATCAAATCCCTGCGCCGGACGTTCTGCTGCCCGTCGGCATTTCGTTTTACACGTTTCAATCGATGAGTTATACTATCGATTTTTATCGTGGGCAGATTCAACGCGAGCCGAGTTTTATTCGCTTTGCGGCTTTTGTGTCCCTGTTTCCGCAGTTGGTGGCGGGGCCGATTGAACGCGCCAAAAATCTGCTGCCGCAATTGTATGGCGTGCCGCGAATCACTCGGCTGGACATCACCGATGGCATGTCGTTGTTCGTTTTGGGGCTCTTTAAAAAAGTGGCTCTGGCCAATTACTTGGCCCTATACGCCGATCGCGTGTACGCCGTTCCCGATCAGTATCAATCGCCGGCCTTGATTCTGGCCACGTTGGCTTTCGGCTGGCAAATCTATTTCGATTTCAGCGGGTATACGGACATGGCGCGTGGCATTGCGCGCATGATGGGATTCAAGTTGATGTTGAATTTCAACAATCCCTATCTGGCGACCGGCCTGGGGGATTTCTGGTCTCGCTGGCACATCAGTTTGTCCACCTGGTTCAAGGATTACGTGTATATTCCGCTGGGCGGCAATCGGAAAGGGACTTTTTTTACATATAGAAACGTATCCATCACGATGGTGGTTTCCGGTTTATGGCACGGCGCCGCCTGGACCTTCATTATTTGGGGCGCGCTGCACGCCATCGGCACGATGATCACGCGGGAATTGGAACGAAATTTGTGGTATAAGAACAGTATGCCGCGATGGGCGAAGCAGCTGTGGGTTTATATTTTTACGAATTTCACCTGGATTTTTTTTCGGGCGGAAAACGTGAGCGAGGCGTGGTTGATCATTTGCCGTATCTTTACCTCGGGTTTGGCCGATCCGCTTTTTCCGATAGCCGCGTTGGTATTGACGCTCAGCGTGACTGTTTATCAATATCTGTATGAATCGAATTGGAAACGAATCGTGGAATATTCGCCCGTGCGCATTTCTCTGGTGATTCTGATGATCATTTATTTAAGTATTTTTCCCGGAACAGGCGAGCAGGCGTTTATTTACTTCCAATTCTGATTCTATATTTTTGAGGAACCATGCAAAATCATAACGAAACGACAACAAAAGAGATCCAGCCGGAGATCGCGGAGGTTCCCTATGGCTCCCATCTCATCCGGCTTTCCTTTCGGGAATGGATCGCGGCCGGTATTCTCCTGGTGATCGTGTATACCTTTCTTCCCCGTCTATGGAATCAATTTGAGCCGATGGAAATCGGACCGGATTATCGTATTCCGTATCAATTAAGTAATGATTATTGGATATTCCAGCGATATATCCATTTGCTGCGAGAAAGTAATAATACATACGTCATCGGCGATTCCGCCATTTGGGGGGAATATGTTACACCGGAACAGACGTTCTCGCATTTTTTGAATGAACGGAACGGGCAAACACATTTCATCAACGCCGGCGTGAATGGAATTCATCCGGCGGCGTTGGAGGGATTGATTCGTTATTATGGACAGGCGATTCAAGACCGAGATGTGATTCTGCATTGCAATCCGTTATGGATGAGTTCTCCGCGTCACGATCTGCAGATGGAGAAGGAATTCAGTTTCAATCATCCGCGCCTGGTTCCGCAGATTTATCCTCGTATTCCCTGCTATCGCGCTTCTTTTTCCGAACGGGCGAGTATTCTCGCGGAGCGGGAAATTTCCTTTTTGAATTGGGGGCGGCATTTGCAGGTCGCGTATTTCAATAATTTGGATTTTCCCTCGTGGACGTTGGAACACCCCTATGCCAATCCCTTGCGCCCGATCAATTGGAATCCTCTCGAATCGAGCGAGGAACTTCGGCATGGACAGGAGTCATGGACGGAGCGTGGCATTGAAACGCAGGAGTTTCAATGGGTGGATTTGGCCACATCATTTCAGTGGTCTTCCTTGAAAAACACAATCCACGTTCTGCAACAGCGAGGAAATCATCTATTCGTCATCGTCGGTCCCTTCAACGAACATATGATGAATGAGGAAAGTTTGCGAAAATATCAAACGTTGAAAAGTGGAATGGAAGCATGGCAGAAGGAGCAAACCATTGCCTGCTTTGTTCCCGACGTATTGCCAAGCCGGCTTTACGCCGATGCCAGTCATCCGCTCAAAGAAGGTTATGATATACTGGCGGAACAGGTATATCAGGATAAAGGATTTCAAGAATGGTTGAAAAACGGTAATAATCGAACTCGCCTTTCGTTGAAATAACATCGATTACACAAGAATGCTGAGATAAAGGAAAATATCATGCGGCGGAATGTGCGACTTATTTCTTATGCTATCTTTACTTCCGTTATTTTTTTGCTGGGTTCCTCATTGCTGTATGGATTGGAATTAGCCGAATTGAGCGGAGAAATAGTTTTTTCCAGTAATCGTTCCGGCTCCTGGCGGATTTGGATGATCCAAGCCGATGGCTCGAATCTGCGTCAATTAACCGACGGCAAGGAGGACGAAAACGACGTCGATCCGGCATTTCGCAAGGATGGGAAAGAAATCCTATTTACTTCCACACGGGGAGAATCCGTCGGTATTTGGAAAATGTCGATCAACGGGACGAATATGGAACGGATTTGCGACGGCGATCAGGCGGAATGGTCGCCAGACGGAAATAAAATCGCTTTCCGCCGTGAGGAGTCTATTTTTACTCGTGATTTAATAAGTAATGTAGAAAAGAAAATCTCTCCCGATGATTGGCCGCATTGTTCCGGACCTGCCTGGAGCCCGAATGGGAAAACGATTGCGTTCGCCTGCCGCTGGGATGAGGAGAATGCATTATTCACGGTCAACGCTGACGGCGGACAACCCGTAAAAGTATATGACAAAAAAGGCGCGTGCGAACCGCATTGGTCGCCGGATGCCAAACTGCTTGTCTACGAAACGGAAACGCATATCTGCACGATTCAACCGGATGGGCAGAAAAATCGCCTGATCACGTATTGGGGAGGCATTCAACGATACGGGCAATGGAGTCGGGACGGGAACCATCTGGTGTATTGCCAGGGTGTGAGCGAAAACGGACCGTGGGAACTTTATATCGTTCCATCTGGCGGCGGAACGGCGGTACGCCTGACAGAAGGCGACTCCGATATGAATCCGGATTGGCATTGACAATCGTATCGATGGGAGAGGTTCGAATGAAACATGTAAAATTACTCTATTTCCTATTCTTCACGTTTATTTTTCTTATCCGATTTTCACCCATTGTGCAAGCGCAGGATATCAATCAACGGATTCAGGAAACCGGCGCGCCGTTTACCTATGTATTGGATACCAATTCCATTTCGACGAATCCAATTTCCACGCAAACATTGAACAAAAAAAACGGCTGGACGTTATTGGCCGAGGACGATACGGCGCATCCATTCAAGGGCGACGTTGTTTTTCTGAACGATAAAATCGCCGTGATCGTCCGACAAAAAAGTCATGGCGTGGAAATCTACTCTCTGATCGATGGACAATCGGCGCGGCGAGCAACTCTTTTTGCGCAAACGTCCTCCCCGGAAACTCTCTCTTCTCTCGAAATTCTCGAAAACAATCCCGGCGCGGTTGAAATCAAAGCGAATTATAAAATAATTTCGATCGGATTACGATTAACGACCGGCGAACGCAGTTTGGAAATCCTTCCCAGCGTCGAAACCGATCGATTACGCATTGAGTCTCTTTGCGAATATGTTATCGTTCCTGATTTTTTCAGCGATGATATGGTGTTCAGCGCCGATGCATTCGACAGAGATTCGATTCGGCTTCCGACGGCGAAGTTTTTTCTGCAGGCGATTCACGGCGGCGATTGCATGATGATGGGCGTGTGGGAATCCGACGAACAGAACACGCGACTTATTCTATCCGGCAGCGGCGCAGCGCGAAAAATCGAAGCCACGGAAATCGAATGCAAGGAAGGGAGAAAAATATGGCTTGCTTTGATGGAAAATGCAAATCTTTGGCATTGTGCAAACAAGCAAACCATTCCTCCCTCAATCGGAGAAAACTGGTCGCCTCCCTTTTCTGCCAATTGGCGTATGAATGTTTTGCAAAATGGAGGGATGGCGAAATCATTCCCATTTTCGGAACCTTCGTTGCAAGAGCAAGCACAGGCATCCTGCCTGATTTATCCGATTGACCGTGATCGCGCGACTCCGCTCACCACGATCTGTCCGATCGACATCATGAGAAATACGCTGGGTGTGGGGCCTTGCCAATACATCCTCGCCGCAGAAGGACTCGGATCGGATGCAAATCCAACCACTGAGCAGGTGACGGAATGGGTGGAGCGACAGTTTGAAAGAAAGAGGGAAACACGATACAAAGACCAAATCATCGTGCAATTCACGGCGATGACGAACCTGCTCACGGAAACAGAAAAACGAATTGAACGGTATCAAGTTCTTACAAACGAATTGTCGGCATCCTGTCAAAATGAAGCGCGCGCTCATCCGCAAATGGCATCCGCCGTTCCACCATTACTCGCGATTCTTGCGAACATCGACAACGCTATTCTTTCAAAACGGGACGCCAGAAAATCTCCGCAATACGCAGTGCAATTATCCGACCAGATCGTTTCTCTGATCGGCAAAGAGGACGGATTATCCGTCTGTCAGAAACTGGGCGATCAACTCCGCGCCATCGGCCTTGCGCAGGATTCCACCTTGTCAAAATGCAGAATGATGGCGCGCTGGTTTTTGCAGAATTGCTGGATGATCGCCGAGCGAACGCCTGAAGTTTCCGCAACAATGGAAAAGGTTATCACTCACGCGGAGAATCTATTGAAAAGCAAACCATAGGAAACGCCAATTCATTCCTATTATGCAAGATGGAGGAGCAATAATGACGATTTTACGATTTTTCAGAAAAACGACGATCATCACAATGTGCCTACTGGCAACAGCGGATCCGCTTTTCGCCATGAATGCGGATACGCCCCCCTTTACTTGTTTATTCGATACCACGACGAGTTCGGCGGCGCCACTATCCGGCGATCAACTGAATCAACGTGAGGGATGGATTCTCGCGCCGGAAGAGGAAACAGAATTTGAATGCAAGGGCGATACCGTTTTTTTGAATAATAAAATAGCGGTTGCGCTGCGAAAAAGCGCTTCCGCCATTGAATTCTATTCCAAAACAACGCAGGGATTTGTTCCCCGCGCGGCCATTGCGCCGGAATCGGCGGAACACGCGCATCAAATCAGCGCCATTCAGATTCTGGAGAACAATACCAACGCCGTTGCCGTCGCTGTATCCTTTACTAATGATGAAAGAATAAAATTGACTTTTCGTGTAGCCCTCGGCCTGGGACAACCGTTTGTTCACACCAAGCCACTTGACGCCGTGGAAAAACTCACCATTCAATCCGTCAGTCGGTTCGCGGTGTTGCCCGACTTCTTTGCGAGCGACATCGTGATCGATGCGAGACAGCTGGCCGTCTCCAAAGCGGACCTTCCCAGCGAAAATTTATTACTGCAATATCTCGGCAACGGCGAGGCGATCCTCATAACCGTTTGCAACCAAATGGAGCAGGATATCTCGATCGTACTCAATGAACGAGAAGAACAAAAATTCATCACGGAAACGCAGATTCATTATGGGGAGGACGGAGAAATATGGATTGCGGTATTGGATACACCTGACATCTGGCATACGATTCCTATTGCCGAAAAGGACGCAGGAAGAATCATCGATTTGGATTGGAATATCCCTTTTCCCGCACAATGGCGCGTCGATTGGCAATGCGCGAACAACGTAACCGACAGCTGGGAAATGCTGGTCCAGCAGCCGGACGGGACTTATTTCAAATACGGATGGATGGGGATCCCGGCGTCATTCGGTCAGGAAGACTGGCTGCGCAAAACCACACGCGAACGCTGGACCACCGTTCTCGGCTTTTTTCCTTACCCTTGCTGGATCGATAAAAAAGGAAAAGGCCACCTGCAACCATTAAAAAAGAACGTCGTTCAATTCGTTGGACCGGTTCTCATGTATCCGATCAATCGCGTACGGGAAACGCCGCTTGACCAACTGACGATCGTTGACATTGTTCGGGAAACGCTCGGCGTCGGCCCCTGCGAGTACGTACTCGACATCGAAGGCCAGAAAAGTTCGTATAAAGGCATCGCCACGTGCGACGCGAAAGCAAAATTGGACGCCATCTATTCAAAAGGCCTACAAAAGCATAATAAAAAACAGGTTCAACAACATCTGGACGATGTGCTGGCATTCATGCGCCACATCCGCGGGCGCATTCAGGATTACGCCGATTTCGGGCAGGAGATGCAGGACTATTTGGAGCAGCAAAAAAAGAGTCATCCGGAATGCATTCAATTTCTGGATGAAATGAAGGATTTGCTGAAGGGAATCGATCGCTATATATCCAACAGACAGGAAAAAATTCATACACCGGAATACGCGGAGAAACTGGTTCAGGATTTTCGCGACGCCCTAATCGATTCCACCGCTGACGATGCTTACCAACAATGTCAAAAAATCACCGCCGGATTCGTGGAAATCGGCGGCAATCAGGACGAATTGGTGGGTGAATGCCGCATGGTGGTCAAACTGTTGCGGCAGCGCGCCGGTCTGGAAACTACAGTGAATCCCGCCGTCTCCGAAATCGCCCAGGAAATTCGCAATCGCACGCAGCAAATCCTGCGCAATCCGGTAAGCTATGAAGCGCCGCAACATTAATGGGTCGCCGCCGTCCCGGCGGCATTTATATCCAATGCCGGCAGAATGACGGCGATACGCATTTATACAAATCGAGGATTCATCATGAAAAAAACACCTCTTCCCCTATTTTTTTTTGTCATGTTTCTATCACTTCTGTTCACCGGTTGCACACCGAAACCATCCGAACCGGTTGAAACGGAGTCCATACAGGAAATCACTACCTCCACCGGTATCAAAATGGTTCTTATCCCTGCCGGCGAGTTTCTGATGGGCGACGACGGAGGAGAAGAAGACGACGAACAACCGGCGCATCCCGTCAAAGTCCATTCCTTTTATATGGATAAATACGAAGTCATTCAAAAGTCATATGAGGAATTGATGGGAAAAAACACCGCCAAATTCAAAGATCCCGACAAACCGATCGAACAGCTGGGTTGGTTCGCTGCCGTCCGGTATTGCAACATGCGATCTCTACGTGAGGGGCTGGAACCATGCTACGAAATGGAACCGTTGCGATGCAATTTCGATGCAACCGGTTATCGCCTGCCGACGGAGGCGGAATGGGAATACGCCTGCCGCGCGGGAAGCGACACGCTCTATTCCTTCGGCAGCGATCCCGCCAAACTCTCCCGCCATGCGTGGTTCAAGGATAACGCCAACAACGGCACGCAACGCGTGGGACAAAAAATCCCCAACGCATGGGGACTTTTCGACATGCATGGGAATGTGTGGGAATGGTGCAACGATTTTTATAGCAATGACTATTATTCGAAAGGCGAATCGGATAATCCACGCGGTCCCGCAAGCGGGGAGGAATGCGTCCTGCGCGGCGGCGGGTGGAACAGCTCGGACGAATACTGCCGTTCCTCGACGCGATACAGCGAACCGCCGGGACTGGCCGATACCTGTTTTGGGTATGAAGCGTATGGTTTTCGCTGCGTCAAAAAAGCGGACGTACAATAAAGTGGCGCAGAAATGCAGTTCCGCCTCTATGATCACGGATGGGGAGCGGTAGGTATCGGCGCAAGGTTGGCTTCAAATTGATCAATGCTTTTTTCCCATGAGAATTGCAATGCATGTTGACGGCAGCGTTCCGGCGACATTTCCAGCGCCTTTTCGAATGCGATATTCAAATCCTTATCGAGCCAACCCGTTTCTCCATGAATCACCACATCGTTCGGTCCCGCCACCGGATACGCGGCGATGGGCAAACCACACGCCATCGCTTCAATCATGACGATACCGAATGTGTCGGTTAAGCTGGGAAACACAAACACATCCGCAGCGGCAAGATGAATGGCTAAATCTTCGCCTGTTTTTTTTCCTAAAAAACGCACGGCCGGATATTTTTCGCGCAAGGATTGCATGGCCGGACCATCGCCGATCACGACTTTGGTCCCCGGCGCTTTTACATTGAGAAACGCTTCAATATTTTTTTCGACGGCGACGCGTCCCATATACATGCCGATTGGCCGGAAGGCGTCGATTGCATCCTTCGAACGCGGTTTGAAGAGATCGCTGTCCACTCCCCGACCCCAAAATACCAAATTTTTCAAACCTTTCTCTTCCAAATCTCGTTTCAGTGAGGGCGTCGCCACCATCGTGCGCGTCGCGGGACGGTGAAACCAGCGAATGAGTTTATACGTCAGATGCACAGAGATGCCGAAACGCACCTGAATGTAATCCGGCCATTTTGTGGTGAAGGTCGTAGTAAAGGGAATCTTCCGCTTTTCACAATAATGGCGTCCGGTGAAACCCAACGGACCTTCCGTCGGCAGGTGAATCGCGTTCGGCGCATAGGCGTCCAGCAGTCGCGCCACATTTCGGAACGGGAACAACGCCAGGCGAATGTCCGGATAGGTGGGACAAGGAACGGTTCGAAACAGGCCGGGATGAATGATTTCGACGGTGTGGCCTTTTTTTCGCAACCCTTCCACCGTCTTGGATAACGTCGTCACCACACCATTCGTCTGGGGATGCCAGGCGTCGGTCACGATAGCGATTTTCATTTTTACATCCTCTTATCGCAAAGGAAGTGAAACCGGGCGATTGGTCTCGTAACATTGCTGCGCCGCAAAAACGACTTCATGCGTATGCGCTGCATCGTCCAGATTGCAGTGTGATTCGCGATCGTGGCGGATGCAATCGACAAAGTGATCCATCTGCGCCTGAAACGGATGATGAGAAACGTCGGAACTGTCGGGCAGGATGGTCGGGATTTCAATCCATCCTTTCTGACCGGGATATTTATGCGACCAGATGCGGTTATCCTTCACCGAGCCTTTATCGCCGAAAATTTCGATGGGGAAGGTGTACGGCATGATGCAATCATAATTCGAGGATACTTTTCCGACAGCGCCATTGTCGAATTTCAGCATGTATACTTCCAATCCCTCATATTCCAGCGGCGGTTTGCCGTCCGCCCATTCGCCGGTGAAATAGTTGTATTCACGCGTCGAGCCTTTACGCCACCCGCCGCGCCAGGCGAACACTTCGGTCACCCGCGCCGCCTGCCCGCTTCCCTGCCCCGCCAGCCAACGCGCGGCGTCCAATGCGTGGCATCCCGCGACGAGCATGGAGCCGACGCCTTTTTCTTTCGTTCGCGCCTCCTCAAAACCCGACCACCAGCTGGCTATGTTGGATTGATAATCGATTTCTATATAATAAATAGTACCCAGCGCATCGTCCGCAATCAGCGATTTCAGCGTTGTAATCAGGGGATTCCATCGCAAAACAAAACTGACGACCGTTTTGACGCCGGCTTTGCGAACCGCATCACGCATGGCGCATATCTCGTCCCAGCGATTCGCCAACGGTTTTTCAATCACGAGATGCTTTCCCGCTTCCGCGGCCTTGATCACGTTTTTCGCATGGACGTGTTGGGGAGTGCAGATCGAAACGATATCCACTCCGTCATGACGCAAAGCCGAGCACAGGTCCGTATACATGCCGATATTCACCAGCCCGGCTTCCGCTGCTCTCTTTTTCACGCTTTCCATTCGCCGACTCGATAGAGCAACCACCTGCGTATGCGGATTCGCTTGAAACGCTTTAATATGTTCGCCTGAAACCCACCCCGCGCCGTGAATCAGGACGCCCAGCTGTTTATCCGTCATGAGAAATCTCCCGCCTGATCGATTCATGGATTGAAACACGAACGTTAAAACCGTGCGTATGCACATAATCACCACGATTCGGCGACTTGTCAATACGATTCCCAATTTTCCCAACGAAAACCCGTCCCATTGGCATCACTCCCCTCGCATCCATGCACTATTTTTTGATATGCTATGACAGAAGAATAAAGCGATTTTCATAACAGGCTGGAAGCCTGTTTTAGCCAGTCATTTCGAATATGCTTGTGGAAAAAGGAGAATTATGATGAATGATAAATTAGCGATTCATGGCGGTCCCAAAACGATCAACGAACCGCTGCCGATGTGGCCGGCCTTCGACGCCAAAACCATCGAAGCCGCAGTCGAGCCCCTCAAAAGCGGCAAAGTGAATTATTGGACGGGTCCCAAAGGCATGGAGTTCGAAAAAAAATTTGCGGAATGGAACGGCAGCAAATTCGCCATCAGCACCACCAACGGCACCAGCGCGCTGCACACGGGTCTGGCCGGGCTGGGAATCGGTCCCGGCGTCGAAGTGATCGTGCCGAGTTACACCTTCATCGCGTCTTCGTTTTCCATCGTTCAGGCCGGAGCGATTCCTCGTTTTGCAGACGTGAATAAAGAAGATCACTGCATCAATGTGGAATCGATCAGCCAACGGATCAATGAGCGAACGAAAGCGATTATGGTTGTGCATTTATACGGCAATGTGGCCGATATGGATCCGATTCTCGACCTGGCCAAACAACATAACCTTTATGTCATCGAAGACAACGCCGAAGCCTACAGCGGGGAATACAAAGGCAGGAAAACCGGCAGCGTCGGCAACGTCGGCTGCTGTAGTTTTTGCCAAAACAAGACGTTCACCACCGGCGGCGAGGGGGGGATGGTGACGACCGATAACGAAGAAGTCGCCTGGCGCTGCCGCAGTTTCCGCGATCATGGCTACGACGTGCGCGAACGTCTGCGTCTGCTGGAAATGGAACAGAAACTGCCTTACATCCACACGATGGTCGGCTGGAATTACCGCATGACGGAAATGCAATCCGTCATCGGATTGTGCGAATTGGAACGCATCGACACGTGGAACATGCCCCGCCGCCGCCGCAACGCCGGAATTTTGTTGGAAGAGCTCAAAGATATTCCACAAATCCTCTACCTTCCCGTCAACACTGCCGATCGTCGAAACGGCTGGTACGTTTTTCCCATCACGCTCGATATCGACAACATGAAATGCAATATTTCCACGTTTCTGCAAGCGCTGGGCGCGGAAGGCGCTCCCTGCTGGAAGGTTTTCTGGCCGCAGTGCCATACCGAGCAGGCGTTCCGCGAACACAACGGCTTCGGCTTTTCCAAATTTCCTTTTGCCAGCCGCGAATATACCGATCCTGCGTCCGTCGACTATTCAAAAGTGGAAGTACCAAACGCTGTCTGGCATCAATCCCGCACGTTTATCACCTTCGTTTTTCCAACGTATGGTGAAGAACTCATGCGGGGAATCGCAAAGAGCATCAAAAAAGTCATTCACGCATATTCTTGATGAAAAAGGGAATAAACACTACAACGAAAAATGGAAATCGACGGTAGGGGGCGGTTCGCGAACCGCCCCTACGATAATATGGTCACAGAAATGGAGGCGAAACAATGAAAACCAAATGGGCGGTTTTAGGCTCAGGTGGAATCGCACAGCGCCGCACGATTCCGGAAGGGATTATGCAGGCGAACAACGCCGAGTTGGTCGCTGTTTTCGATATCAACGCCGGAGTCAATCAAGAAGTCGCGAAAAAATTTGGCGCGAAGGCCTGCACGAGAGAGGACGAACTGCTAGCCGGCGACAGCGACTTGATTTACATTGCCACGCCGGTTGATCGGCATTGTGAGCAGGTCATTCGTTGCGCGCAAGCCGGCAAACATATCTTATGCGAAAAACCGCTGGGATTAACCGTTGCGGATGCGGAGAAAATTATTGACGTTTGCAAGGAACAAAACGTAAAGTTGGGAGTCGGTTTGATGATGCGATTCCACGCCTATCATCAGGAAGCGTTGCGGCTGGTGAAAGAAGGACGAATCGGTACACCGGTTTTTGGCCGCGCACAATTGTCGTGTTGGTACCCACCCATCGAAGGCGCATGGCGGCAGAATCCGGCGCGCGGCGGCGGCGGCAGTTTGATGGATATGGGCAGCCACTGCATCGATTTGTTGGAAATGTTCTTTGGACGAACAAAAAAGATTGCTTGCCTGACAGGAAATCTCGTGCATAATTATCGCTGCGAAGACACGGCGGCGGTTTTGTTGGAATTCGAGAGCGGCGCGAAAGGCGTTGTTGACACATTATTCAACGTGCCTGACGAAAGTTCAAAAAATCGGTTGGAATTGTATGGCTCGCAAGGCAGTATTTTAGCGGAAGGAACCATCGGGCAGGGTGATGCGGGCGAGATGATCGCTTATTTGATCGGATCCGACGCCGGATATGAGGCGCAACAAATTCGGACGGAAAGCGGCGGTATTCGTATTGCTCCCACACCCGTGAATATGTATCGCGCTGAAGTGGAGGCATTTTCGCAGGCGGTTTTGGATGATACGCCTCCGCCGGTGGATGGGGAAGCGGGATTGTGGAGCCAGAAAGTGCTGGCGGCGGCATATGATGCGTCATTGAATCAACGAATTGTATCCGTCTCGCTTTAAATGGGACATTCCGATTCAATTATGATTTACGAATTTTGTTTCGGAGAGAACCGGAAACGAAATTTAAAAATCACACCCACAGCGAACACACAAATCAAGCTCAACATCCCCCCCAAGACATAATTCCCATACAGAATAAATCCGGTTGCAAACAATGCACAATAAACCGCCAGACAACCTAAAAACACACATAAAATTGATGCAGACAAATTTTCATCGGTTTTACTCTGTGAAGTATCCACCACTTGCGCCCATCCCCGTCCCATCGGACGGATTTTATCATAGAAATTCTGCAATACCTTGCGATCCGTCATTGGCGTGATGAAGGTTATCGTCAACCAGCAGGCGGTCGTGAGCGCCACGCCGATGATGAGTTCCTGCCATGACGGCAACGGCGTCAATCCAAATAGATCAGCATGAACGAATTTGAAATAGAGGGCGATGAGAAATGAGACGATCATCGCGGTGATTTCGCTGTACGCATTCACCCGCCACCAAAACCAGCGCAAGAGAAAAATCAGACCGGTTCCCGCACCGATTTGCAGTAAAATTTCGAATCCCTGCAGCGCGCTGCCCAGCAGGAACGAAAACAGACAGGCCGCCGCCATCAACAGGACCGTTACCGACCGCGCAAATCGGACGTAATGCTGTGGATCGGCATTTGGCCGAATAAACCGTCTATAAAAATCGTCTGTCAAATACGAAGCGCCCCAATTCAGGCAGGTGCTGATGGTCGACATATACGCCGCGGCCAGTGAGGCGATCACCAATCCCAACATGCCGTGCGGCACGAGGATCAGCATGGCGGGATACGCGAGGTCGTGCGCAATCAGGTTGCCGTCCAACGCGGGAAACTGCTGTTGAATGGAATCGAGCGTGGGATAGACGATCATCGAACAGAGCGCCACGATGATCCATGGCCAAGGGCGCACCGCATAGTGCGCCACGTTGAACCACAGCGTGGCCAGCAATGAGTGTTCCTCGTCTTTCGCGGCCAACATGCGCTGCGCTACGAATCCGCCGCCGCCTGGCTCCGCGCCGGGATACCACACGCTCCACCATTGCACCGCAAAGGGGATGATAAAGATGGGAATCGCTTCTTCCCAACGAGTGAAATCGGGAAGCATATGCGTGAAAGAAACCACTTCGGGATGACTCAGCAATCCACTCAAACCTCCGACTTTTTCGTGCGATACCGCATAATACGCAGCGCCGATCGAGCCGGTCATGGCCATGACGAAAAGAAACAGATCCGTCACCACCACTCCCCACAATCCCGCCGTGCTCGAATAAATCGCCGTGATCAATCCGCAAATCAACACGGTGGTATATTTATTCAATCCCAACAAAACGCCGGAAATCTTCACGGCGGCCAATGTGACAATGGCCATCAGGATCACATTGAAAACGAATCCCAAATACACCGCGCGAAAACCGCGTAGAAACGCCGCCGCCTTGCCTGAATAACGTAATTCATAAAATCCGATGTCGGTCAACACGCCGGATCGCCGCCACAGCTTCGCGTATAAAAAAACCGTCACCATACCGGTCAATAAAAACGCCCACCACGCCCAGTTTCCACTCACGCCGCGCGTGCGGACCAGATTGGTGATCAGCATAGGGGTGTCGGTGGCGAAGGTGGTCGCCACCATCGACGTACCGACCAGCCACCACGGCAGATTCCGCCCGGAAACGAAATACTCGTCAATGTTCCGCCCCGCCCGGCGCGCGAAAATCAGGCCCATCAGTAAGACGAAAATAAAATAAAGAGCGACAATCATCCAATCCACTGAATTGAGAAGCATGGATTTCCCTTCATTTCCATGGTTCCGCCGGTTTTGCGGAGATGATAAAGTTGCAAAACCTTGCCCATCGATCCGCCTCCGGCTGGCCGCTTTGCGTGAATACCCCCACTCGCGGGAGCGGTTTCATCGGAAATTCGGCGGCTCCAAGTTCAATAGGTTTTCCTTCCTTCCCCCAACAACTTGTTTTCACTTTCCCTTCCTCCAGATCGAGCGCGATCCGGACTTCTCCGTCCGGTCGCGAGACTTTATTGATCAATGCGGCTTTCGCTTCGATTTCCACGATGGAAACGATCCACACTTCCCCGTCCACCATTTCCAACACGAGTTTGATATACGTATCGTCGTCTTGATACAAGATCAATCCGGCCTGTTCGAACTGAGTTTCATGATCGGCGTCGACCTGCACCATGACCGATTTTGCGCCTTCCGGCAATGGCCGTACCAAAATATTCCTGGCGTCTTTGCCGTCCCCCATCAATCCGCCCGGTTCGATTTTGATTTCCAGTCCGTTTTTGCCCGACCGATGCGCATCGGGATTTTCACGAATCCACTCCCACGGTTTGGCCGGGGGAGAATTCAATGAATCCTTGTACAGAATAGTGGCGAGATCCAGCGAACTTGTTTCCGACGCCGGGCACGAGCAATTCAACGCGATTATAATTATAGTAATTACAATCGAACCAGTTTTTTTCGTCACGATCGTTCTCCCTATTCTTTGTGTTTCAATTCGTTTGCAACCAATCCAATAATACCGCGAGTAGAATAGCACGAACCGGAATGTTTTTCAGGCTGCAGGGAAACAACGGCGAATCAAGTTGATGAATTTGCCTCTTCCATATACCCTCCATACTATTGAAATGAATTTTGAGGAATGTACAAGGAAAGGATTATTGGAATGTCACCGTTCCGACTGTTCAAATCGCGGAAGAGGAATTCGATCCGGATAACAACCTTGCGCCGCTGTCATTTTTAATAAAAGTGTCTTTGCCTAATTTCAAAGATGCGAATCGGACGAGTTACAAAGCAATCGTACGGCTGGATCAAACGTGGATATCTTTTTTGCTGCTCGATTATCAGGAAAAGCACGGCCATTATCCGCAAAATCTTGCCGACATCCGCTCGTTTTGTGAAGGCCAGTTGCCGATCGATCCTTTCAGCGGCAATGATTACATCTACCGTTCTTAAGCAAACGGCTATAGATTGTATAGTGTGGGAGAAAATGGAAACGATGATGGGGGAACCAGTCAATCCGGTGTGAAATCCCTGGACGATCTCGTGTGGAACATCGCATCGGAATAACTCAACGATAGGAATAAAAAGGAGATCACATTTTCATGGCGATTCGATTCTTTCCGAAAACCCGATTTCTTCGTATTTTATTTTTTACTGCCATCTTTTTGGTTATTCTCTTCACTCTGCCTCATTATTGGGGAAACTATCTTTACAGAAAAGCAATTACCCATGCAAAAGAGCAAGGCGTCGAATTGGATTTCCTGAAGCTGGCCCCTCCCGAAATCCCCTATAAGGAAAATGCCTGGGCGATTTTGGAACGGGTGTTTGCGCAAATGGATCAACACGATCAAACCTTTCATGAAATACATCAACATTTTGCACAAATCGAACAGATGACAAAAGAAATTCTTGCAAAAAAACAAAAACTATCTGCGGAGGAAATCGCAAATCTGGAGAGAGAAATCGCACCCTATCAAACGCTCTTCGAAATCCTCGAACCGGCGTTTGAGCGAGAGAAATGCCGCTTCCTCACCGATTATAACATCGTCAATCCCGCCGCCATCGCGGTTCCCAACTTTCTTCATCATCAAAGGCTTTTTACTTTGCTACAAATACAATGCCTGCTCGATAGCAGCAAAGGAAATCGGGAAGCGGCATATCGCGATCTCAGAAAAATGTTTCGATTCAACCAATGGACGTTCGAGGAATCGCCATTTCTCATCGCCGTTCTCATCGGATTCAATACACTTCGCACCACGTGTGTAACGTTAAACGCATTGGAATGCATCGAGCCTCCTACACAGGCGGAACGAGAATCCATCGTTCGTGAAATCAACAAATTCCGGATTCATGAACAATTCATCCGCAGCATCGAATTTGAACGAGCGGTCATGCATGAAGGCGGCGAAAGATTCCTTGCCGGCGAATTCGGTGATGTGGGCGATCAAATAAGCCCTTTGATTCAATTCACTCTGCGATATCCCGGCCGCTTCATTATCCGCGCCAATCAGGCCTATTATCTGGAAACCATGAGTAAAATGATCGAATGGCTGCATCTTCCCGCCTATCAATCGTTTTCCCATTGGAACCATTACGACCCCCAAACCGATTTACCGGCCATTGCGTTTATCGCCAAATCGATCATGTTCAATTGTAACAATGTTGCGAAACGGCGGGATGAAACCCTCGCGAGACTTGATGAAGTGAGATTGTCCTTTGCCTTGTTCGATTTCAAAGAGAAAAACGGCGCGTATCCGCAGGAGTTGAGTGCAATTCGCGACGCATTCGTCGGGGAAATGCCCATCGATCCCTTTACCGGCAAGGATTATGTCTATCAGAAAAAAGAAAACGGTTATCTTTTATATAGTTATGGGAAAAACATGCAGGATAACGGCGGAGAGTACCAGATCGATCCGCACAACCGTAATGAAATCAAGGACGATTTGATATGGGCAATCCCATGAACAATTTTCCTATACTCACGCGGGGATTGAAGATACCATTTCATTCATCATGGATTTGATCTTTTTCCAATCGACATTCGAGATCGATTCCACTCACACAGGCAACACAATCTCCTTCCCTGTCCGGTTCGATTCATACGCGGCCAGCGCGGCCGCAAGCGCCTGCCGTCCATCCCAGCCGGTGATGGAAGGTTCGTGGTTTTCACGAATGCAATGAATGAAATCCTGCAAATGGGCGCCGTATGACTCCAACCGCACGGGATCGAGAAATCCTTTCCCCTGCCAATCAATCGGCTCCTGCCGGGCAAACGTTTTCCACTCGCTGCCGTCGACGGAAACCCGCGCTTCCCCATACGCATCGACATCCAACAATCCTCGTTCGCAAATGATCCGGTACGCGAACTGGGAACGGGGAAAACCGGGAGTGGGGACCTGAAAGGAACTAAATAAATACGCAACCGTATCATCCGCAAGCGTCATCAGCACGTCGGATGTCCCTTCGGTCGCGTAATGCGGATCGAGACTGCGGCATTTTGCGTAAACCGTTCGAATTTCCTGTCCCGTCAACCAGCGAATGTTGTCAAAATTGTGGACCGCGTGACCGAACAATGTCCCCATATTGTCCGATTCCATTTGCCATTTGGGAAGATGGGGCATTCCGCCGGGGACCATCTGGTACGAACGGAATTGCAAAATGCGCCCCATTTTGCCGGAATCGAGCAGTTCTTTCGTTTTGGCGTTGCAAATCCGCGGCCGTTGGGTGAACGCAATCGTGCATTTTAGCGAACGGCTTTTGCATTCCGCAAGAATGGCGTCACATTCCTCCACGCTGCGGGCCATGGGTTTTTCAATCAGCAGATGTTTTCCCGCCCGCGCCGCCGCCAACGCCTGTTCCGCATGTTGCGCATGGGGAGTGGCAACAAAGACCGCGTCGATATCCGCTTGCTCAATCAGTTTATTGTACGATTCATAATAATTGACTTGATAATCCTTCGCCAGCGCCGACGCGCGAGACCCGCATGCGACCCCGACCAGACGCGCGTCTTTTACGAATTTTGTAAGCGTCTCCGCATACGTTCTTCCCATAAAACCGGAACCGAGAATGCCCACACTAATCGATTCATTCCATTGAGTCATCTATTTTTCTCCTTTTCCGAATACACGGCGCCAAGAGGAAAAGCCCACCTACGATCATCATACTCAATCCGACGCAAAGACTCATCACCGAGTCTCGCAGCGGTTGGGTCAGAACCACTACTGCCATTAATAATCCCCCCAATGTCGCCACGGATACACCGATTACGGATAGCGGAGTGAAATCCAATGGTTTCGCAGCCGGATCATCAATCGATAAAAACTCACTCGAAATCATTTTGTCGAAATAGCGTGAAATTCGTTGCTGTTGCGCACCCGAATTCGGTCGCGCCAACGTACCGATCACCATTCCCGCGATTGTCGAAAACAATGTGATGGCGGTGATGTATTGCACCTCACGCAGAATCGGGTAATGCCCGCCGAACAAATAAGCAACCACGCCGAATCCCATTCCCGTCAACAATCCGGCCAGGCCGCCCAGATTGGAAATCGAGCGGTTTACCAATCCGAACAACATCGGAATGGCGACGGGAGGCAGAAATATTCCAAATACCTTTACCATCAATTGAAACAGATCTCCCTGTCCCTGATTTTGAATAACGATGAACGCGATTCCCAACGAAACCAAACCGACAAGCAAGGTTGAACATCGCGCCACAAAAACCAGAGAGCGGTTTGTAGCATCGCGCGCCACCAGGCGTTTATATACATCGTTGGTCAGCACCGACGCGACGGCGTTGTAATCGCTGGAGAGCATAGACATGGTCGCGGAAAACATGGCGGCAATGATCATTCCCATCATGCCGACCGGCAGCAGGGTTTGGCAGACGACCGCGTAAACCTCTTTCGTGTTTTCCAACTCGGGAAGAAAGACGCGGGCCGCCATCGCCGGCCCAAATAGCAAGGGCGGTCCGATTACGTTCAGCGCGGCAACAAAATAACCGACTCGGCGCGCATCGCGGTCGCTGCCGACCGAATAATACCGCTGCACGAGCGACCACGACGTGCTGTAGTTGAGCGCAATAATGACAAAGAAGGCGAAGAGGTACGTCCAAGTGTATTGTTCCGCCGTCAAGGAAAAGAAATCCGGCGGGATATTCATGAAAAAGGATTCCAATCCACCCGCTTTTTGCAGCGCCAGAGGGATCAAAACCAACACGGCCATCCCCATAATGACAAACTGGACGAAATCTGTGATCAATACCGCCCACAGCCCTCCTAAAAATGTATAACAAAGCATGATCGTTCCCGACAGAAACACAGCATACTCCAACGGAAATCCCATCCCGCTGGAAACCAACGTGCCGATGGCGAATAACTTCAATCCGTCATCGATGACTTTAACGGGAATGCCAAGCCAGGCCAGCCATTGCCGTAACGCGGCGCCATACCGCTCTTCGATATATTCCAATGGGCTGGTCACGGCGACTCGTCGCCACCGCGACGCAAAATAATAGGCGCTAAGGAGGGAAGCGGGAACCGTAACCCAATACGCCGTCACCGCCACGAAGCCGTACTTATACGCCAATTCCGAATAGGCGACGAAGGTGAAGGCGCTGAAGGAACTCATGTAAAACGACGCGCCGGACAGCCACCACGGCACTCGCCGTCCGCCGCTGAAATAGTCCTGCAGATTTTTCATGCGTCCGCTAAAAAAAATCCCGATGGCGAGCATGACGAGAAAGAAGCCGGCAATGATGATATAATCAGCCGTCGCTAAAGGATTGGATACGAAATGGTTCATATGATTGCCTATTGATTCGATATTACCCTTAATTCATATTATCGTATTGAATCCAAAAGGTAAAGCGATCGCCAAGGCGACGCCGGTTTTCCATTCCATTCCATAAGGATGAATTTCCTCCCACCACCGTTGACATTCAATCGCATAAATGGTATAGAAAATGTATCCCTCAGCGGTATGCGTAAAAGGAGGTTTGCGCGATGTCGCATCCTTCGAAGCAATGTTATTGTCCTGATTATGTTCATCGACTGAAAAGCCTACGACGTAAAATTTCAATCCTCCTTCTATCAGCCTCCTTTCTCTTTCCACCTTCAATTGTTTCGCGAGAAATAATGGATGGGAATGATGAAATCGATCTGCAGGAACTGGCGGATATGAGCCTGGAAGAGCTGTCGAAGGTGGAAATTTGGGTGACGACGGCTTCCAAGAAACCGGAAAAATTATGGGAAGCAGCTTCCGCCGTGTATGTCATAACGCAAGAGGACATCCGCCGCTCCGCCGCCACTACTATCCCTGATCTTCTGCGCATGGTTCCCGGTTTATTTGTCGGAAACGTAGATTCCAGCACATGGATCGTCGGCACCAGAGGCCTGGCGAACGAATATGCAGTTGATTTATTGGTATTGATCGATGGCCGCCAAGTGAACTTTTTGGGGTGGGGAGGAACCTTTTGGAACATTCAGGATTATCCGTTGGAGGATATAGAGAGGATTGAAATCATTCGAGGTCCCGGAGGCACGCTTTGGGGGACGAATTCCGGCAACGGCGTCATCAATATTATTACAAAACATGCCAAGGACACGCAGGGTGGACTTGTTTCCGGCATTGCCGGGACGGATTTATATAAAGGAGTGTTCCGCTATGGCGGGAAAATGGGGAAGGACGCTCATTATCGTATTTATGGTATCTATAAAGATGTAGATAGTAATCAAACAGCGGATGGAAACGATTCGGTTGATAATTGGTCATTCGGCAAAGCCGGTTTTCGGATCGATTGGACGCCTTCCGAACAGGATGCGTTTACTTTTCAAGGGGATGTCTATCAGGATGATGTCTGGTTCACCTGGCCAGGAAAAGATTATCCATATCCTGAATTTTATCCTATCAAAGATCGATATATAAAAGAAAAAGAGGGGATTGATTTGCAGGTCCAATGGGATCATACGTTCGACGACGGCTCCCAGATGAAATGGCTGACCTATTATGATTATTTTTCACTGGGCAACGATGAAATAGCAAAGTTGAATTACGACTTATTAAAAACGGATATCCAATACCAGTTTCATCCGTTTTCCAATCATGAATTCATCGTGGGAGGCGGATACCGGCTGATCGCGGATGATACTGCTAATGGCCTATTTGTTACCGTAGCGCCTCAAAGCGCGAATAAACAAACCTTTACTGCCTACTTTCAAGACAACTATACCATTATTGAAGATAAACTAAAACTTTCATTAGGTTCTCATTTTCAATACAGCGACTATTCCGGTTTTGATTATCAACCGAGCGCCCGACTCACGTATACTCCTTACGAACAATATACGATCTGGGCATCCATCACTCGATCCGCTCAACATTATTACCGTGGTGAGAGTGAAACCAGCTATATTTTTTACGCACAGGATGCTCCTTATGGAACAGGCGTGATCCCGATGTTGGACTATCTGAGCTATGAGGGACATGCGGATTCCGAAAGTATTTTATCCTTCGAAATCGGACAACGACTGCAATCAACGAGAAATTTGTCTTTCGATCTCACAACTTTTTACAACCTGATCGATGATCATTGTACGATTGACACGGATTGGGAGCATCCGATCTTTTATTCCGTCCCGATCCCACATTTTAAAGTGTACGGTTATCCCGGAAATAACCTTAATGGAGAAACCTATGGCGCAGAACTAGCTGCAAACGCGCAAATCACCGAAACTTGGAAATTGATGGCTAGTTACTCGGCGTTGGATATTCAATTGCATCGCGGCGCGAATTCCAATGATTTCGTGTTTTACTCGCTGGAGAGCGCCTCTCCCCACCATCAGATCAAAGTTCAATCGTATTTGGATATCGTAAAAAATGTTAAGTTGGATGCATCCTATTATTTCATCGATGAAATCAGCGGATGGGGAATCTCGCCGCATGGACGGCTCGATGTGCGGTTGGGGTGGGAGCCGACCGAGCGATTGGAAGTGAGTGTTGTCGGGACCAATTTGCTGGATGATCAGACACACGAAGCGAACGGCATGTATACGGCATACACCGAGGTTGAACGCGGCGTGTACGCCAAACTGACGTATCGGTTTTAGAATTACAAGATGGGAAATCATTGAATCCTGAAGGGATTGAAGAAGAAAGCCAGCGGGCAACGCCCCTGGAAACTGTGAAAAAATGAAATTAGCCCTGAAAGGGCGGAAGAAAAAGGAGGAAACAGATTTCTTCTATCGCCCTTCAGGGCTGAGGTTGAAAATGATGTATCCCAGGGTTGTTAGCCCTGGCTGTCATCTATTACCCCTTTGGGGTATAAAACGGAATGATCATATCCAATTTCCTAAAGAAATTCAGCTAATGGATTGGGAAAGGAATTGTATTTGAAGATTTGTAAACGTGCATAATTTGTAGGATGTACTTGTTTTTAATTTGTAAGATTTAAGGTAAAAAAATCATGTCAATTTCCATTCAACAAGACAATTTCTTTCGAGAAGAAATGCTCGTAAGGATGTCGCTTTTCATTCTCATTTTTTCCTTATTACCATTCTCATGTCTGGCGCAGGATTCGAAGGAAGAACTTGAAGAAATCGATTTGGAAAAGCTGGCGGATATGAGCCTGGAAGAATTGGCGAAGGTGGAAATTTGGGTGACGACGGTTTCCAAGAAACCGGAAAAATTATGGGAAGCAGCTTCCGCCGTGTATGTCATAACGCAAGAGGACATCCGCCGCTCCGCCGCCACTACTATCCCCGATCTTCTGCGCATGGTTCCCGGTTTATTTGTGGGGAATGTGGATTCTAGCACGTGGATCGTTGGATCAAGAGGTCTGGCGAATGAATACTGCGTCGATGTGTTGGTGTTGATCGATGGACGCCAGGTAAATTATTTAAATTGGGGAGGGACATTTTGGAGCGTTCAGGATTATCCGTTTGAAGACATAGAACGAATTGAAATTATTCGAGGTCCGGGCGGCACGCTGTGGGGCACGAATTCCGGCAACGGCGTTATCAATATAATCACCAAACATGCAAAAGATACGCAAGGCGGACTTCTATCCGGCATTGCCGGAACGGATTTGTATAAAGGAATTTTCCGCTATGGCGGAAAAATGGGTGAAGATGCTTTTTATCGAGTTTATGGTATTTATAAAGATGTTGATTCATTCCATGAAGTAGATGGAAAGGATTCGATTGATGAATGGTCATTCGGCAAAGCCGGTTTTCGAATTGATTGGCAGCCATCCGAGCAGGATGATGTTATATTGCAAGGCGATCTATTTCAAGACGACGTGTGGGTTTCCTGGCCCACCGTCTATATACCACCTGCATTTTATCAAGTTAAGAATCGTTACGAAAAAGATAAAATGGGGGGAGATTTAATGGTCCAATGGGATCGCACATTTGATGATGGAGCCAAAATGAAATGGCTTACGTATTACGATTATTTTTCATTGGCTCATGACATTGTTATCAATATGAATTATCATGTTTTGAAAACGGATCTTCAATACCAGTTTAATCCATTTTCCGATCACGAAATCATCGTGGGAAGCGGATACAGGCTTGTATCGGATGATATAGAAAACGGCTACGTGGAATATATTCCTCAACATGCAAATGATCAAACTTTTACCGTCTATTTTCAAGACAATTACAAAATAATCGAAGATAAACTGCGGCTCTCTCTCGGCGCACAAATTCAATACAGCGATTATTCGGATTTTGATTACCAGCCCACCGTTAAGTTGGTGTATACTCCTTACGAAAAATATACGATCTGGGCGTCCATCACTCGCGCCGCTCAACATTATTACCGCGGACATAAAGAGGATGTGTTTACTATTTATTCTTTGGATGTTCCTTATGAAACAGGCACAATCCCAGAGATTGTAAGATTAAGTCATGAAGGGGATGTCGATTCGGAAAGCGTTTTATCGTTCGAGATCGGACAACGGCTTCAAGCAACAAGAAATTTGTCGTTCGATCTATCCATATTTTACACGATCATTAAAGATTATATTTCAGCTGATCCGGATTGGAATCATCCTGTTTTATTCAGCGATCCTATTCTTCATTACATGGTTTATGCGCCTCCGGGTAACAATATCGACGGCGAGACCTACGGCGCTGAACTCGCCATGAACGCACAGATCACCGATTTTTGGAAACTGATGGCCAGCTATTCCGCTTTGGATATTCAATTACATCGTGTGCGCAACTCCACAGATATCATGTTTTATCCTCTTGAAGATAGTTCCCCCCACCATCAGATCAAAGTTCAGTCCAATTTGGATATAAGCAAGGATGTAAAGTTGGACGCGGCTTATTATTTTGTCGATGAAATCAGCAATTGGGAAATCCCGCCGCATGGACGGCTCGATGTGCGGCTGGGGTGGGAGCCGACCGAGCGATTGGAAGTGAGTATTGTCGGGACCAATTTACTGGATGATCAGACACACGAAGCGAATGGCATGTACACGGCATATACCGAGGTCGAACGTGGCGTCTACGCCAAACTGACGTATCGGTTTTAGAGAATTATGTTTATGTGGAAATTATGAAACCATATTTGATTAAAATATTCATAATCCTGATGTGGATCGGAACGCTTTTCCCGCGAGGCGTGGAAGCCCAAGCCTCGCGCGAAATTCCCATCAAAGCCGCTTACCTGGTCAACTTCGCCAAATACATCGATTGGCCGGATTCCGCATTCGCGGACGCCACTTCCCCCATCATTATCGGAATTCTGGGAACCGATTCGTTTGGAGTGCTTCTCGACAAGTTGATCGAAAATAAAGTGGTGAAAGACCGTGAATTTTTGATCAAACGTTTTCCAACCCTGGATGCATTGGATTATTGCCACATCCTTTTTATCGGGGAAGAAAAAATCGCAATGGATTCTTCCGCCAACACACAAAATCCAATTCGTTGGGATTCCGCCGAAATTAAAAACTTGATGGAAAAACTCGAAAAACCTATGCTTTTGGTGGGAGATTTCAACGGCTTCGCGGAAATGGGAGGGCATATTGAATTCAAAAAAAGTGGAAACAACATTAAATTCATTTTCAATTTAAAAACCGCCAGGCAAGCCGGCCTTGACGTTCGCTCCAGCATTCTGCGAGTGGCGGCGGAAGTGAAAGAATAAAACCTTTTTTGGGGAAAACGATGAAACCAATTCGTGACTGGTCGGTCAAGCGAAAATTATCCCTGATCGTGCTATTGGCGTGCAGTATGGCCACATTGGCGTCTTTTATTATATTTATCAATTACGAAGTCCGCATGATACGAGGAGAGATGGTCGACAATCTCACAACCCAGGCCGCCATAACCGGCGCGAATTGCATCGAAGTCCTCGATTTTGACGATAAACAAACCGGCGACAAGACTTTGGGAAAGTTGAGCATGGATAAAAATATCATCGCGGCGCGAATCTACAAGAAATCGGAAGACGAAACGAAGGAAGATGAATTATTCGCTGTCTTTATTCCATACGCTTCGGTGATGGATACGATTCCCCCCAGGGAAATTCCGGAAGTGAAGTCCCATCATTTCGGAGAAGACTATCTTCAGGTTTTTTATCCAATTATTTCCGAGAGTGAACGCATTGGAATGGTGGAACTGATTATGGATTTAAGTCCGCTTAAAATTCGAACGCGAAATCAGGTTCTTACCGCCGTCGGTGTTTTATTTGTTTCACTATTTTTTGCATTTCTACTGGCATCGAGGCTCATCCGTGTCATCTGCAATCCTATTTTGCATTTATCCGAAACCGCGCAAACCATTTCCAGCGATGGAAATTACGCGGTGCGCTCCCGCAAACACGGCAACGACGAACTTGGTAAATTTATCGAAGTGTTCAACGATATGCTTGATCAGATTCAGGAAAGAGATATAGCATTGCAAAAAGCTCGCGATGAATTGGAGGATCGAGTGAAACGGCGCACCGCCGAATTGCATCGAATCAATGAGGAACTCCAGCAGGCCAATGAACAACTGCGAGAATTGGACAAGATGAAGTCCGCTTTCGTCTCTCAAGCATCACACGATTTGCGCACTCCTTTAACCACCATCAAGATCAATTTGGATAATCTGTTGCGGGGAGTGGGAGGCGGCCTGAACGAAAAACAAAAGAAACTGATGGAACGGGCGCAGGGCGCCGTGAATCGATTGACAAACCTGATCAATGACGTTCTCGACCTCAACCGGATTGAATCGGGGCGCATGATACTCGAAAAGATAGATGTCCCCTTCAACGTGCTGGTCTATAATGTGATGAAAGAGAATCAACCGGCGGCGGATCAAAAACAAATTTCCCTGCAATGCTCGATTCCCGATGAGATTTACGCGGTGAATGTGGATGTAGGTAAAATGGAAAGAGTGGTGGGAGAATTGGTGGGCAACGCCATCAAATACACTCCGAAGAACGGAAATGTTCATGTTCGTTTACACGGCGACGATCAGCAGGTGATGCTTACGGTAAAAGATTCGGGTATAGGAATGACAAAAGAGGAATGTGAAAAAATCTGGGAACGTTTTTATCGAACCGCCGCCTCACGGCAAATTGCCGTCGGAAGTGGATTGGGCCTTTCGATTGCAAAGGAATTAACGGAAATGCATGAGGGAAGACTGGCGGTGGAGAGCGAGTTCAATCAAGGATCTTGTTTCACATTAACCCTCCCATTGATACAGCGATAGAGGTCAACATGTCGGAAGTAAAAATCCTGGTTGTGGATGATGAAAAAGAATTGGCGGAAAGCATGATCGACCTGCTCGAATTCGAAGGGTATACAACGGTATTAGCCGGCACGGGGGAGGACGCGTTGGAGAGTATCGCTCACTCGTTACCCGATCTCGTCGTCCTCGACATCAAATTGCCGGGGATTGACGGCATCGAGGTTCTTCGCCGATTGAAACAGGAACACCCTGCCCTGCCGGTCATCATCGTCAGCGCCTCCTCGCAAAAGGGAACCCGCGAACAGGCGCAGGATTTCGGCGCGGATGGAGTATTGCTGAAACCCTTCGATCAGGATGAATTATTACAGCTCATAAAAACTCTCGTGTAATGGGGTACGCGAAAATGGATGCAACGGACAGGGCAGAACAATTGTTTATTGTGGACGATGAAGAGGAAATTCGTCTCAGCCTTTGTGATTTTCTGGAACACGAAGGGTTTCAGGTCATTGTAGCCGCAAACGGTGCGGAAGCACTAAAATTATTGGACGCACAATTTCCACGAGTTGTCATTTCCGATTTGATGATGCCGGATGTGGATGGGATACAGTTCCTGGAAGAACTGACCAAACGAAAAATCAACATCCCCGTGATCATCATGACCGCGTTCGGGACGATGGACCATGCCATCCAAGCCATGAAAAAGGGAGCGTCGGATTTTATCACCAAACCGATTGATTTGGATTATTTGCTGCAGACGATCCGTCGCGTCATCGATCGCAGTAAAATGAGCGAGAAGATCAAGGAACAGCAACAACAATTGATTCAATCGGAAAAAATGGCGTCGCTCGGTCAGCTCGTGGCCGGAATCGCTCATGAAATCAACAATCCGATCAATTTCATTATCAGCAATCTGCAACCGCTCAAAGAGTACCTTCATGGATATAAAAACGTAATCCAATTCTTTTCCACTCATAAAGAAACACTGCCGGATGAACTCCGACACGAGTTTTTATCGATTTATACGAAAAATGACATCGACTTTATCAATGAAGACAGCGAAAAACTCCTGCAGTCGTTCGAAGACGGTTCCCACCGGATCTCCGGCATTGTCGCCTCTCTGCGGCAATATTCTCGTGTGGATGTGGACTATTATTCTCCCTTCGATCTGCACGAAGCGATAGACTCTTCGTTGCGATTATTGCATACTCGTTACAAGCAACATATCACGGTGCGCAAGAATTATGGGAATCTCCCGCCTGTGATCTGTTCTCCCGGACAAATCAACCAGGTTTTTTTGAATATTTTGAGTAATGCGGAAGAAGCCGTCGAAGGAAATGGTCATGTCTGGATTATTACGACCGTTGAAAATGGCATGGCCGTCATCCGCATTCGCGATGACGGAAAAGGCATTCCTGCCAACATCCAGAAAAAAATATTTGATCCGTTTTTCACGACCAAACCGGTCGGTTCGGGAACCGGATTGGGACTTTCTATTTCGTACGGCATCATCGAACAGCATGGGGGAACCATCGCCGTCGACAGCGAAGTGGGAAAAGGAACGACGTTCACGGTAAAACTGCCGACTCAAAATATGCCCAGGGCTGCAATTTCCACTTAAAATTTATTCACCACCCGAATGCGGCTCACTTTCTCATACGGCACGTCCATCAGATCCATTTCGAACAGTTTCCATTTCATCCTTGTTTGGGCGGCTGGCGGCAAGCGTAGGACGTAGAAATCTTTCGTTGTCAGTAAGTCGCTCTTGTTATCAAAAAAGAAGACGCGAAACTCGATCCCTCGTAATTCTTTGGTGGTATTGTTAACCAGGCCCGCCCGTAAATAGGAGCCGCGGCGATTGTAAAACGAATAATTTTTGGGATAGAGATTCACGAAGGATATGTCGAATCCTTTTTGGCAATCGACGACGAGTGTTTTGCCATCCTGGTTTGTCATTTCCTTGCTGACGGTAATAGGCAGGGTGATGGGCAACAGACTGGCCTTGGCAATGGCGGCCAGACTGCCGGTTACCTGATCGATTGAAGTCGCTCCCGCAATAATTTCCTTGACTTGAATGGATTTGAATATTTTCTGTACGCCGTCGACAACCAACGAAACGCTATCATCATCCAGGCGCTTTGCGTCGCCGACGCGGATATCGCCATTGTGAAAAATCACAATATCCGCAATCGCCACGCCGATGAGACCTGTCGAAAAGACTATCAACAAATAGAAAAGGATACGCAACTGCCGATTTTTCCTCATGCCGCTCAACCTCTGATTTCCAACAACTCATGCTATAGTTTAGTATACCACCTTCTGTAATTTGGGGAACGAAAAGGAGACGCAATGGAAAAAACGAGTGATCCCGTCGCCGATCGATTCGTGGATCTGGTCGAGATTATGGCAACGCTGCGATCGGAAAACGGATGTCCGTGGGATCGGGAACAAACGCACCAATCCTTGAAGAAATACATGATCGAAGAGGCGTACGAACTGGTCGAGAGCGTGGATGAAAACGACGATCAGGCGCTTATCGAAGAATGCGGCGACGTGATGCTGCAGGTGGTGTTTCACGCGCGGATCGGTGAAGAAGAAAGACGTTTTTCGATTGCCGATGTTCTCGACAAAATCTGTACAAAACTCATTTCGCGGCATCCGCACGTGTTCGGCGATCGCAGCGCCCATTCGGCGGAGGACGTGCTGCGTAATTGGGAATCGGACAAAACGAAGGAAAAACCGGAGCGCAAATCGATTCTCGAAGGGATACCGAATACGCTGCCCGCATTGATGCAGGCGTGTCAGATTCAGGAACGGGCATCCCGCGTCGGTTTCGACTGGGAAAAGATCGACGATGTATTCGACAAATTCGAAGAGGAATGGCGTGAATTTCGGCAGGCGCGTCTCGACCGGAATCAAAAGGAGATGGAGCTGGAATTCGGAGATATCCTCTTCGCGCTGGTCAATATTTCCCGTTTTATTCAAACCGATCCGGAAGAAGCGCTCAAGCGCACCAATCAAAAATTCAAAAAGCGATTTCTCCATATCGAGCATACTTTGCGGGAACGGAATCAATCCTTGGAAGAAGCATCCATGCAGGAAATGGACGCATTGTGGGAAGAAGCGAAACTATTTGAGGAATGAAAAAGAGACAAGTATATGACGTTTCCCCAGCAATCGAAAAAAATTCTTGTCACCGGCGGCAGCGGTTATTTGGGTCGTTTTCTTGCACGGGAGTTGAGCAGCGATCACGACGTCGCTTTCACTTACGCCACCACCCGGATTCACATTCCACGATGCAACCCGTTATGGTTGGATTTTCTGCATCCGGAAACGGTGGACTCCTGTCTTCGCGAGTTTCAACCGGACATTGTGGTTCACGCCGCCGCGCTGGCGGACGGCGGCCAATGCGAAGCCTCCCCCGAAAAAGCGCGTGCGATCAACGTAACCGGAACGGAACAACTATTACTACGGCTACAAAATCCAGATGCCTTGTTTATTTACATTTCTACGGATCTCGTCTTCGACGGAACCAATGCGCCTTACGATGAACAAGCCATACCCAATCCGCTGGGGATTTACGGGAAAACCAAGCGGTGCGCCGAACTACTCGTGCAATCAGAATGGCAAAATCATGTCATCCTGCGTTGCGCCTTGATGTATGGACCGAAACCGTCCAGCGGAAAAGGCTCCTTTCTGCAGTGGATGGACAAAACCTTTCGCGAACAGGAATCCATTTCTCTTTTTATCGACGAGTTCCGTACCCCTGTTTATGTAAAAGATGTAGTTCGGGCCGTCAGTGCGCTGATTCAAACGGACGGAAGCCATCGCCTCTATCATATCGGCGGTCCGGAACGTATTTCTCGGGTTGATTTCGGGAAACGGTTGGCGGCAATCCGAGGGTATGATCCGTTAAAAATCAAGGGAACACGCATCCGCGATCTGGATACGGGATTTTTGCGTCCGGCGGACGTTTCGCTGGACAGTTCACGGATTCAACATGCCTATCCGATTTCATTGACGCTGATTTCCGATGCGTTGCATGAAATATTCGTACAGTAACAATGAAAAATACCGTTTATTCATGATAACAATCGAGATGGATTCCGCTTAGAAATCGGATACCGACCCCCAATCCGTTTATTATTCATTTTTTTTCAAAATCTCT
Source organism: Candidatus Omnitrophota bacterium (assembly GCA_003598175.1). Taxonomy (GTDB): domain Bacteria; phylum Hinthialibacterota; class Hinthialibacteria; order Hinthialibacterales; family Hinthialibacteraceae; genus SURF-12. The sequence continues at coordinate 77,174 of QZKN01000067.1, forward strand.
TCAATCACTCCTAACTCATACTTATCACGTAAAGCTTTTTCGACGGCTTGGAGTATTTTGAGAGATTCGACATCGTTCATCAATTGGACAACAGATCGAGCCTTCTCACCATACGTGCAATCGAGCGCCAATTGAATTCCTGCTCGTAAACCAAGTATTTGCCCTTCGTGTCGTCCTTCGTGTCGCCCTTCTTGTCGCCCTTCTTGTCGCCCTTCCTGCCTGCCCTTCTGCCAACCTTCCTGGATTCCCTCTTCCTTCAATAATTGGTAAGCATACGACTCCATCATGATATCTCTCCTTCGTTCCAACAAAGCAAGGCACAAATCTTTATCTCTTAATCCCGCAAAAATCGTCAAGGCCGTCAACAACTCCGACTTCGCTTCTCGCTCCAAATTGCTATTATACAACTTTTCCTCGGCTGCCAGAGTAAATTTTTCTCCATTGGCCATAATCGGAATAAACGGATACAGCACGTAATGTTCGGATTCAAACAGTTCTTCTCCGTTTTCCTCCCACATTTTGATGAGCTCGAAATGAAAACGGAAACGATCATCTTCATATATTCGCTGCGCCGATTCATTCCTTAAAAATAGAAACAGAATCGGCGTTACCGGCAAACGATAGTTGCGTTTCGCACGGATGGTATATTCCATCAGATTGAGAATCTCTTGCGTTTTCCAGACCGTCTTGAATTCCCAAATCTGAATTTCCTCCCGTCCATCCTGATCCCTGATTTTGACGATATAATCGCTTTTTTTCAGACTGGGTAATTCTTGGGGAAGGGACGCGATCAACTCGATCGATTGCGCATGGCGTTTCAGAAAATGCCGCAGTAAAACATCTTTTCCCTTTTCAACGATGAACTTGGAAGTAATGTCATATTGCATGGTTTTTCCATAGGAGACAAAAGATAAGGAATCCAACTTACCCATTCAATTAAGACAAAAAAATAGCACAAATAAAGCATGGGAATAGGGGAAGAAAGAAATTACAAACGATTCATACTGATATATTCATCAGTCCGTTTCAAATTTGGAGATAAATCAACTTTGCTCGAGAGGATTCACTTCCCTCGTTTCAATTCATCCACAATATCCCCCATCGAGTCGACGAGTTGAATTTGCAAGGGCATTTGTCCCAACGCGTGCGTGGAGCAGCTGAGGCAGGGATCGTAGCAGCGAATCACGGCTTCCACACGATTCAACATGCCTTCCTTCAGATTTTTTCCATCCACGAAATGTTTGGCCGCCTGCAGAATCCCGCGATTCATCGCCAGATTGTTGTTGCCGGTGGCAATGATCAGGTTGGCCCAGGTGATCAGCCCTTGTTCGTTCACTTTATAATGATGGATCAGCGTTCCCCGCGGCGCTTCCGAAACGCCGATGCCTTCCATATTGTTCGGTCCGGCAAAGGCGCGCACATGCTTGCTTAATATTTCCGGCGAATTCAGGATTCGTTCAATCCGTTCGATACCGAGCAGAATTTCAATCAGGCGCGCATAATGATAATGGAATGAACTTAACACCGAACCACGTTCAAGCAGGCGAAACTCCGCCCATTCCTGATCGGCCAGCGGCGTATTGCATTTATCGATGATATTCAAGCGCGCCAGCGGTCCCACACGGTAAATCCCCTGCGGATACCCCATCGGCTTGTAGTACGGCGATTTCAGATACGACCACGGCTCGACCGATTCGCCGATAAAATCCATATATTTGCTTGGATTGAGATGTTCGGCAACCACATTGCCGGTCGAATCGACGATGCGGAGACTGCCATGATATGTTTCCAACGCACCGTCAGATTTCACCAAGCCCATAAAGAGCGTGGGAAAATTGGCGAAGGTGCGGATTTCCTCTTGAAACCGGCCCAACGTTTTCTTGAACCATCCCAGCGTACGTTGAATAATGCTCAGCGATTCGGGAATCATGGCAAGAATCCTGTCGCGCAATTCCTCCGAGAGCGGTTCGTTCACCCCGCCGGGCACCACCCAGGCGGGGTGAATGCGTTTGCCGCCCAGCCATTCGATGATCTGTTGCCCGAATTGGCGCAAACGAATTCCATCTCTCGCCAATGTGGGATGGCATTGCATCACTTCAAAAATATGGCGCTTGGCGGGATCCGCGTCCATACCCAACAAAAGATCCGGAGAAGAAAGGTAAAAAAAACTGAGCGCATGAGATTGAACAATCTGCGCCAAAATTAAAATCCGACGAAGGTTGAACGCCGTTTCGGGAATCCGCACCGCCATGATATCGTCGCAGGCCTTGGCGGATGTGACGAGATGGCTGACCGGGCAAATCCCACAAATCCGCGCCATCAACGACGGCATTTCATAAAACGGACGTCCTTCGCACAATTTTTCGAATCCGCGAAATTGAGTCACGTGAAATTTCGCATCATGAACATTCCCCTCATCGTCGAGGTGAATGGTGATTTTTGAATGTCCTTCGATTCGAGTGACTGGATCGATTACGATTTTTTGAGCCATTGAACTTCTCCTACGCTCCAAAACGAGTCTTGCCGGTCAGATCCGGCATTCGCCCTTCCAGCAATTCACACAAGGCAAAATAAATTGCATCGGCCGGAGGCGGACAACCAGGAATAAACACATCCACGGAAACGACTTCATGAACAGGACGGGAATAGGGCAGTAAGCGCGGGACCCCTTCCCGCGGAATCTGCCGATTAATGGTCACATTTTCCATATACGCACGGTCAAGCACGTCTTTGACCAAAAACGGATTTCTCATGGAAGGAACGTTGGCGGTCAACGCACAATCGCCGAGAGACACCAGCGTCTTGGTTTTTTGGCGGATGTTGATAATCTTTTCACGGTCTTCGTCGCTGCTCACCGCTCCTTCCACCAACGTAACATCCACAGCGAGAGGAAACTCCTTGTGATCCACCAACGGACTGTAAACCACGTCCACTTTTTCCGCCAACTCGATCAGACGCTGATCTATATCCAGAAAGGACATATGACAACCGGAACAGCCGTCCAGCCACACCGTCGCAAAACTGATTTTACTCATGTTCGTCCCTCCCGGATCCACGTTAAGTAAGGTAAAAACTGCTGTTTCTTCTTCATCTCCGCCGTCGATTTTCCTTTTTCCGACAGAGCGCCCGTCGGGCAGACGTGTACGCATTTGCTACAATTGGTGCAGGACTCCGATTCCCCCCACGGTTTATTGAGATCGGTAATCACCCGGGCTTCCACTCCCCGCCCCATGATGTCCCATGTGTGAGCGCCTTCGATTTCGTCGCATACCCGCACGCAACGAGCGCACAAAATACATCGATTGTGATCAACGACGAAACGCTCGTGCGTCGCGTCGACCGGTTGAATCGGATACCGATAGGGAACGCGTACGTGAGTCAAACCAAGCTGGTCCGCCATACTCTGTAATTCACAATGCCCGTTGGACACACAAACCGAACAGATGTGATTCCGTTCCGAAAATAAAAATTCCAAAATACGCAGGCGATACTTTTGCAGGCGTTTGGAATTGGTAATGACTTCGATGCCTTCCTCCACCCTCGTTACGCACGAAGCAAACAGTTTCGTAGATCCCTTGATTTCAACCATGCAAAGACGGCAGGCGCCGATCGGCGTTAACCCATCCATGTAACACAAAGACGGGATAAAAATTCCATTTTGTCGCGCCACTGCAAGAATGGTTTCATCTTCACGGGCGCTGACATCACGATCATCGATTTTAAACGTCTTCACACGAATGGATGGATTCATGAGTGCACCTCCTGTTTCGCCGGTACTTTACACGCGCCTGCAGTGCATTCCTTATTGACAATGTGATTCACATATTCGTCTCGGAAAAATCGCAGGGTACTGAGAACCGGATTGGGAGCGGTTTGTCCCAGTCCGCACAAACTCGTTTCTTTGACCATATCACATATTTTTTTCAGAAATTCCAGATCATCCGGCACCGCATCGCCGTTGATGATTTTTTGCAGGAAATCGTGAATCTGCGCCGTTCCCACCCGGCACGGCACACATTTTCCGCACGATTCGGTCATGCAAAATTCCATGAAAAATCGAGCGACGTCAACCATGCAGGAGGATTCATCCATCACGATCATTCCACCGGAACCCATAATGGAGCCGAGCTGGGATAACGAATCATAATCCACCGGCACATCCAGATGCTCTTTGGGAATACATCCACCCGACGGTCCTCCCGTTTGCACCGCCTTGAAGTTGCGTTCGTCCGGAATTCCCCCGCCGATTTCAAAAATGATATCCCGTAATGGAATTCCCATCGGCACTTCGATCAAACCGGTATGCTTCACGCGTCCAGCCAGGGCAAAGACTTTCGTCCCTTTGCTCTTTTCCGTCCCGATGGCGGCAAACCATTCGGCGCCATTGCGGATGATAGCGGGAACATTGGCAAACGTTTCGACATTATTGATTAGCGTCGGGCATCCCCATAATCCTTCCTCCGCCGGATAAGGCGGTCGTGGACGCGGTTGCCCACGCTTGCCTTCGATTGAAGCAATCAAGGCCGTCTCCTCGCCGCACACAAACGCTCCGGCGCCCAATCGAACGTTGATTTGAAAGCTAAACGTTGTGTTGCATATATGATTACCCAACAATCCACACCGCTCCGCCTGCCGAATGGCCGTTTGCAACCGTTTGATCGCCAACGGGTATTCCGCGCGAACATAGATATACCCCTGCGAAGCCCCCACGGCATAGGCGGCAATCGCCATGCCTTCCAAAACTCGATGCGGATCACTTTCCAAAACACTCCGATCCATAAAAGCGCCGGGATCGCCTTCGTCCGCATTGCAGATCACGTATTTGGCGCCCCCCACACCTTTTGAAACCGTACTCCATTTCAATCCGGTCGGATATCCGGCTCCTCCGCGACCACGTAAACCGCTCTTAAACACACCGTCGATCACTTCGGCCGGCGTCATTTCCGTCAACGCTTGCACCAAAGCTTCGTAGCCGCTGTGGGCAATGTAATCTTCGATGCGTTCGGGATCGATCACGCCGGAATTTTCCAACACGACCTTTTTCTGACGAGTGAAAAATGGCAGGTCGATGGGGCAGACCAATCGGGCGACCGGTTCTTTTCCCAAACTTTCCACAATCTCCTTCGCGTCTTCCACCTTCACCTTGCCATATAAAACGCCGTCCGGTTCGACAAAAACGAGCGGCCCTTCCGAACAAAGCCCCATACAGCCCACGCCCTTGCAGAGGCATTCTTCCTCGCGACCGGCTTCCTTGATCTCCTTTTTCAGAGCATCCAAAACCGAATCGCCGTGTGAGGATAAACAGCCGGCGGCGGTGCACACAAACATGCGAAAATGAAACCGCTTGAGCGACTCCTGTTCTTCTTCGGCAATTTGATACAGTTCTTCTGGCGTCATTTTTGCAAGCACCTCCGGATTCGATTCACGGCATCGGTTGCCGAGACTCCGCCGACGATTTCCCCGTCAAACACGACGGCCGGCGCAATTCCGCAAGCGCCGATACATCGCGCCGTCAACACGGAGAGTTTCCCGTCGTCCGACGTTTCTCCCGGTTTGATTCCATATTCATCTTCAATGGCCTGCAGGATGAGTGACGCGCCTTTGATATAACAGGCGGTGCCCGTACACACCACGCAGGTATGTTCGCCTTGTGGCTTCAAATTGAAAAAGTGATAAAACGTCGCCACTCCGTACACGTGACTCAAAGGAATTCGAAGAGAATCGGCCACATAATGAAACGCGTCTTCGCCGACAAAGCCGAACGATTCCTGCACCGTGTGAAGCGTTTCGATCAAGGCATGAGGTTGATACCCATGCCGTCGCATCGTCGCGCCGATAATCTTCCATCGGCGATCCTCGGAGGGGGGGGAAGGTTTACCGAAAGATGTTCGCATTAGGATCTCCTTACAATCCGGCCCTGAAAAACGGTATACAAAAATCTCCTTACTCGAACGTTCACCGACTCGCCAGGTCGAACAGCAACGGCGATTGCCGGAATCCCACGTCTTCGATGCAAGGGAGGAAACAAATTCAATGGATGTCTGTATGAGAAAAGAATCGATGAGATGCGATTGCCGCTGATGGATATGGGATCGGTAGAATTCTCGTAATCGAGTATCACAAACATCGACGCGTCGCAATCCGGCCGAAATCGATGTCCGTTCATCACGAGAACGACAGAAATAAACCACTCCGAACAACACATACTCACAAGGGGAATGACAAAATCCATCTCAGATTTCAACATCATTGATTCTTCCGTGGACATCACGGAGCGCTCGAGTTCTGGCTCTTCCAGCTCGCATTCCACGAGCCGGAACTCATAATCCCCTTTTCTTTCATGGCAGAATCAATACACCTTCTGCCGGAGCAATTCCAATACGGACGTGATCATAAACGACTATTTCGTTTTTGATCACGTTCCGTAAAAACAAATCACAATCGGATATAAATTTATTGTACCTCTTTCACAGGTAGACATAAGCCTCGAAAGCACACTTTTTTATTTTCTATCGCAAAAGTAGGTTTATTGACTACACCAGAAAGAGTATGGTTAGAATTTTATCCATTCAACGAAAACAGTCAATCCGCTAACTCGCTATTCGCTCGCACCGAATACAATTTTTTTTATCATTACCGTCCCCGCTGTTGATCCATACAACAATCGATCCATTGGATTGTTGATCATGCGAGATTTCTTATTGAGAAGTCGAATCAATATACTGCGTTCTTGGCAGACGACAAATTTACGAACATTCAAAAAAAAAGAAACGTTTTCCCATCCTTCACTAAGCAATTTTTCCTGGTTAAAAAATAAACCTTTTTCGTTCCGTACATCGAATCATTCATGTTCACGATAATCAGATAGAAAAACCTTTCGTCCCTACCAGTCACAGGCAAACAATTCATGAGTATTTATCATTCCACTCTCCTCCGTTACAATCCATTTTATATTCATATTCATTTTTCAAAAAGGAAAAATTTATGCCTCTTACCCGATCTGACCTGATTTCATTTTGCTGCTACCTTCTGAGCGGTTTGTTGAGTTACTCTTTTTGCAATTTATGCCAAGCGTCGAATTTACAGGTATACAACGCGACGGATTCCATCGCCGTGATCGATGTCCAGGCCGTGTATTACGTGCCGTATGACGGCGAGCCTTTACTCGATTGGCGTGAACGAGTCGATTATCACATGCGGCGGATTCAAAAATTTCATACCCGGGAATTCGACGGGCAATCGACAATAAACTACACCATCTATCCTTCCCCTTTCATCGCTTCGGCTACCAAACTGGGTTTTCCACAGGATGACGTCAATCGCTTTTTCTGGAATATCGTCAATGAAGTGTGGCAATCCGGACGCTTGTCTTTCGATCCGAATGCGTTTCCGATTATTCTGGTTTTTTCAGACAATAATTTTTCCCCCGCGTACGACGACTGGTCGCGAATTTGCAGAGTCGAGAATTGCCTCTACCCTCCCCCGCACTCCGACTGCGCCGGTTTCGTTGCGCAAAACGGGGAAGACCGTCCCGGTACCCGCTGCGGCGGCGCCTGTTCTGTTTTTTGGCCGGAGAAACACATGGGATTCGGTCTGGTTACCGCCGATGGTTGGCGCGTCCCCATCAAAGGCACGGATTGTGTCGTTTATCACGAAGGCGTCGGCCACGCCATCGGCCTGCCTCATCCCGAGCCCATCGATAATTCCGTCATGGGACTTGCACAATACGTCGATTCCATCAACAAAGCGTGGATCAATAACGATCAAAAACTGGCGCTGGGGTGGAAACCTTCCGAAATCAACAATAATAACCTATTCACCCAATTCGAAGTGAGTCATTCTCCCACCAAACCGTCCGCGACAGACTCAGTACAAATCATCGCAACGTTTCCGAAACAAACCAAATGGAAATCCATCCGCGCCGAAATTCAGCAAGCGCTTCGGGAACCATTCCGGCAGATCGAACCGGTTGAAATAACAAAACACGAAAACGGCTTCCAGGCCCGCTGGACAATTCCGCCGATCGGAAAAAATCAAAGCCTCGCTTATCGTGTGCGATTGACGACAGAAGCAGGAGAACAGGAAGAAATTTGGGACTATTTCAAAATTCGTGAATAACCTCTTGAAACCATTCTTCACTTTTCTTTCTCCGTCCATCACGCTAAAATGACACCGTAAAAAAACACGGGTATGAAATCATGGCCGTACCACTGCTTCCAAAACAAATAACCGTCGATGATTTCTATCGAATGGGGGAACTCGGCATCTACACCGAGGACGATCGGGTTGAATTGATCGAAGGAGAAGTTTTTGAAATGTCTCCCATCGGAAGCAACCATGCCGGATGCGTCGATTACCTGCAAAACATTTTTTTACGCAATCTGGATAAACAAGTGATCATACGCGGACAAAATCCAATCCGCTTAAGCCATCAATCGGAGCCGTTGCCGGATTTGATTGTCCTCAAATATCGAGAAGATTATTATCGGAAAAACCATCCAACCGCCGATGATGTCTATCTGCTCGTTGAAGTGGCGGATTCCTCAATTGATTTCGATCGCAGGAAAAAGATTCCTCTGTATGCCAAACACAACATCCCCGAATATTGGATCATCAATTTGACCGGTCACTGCATCGAAGTGTATCGACGCCCCGCCGGCGGACAATACAACGACATCCACTATTTTTCCGCCGGCCAATCGCTTGCGCCTCAAACCTTTCCCGACCTTCGATTTTCCGTCAGTCACATTCTTGGCTGAGAAACCGCCATGCAATTGCCCGGCATTGTGACGCTTCCCCAAATTTCACGACTGGCGTATAGTATTCAAAATCCATTTTCTTTTTTGAGGTGAATGACCATGAAATATTCCACTTTTTTCATCCTGGCGGCATTGGTTCTGACATTCGGATCGAGCGCGATAGCGGCGGACGCTCCCGCGAAGATTCAAGTCCTTCTCATCACCGGCGACGACGTGGCGCCGGCGCATAATTGGAAGGAGACCTCTCAGGCTACGTTCGAAGTGTTGGATGAATCGGGCAAATTCGACGTGAAAATTTGCGAAGATCCCCTGATTCTCGAATCGGAAACCGCTTTGAGCCGTTACGACGCCATCGTGTTCATGATTTTCAACTTCAAGGTTCCCACCATCCCCGATGCGGCGAAAGAAAACCTGCTCAATTTTGTGAAAAACGGAAAAGGATTCGTCGTAAATCATCTGGCCAGTGCATCCTTCAAGGAATGGGACGAATTTGGGAATTTGTGCGGCCGTAAATGGGTGATGGGAACCTCCGGCCACGGTCCGCGTAGCGTGTTTACCGCCAATATCGCCGACAAAAACAATCCCATCACGAAAGGATTGGAAGATTTTGAAATCGACGACGAACTCTATGCCAAATTACAGGGCGACAGCGAAATTCACGTGCTCGTTTCCGCCGATTCCGACTGGAGCAACCGCACCGAACCGCTGGTGTTCATCAAGGAATACGGCAAAGGCAGAGTCTTTCACGATGCTTTCGGCCACGACCGCAAAGCAATCATGACTCCGGCCCACAAAACGTTGCTCATCCGCGGGTGTGAATGGGCCGCGACCGGGAAGGTGACGGAATAACTATTGTTTATATAAAAGTCGGGGCATGATTCCCCATGCCCCGACTTTTGCATCTTGATCCCATTCTCCCCCTACCTCCCATTTTCATACACGTTTATGATCGATCTTATTAATCGTCATGATCGGTTGCTCACACGAAAGATGAAAAGAACCGATGTTTGTTCATTCGCGGGTAAAGCAAGCGTTCTCGCTTGCATGAACAGCACAGGCGAGACGCCTGCTCTACCCGCGTTATTTCCATTTAAAACTAGTTCGGTCGAAGGAAAACAAAAATGAAACAATCCCTCATATCCATGTTGGTTATTGCGTGCCTGCCTGCCAATACCATGCAAGCCGATTTAATAAACACCGGCGCACTCATTCGCGAAATGATCGATATGCATCGCCTGACCACCTATCCTGATCCTGCATTCAAAACCATCCAGTTTTCGTCTTATGATCACCGTAGCGCCTTGCCCGGCGGTCCGGATTGGTTCGCCAATTCCGACGGATTCGGAAACGAACCCATTCCCAACTTTGAAGAAACGTTACGAAAACCGGGAAAAGACGGCAGCGGCGAATATTTGATCTGTGACGTGAACGGCCCTGGCGCGGTAGTGCGCGTCTGGACCGCCGCCATTGAAGGATTGATTACTATGGTTTTAGATGATGCGCCGCAACCGGTTTTTGCAGGCAGCGCGCAAAATTTCTTTTCCAATCCCTACCAAACCATCGCAAAAACAAACGAAATCAACATCCCTGACCTGACAGACGCCTTCCAGCAACGCAACGCCGGATATTTTCCTATCCCATTCGAAAAACGATGCCGGATCGTTTGGACCGGCGATGTGGAAAAAATTCATTTTTACCAAATTCAGATGCGTTTGTTTGAATCGGACGCCGAAGTCACGACATTTCAACCGGCGGATTTGAAGAATTATCAAAAAGAGATTCACGAAATAAACAAGATTCTTTTGCATCCCAACCAGGAATGGAAATACTCCGACTCGGCGGTGAAACTTCCGATCAACGTGTCCGTTGCGGCAGACGAAACCAAAGAGGCGTTGGTTATCAAAGGTTCAAAAGCAATCGAAAACCTTACCTTGAAAGTCAGCGCCGACGATGTGAACAAAGCATTGCGCCAAACCATCCTGCATATCATCTTCGACGAGTATCCATGGGGGCAGGTGCAATGCCCGATCGGCGACTTTTTCGGGGCCGCGCCCGGTATCAATCCGTTTGACTCGGTACCTTTCACGGTTCATGCGGACGGAACCATGACCTGCCGCTACGTCATGCCCTTCGCCAAATCCGCAAAAATACTAATCGACAATCGCGGCGATCAGCCGGTCTCCGTCACGGGATTCGCACGCCCGATTGAGCATCATTGGCAGGACGACGCTTCCATGCATTTCCGCGCCCGTTGGCGGATCAATCACGATCTCGTAGCTTCCAACCGAGCCGTGCAGGACATGCCTTACCTCATTGCCAACGGCAAAGGCGTCTTCGTCGGCGCCGCCGTCATGCTCCTCAATCCCAATCCCATACCCACGCCATACGGCAGCTGGTGGGGCGAGGGTGACGAGAAAATCTTTGTCGACGACGATTTCCGTCCATCGACCTTCGGCACCGGTTCGGAAGATTATTTCAATTACGCCTGGTCCTCTCCCGACATCTTCGGCCATCCTTATTGCGGCCAGCCGCGAAACGACGGGCCGGGTAATCGCGGATTCGTCGCCAACCACCGCTGGCATATTCTCGATCCCCTGCCGTTCCAATCCCGCATTGCGTTTTATATGGAACTGTTCAGCCACGAACGCACCCCCGGCGTTTCTTACGCCCGCATTGCCTACCATTACGCCCGGCCCGGCTTGATGGATGATCACCTTGCCATCACCAACGAAGATGTTCGCCATCTCGAACTGCCGGCAAATTGGATGCCCGCTGCGCGTATGGGTGCCAGCAACTCGGTATTCTTTCAAACCGAAGAATTGGTGCAAGGCAATCCGAAATTGTCTTTCGATCAAAACAATCTCTGGTCCGGCGGAAAAGCCATGATTTGGCATCCGGCTTCATCCATCGACAAATTGAACCTGGAGCTCCCCGTCGCGGAGGATGGAACCTACACAATCCATTTCAGCATGGTCAGAAACAACAAATCCGGCCATGTCACCCTACAAGTTAACCAGAAACAGACCGATTTCGAGGAAGGAAATACGATTAATCTTTATACTCCGGATCGGATGTTGAATCGGCTCTTTTCGACGAAGGAAATAAAATTGAAAAAGGGAAAACAAACCGTAACGGTACAATCCGTGAATGCGTCAGCGGATATCGATGGCAAAATTATTGGAATTGACTTCGTGATGCTTCAAAAACGATGATTCGTAACGAATCGCAGAGTCGGTTCATAGATTCCGCAAATGAGATCAGGAATTCGAAAGGATTGAACGGATTCAATCATCTTCGCATTTTTCATTGATGAGATACTTGGCCACGACGGAATGTAGCGAGCAGGGGGTGGGTTTGTTTTGCTGAACAGCGTGCAAAGTCTGCAAATCCGTTTCCCACACAATATCCCCCGGAGCAAACACGCAGATGCTGCCGGCTACATAGGTTGTATAAATCCTGTCCTCTTTATAGTAAAAATGGCCATCGCTCTGTTGCGTGGCATACACCCGAATGCCCGGAGGAATATCGTTCGGCCGAAACCAAAGCTTGATTTCCCGTTCGGCCTCTTCCTTGGTCGCGGAAGCATGAACCAGGTTATCCATCCGTTCACCGATGATTTCACCTTTTTCGTTTTTTAGTGGGATCACCGTTCCCAGCGAACGGATACAACCGGGTTTTTGATCTCTGGCATTGTGCGGATTCGTAGGACCGGCAATCCCGCGAATTTTTTCCACTGCGCCCGGACCTTGATATACAATGGCTTTCACGCGCCGCTTGCTCGGCACATTCGGATAATGAATCTTCCCCATGATGTATTCGAGCAGGGAGGGATAAAACACTTTCCCACGATGCTCCGCGTAATGTTCCTCCGCCAGCATTCGATTGACGTTCACCACTTTCGTTCCGGCGATACGCAAGCCGGTATGGAATTCGGACAATTGCGTCAACACATACCCGGTTAAGGATAAAATCAAAGCATCCGGTTTGATCAGCACGAGCGTTTGATCCAAATTGATGTTAGTCATAACAAATCTCCATTTTTAAAATCATTATTTTTATCGAAATGTCAGGCGGTTTTCCTATTACGAATCCCACCATTTTCTTCCGTTCCGCTATCGATACAAATCGGAAAAATCCCCTACAAGCCTTCATGAATCATTTGATAAAATCTCATTTCCGAAGACATAAACCAGTAATTATAGGTGTATAGCGTAAGGAAGAAAGTGGTATCATTGCCAATAACGGTTCTGAAAAATAATCTTCTCCCAAATAGGATGGATGCATCCGGAATAATCGCTCCGTCTCTCTCATCTAAAATTTTTTTGATCTCTCGAATAATCTCATTGCAATTCAATCGAGTTATGTGATAGGATAGCTAAATAAAAACATCCTAAACCGAATTGATAAAAGGAGAATAGATTATGCGCAAACAAATTATTTCAATGGGAACAGTTTTCACTATTTTCTTTACTTTCCTTGGCATTCCTTCGGCGGATGAAACGTATTTCTTTTGGTATGGCAGCGTCCCCACATCCGTCTCCTGGGCGCCTTTCAATTGGGAAGAACAGGAAAGGGCCAGTGGATTCGCCGACAGTGTGATTGTAGGCGAATTTTACAATCATACTCCCGATGCGGGAACCGATGATCAATTGAATACGTCTCTGACCTTCAGCATCGAAGTGCTGGGCAATCAAGGCGCGCATCACCCCACCGACCTCCCCGGCGGAGTCGGAACCGTCAGCATGTGGGTATATTATGATCTTGCTTTCGGGCTGAGCAACAATGATCAGGCCACCTCGATCTACCTCTCCAGGCAAGCCGGTCCGGATTTGGTGAAGGGGAATTACATCGGCGTGGAAATGATCGTGGGACAAATTAATTTCAGCATCGTCACAAACAATAATCCCAACGGCGTAACGGGTCCGGCTCTGATAGCCAACGATTGGAACCATCTCGTCTTCACGGACGACGGAAATTCCACGAAACTGGCCATCAACGATACCTCTGTGAGTGTTAGTTTACCGTCCGGCGGGAATTTATGGTATATCAATATCGTTGAAGGCATCATTCATCCCAACGGAAGCATCGAAAACGGCGATTGCCCGGAAACGTTTTTCATCGACGATATCGTCTGCACCTCCCCCATCCCCTCCGGCATTGAATTTATTGATGTTCCTCTAACCTCAAACGCCGTCACAATCGATGGCGTGATCAATACCAGTGAAATCGCGGGAGCAAATCAAGTCAGCTGGGACGGCAGTTCGCCCGAACGACCTGGCGTCCATGCTCAGTTTTACGGTCAGTGGCAATTGCCCACGCCGGAAGATTTGACCGCAACCGTTTATCTGCAAAACAACGGCGCGAAACTCTACATCAGCATCGACGTCGTTGACGACGTCATTTCGCTTGCCGCCAAAAGCAGTTGGTGGGAAGACGACAGCACGGAAATCTACATCGACCACGACAACAGCCGCAGCACGACAGACGCCCCGCAAATCAGCGTCAACGCGGATATGACCTATGGCAATCAGGCTTCCTTCGCGAATTGGTTGACCATCATGTCCAAAATCAAACCCGACCGAAGCGGTTGGCAGGTGGAAGCGGAAGTGAATATGGCCGCCCGGCAACTGGCGCAAGGACAAACGTACGGCTTCGACATTTCCATCAACGATTCGGACGGTGAAAACGAACCCGGCTATCAAGGCGCACAAGAATGGCTCTATGCGAGCTATGAATATGCCTACAACAACGAAACGTATTGGGGGAACATCCGCATTCTCAATACGCCGTTATCGCCCATTATGAATTGGGATATTTATTAAAAGATGAAATGGTAACGCCGCCGTCTCGGCGGCATTTTGATAAAGCCGGCAAGATGCCGGCGTTATATCTTTCAATTCATCCGAAACTTCGTCTCGCCGCCGGTCTGCGGCATGTCGCCCGCGCTGAGAAGACCGTTGGTGATGTTATAGATAATCACCGCATCCGCTGCAACCAGCCCACGCGCCCATAACTCCGTCTGCAATCCTTGATTGGCCGTTCGGTCCGGCCCCATGCTGTTAAGTATCCAGACTTTGAAAGGCGGATTGAAGAATAGGTGGTTGCGATAATTATACGAAAAACGCGGCAAATCGTCTTCATACCCTTCCGCTCCCATCAGTTCGAGAAACGGATCCTCCAAATTCAGGCTGTTGAGATAAGACACCGGCGTGGTCAAAGGAATCAGACGATACGTGATCGAATTATACCGGCCGGGATAATTGTACTCGTTGAACCACGGATAGTGATTCTGATCAATATGATACGCTTCAATGGCAAGGGAGAGCGAGTGCATATCCCCCCGGACCTTCGAAATTTTAGCCTTGACCTGCGCATTGAGAAAATTGGGAACGGCAATGGCAGCCAGAATGCCGATGATGGCGACAACGATGAGCAATTCAATAAGAGTAAAACCAAGGCTGCGACAATTGTTTTGATGCATCTTTCTTCCTCAAGTCCTGTTTAATTCATCCATTCGAATGTTGGCTTTCGTTCACAAAGAAACAACGGGTAACACGAAATAGAGAAGCCGAATCCATATATTTAACTACGAATCAATCAGAATGCAACGCCTATTGTTATCGTTCTATCCCACCTCCTGCGTGGTTCATGCCACATGGACGGGAATTACGTTCCCCACAGATTCCCAAAAGGACGCCCCCCGGCAATCAGTTCAATGTTGTGAACAATTTGCGCGCACCGATCCATTCCGTTTCATGCCATCTCCGTTTAAGATCACTTGTAGATAAAAACGCGGTCAGGACTTTTGATGGCGACCATATGAATTTGATTGTGAAAACGGAAATGAACAAAACGGATTCCGGAGGCGTTTGGACATGAAGAAACAAATTTCCCGCAGAGATTTCCTGGCAAATACGAGCGCCGTATCAGCGAGCGCGTTGATGATCAATCCCTCCCGCTCGCTTGCACAAACAAAAGAACGTCCGAATTTTTTGTGGCTCACCAGCGAAGATAACGGCCCCGAAATCGGCGCCTATGGCGATTCCTTCGCTGACACGCCCAACATCGACGGCATCGCGAAGAAGGGAGTGATTTATCTCCACGCCTGGTCCACCGCGCCGGTCTGCGCCCCCGCGAGAACCACCATTATTTCCGGCGTGTATCCACCTTGCACCGGCGCCGAACATATGCGCAGCATGACTCACCTTCCCGCCAATATGAAAATGTACCCGGAGTATTTGCGGGAGGCGGGCTATTATTGCACCAACAACTCCAAAGAGGATTACAACCTGGAAAAAATCGGCCAGGTCTGGGACGAATCCAGCAACAAAGCGCATTGGCGTAATCGCAAAGAGGGACAACCGTTCTTCGCCGTTTTCAATTTCACCGTCAGCCACGAAAGCCAGATTCGCGTACGCCCCCATACCCCCGTACACGATCCGGCAAAAGTTCCCATTCCCGCCTATCATCCGGATACGCCGGAAGTGCGTCTCGATTGGGCGCAGTATTACGACAAATTAACGGAAATGGACGCGCAAGTGGGAAAAGTCCTGCACCAATTGCATGAGGATGGGCTGGATGAGGACACTATCATTTTTTATTACGGCGATCACGGCTCCGGCATGCCGCGCAGCAAGCGCTGGCTTTACAATTCCGGCCTGCGCGTTCCGCTGGTGATCCATATTCCCGAAAAATATAAACATCTGGCGCCACCCGATTATGCGCCGCACGGCCAATCGGAGCGGCTGGTCGGTTTTATCGACCTCGCGCCCACGGTTCTCAGCCTGGTCGGCATTCAGCCGCCAAACCACATGCAGGGACATGCATTTCTGGGTGAATTTACATCTCCCGGACCGGATTATTTGTTCGGTTTTCGCGGGCGCATGGACGAACAGTACGACATGTCGCGCACCGTTCGCGATCATCGGTATCACTACATTCGCAATTACATGCCCCACAAAACCTATGGACAATATCTGGAGTACATGTTCCAGACTCCCACCACACAAGTGTGGAAGACCTTGTACGATGAAGGCAAATTGCAGCCGCCGCAAACTTATTTTTGGGAAACCAAGCCGCCGGAAGAGTTATATGATATGGAAAACGATCCTGATGAAGTCAGCAACCTGGCCGATTCGCCGGATCATCAGAACATTCTCGAACGGCTGCGGAAAGTTCATCAGGATTGGGAATTGAAAATCCGCGATGTCGGTTTTTTGCCGGAAGACGAAATCCATTCCCGCTCCCAAAACTCCACGCCTTATGAAATGGGACATGACGACAACGCCTATCCCATGAAAAAGATCATGGCCGCCGCCGAACTGGCCTCTTCGATGAAACAGGAAGCCGTTCCCGAATTGATCCGGCGGTTCGAAGACAAAGACAGCGCCGTACGCTATTGGGCCGCAATGGGCATCCTCATGCAAAAGGAAGAAGCAGTGATCCAATCCAAAACCACCCTGCACCAAGCCCTCGGCGACTCATCCGCAAGCGTGCAAGTCATCGCCGCGCAAGCATTGGGACAATATGGCAATCAGGACGACTTGAAAAAAGCCTATCCGGTTCTACTTAAACTATCGCTGCCGACGGAAAAAGGGATTTTCGTGTCCATGCTGGCGCTCAATGCGCTGGACGCGGTCAACGAAAGCAGGAAGGATGTGAACGAAGCGCTCTTCTCGTCCGTTCATCCCCGTTTTCGCGGCTATCCGCAACGGCTGCTGGAGAAGATCGTGAAAAGCATGAAATAATCCATTGAAAATGGGTTTGTGCGATGCAAGGAATAAGAAAAACGGAGATTCATGACATATTTTTTTTACAGGATTTACGATGCAACGATACGTAACTCTACCTTTATATTTTATATTTTTTTTCTATGTTTCCTGCGCTAACAATCAAGCCCCTCGAACACCGGAAATTTCGGCGCTAAAACCATCTCCGCTCATGTCCGTCCCCACGGAGACAAAATCGCCTCAACCGACAACGACGCCGGAAAAACCGGTGATCGAACACGTGCTTCCTGAACCGACTCCGTACATTCGGGAATTCAAAATCACAAAAGCGAATGACATGCCGATGGCCAAAATCAAAGGCAAAGATATCAAAGAACTCTCCGGAATTGTTCCCGCCGGAAATCAGGGGGAATATTGGGGACATAACGACCGGGGAAACGATCCGGAAATCTATCGCTTCAATCGTAAGGGGAAAATCCTACAACAAGTGAAACTGGAAGGAATCCCCAATGATGATTGGGAATGTATTACGCGTGACGCGCAAGGGAATTTGTATATCGGCGCGACTGGCGATAACGATAAAAAAAAGGAAACGTATCACATCTATCAACTGGAAGAGCCCAAAAGGGAAAGCAAGCGACTCGCAACCATCAAAACCCATTCCTTCGTTTATTCGGGCGGAAAATCCCACAATTGTGAAGCGTTCTTCCTCTTCGATGGCAAATTCTATCTGATCACGAAAGAAAACGATAACAACGATAAACCCGTTATTTTTTGCCTCGATTCATTCCACGACAACGAGATGGCCACTGCGCGAAAATTGGGAAAATTCAATTGTCAAGGAAAAGTCACGGATGCGTCTTATTCGCAAACCCACCAGTTGTTGGCGGTATTGACTTACTCACAGATCACCCTTTATCGCGTGACGCAACCGCAGGATTTATTCACTTCTCCACTTTTCACAATTGATATTGATCTCGGCCAAAGTGAGGGAATCTGTTTCGACGGAGATGTACTGATCATCACCAACGAATCAGGCGAATTTTGGAACTATTCCATCCGCGACATCATGTAAAATACCAGTATCCCTAACTGTAAAAAAATCAAATAAATATTTCCCCAATAGCGCCTTATATTCCCTCCCATCCGCTTCGCATCAATTTCATTCGCTTGACGAATCGCCTGGGATTAAAAAGGGAACGTAGAGCACTTTACATCGAAATCTTCCTATGTTCTAATTGTTTTCTCCTAAAAAGTCGAAAACGAAATCCGTTTTCGAAAAAAAATAATCGCGGAGAAAGGAGTACATGATGAAAAAGTGTTTTGGAATGGCAATACTGGGATTATTGTGTGTCTCTGCCAGTCCGGTCTTTGCGCAGACAATCCTGCATTGTGATTTTTCGAGAGCGCAAGGGTACGTCGATGGTCCGATAGTCGACCAGCCGGCCGGCGCGGGTGAAAAATGGATGGATGGCGCGGCAAATGTTCCGTCCGCGGCGTACCTCGTGATAGAGAACGAACAATTGATGGGCTATCAGCTTGACGGCAGCGATACGTGGATTTGGATCCGATTTCCCGTCCAAAAATCCGGCGAACTCACACTGACTTGGGTTTGGCAATACATTGGACCGGCTGATGGAAACGTGGATATCGGAATGAACATCAGCGATTCGGAAAATTTCAATTTCGACGGCAATCCGAATCTCGGTTGGAATGAGCAAGGCGCAATGTGCCGTATGCAGGAAGCCAGTCCTATCATCGATGTTCGTAACGGCGATTGGGCAGGCGGAGGTACTTATGCTGCCGCGACAGAGATGAGATACACGGACGGCGCGCTGATCCATATGCGGATGGTCGTTCACGTCCTTGATCTGACTTTGGATGTCTATGCCCGAAAAGAAGGCGGAACGGAAGTCACTTTGGCCCAGGGGTACGGTTTTCGGCGCATTCCGACCACTCAGACCGATGGAGTGAATTGCCTGGCCATCTGGCTGGATGGAAATACCAACGGAACAAGCGTCATGATTGACGACATATTACTTGTCGGCCCGAACGGCCCCACAGATATTCAGGATTGGGCCATTTATTGAAGGTGAACCGTTTTTTGCAGCAGTATCCAATCATCCGTTGATTTTCTCAATCCTGTTTTACATCGCTTTTACCCCAAACTGCAATTTGTGATGACGATTTTTTTTCACCACCTTGAAATGTCTCGCAAGAAATGTTATTCCATTCCAGGCGATTTCATGTAATAATACACCCTACGTCTCCCTGTGATACCAGGAGGAAAACAGATGCGGAATAAACAAACCGGTTTTACCCTGATTGAACTTTTGATCGTCGTTGCGATTATCGGCGTTCTGGCCGCCATCGCTGTGCCGAATTTCATGAACGCCAGAATTCGCGCCAATTTAGCGAGATCGTACGCCGACATCAAGATGTTGTACAATCAAAATATGACGCGGAAACTCGATATCAATTTATGGATGGTTGACGGCAATGATCAGGGAGCGCAAGGAACCGGAAGAGCGGAAGATTGTGTTCTCGATCCGTGGGGACCCGTGCGCTGGGGAAAAACATGCACGGAAATCGGCCTGACCTGCTATGACATCAATAACGACGGACGTATTTATGCCCAATTGACCACGCCGGTCTCCTACATCAGCGGCATTCCCACCGATCCTTTCGCGAAAGGCATCTTTTATACATACGGCACCAGCCATTGCCCCAACGGCAGCCTCGGCGCGTATTGGTGTTTCATCGCCGCCGGAACCGACGGCGATTATGATGACGTTCGATGGCTTGTCACGCAGGGAAAATCGGTGCCTTATATCGCCACCAACGGCCTCATATCCAACGGAGATATATGGGTTACTCACAAACTGGGCTTCTCGGGGGAACGCGATTACAACACCGCCTTCGGCGGATACGCCCACACCTTTTTCTAAAACGCCGCCGTCTCGGCGGCATTTCCTCAAAAGCAGGCAAATTATGAACTCACCTTACTCACACCCCCCTATAATCCCCCTGTCAACGGGGGGATAAACACGCCCTCCCCGTTGACGGGGAGGGCTGGGGAGGGGGAATTCCAGCCGGTTTTTGTAACTTCTGCGTAAGGTGAGTTATGAATCTGTGATTAAAGAAAAAGCGCCGGCAAGGTGTAAACCGCCGGCGCTTCAGAAAATGCTTGCTTCTTCCGATTATTGATAAATCGACCATTCCGAACTCACGCCGGAATCGGCAAACAGATCAATGACCAATTGCGGCCGATTCGCCGCGGTTGCATTATTTCTGGAGGCGAAATTATAGGCGCCGCCGACATACGGAGAAGGATCATTCGTCGCGATATTGTCCGTTTCCTGCGAAACCTTCATACCGTTATTCGACGCCGGAGAGGCAATCCATTCTTTCGCCATCTGCGTAATGTCCAACCAGAGCCATGCATTGAGTTTGGAAGGATCAAACCAGGTTCGGCTTTCGACCGGCCCAACGTCCGTCGGACCTTCCGCGCCGATGGCTTCCCACAATTCACGGCCGGTTGAATTCCACGTTACTGCGCCGCTGTTATCCGGCGCATTATCACCGTCTACTCCACTGGTTGCGCCGCCATTTCCTTCATCCCAGGGTTTCAATATTTTCTGGGTGCTGAGAAAATGGGGATTCTTTTGACCGGCAGCCGGATTTGTCGGTCCGGAGCCACTTCCACCGGCCTGGCGTTCATACACGAAGAAAAGCCCCAATTTTGCATTCTTCACACGCGCCGCCCGCGCCGCCGGAATGGATGATACATCGAATTTAATCAGGATGACTTTACTGTCATTGTATAAAGGATAGGTTGTACCATAATCCCCTTGTTCGATGTATACATGCCCGCCGGTATTTTGCGGGGTATCGACCGGTGGGCGGCTCAGCTGATTTTGGCCTCCGTCCCACGAAATAATGTGCGCATCCGCCGTTCCCGCATAACTGGCTGTCGGGGAAACGCCCTGCTGGAAGGTGATCACTTCGGCGCTCGCGCCGCAAGCAAAAACCAATGCCAGCCCCACTACGAAAGATAATTTTTTCATCATACCATATTTCCTCCCGTAAGTTTTTAATGGTTAATCCAATGCAACTCCCATTATCTGAAAATCCGAATGGAATGTCAAGAACAATTTCAAAAATAGGCACACAATCTCCGTATTCTCACTTGAACGAACGATTGTACACAAAGAGAACGGATTTTTTTAAAACCCGGATGAAGGTTTTTTGTTTCTATCGTTCGTTCTTAGGATGAAAATAACTCGTAGGGGGCAGGTTTGAAATCTGCCCCAACCAAAGGTGGAAACCTATTCAAAATCCAACTTTGAAAAAAAACGGCCTTTCTTTATATACAGATCATGCAGGGTGAAATGAATGCAATAATGTGATTTTGACATCTTGCTCGTTGTTCTTGTACACGCTCATCAGGATCGCATTCCCATTTCCCGCCCGTTATCTATCCAATATATCACGTACGTTCGCTCCTGGCCTGTTTGTATTCCTGTGAATGGATCGCTTTGCGCCTGAACCTGCTCGTGAGGTGACGAAATCGTCACCAAATAACGACCCCCGATTCAGGGAGGAGTTCAAAAATTTCCCAGCGAAGCGGGGGCAATTCCAGTCAGCCTACGGTCTCCTTCCATTGCCCCCGCTTCGCTCCCATCCCAAAATAGCGTATCATGAATCGCCCAGCTTCCACGGGACGACCGGGGCGGCCGATTTAGCCTGGAATCACCGGCCGATTTCAACGGAATACGCACAATAGTCTGACGCCGTTGTGGGAACAACTTCCTGGTGAGAACAGGATTGGGAACAGCAAGGTCTCGGGTTTAGGGGGTAGGATTTGGTAAATACTGGAACTGTAAGGGAAAATGGAATCAGGTCGTTCTGGTTAAATTGTGGAGTGATAATTTAATTTTTTACTACTGATTCGACCTTTGTGTGTATTTCGATTATGTGATTTTATATGGATTCTCTCGCCACCAGGCGCTTGATCTCTTTCATCACTAGGAAGAGCCGATAAGGATCAGTGGGACCGGGATCAAAATTAAAATACCTATAAAAAGCAAACGCCTCCTCATCCTTGGCATGAACCAGCAGGGCCCGGATTCCGGCAATATCGGCCGCTTGCGCTTTCCGTAGCAGAGCATTTTTGAGCAGCGCCTTGCCAAGTCCCTTCCCTTGATAGCGATCATCAACCGCCAGGCGCGCCAGGATCATCACCGGAATGGGATACCGCGGCAATCCTTTTTTGATTCGTTCCGGTGCATCCGCATGAAGCACGCTTCCCACCGTCAAGCTGCAATAGGCCACGACCCGTCCAGCCAGACAGGCAATGTAAGTTTGGGAACTTTCCGACCGTTGATTCATCAGCGCAAACCGTTTCAGAAATCGGTTGAGTTCTTCTTTTCCGCAGTCGAAAGAGTCAACCTCATGTTCCGCAGTCAATTTCTCGATGGGATAAAATGAATGGTTTTGTTCAGCGTTCACTTTTCCGACACGGTTCGTTCTTTCATGAGACTTTCAAGACGCGGTCGGGATTTTGGTGGAGCGTCCAGGGCGGCGAGAAACGCATTCCATTCCTTTTTATTCATGACAAACACCCGCTGATCGGTGAGGATAGACTCCGCTTCACGGCAAGCGGTTTCCAGCATAAAATCAGAACGGGATTTACCAAGGCGCTGCGCCGCGGAGTCAATCAGATCACGTTGGTCTTTGTGCGCGCGGATGCTGATTTTAATATCACGCAACTCCACGGAATTTTCTTTTAAATGGAACTGAGACATTTTGCATAAATCCTCCTCGATACGCTTCAAAGGATATCACGCATGTCAGGACATTGTCAATACGCTATTTGAGCCGAGACTGCCTGGCTTCTCTTATCCGCCCCTCTTTTCATTTTTCACTTTTTCCTCCATGATTGACATTGATGACGAAACTCGATTCCTGACAATGAATGGTTCATTGCAAAATGTCGCTTCCTGCCGATGCAATTCTTGAACGACTTTCCTGGCTTTTCTTTATTCGTTCAAAATCATGGCCGACAACGGACTAGGACCGGATTGGGTCCCTTTCGAACTGATCGCGGTGCAGATTCTCCTCCACGGACGGATATTTCCGGCGGCAAACCGAAATCATGCCCTCTGTAGTTAAAAAGCATGGGCTTTCGGCTTTGGCATCTAACAGCGGGGTAAAATCATTCATCAATCATCATCTGAATTTCGGTCAAATACTTTTTCGGATTGCCGCGAAAGATCATTCCCGGCCCCTTCAAATAGATTTCGCGCGACGGCGTTTTCAATTTCAAGTCCTTCTCTTTCGCATACGCGATAATCTTTTCATACGACCGTCCCAATTCCTCATACGGCCCCTTATGAATCAAGCTGATGCATTTTCCACCCGGCAAGGTCCTGATATCAATTCCTTCCACCGGCTTTGATTGCTTGACGGGAATGCAGGATTCAATATCCGCATCGTCTTCCTTATATTCCGCGTCATAATATAAGTTGAACGGTTTGCCGCACATGTAGCGGCCCATACTGCGGCAGATTTTGCCAATCGCTTTGCCGCAGTCGCAGTATTTGCCTTTAAAGCGAATCCCGGCAATCAATTGATCCTCCACCAGTTTCTCCACGACTTCAAACGTTTGTTGTTGACTCATCTTTTGCATCTCCTTTTCATTCGTAATGATGGAATCCAGCGTGTTGACGATCTTCGTATAATTTTCAATTTTAACGGATAATAAGTCTTTCTGATTTTCCAGCGCCTCGATGATTTCGGCTTCCTCCGAAACGTGTTCAAGCATGTTCTGAATTTCGGCGAGGCTGAATTCCAACGCTTTGAGTTCCTGAATCACCCGCGCCTTTTCCACGTTTTGATGGTTGTAATAACGGTATCCCGTATGTTGATCGATCCGGTGCGGAACCAGAATCCCTTTCTCGTGATACAGCCGCAACGCTTTGATCGAAAGGCCGGTAATGCGCGAAAATTCGCCGATGCTGAACATGAATCCTTTCCTTTTGGACAGATAGGTTTGTTGTACTCGTGATCAACTATACCCTCTGCCCTTGGGGGAGAGTCAAGGACGGCAATAATTTTTTGACAAGATGCGCCGATAAAACAGGAAAGGCATGTGCATCACTCGCACATCCCGCGGGAGTGCTTTATAGTATGACTGCAAGGTTGTCTCATATCGCTCACGCCGACAAACACGTTGATGTTTCGAAGGGGAGCATCGCGGCAGGATGTCATACAAAAAAAACATGGAGCGAAAACAAGCGATTGCGATTTAAATGATAAGCGCCGTCATATATTTTGCGAATGAGTGATTTATCCGGTTCCCTATGCTTATGAATTTTCCTGCAACCATCATTTTTTGGGGCTGCTTAAGTCTTCTCCTCTACATTTACGGAGGGTACTCATTAATCCTCTACCTCTTTTCCAAAATAAAACCGGCGCGCCACGACGTTCGTGAAGATCACACGCCCACCGTCACGATTCTTTTCGCGGCAAGAAACGAACGCGTTTCACTGCCCACCAAACTCGAAAGCATCCGGCAGTTGGATTACCCGAAAGAGCGGCTGCAAATCCTGATCGCGTCGGATCAATCGACCGATGGCACGAACGAATACCTCGCGCAACAACACGATCTCGATTTCGTCGTATTGAATCGCCATGCCGGCAAAAATGCGGCGCTCAATGAATTATTGCCGCGAGCGACGGGAGAACTCCTCTTCTTCACCGACGCCAATAACCTTCTTCATCCTCACGCCCTGCGCAACGCTGCGCGCCACTTCGCCGATCCAAGCGTCGGCGCGGTGACCGGCGAATTGATTTATACGCAGGACAAGGAATGGAACGCCGTCGGGCGCGGAACCGGCCTGTATTGGAAATACGAAAATTGGATCAAACGTTCGGAAAACCGTCTCGGCTCGGTTCTCGTCGCCGCTGGTTCGATGCTGATCTGCAGAAGGGAAATCATGCAGCCACTCGATCCCCGCATCGCCAATGATTTGGAAATCCCCACCCGCGTCGGCGCAAGGGGCTATCAGGTTCTCTACGACGCCGACTGCGTGGGATTCGAAAAACCTCACACGGTCGCATGGGAAGAGTTTCACCGCACCTCCCGCATCGTCGCGCGCGGCTTTCGCGGATTCCTCGTCTTGTTTCCGATCCTGCTTGCGTCCCCTCTGCGTTTCTGGCAGTTTTTCTCTCACAAATTTTTACGCTGGTTTACATTGGCGTATTGTGTTCTGCTTTTCCGGAGCGCCTGGATTCTGCGAGATGATTGGTTGCCGTTCCTGACGGTTTCCGTGGGAATTGCCGTATTTCTCATTGCATTCACGGGAATTTTCATGATCCAACGCGAAATCTCCTCACGCTGGTTTCGTCCATGCTCTCTTTTTGCACACCTTTTCATCATGAATCTCGCCGCGTTATGGGGAATCATTCTTACTCTCGCCGGCCATGCGCCGGCGACCTGGACCATCCCCCAATCGACGCGGGAAAGTTGACCAGGATGCAAAAAACTCGAAAAAAGGATATTATTTATTTGTCTTTTATCATGAAAACCACTATTATATGAGTGTTCAGACATGCTCAGAGAGATCTTCCGTATCCTTCCTGGCATTTGGGCTAAAAAGACTTGATGACAAATCAAGGGCTTTTCTTTTCCTGTCCACAGGCGCAACGATATGTGACCGGATCCTCCCGTTTATGTCGACGATTGATTCAGACATGCAAAAAGTAGAAAGGATTGCAAGATGAAACTGTATGTAGGCGGATTATCGTATCAAGCAACCGAGGATGACTTGCGCCAGGAATTTGAAGCGTTCGGAGAAGTCGACAGCACAACCGTTATCAAGGACAAATACTCGGGAAAATCGAAAGGCTTCGGCTTCGTGGAGATGGTAAACCAGGAAGAGGCGGAAGCAGCCATGGCCGGACTAAACGGGAAAGACATGATGGGCCGATCCATTACCGTCAATGAAGCGCGGCCTCGTCCCGAACGGCGTCCCGGCGGCGGCAGCGGCGGCGGCGGACA
>QZKN01000029.1 GCA_003598175.1 Candidatus Omnitrophota bacterium
CCGCCCCGACGACAGGAATTTTCATATAAATCCGATCTGGTTCGTTCACGGTGCAATGCATTCCACAAACTGAGGAGGCGTAACCATGACCAATGTAAAATCCGATTTCAATTCTTTTTCCCGCCGAACGTTCCTGGCCGGTTGTTCCACCTGCGCGATTGCATCGGCGGCGGTTCATGCCGCCTCGTCGCTCTCCACCCTTACACGCGATGAACTGATCCCAAACGTCAAAACCAAAGTCCGAATCGTCTATTCCCATTCAAATCCGGAAACGCCGATCTGGCCGAATATCGGATACGATTTCGAGGCCAGAAAAAAAGAACTGACGCGACAATTGCAGGACGCCTGCCCGGAAATCGAATTCCTACCGGTCACGATTCAAAGCGAAGAGCAGGTCAAACAACTGCTGGAAAATGACCGGGATATCGACGGGTATGTTTGTTTCATTCTCGGTCTCGGTGAAGGACTCGTCAGCCCGCGAACCATCCTCGATTCCGGCAGACCGGTGGTTTTGGCGGATGACTTATATGGAGGAACGGGGCGATTTCTTGGCGAATACGGCCGCGCTTATCGCAATGGATTGAAAGTCGTGGGAATTTCCTCCTCCAACATTCGCGACGTGGCGGACGCGGCTCGTTGTTTTGCGGCCATGAAAAAATTGAAACATTCCAAAATATTGGATTTCACCCTAAGAGAAAAAGATCGGCTGTGGGGCAACGCCAAAATCGAAGATTTCGAAAACCTTTATGGAACGAAAATCGAAGTGCTGAAAGCCGACGTTTTAAACGAAGCTTACAATCATGCAAATCAGGAGCAGGCGCAGGCATGGGCAAAACAGTGGATTCGCAAAGCCCGCAAAGTCGTGGAGCCGTCGGAAGAAGAGATCATCAAATCCGCCGCCATGTATCTCGCATTGCAGAATCTTTTGCGAAAACACGGCGCTCAGGCGGTTGCCATCGATTGTCTGGGACTTTTTTACAGCCAGAACATGTTCGCCTACCCCTGCCTGGGATTCTTCCAATTGAATAATGACGGTCTCATCGGCGCCTGCGAAAGCGATTTGTTCTCAACCATCACCATGCTGATTATGAATTATCTGATCGAGAAACCCGGTTACATCTCCGATCCCGTGATCGACGTATCGAAGAACCAAATTATTTATGCCCATTGTGTCGCGATGACCAAAGTGCATGGTTCAAAGGGAAAAAGTAATCCTTATGATATTCGCGACCATTCGGAAGATCGCAAAGGAGCGGCCATCCGCTCTCTCATGCCGTTGGGTGAAATGACCACGACCCTCATTTTTCGGCCCGACAAGAAGATTGTCGTTATGCATCGAGGCAAAACGGTTGAAAATATCGACGAAGATAAGGCCTGCCGAACAAAATTGGCCGTCGAATTGGACGGTGACATCCAAAAATTACTAAAAGGTTGGGATCATGGATGGCATCGCGTCACGTTTTACGGCGATCATCAACGCATCGTGGAACAATTCGCCGCGCTGAATGGGATTGAAGTGATCCGGGAAGCGTGATTCCTCTCTCCGAAAAAAAATTTTGGAATTGGATTAATTTACGATATACTGAATTATAAATCTGACTGCAATTGAATCCTTATGGCATCCGAGCGTTTTCTCCAATCTATCGAAGAAGCACTTCAAAAAGGCGAACGTGACAAAGCCCGCTTGATGATCGGTCGGCTTGAATTGGCGCAACACTGCTATTCCGCTCTCCTGCAACAGGTGAAAGACGCCGTTCTGATTTTTCAACCCCAAACAGGAAAAATTCTTGAGTTCAATGCGCAAGCGCTCGAAATATTCGCGTATTCCGAAAATGATCTTCCCGATATGTCCATCGAGTCCCTTTTTTCTCGCGACGAAACGGAAACGGCGGAATCGGATTATCGGCGCATTTGTTCTGACGAGAAATTCATTGGCAAGGCGATTCCGTTTCTGCGCGGCGACGGCAATCGAATTTTCATCGACGTCACCACGACTCGCATCCAACTCGATCAGGAAACGGTGATTCAAGGCATCTTTCGCGATGTGACGGAACGCGTATCCATGCTACGTGAAGCCGAACTACACGCGAAAGAATTGGAAGAGAAAAACGCGAAACTCGAAGAAGCCCAGCAGCTTCGCTCGGCTTTTCTGGCGACCATCTCTCACGAACTTCGCACTCCGCTGAACGCCATCATCGGCTACAACTCGTTGCTGGAAGACGGTATTTATGGCCTTCTTAACGAAAAACAGCATAAAGCAGTCCATCGCATCGACCGCAACGCCATACGGCTGCTCAATCTCATCAATCAATTGTTGCAATTATCCCGCCTGGAAGCCGGCGCTTCCGCCGTTTTCAATGAAAAAACCGATATCGTTCCGTTGATCAAAGATATACTGAACGATTATCAAAGCATGGCGGAGGAAAAAGGCCTGACGTTAAGCCTTTCCCATCCTCATCCCGGTGTAACCGTGGTGACGGACGAAAGTAAATTGCAGGAAATGATCCGGCAATTGGTTTCTAACGCCGTCAAGTTCACAAATCAAGGATCCATTACGGTGGATATTCAAAAGGATCACGATTTTTGCACGGTCAAAGTGGCAGACAGTGGTCCCGGAATCAAACCGGAACAGCGGGACGAGATTTTCGAACTCTTTCGTCAGGCCGACGCCTCGTTCACGCGCCGACATGAAGGCGCGGGGCTGGGTTTGGCCATCGTTCGGCGTCTCGCCGATTTGTTGAAAATCCGCGTGGAATTGGAAAGCGAACCCCAGAAAGGCTCGCAATTCAAATTCATTATTCCCCTATCCGAAAAACTTACGGAGATTCAACCGAGATCGGATATTCTTTCTCCTTCCTCCATAAACCGATCTCTATCCGAAGAAACCGAAAGCGCGGAATCCGAAGAGAAACCGAAAACCGCTCTTGTCGTGGATGACGATCCCTATACCGTCGAGTTATTGAGCGAATATCTTGAGACGCAGGGACAATTTCGTGTCTCCAAAGCGTTTACCGGCATGCACGCCATGATTCACCTGGCTCAAAATCCACCCGATTTGCTGCTGGTCGATTTGCTCATGCCGCACATCAATGGAGAACGAGTCATCCGCTACTGCCGGGAATTGTGGGGCGCCGATACCGTGCACATTGTTGTCATCACCGGAAAATACCTCGATCCCGATGAATTGCGCGATTTGAAAACAAAAGTCGACGCCGTGATTCTCAAAGGCGAGCTTCGCCCGCAAACGTTGAGCGTTGCCCTGCAAAAAATCATTCCTCTCCCTGTTCATGCGCAAGCCGCATCGTGAACTCATTCCATCCTTTCCATGTTGGCCCATTTATTGCTTTTTATTCAGTTAACAGATTGGAATTTTTAAAATCCATGTGGAGTTGAAATCATGCAGGGCATAAACTGGACTTCTTTCGACAAATTGTTTCACATCGTCTCCTCCGCCGAGGGGATCACGGACAGGCGATTCGACTTGAATCAGCACGATTTGTTTAGCAATTTAACGGAAAAACGAGATGAACTCGAACAACAATATCATCGATTTCTTCAATCCGACGAGGGTGATATTCTTGAGGAATACGAGCGTTTGCAGCAGATTCACAGTGAACTGATGGATTGTTATAAACAAATACCTCACAAAAAACAATATGCTTGAAACCACTTGCGCTTTCATTTTGAGAAATCGAATCTCACATTCACAAAAAATACAATTGTTGATTCCCCTTTTCATTCATTCCAGGATCGTGCAGACAGGATGTTCTCCCCTCATTTTTCGCCGGCATGACACAAAAATAACAATCCTTACAAGCAGTAACTCAGGCTGTTACACGGTTACAACGCAGTAACTCGATTCTCTACGAAATGGAAGAAGTCCGCGGCAATATTCACTTGTTTGCAATGGAAAATCATCGAAAACCGTAATACGTTTTGCGATCGTGTTTCACGATCAGGCAGGTTTCATTTTTGTTCAAATCCGGATAATAGTGCTGCGCCAAAAAATCCGGTCCGGTGGCGACAAAACCCATCGGCGGAAGAGCGGTTCTACCGAAGACATAATCCTGGGGTCCGTAATTCACAATGGCCATCCATTCGTCCCCGAATTCCGAATATTCAACGGAAAGGTCGTCTTTTAGATAGCGATGATCCGTCATGGGCAGCGTGGCGACCCCTTCGGCAAAGGGCGATAGAAATTCGTACGTGTTTTTAATAAAACGGTCCACAACATGTTTTCCGCGTCCCCACCCTCCATCGCCCTGAGCAAAACAGAAGTTGGGATCGGAAAAGTCCGGTTCGGGAATTTCCGTTTCCCAATAACGGCGAGGAGCGATCTCATAAAGCGGCATGGAGCCATACACCAAATTGTTGAGAATCAACCGCGCGTCACCCAAACCGGCGCGATCCCCTTGATGGGAGAACAGGATGACACAGTCGCCGAAAACGAGAGGAAATAAGGGAATTCGCATGGCGCCCGGTTCGGGAAAATCCTGTATCAATGGCTTACCGCTCAGGATTCCTTCAAAATAGTGAGAAACCGGCACGCCGAATTCAAATCCGGTTTCCGAGCCGTGAATTCCGAAAAGATCGGCTGTATAACGGCTTAATTCCAGCTTATACGCAAGATCGTCTTCCACCGTTAGGGGAAAAACCGGATCAAAGGATTGATAAAGAGGAGTCGCATAAGTCGTATCGATAAAATAGGCGTTGGGATTGAATATTTTCCGAACCTCCGGCAGGTTTATTTTGGCGAATTCAAGCCCGTGATTTGACGCCGTCAACCATGCCTGTCCTCCCGCCCATATCCCCCCTTTCATGCGTTCGCCGTTGGCATCCATCATGACTTTCGCCGGATCCCACGACGGAGAATTCTCGTATATATCCTGATAATTATCGTGCAATCCGAATAACCAGTTGTACGATTGGATCTTGCTGGAAATACGGCGCACTCCTTCATCGCCGCCGATTTCCGGCGCGGTGGGAAGGATATCGGGATGCTGGTTGTCGTATCCGCGATGAATCCATCCGGCCAGGACAAAAAGAGCTTTCTTGATATGCAAGTCATCGTGAAGATGCTTTGCCAACGCGAGACAATCGTGTTCGGTGAAATGGTTATGAACCGTTTCCTCCGGTTTTCCTTCGGCGGAAACGGACTGTCTGCGTACACACACGAACGGCTTGAATTCCGGCGCTCCGAATAGTTTATCCAGATGGGGAGAGCGACGCGCCTTTTGTTTTAACGTAACCAACGTTCCATTTTCTTTCGCTCGTTCCCGATAGGCACTCGCAAGATCGACGTAAGAATTTCCTCTTACAAGGTCCAAACGAAAAGAACCGTTTGCTCTGTTGCTGCGCAGGCCGACAGAGACGATTTGCCTCCCCGGCCATGCCTTGTCGGAGACCAATCGTGATCGATAGATCGCCGTCATGCCGAGTTCGTTCCACGAAAGAAGCGCGGAATCGTGTTCCCGCAGGATTCCCGCCATCGGCATGTGTAAACCGCCCCATCCCTCATACGTGCCATACGTGTTTGTCAACTCGATGCCGCTGTCGGCCTTAAAATATTGTCCGATCAGTCGCGAAATGATAGCTCCTCCGCCTTGTGTTTCCGTGGTCCACAACAGCGGATCGAATTCAATTTCATCAATTTGCCATCCTTTGCCTGCGGTCCATCCCCAAACCAATGAAGGTCCGTTCCGCTCAATTCGAATCGTCACGGTCAAAACCGTGCTGCCGTTCCAATCGTTGGCTAACACGCATTGCCGACTGTCCGACCGCATGATTCGCATTGATGAAAGAGGCAATCGCACGCGCTCGTTTCCGTTGGTCGCGGAAACAATGCCGAATCCGGATGCATTCGGTGGACTTTGCCAGATCATTCCGGTTCGCGCATTTTTGATTAAAAAACATCCGCTCTCCGGTTGAAGACGAAACTGAATTTCATCGCTGTCCAACCGCACCAATGGTTCTTGATGGAATCGTCGCAACAGATTAACGACTCGTTCGGCGGTTTCCGACTCCGGCAACGGCGTAATTTGTGGGAGAACTGGCGGGATGGCCTGTTTCGAGACCGTCAGTTTGATGGGAAGATACACATCCAGACTGCGCTCGCCATTCAACGGATTCCAGAATCCCACATGAACGAAATAATCCCCTTCCGGCGTATCTTCCGGAATTTGTAATGCAAAAGGACCATCGGTCATTTCCGTTTCAGGCATCCAATAGGTGGTCGAATAAGGAGCATTGTGATCGTGTTGACAGCAAATGGAGGCGCAGGATTTTTTCGATTCTATATGGAGAAAAACCATTTCATTGGCCTTGGTCATCTCATTTCCCCGATTCCTGAAAAGAAATTCACAGTGAACAAACGAGCCGGGAGCGACCTGTTGGGGAGAGAGGGAATACGAGACGAGTTCAGGTTGAAATGTGGAAAAGGCGATTGTGGATTCAAAAAGCAAGGACGATAAAAAAACAAGATGAAATAATCGATGGCATCGCATACACCCATCTCCTTTTGTCGGTAATTACTGTCCAAAACCATTACGGCAATGCAATACTGTCAGGCAATTTAACTTGACGTCATTTCCCATCAAATCCACAACCGTAAGCTGATCGTTCTATTCATAAATGCAACGAGCCGGATGGCGCAAATCACATCGTATTTGTTTGCATATAACCAAATCAACCTTGAAAAGGAGACGGTACTTTTGCATTGAAAAATGAGATTATTGCACAAACGTGGACAAAAATCATCCTTCTGATACGGCATCGGGGGAAAGAAAATCAAAAAAAGGAAAATGAAAATCCGATCACGGCGCCGCCGGCTGCCGCGACCTGGACGCACTCCCCATCGCCTGCATCACCGACTCCATTTCCATTTCCTTTTCCCGCACTGACTCCTATTTCCGGATCACAAAATAGGATTAAATAGAAGATCGGATGAAATCGATTGCAAAAAGGAATACGCACATGATCGGAAAATCAGGCAACCGTTCCATAGCATTCCCAATTATAGGGATTGGCATTTTTTTCGGATTTCTGTTGTTTACGGCGGAAGGGAGCGC
This sequence comes from Candidatus Omnitrophota bacterium, assembly GCA_003598175.1. Taxonomy (GTDB): domain Bacteria; phylum Hinthialibacterota; class Hinthialibacteria; order Hinthialibacterales; family Hinthialibacteraceae; genus SURF-12. The sequence continues at coordinate 7,068 of QZKN01000029.1, forward strand.
TCAAGTGAAACTCGGATTGGAAAACCTGCTTGAAAATCACCTCGATCTCATTAAAGGAAAGAGCATCGGAATCATCGCCAACCATACGTCGCTCGACGCACAGGGACGACACCTATTCCATCTCCTGTCCGGGCAAGCGAGAGTCGCAGCGGTTTTTGGCCCCGAACACGGCTTTACGGGGAATGTGGAAGATGGAGCAACCATTTCCAATACGTTTATGCAAAACATAAAGGATGGAGCGAACCACGTTCCTCCCTTTATGATCGATATCCCGCTTTACAGCCTTTATGGTGAATTCCGAACCCCCACGGCCAACATGCTGAAACAGGTGGATGTATTGATTTATGATATTCAGGACGTGGGAGTCAAATTTTATACCTACATATCCAATCTTTTTCTCGCCATGAGCGCGGCGAAACGGGAAGGGATTCCCATTCTCGTTCTCGATCGCCCCAATCCGATCAGTGCGGCGATCGTGGAAGGGGCGATCACCAATCCGGTGTATTGCAGCTTCGTCAGCGCCATTCCACTTCCCATCCGTTATGGCATGACCGTGGGCGAATTGGCGAAGTTGTTCAATCAGGAATCGTATGCCGGATTTTCCCTCGGGGCGGATTTGACCGTCATTCCGATGATCGGGTATAAACGTGAGATGTGGTACGACGAAACCGGATTGCCGTGGACGCCCACTTCGCCCAACATGCCCACGTTGGAAACCGCCGTGATCTATCCGGGAACCTGCCTGTTCGAAGGCGTCAATCTGTCCGAAGGCCGCGGCACGGAGTCGCCCTTCCTGACCGTCGGCGCGCCGTTTATCGATGGCGAGATGTGGTTGGAGGAACTGCCAAAAGATACGCTGGCCGGCATGAAGGTGGAACCAACCACGTTTACCCCCATAAAAATCGCGGGAAAAGTCAATCGTCCCAAATTCATGGATAAAAAGTGCCAGGGATTGCACATCCAAATTACGGATCGCAGCCAATGCCGCCCGCTCGCTTTTACGATTGCGTCTCTCTGCGCTGCGAGAACTCTTTATCCGAAACAGTTTGAGACGAATCTCTACCTGGACAAATTGTGGGGCAACGAAGAACTGCGCGCCATGATCATCGAGGGAGCGAATTATCAGGATATATTAAAGACAACGGAAGAAGGAATTCAGCGGTTCAAAACCGTGCGGGAAAAGTATTTGATTTATCCATAATACGAGCGGTTTGTTTCCGTTTGGCCGGATTCCCGGGCAATCGGCGCTGTGGTTTTCAGCACTTTCCATCTCAAAATCAAATGCGTGATGGGAAAAATAACAAGCATTCCGACAATGGGAAACACGCCGTCAAACAATCGGACGCCTCCGATGAAAAAACGATCGTATACGCCGGTTGTATCCCAAATATAGTGAATGACCGTTGCGCCCCAAATCCAACCTCCGTGCAATCCCGCCGAATACCACAGCGAACCCGTTCGAACCACGCCGTAACACAAAATAAAACCAACCACGAACAATCCAAACGCATTGGGAAACAAGGTAAATTCCGCGGCCATATTCGATAACATTCGCCCACATAATACGAATCCCGCTGTCCATGCGGCGGGATTTTCAATTTCCTTGATGCCATACCCCTCTAAAAAATGAAGTGTGGAGAAAATCATACTGGTCATTATTGCGGAACGCACCCATCCCCACCGTTTGGCGAGTGAGACAAAAAGCAATCCACGAAACACATATTCCTCGATTCCGGCCACGATCGCGCCGCGCAGAAATCCCAGCCAAATCATTTTGGGCAAACGGTGGGATTGCACATCAAGTTTCCAGGCGTCGAGTGCCCCATAAAAACTGGCCAACGTCAGAAGAAAAAAAACAACTACCGCGAGACCGGCTGACAGATGGTAGAATCCGGCTTTTGACAATCCGAATCCGACTGAAGCCGGATGCTGCAATTCGATTTGCTTGCGAAATAGAATCAATCCCACCAAAACGGATATCATCCACACCCGCCGAAATACCCGGGCCGGCGGGTAATCGAGCCAATCGACGTTCGTGACCACCGACCACACCACGGGAAACAGAATGCACGCCGTGACGGAGGCGGCAACCAACAGGATTAACACACGAATACAGATGGGAATACGCATAATGGGAAAGGATAGCACATCGTGACAATAATTATGATCCCGGCGCAGCCGGTAATTCCGATGTTTTCTTCTCCTCGATTTTTCACAATCCGGCTTGCCAGGATGAAAAATATGGGTTATGATAATAGCGGATCTGAAAGTTGGGCAGTCCAGCGAGTAGGATCCCCCAGGGCCCTCCGGGGCTCCTTTTCGTTTATAGTCTAACTATCCTCTGGCTTTACTCAAATTCGATACAATCCAGGATTCGCTGCGCCAAATCCTTATAATCGGTTTTACACTGGGCAACGGCGTTGACGTGCGCTCCGATCGCTCCGTCAGCGGGTTTCAATGCAAAGATCGGCTTCCGCGCTTCCATCGCCATGGGCATCAGGCTTCGATAATGTTTGATCAAGGCAAGACAATGAGGATCCTTCTCGATGACGGGTGGATTTTCTTCTTCGCATGCCAGCACCCGTTCTCGATATTCAAGTGGAATTCGGTTCGCCCAGCGGGCATAGGCTTTTACCGGTCGATCCTGACGCGTCGCATGTTGATGAACAATATACCCAATTGGTTTCATTTTTCCTCTCGGTAATTGTAAATTCGGTTCTGGATTCCTTTTTAAACGTTCTTCCCATTCCCCTCTCCACCGAATGAGCGTCGGCCCTACATTCCTCAATCCCTGCAAGGAAAAGAGGTCCGGGGCGAGTGGGATCACCACAAAATCCGCAGCAATCATGGCCGCTCGGTTGATCGCGCCTAAATTGGGGCCGACATCGATCAATGCCAATTCCGCGTCCATCGATTCTCCCGCATATTGAAGCAGGCGAAAAAACGCGGAAATGACGCGAAACGCCCGCTCTTTTCGATCGAGACAATCCGGCCATTGCGCGCTGAGTTCATCTTCAAACATAGAAACTCCCAAATCTCCGACCACCAATCCAATATTTCTATCAATCTCCTCGACGTGGGGTTTTGAAATGTCGCCGATTCCCTTCATTATGGGTTGAATGGCGCCCAAAACCGTGTGGGTATGCTCTTCATCCGGCCATAAATCCAACAATCGGTCTTCGTCCAAAAACATTGACGTGAGATTTGATTGGGGATCCAAATCAGCAGCTACGACAGGCAATCCCAGTTCCGCATACATCCAGGCAAGGTGATAAACAAGTGATGTCTTGCCCACTCCTCCCTTGTTATTAAAAAAAACGATTGTTTTCATGGTCCCCTCTGAATGGTTACAAGAAAATAAGTTGACTCGAACGTGAATTTAGCGGGAGGATTCCCGTTTTTCGCTAATGATTCTTGTGCGAAGAGCACGCCTCGCCCGAATTTATTCACATAGCCCATAATTTTCATGGCTTCTGCAATAACCGGATTGCGATAAGCGTTTTGCCGGGGAAAATTTTCCGGCGTGACTTCGCCATAAAGTCCCCCCGGGCTTTGAATTTCGATCCTATCCGAAAACCAATAAAACCGTATGGGAGTGTTTGAATTTTCATACATGCGATGCATAACTGCATTCATTAGAAACTCGCGGATGGCCACTTTTGGATAATCATAAACCTGTCGTTCCCTCAATATGCTTTCCGCTTCCGGTCGACTTTGGATTTGAAGAGATACAAATGAGTCCAATTCTCGCAGCACAGTCAACAAATCTCCGGAAAATTTATGTTCATTTTGAATTTCATCCGTTATTTCCGTTCCTGAAAAGCGAACGAATTGGATATAAGCGCCAGGAATCCAACTCAAAGGATCGATTCCAAACAGCAATATTCCTGCAAATGTAGGGCAGCCTTTTGAATGATCATAAAATCGCAAGGAAGCCAGTTGATCCGTGAGTTCTCTTTTGTTTTCTTCGATTATTTCCCGTGAAACGGCATTAGGCAAATAATTAATTGTAAACAAATTCACACTGAGATCATTGAGACTGCCGCCTGAACAAGGCCGTGAATCGAAGGATTTTGCCAAGGCGGTTCTTCGTTCAATCAGGATTCGTTCTTCCTGCTCACTAGCAACGGCGCGCCGTGGTCCGACTCGAATCCATATTCTTCCTTTATATCTTACAGGGGGCATATCGGAAGGTTCAACAATTACGTACGCCACGTCTCCCTTTTTACCCGGAATAGGACACTTATCCACGGTTAAGACTGGCAAAGGTTGAATATTGCCATCCGAACGCAATGCTCCCAGATTTTGTAATAATTGATCCGTTGCGTTTAATCCAGTGGGATTTCCATGATCATCCACGCCAATGAGTAAGTATCCGGGTTGCTTGTGATTTGGCAAATCATTGGCAAATGCGCAAATGGCTTCGGCAAACTTATCCGTGTCTTTTGTGGAACTGGTCCGTTCCACTCGATCCGATTCCAAATCCGTCATTAACGCTTGTAATTCCTGAATGGTAAGCATGTTTCACCCTACTTGGTCATATGCAACAGCGCTGCGGCCGCTCGTTTCGCCGCCAGCGTTTGCCCCATGGCGCTCGGATACGGATTGGTATCCGAAATCACGAGATGCTCGAACGGTATTTTACCATAAATGTAGACGATGGAAGTCCAATGCGTGCCATCCGGAAACGGAGTCGGATCGATGCGGTGAAAGAGCAGGCGGTTTTTCTCCATGTTGTCGATTCCGTTTGCCGTTTCCGGCCATTGCCCCGGCTGCCCGCCGGTGGTGAAAGTAAACTCCATCGGCTCCGCGCGCTCCGTCGAGATTTTCAGCGACCAGACGCGGTCTCCCGCCCGTTCGTCGCCGTGCGTGCCGTCGTCGTACATTCTGACCTGATTGGGAGTAGTATTGCCCAAAGCGGTATGATTGCCGACAATAAAAATGGGATTGGTCATAACCACGGAAGCGGGAACGTAGACGCGGAACGTGAAATGAAAGCCTTTTGAATTCTGTTTTTCGTTTGTGCCGGGGAACTCCAGGCCCAGTTTCATGGCATTTTTTCGCTCATCGATGCCGCCCAGTTGATCGAACAGGGTGCGGATATCGATCAATGGCGCGTCGAGTTGCTCCGCGAGTTTCCCCAGTTCGTCATAACCATAAAAATTATGCAAATTCAGATTGACGAGGATGGCTTGGCCTTGCTGGGACCGTTGGTGCTGGATGATTGCCTGCAAGTTGTGTGTGTATTCTTCCAACGTCACCTTTTTTTTCCATACCTGCCCGGCTTTCCGTTCCTGATAGAATTGTATGACCTCCTCCATGCCTTTCTGCCACCGTTGCGAAATCACCCACTGGCCGATGGTGCTATAATCGTGCCATAGTCGCGGGATTCCCGTGATCCGTTCCGTCATATGGTGGCGTTCCAGCAGGGAATACAATTCGCTTTCCGCCACCCGCGATTCGAAGGAATCGTACAGGCCGAACGCAAGAACCAACACCTCCGGCCGGAAATTGTGCACCATGCGTTCGTATTGCTTCAATCCGTGAAACGAGGTGTATCCCGGCGCGGCAAAATTCAACACTTCATAGTGAGCTGGCTTTTCTTCATCGAGAATTTTCTGCAATACGGCCGCAAACGATTGCTCTTGCGGCAGCAGCCACCCAAACGCGGCGGAATCTCCCATCACGGCCACGCGCGCCGTTTGCGGCGCTTTTTCAACGGAAACCTCACGCATTCTCATGCCGAAAGAGTTGGTTTCGACGGGAAATGGGGTTCCGTCGGGATCCACGAGAATCTCGAGGTTTAGATTCGGTTTCAATGATTCATAAGCGCCCGGTTCGTACAAATCCGCAAATTCGGCGGGATGAATCGGCAAATCCTCCGCTTTCCCGTCCGGCATGACAAAACGGAAACCCACATCCAGGAAAAATAGGAGGATGGTGAAAAAAATGATGATTTTGGGAACCTTTGAGGAACGTTCCACGGCTTGCAGAGGCTGAAGTCTCGTTTTCATTGTGTGTTATTCTTGTTTTTAATAAATATGCGGCGGCATTCCTTGCGCTTGCGAAACATCATTCGCTTTCCACAGAAATCAGGCCGCCATTCGATGTTACAGGGGATTATTACTATAGGAAAGGTCTTGCCGGTTTGACGGAGCGTTTCCGATTGAATTGTCGGTTGGTAAAAATAGTATGGGAAGACCATTTCTGTTTAAAATATGATCTGTAGTTTACTATAATATTTCAAAAAATCGTATCCGAGTGAGCGAATAGTACCCTTATTGCATTTGCATGGATGTTTTCTTCATCGGATAAATATTTTTTTTCACAGAATAGAAATTTCGTTGTCACAATTTCAAATATACTCCGGACAGGATAAGCACATTCACGTATTATGGCGTCAAACAATGTTCCGGCGTTTTTTTTGAACAAAATATCCTGGACAGCAATGGGAGCGGGCAAGGAATCTCCGACTCACGACCTTGACGCCGCTGTGGACCGGCGGGGTGGAAACGGGAACGATGGATCGGATTCACGAGACCGGGATCATCGGCTCGTTGCGGTGGTGGTATGAGGCGGTGATGCGGGGATTGGATGGAAAAGTATGTGATCGAGCTGATGGGGAAAGGTGTATTCTGGATAGCGATAAATTAAAAATAGAAATGTTGGATAGCTATTGCAATTTTTGGAAGAATGGGGCGCGCTGGGCGAAAAACACGACCACATCCGCCTGGCTTGCGCATCATTTCTATTTGCATTGGCGCTATAGTCCGGATCGGGTTTTTTTGCGTGATCGTGCGTATCCGTGGATTCGTGACGGCGCATTTTTGATCTCGGCGGCGCGGGTGGAAAATAAGGTTAAAGAAATCAGAATTCGTTCCGAAAAAGGAGGTAGGCTTCGTTTGGCGAATCCGTTTGATTCCGACGATTTTATTGTGTCAGGAATCGCGGAGAACGAATGGAAGCGGATCGGCGATCTATTGGAAATGGACGTCAACTCAGGACAGGAAATCATTTTCTCCGTTCCGTAAAACGATTTGACTTGGTCATGAGGCGTTGATGGTGCTATAATCAAAGTATTGATTGGATTTATGTTGGGTTGGATATGCTGAATTTATTCTGCGTTTATAATGGAAAACGATGGGTCGAACAATGTGACCCATCCCACATTTTCATAACTTCGGCATGCATTTTTCCTCCCCATGATCATTAATGGATTGAAATCTATTGGAAGAAGGATGTGTTGATGCGGCTTCGTTGTTTGATCGTTGATTCGGATTTTCGACTGAAAAACAAAATTAAAACCGTGTTGGAAGAGATTCAAGGTGTGCAGGTGTACACCGAAGACACGTTTCAGGATGCGATTACGATTATCCAAACACAAAAGCCGAATTTGATCGTGCTTCGCTGCGATCCTGAAAATAAATTTTATGAACGATTCTTCAAATTGATCGAACAACAGACAGTGAAAACAGTCGTGATTCCCATCATCGCGGAAATCGACCAGGATTTTATCCTTTCGCTGCTGCAATATTCACCGGTGGTGGATATCATTACCGTCGACGTCGATCAAAATCGAATCAAGGCCGCTATTAAAAAAGTAACCGACAAATTATTCAGTGAAGACAAACGTTCCAAATATTACCGTGGATTTGTCGGATTCGTGGGCATTATCCCCTCGTTGCGAGAGCGAAAAATCCTCCAGGAAAAAAATATGGGAATCATTCAAAATCGATCGATCCGTTTGGCGGTCGAATTTTGGCGAAAAAATCCGAATACGCAGATGGTCATGTTGACATTGAACGAATCCGATTCCTTTTCCTCTATTGAAAATGAAGCGATTGAATCGTGGGAGGATTACGATCTGGAACCGTGGAAAATTGCGATGTTCGAGGCGCAGAATCATTATTTGGAATATTGGAAAGAGGCGATTGCATCGGATTTACTGCCGGTTACCATCCCCACGATGCTACGGCGCGGCATCAACGACCTGACGCCGCTTCCGCTCGACGAGCAGGCGAAGATTTTGATCAACATCAGCAATATGAAAAAAAGCGGGCAGCTGCAACAGGCGTTGCATTCGATGGGGATCACGTTCAAATTGGAAAGTCCGCTCTCGTATAAGGCCGATTTTGAAAAATTTACCGGCAAGATGCAGGAACAAATGACAAAAGTAGACGAGAAGTTTCCGTATTTGACGCGCCCACCGGAAGAGACCGGTTATGAAAATTTCAAGCCGGACAAGGCGGAACAGAATGCCGGTTCGGACGATAAACGAATGGCGTATATGCAGAAACGGCGCTAAACAATTGCCATCCTCGCCATTATTTACGGGCCGTAGCGAATAATGCCGCCGCTATACAATCCATTGCTCAAATCGTAGGAAATGTATTTCCCCGCGCGCGGATGGCCGGCGGGATATTCCAAATTGATGATCCACGACTGCGAGGGGCCGAATCCCGATCCGCGACGCGAATTGTACGCGTCGCGGATCGGAAATGGGTGAAAGCCGTTCACAAACGCGACGATAGCAAGGTTGAAGAAAACGCCGAGCCATCTGCGGCGAGATCACCGGCGCATGATTGGACGCAATCGGCTCATAAAAAACCGCATAATCAGAAATCACATCGCGGCAAACCCGATCGATGAGTTCTTCGAGATAAGAAGTATACACGTCCAACACTCGTTCGACGGTTTTCGGTTCCTCTTTCAGCAGCAACATGACCGGCGCGAAACTCGCGAACCTGCGCACGCCCAGCACCTGCAACATTCCCTCATGCAAGGCTCGATACTCAACAAATGATTTCGTTGCTTTGCCTGGTTACACCAATCTATCCAATTTTCAGGCAAGCGGCGAGGATCGCTCGCGTCGTACCAACGTTCAGTGCGCGGCCAGATCGTACGTGGATCGTCCGGCGGATCGAATTTTCGCATTTGCACTGGCGTTGACTCGTGCAAATCGAGTTCGAAAAACTCTTCCGGAGAACGATGGTCGAGATGGCCTTGTGAACGCCATAACGCGATCGTATCGTCCGCGAATTTCGATTCGATGCGGGGGAGAGAGACGTCCCTGGGAATAACCTTTGAGGTAAAAGGAGAAACGTTGGCGAGTGTTCATAGTATAGGGCTAAATTATCTTGCTGACACAAAATTCGCTACATGCCTTGCATTTATCCATGATGGCTTTTAATATTTTTCTTTCAATGCACAATGAAAACGTCGAAGACGTCAGACAAGCATGCTGTCTTTATTATTTACACCAGAAAATCAATCCTTGAGAGTATCCTATCATGTCAATACAATCTGAAAAGAGAAGAGATCAAAAAAAGAAGGCGCAAAAGCGAAAATCGACGGGATCGGGCGGCAATTCGAATAAATTATTTAAAAAAATGACAGAAGATCATTTGGATCTCTTGCAAAATATTGAGTTTATTTTAGTACGGGGATATCGGCGCGATGAATCGATTGATGACAGTTTATGCAGGGATGCGTTGAGTGTTTTACTTTATGACAAAATCTGTGATGATCCACGCGTGCAAAATCTGGTCGATGGATTAATGGAAGTGCGTGAAATGCAGGACGAAATCACAGATAAATTATGGAGGGATGCGCTTCGTGTAATTCTGCAATCGATCCACACGCATTCCACTCTGAATTCGGGATCGCGAGGATATCTTCAATTCATTATACAATATATAATTTAACAAGAGTAAAGCGAATAGTGACAATGGTTTTTGTTTCATGATCTCGCGTATACGTTTTTATAGGTCTGCTCAACCACGTTTCGCTTCCTCCGTCAATTCGTGCAGGATATGCCACGCATCCTTCGGCGATAACGTATCCATGTCGATGTCGCTCAAACGGGCGCGCAGAGGCTCTTCCAGCATGGAGAACAGGGAAATCTGATACTTGTTCTCCTCGCCGGCGGCCTGCAACGCCAGGTGTTCGCCGCGCTCCAACCGTTTGAGCATCTTGCGCGCGCGATGAATCACCCGTTTCGGCACGCCCGCCAGATCGGCCACGTGAATGCCGTAGGAATGGTCGGTATGGCCGGGCGCAATGCGGTACAAAAATCGAATCCCGTCGCCTTCTTCCGCGATTTGGACGTGATAATTCGCGACGCGTTTGTGCGTTTCGGCCAACGACGCCAATTCGTGGTAATGAGTGGCGAACAAGGTCTTCACGCCTTTCGCGCGCAGTCCGTGCAGATATTCGATGATCGCCCAGGCCAGCGAGACGCCGTCGAAGGTGCTGGTGCCGCGCCCGATCTCATCGAGAATGACCAGGCTGCGCGGCGTGGCGTTCGTCAGGATGTGCGCCGCCTCGCTCATTTCCACCATAAACGTCGAACGGCCGCGAGCCAGATCGTCCGACGCCCCGATGCGGCTGAAGAGACGGTCGATGACGCCGATCGACGCCGATTGCGCCGGCGTAAACGACCCCATCTGCGCCATCAACACGATTAATGCGATTTGACGAATGTACGTGGATTTCCCCGCCATGTTCGGCCCGGTGATGAGCAGAATCTGTTCCTTCTCCTGATCGAGCCGGCAGTCGTTGGGGACGAAGTGATCGACCACGGCGGCGCGTTCGAGCACCGGATGCCGTCCTTCCTTGATCTCGATTTCTCCGCCGCGATGGACTTGCGGGCGGCAATACCCGTTGCGCGACGCCGCTTCCGCCAGGCTTTGAAACACGTCCAGCCGCGCAATCATGCGCGCCGTGGTTTTCAATCGCGGACCGTACCCGCGCACCGCCTCGAGCAGGTTTTGCAGCAGTTTATATTCGATTTCCTTGATTCGATCTTCCGCATGGAGAACCTTGGCCTCGAATTCCTTCAGTTCGGGCGTGATGAACCGCTCCGCGTTGGCCAGCGTCTGTTTGCGAATATAATGCTCTGGCGCTTTGTTCTTATGGATGTTGGTGATTTCGATGTAATACCCGAATACGCGATTGTAGGATACCCGCAACGACGGAATCCCGGTTTTTTCCCGCTCTTGTTCCTGCAAACGCGCGATGTAGCCTCGGCCGTCCTTGCTCATCGAACGCAATTCGTCGAGTTCTTCGTCGTACCCGTCGCGAATCATCCCGCCTTCCCGCACGGTCAGCGGCGGATCGTCGAGCAAAGCCGCCGTTAACAATTCCCGCACTTCCATAACCGAATCGATCAATTCCTCGGTTGGAGAAACCGCGTCCGTCGGCGCGTCCGGATCCTCTTCGCGATGAAGCGCGTGGCGAATCAGGCCGATGTCGCCGGCTTCGTCGAGCCATTGATTCAATCCCGGCAGCTGTTCGAGCGAAGCGCGAAGCGCCGTCAGATCCCGCGCGTTGGCGTTGCCGAACGTGACTCGTCCCAGCAGACGCTCCAGATCGTGCACCGACCGCAGCGTCTTGCGCAATTCGTCGCGCAGGTTTGGTTGTTGATGGAGAAGTTGAACCATCGATTGGCGGTCGATGATTTTTTGTACGTCCGTCAATGGTCGTAAAATCCACTGCCGCAACAGCCGACCGCCCATCGCCGTGACGGTGAGATCCAACACGCCCAGCAGTGAAAACTTTTTCCCCCGCTCCCCCGCGCTGGCGAGCAGTTCGAGATGGCGTTCGGTGTTTTTATCGATGACGAGGAAAGACTCGCGCTGATAGATCTCCAGCGTTTTCATATAGTCCAGCGTCGATTTTTGATTTTCGTTTAAATAGGCAAGGATCGCCGCCGCCGCCGCGCGCGTGAGTTCGGCTTCGCCGCCGTTTGGCTTGAGTTGCGCACTGCGGAATTCCTCGACGCCGTATCGTTCAAAATTCCCGGGCAGGAACGAATCGCGGGGAAGGCCGGTGACCATGCAGTCCGCCTGGCTTTTCAATTGTTTCACCAAATCCTCGTCGCCGGCGGAAGCTTCCTCCACCAAAATTTCGCTGGGATTGAGAGTCCCCAATTCGGCCAGGATGGTGTGCCATCCTTCCATGCCGTTTGCCCACGTCGCGCGAAACTCGCCCGTCGTCACGTCCACACAGGCCAGTCCCCAGCCGCTCAAGTCGCCGTTGTGCAAGGCGGCCAGGTAATTGTTTTCCTTGCCGTCGATCACGTCCGCATCGATGATGGTGCCCGGTGAAATCGTCCGCACCAATTCGCGATTGACGATTTTCTTGCCCTTCTGCGGCAGTTCGGTCTGTTCGCAGACCGCCACGCGATACCCTTTGCGCGTTAAACGATAAAGGTAATTCTGCACCGCGTGATAGGGAATCCCCGCCAGCGGCGCCGTCTGCCCCTTCCCGACGGCTTTTTTAGTGAGAGCGATATCCAATTCCTCCGCCGCCTTGATCGCGTCGTCCATGAACATCTCATAAAAATCCCCGCAGCGGAAAAACAGAATCGCATCGCCGCACTGCTCTTTCATGGCAAGGTACTGCTGCATCATCGGGGAATAATCATCGTGATTCAATGTCGCTTTATTCATCAATCTCAAACCTGTCGATTCCTTACGTTTTTCGATAAGATGTATCCTATTTCGATTCCCTCTCCGATTCAAATGTGATGGCGGATTTACGATATGAGAAAATGAGGGAGAATAATAGAAGGTGGGATAATTGGCTTGTTTATGGTGAAAAATCAGTTATGGGATTGCCTGGCTCAAATCAATCATGTGGAGAGGGAGACTTTTAAGAGTGTGAAAGTCCTGATCGGTGGTGACGAAAAGTTCGCATTTGTAGTTGACGGCAAAGGCAATGTGGATTGCGTCCATTGTTTTGAGACCATTCGTCTTCGCATATTCAAGCGCATCATGAAAAACAGAGTCAAATGGTGAAAAGATAGCAGTCTCAAAAAATAATAAATCGTATTCAGCAATCAGATCGTAACGTTCTTGACGATAAGGTTTGAGTTTGACTTCAAGAACAACCAGATCGGAGAGGCATAATTGCCAACCATCTGCTTCCAACTGCTGCAATGCGTGTCTCACGATTTCTTGATATTGCGCAATACCCTCGGCCATGGTAATCCATACGGAGGAATCTACATAGGCTTGTTTCATCCTCTTATCCTCGTAACTCGTGAAGATCACGGAGGATCTCTTCATGTGTGCGTCGAGGAAAATCAAGTTTATCGATCCGCTTCAATACTTTTTCAATGTCTGACCATCGGCCTTTGCCGGCATTGCGCACACCTCCATCGCATGTTTGCAAGACGATTTCATCTCCCGGTTTCAACGCTGGCGATTTTACGCGCAAAACTCCCTGCTCAGTCACTTCAGCGATTAAGGACATCGTACAAACTCCTTCAGTTTATTATTGTATAAAACTCAAATTCGCATTCTCGTTTTTGATTATTGCCAATCCATATACGCATCCTTTCGGGGATGTACGATTAGTATACTGCAAAGGAGAAAAGCGAACAATTGAATAGGTTGCCAATCGTTTACGTTTTGGAATTCTGTTTATTGATAATGCAAAATCTCTCTATTCTCTCAGAAATTCATTGTGAACGCAGCCGCATTTGTAGAATAGGGAAGCATGCGCCAACCTCGCGCTCTGATCCGGATTATTCAAATCAAGAATCGTTAATGAAACATGAAACCATTCACCATAACCGGTTTGAAGGAGCCGGTCAGTTTATCATGAGGCGGTAAGAAACCGTTTGATTTTCTTCCCCTCGGAAGATAATAATCGCCTGATATAATGACACAACCAAGTTGGATTGCAATACCACGATGCTGGTAAGGATATGGAAAAGAGAATCATCACGACCGCTGTCACTGCGGAAGACGAAATCATCGCGGAATCCATCCGCCCCGAAACCATGGCCGGCTACATCGGACAGAACGAGGTGAAAATCAAACTCGCCATCTGCATCGAAGCGGCCAAGAAGCGCAACGAAGCCCTCGATCACGTCCTGCTATCCGGCCCGCCCGGCCTCGGCAAAACCACGCTGGCTCACATCATCGCCAACGAAATGGGTGTCTACATCCGCACCACCTCCGGCCCGGTCATCGAACGCAAAGCCGACCTGGCCGGGCTGTTGACGGAAATGAAGGAAGGCGACGTGCTCTTCATCGACGAAATCCACCGTCTCAATCGCGTGGTGGAGGAATGCCTCTATCCCGCGATGGAGGATTTTTTCTTTGACATTTTGATCGGCGAAGGTCCCCACGCGAAATCGGTCAAGATCGATATTCCCAGATTCACGCTGGTCGGCGCCACTACCCGCTCCGGCATGTTGACCGGCCCCATGCGGGATCGATTCGGCATCCAGTGCCGGCTCAATTTTTACGAACCGGAGGATATCAAACTCATTTTGAACCGGTCCGCGCGGATTTTGAAAATTCCCTTCGATCCGGAGGGCGTGGAAGAACTCGCGCATCGTTCGCGCCGCACCCCCCGCGTGGCCAATCGCCTGTTACGCCGTGTGCGCGATTATGCCCAGGTGCGCTCGGATGGAAAAATCACCAAAAGCGTCGCGCAGGAAGCGCTCGAGCTGCTCGAAATCGACCATCGCGGCCTCGATCAAATGGATCGCCAGATACTGACCACTATCGCCGTGAAATTCGGCGGCGGCCCGGTCGGTTTGCGCACCATCGCGGTGGCGCTGGGCGAGGACGAAGGCACGCTGGAAGAGGTGTACGAGCCGTTTCTGATTCAGGAAGGCCTACTCAACCGCACTCCCAGCGGCCGCATGTTGACTCCCGCCGCCTATGCGCATATCGGACTGGCCGCGCCGCAAAAAAGCGGCGTTCCACACGAATTGTTTGATCTGGATTCGTAGAGAAGGAGAATTGAAAATCGGATTCGTTTTTCTGAGGAGAAAACGTGTTTTTATTGTTTCCTTTGTTGAAATCCGGCATAATCGCCGCAATCGCGGATAGCGGGCGTCGTATACCACGATTCAAGAAATTGCTGGAGCGGTCCCGGATAAATGGCGCGCTTGACGTTCATCCACGTCAGCTGATCGCCGACGGCATAATAAATGTACGTTTTCCCTTGAAATTCAATCAATTCGGGATCGGAGGCATTGATTCCGTCATCAATGTCTCGTGGGGAAAGAACCGGATTGGCGGCGCTGCGTTCCCAGGTTTTCAGATCGCGTGAACGCGTGATGAAAGTTTCAAAAAAGTGGCGGGGCGAGCGATGCTCGAGATACAGCACGTAATAATACCCGTCGACGTAACGAATGCAGGGACAGGCGGTGTAGCGATTCGCGCCGAACATCGCGTCCGGCAATTGGGTCCAATGTTCCAGGTCGTTCGAAACAGCGAATTTCGTCGTAAATGGGGGATACGCGCCGTCGTTGGATTCGTACGCCATGACAAATCCGTTCTCTCCCGCACAGACGGAACTATTGAAGAGATGCTCGTGTTCCTGCCGAATCACCACCTTCGATTCCCAATGGTTCAGATCGGTGGATTTGAACATCGTGACGTCGTTCCAATCGTTGTTCTCGAAACGGGAAGCGAAGGCATACAAGGTATTTTCATGAACCAACGCGCAGGCGAGGCTATAGCCCTCGGCGAACGTTGCCAATTCTTCGCCGGTTTCCGCATCGATCAAACGCAGAAAATAATCTGCCTTGATTCCGCCTGACGACGGGCGCACGCAGTGCAGGTGACAGAGCCGTTTCTTCCATACAATCGGTGTAATTTCACACAAGTCTTTTTGAATAAGATGGATGTCGTTCCGATTGGATTGGTTCGCCGAGGGAGCGGGCGGCAGGAGAGTCGCAAAAATGTCGCTCGGCCAATGCCCCAGACGATGAAAACCCGCGGGGACATCCTGCGTGAATTGCACGTAGGCCTGTGCTGCTCCTTTTGTCGTATATTGAATATCCTTGGCGCTGTCTTGATCCACCTTGACGCCGAATACTTTGTATCCCATCAGCGTGCTGTCGTTGAAATCGACGCGCAGGTATTTCCCATTCTGCACGCTTTGCACGATGCCGTCGGTCGGTGTGCCCTGCGGCTGGGAAAAATTGAGCGCGATCAGCCGGCAGCGGTCAAGTTGAATTCGCATATACGTATGAAATCCGTAATTCCCGCCTTTGAGAGCGCACTGCGGGCTGACCATCGTGCAGTCCTCGAAGAAGACGTCAGGACGATCCGGCATGGCCGGATTTTCAATGCGAACATACGCTCCGGCGGTGTCTCCCCACCAATCCAGCGCCCAAAGCGCGCAGCGACGAAATACGATCGGCTCGTCTGTGCGGGAAAGGCAGCTCGCCACCCCGCCGCCGAAGGCGCGTCCGATACTGGTGCAGTCTTCCACAATGATGGTGAACGGCTCGATGCGATTGGTGCAATCCCAAAACAGGCCGCCGTCGCCGCCGGTCACGTACAGATTGCGTAATATCCAGCGGTCCCAGATGATGGCGGAAAACGTCGGATCCGTATGCTCCGCCGACCAGCCCTGCTGGGTGGCGCGGATGGGCCCCCACCAGTCGTAACTCTTGAATCCTCTGACGGGATCGCCGGAATCGATCACCGCCTGGCCGCTCCCGCCGGAGCCCAAACTCCCATCCACGTCGCCGATCAGTTGGTTGTAAGCGCCTTTCGCGCCGCGGAACGCGGGAGAAAGCATTGCTTCCATGTACACGTCCGGCCGAACGATAATGCAATGCCCGCCTTGATCGTCGGGAACGGCGTCGAGGGCGGATTGAATCGTCTGAAATGCCTTCGCCCATGACGAACCGTCGGAATGATCGCCCAGTTTGGAAACATAGAGAGTTGCGCCCTGACGATCTGGCGTGGGGGAGAGAGGCGCATGAAAATCCGTGGTTTGGGAGGCGAAAATGAAGGAAACGAGACCGAGTTGAATGAGTGTGTTCATGGGTATAGTAACCGTTTCGGTTTTAGTGAAATTCATAAATGCAGGGGCAACCTTGACGGTAGCCCCTTTTTTAATTTCCTATTTTTTATATTTGTACGATTCGAAAAATCTTAATGGAGTTCCTTGATACGAATATTCCGAAATTCCACACGCGAGCCGTGGCCGAGAAAACCGATGTGGCCGCTGGTGTTTTTCATGCCCGGATGGTCGTGGTTGTCGATCGGTTTGGATTCATCGAGATTCGTATCGACAATGGTTTCACCGTTCAAATTGATCGTGATATGCGGTCCGTCGGCGATCACTTCTTCATCATTCCACTCCCCGACCGGTTTCAGAAATCCCGTTTTCGCGGGAACGATGCCATAAATGGAGCCATGTTTCTGCCACGGCTGAATATTTTTATAAATGTCCGCCGTGTTGTCGATGATTTGCAATTCCATGCCGACATAAGCGGCGTCGCCTTTCGTCGGCGTGCGGATCCCCAACCCGTTGTTCGCGCCGGGGGTGAGTTTGAATTCGAAACGGATGATGAAATTATCGTATTCTTTTTCCGTATATAAATTCCCACCGGGTTTGCAGACGATAGCGCCGTCTTCAATCACATAACCCTTTACGTCGCCGATCCAACCGGTCAGATTGTTGCCGTTGAAAAGGGATGTAAATCCTTCTTCCACCGCATGCGCCGCCTCCGCGATTTTCGACGCTGGGATTTGAGAAAGGGCGATCCATTTTTTCGTCATTTCTTCACTGGGAAGTTGAGCCGCCAGCGCCAGCGCGGCTGCCTGCACTTCCTGATTCACGCTTTTGGTTGCGGCGAGTAAATCCTGCAGAGCGTTTTCTCCTTCGCAGCCAAGAAGAGTACGCAAGGCGGCGCTTTGCACGTTGGCTTCGCTTTCGTCCGTGCGCGTCTCGATCAGTTTGCGGCAGATTTGGCTGCATAGACTGGTTTCACCGTTTTCGGCCAATTGGTTCGCAAACAATAGATAATACGAAGTGGCTTGCGCGCGTTGGTAAGGTGTGTTTGCTTCCGCCGCTTGCGCCAATACCTCCGCGCAGGACGGATCGCCGATGTTGGCCAATGCATACAACGCCACGCACCGTGTGGTTTCGTCATCCGATTCGGCAAAAGGCAGAATTTCCTTGACCGCGGCTTTGCATTGCAGATCGCCCAGCGCTTTTATAATTGTTATTCGACGCGAGCCGTCGGATTGCGGCAAGGCTTGCAGTAGAGCTTCGGCGGCGTTGGCGGTTTGAATGGCCAGCAGCGCCTGCGCGGCGGGTTCGCAGAGAATTTCACAACTCAGATAGCGGCTCAACGGGGCGACGGCTTCCTCTTTTCCCACGACCTGAATTTGCCGCATCAGAAATGCTTTCACTTCAACATCGTCTGCGTTTTCCAATGCGCGGAGAAATGCGCGACAAACCGTTTTTCGATCCATGTTCGCGCTGTTGCGGCTTGCATATTTTGCCACTCCGCTGACGGCGAAACGGATTTTCGCATCGTCGCCGCTGCCGGGCGGGAAAAGCAGGCGGCAGAGGCCCGCGATTCGTTCCTCCCCGAGTTGAACGATTTCCGCGTGGATGGCGTTGAATTCATCGACGCTCTGCGCCGGCATTTTGGCGACGAGCTCGATCAACGATGCCGCATGGACCGCCGGAATCCACGCCCACGCGGCGATGAATAAAGAGAGGATGGTGAGGCGTTTGGTTTTCTGTTTCATGTGGTATTCTCCCAACGGTTCGGAAACCGTATGTTCTTATTTCTAAAGATGCCAGGGCGCGCGCATGGGTTGATCGATCAGCCGGTTGGCGGTCTCGTCGTCGATGCACTGCAATGTTACGGGATCGAAGCGGAGATTCCGGCCCAGGCGCACCGCGATGGCGCCCAAATTGACCAACGTGGCGGAGCGAAAGGCTTTCACTTCGTCCAGCGCGAATTTCTGCCGCGTGCGCACGGCTTCGCTGAAATCGGTCAACTGCGGCTCCGGATCGGGAAGTTCCTTCAGTTTTTCTTCCAGGTTCGGAATATCGGATTTCATTTTTTTGAACAACTTCCCCTCCGGCCCCTCGATGAAGGGCGCGTCCTTATCTTTATTTTCACCGTCCAGAATAATTTCGCAGCCATCGGCGTAACGCAACGTGATGCGCCGCCATGAGCCGACGGCGTCCGGATGCTGCTGCGGCGCGTCGACTTCGACTTCGATGGGGCTGGTATCGTCCTTGTCAAGGATATATTGCACGGGATCGAGGTAGTGCTGGCCCATGTCGCCGAGTCCGCCGCCGTCGTAATCCCAATACCCGCGAAACGTGCCATGCACGCGATGGGGATGGTAGGGTTTGTAAGGCGCCGGTCCCAGCCAGAAATCATAATCCAACTCGGCGGGAACCGGTTGGGGCGTGAGATCGGTCCTGCCGCTCCATTGAAATTTCCAATCGAAGCCGGTGTGGCCGTTGACCGTGACTTTCAGCGGCCAGCCCAGCAATCCGTTTTGTACGACTTTTTTAATTGGCTTGACAGGCGTATCAAAACCATAAAAGTTGTCTTGAAAACGGAACCAGGTGTTGATGCGAAAGATGCGGCCGTTGCGCTGCACCGCTTCGACGACTTTCTTGCCTTCGCCGATGGTGCGGGTCATCGGCTTTTCGCACCAAATGTCTTTCCCCGCTTCGGCGGCGGCGATGGAAATGAGCGCATGCCAATGCGGCGGCGTGGGGATGTGCACGATGTCGATGTCCGGCCGATCCAGCACTTCTCGGAAGTCTTTATACCCTTTGACATCATCGTCTGCGCCCCCCAACGCTTGTTCCAGATGCTTTTCGTCCACGTCACAAACGGCCAGAAGACGCGAACCGCCGTAGCCGAGATGCCCGCGGCCCATGCCGCCGACGCCAATTATAGCCTTGGTTAGTTCGTCGCTGGGCGCAGGTTGGTCGGTGGCGCCCAACGCGCGGCGGGGGATGATGGTGAATGCCGCTGCCGCGCCTGCATAACCGGCGGTCTTACGGAAAAATTGACGACGGGAAATCGGTTTCTTGTTCATAATGGAAATTTGATCTCCTGTTTCGTGTATGGTTTGTACATCAGTCGAAAAAACAAGCCCCTTGTTCCACATCCGGGCGGTGATTTTTTCAACTCACAGTTATGGTGGTGCAATGTGAGGGATTTGAAAAGGGTTTTGAATGGAGAGAAGAAAGAAAATTCTGTTTGACGGCAATGCATTCACAACAGCCGACGATAAAATCCTTCCTTGGACGGTAACCACGCGGAAAATCAATCAGACGGTAACCGTGATGGCAGAAATCAACTTACCATAATGTTATTTATAAATATAATTATTCACAGTTCTCTTAGATTTGCCTGACTTGCCATTCCTAAAACTTTTGATCGTCCCACTTTCTTGCGTTCAAAATCCAATCCCAATCGAAATATCTCAGACATGTGGTATTCACCTTTATCAAATTTAATCACGCCATTGTTTTCCAAAAGGAAGATTTCGGAATCATCCAAATTGAAATCGGTTCTCTGAAACGGGACTTTTTTCTTTTCCTGATCATAAGAACGAAATTTATTGAATATTTTCTGAACCGGATTATTTTCCGCCTCGACTTCTTCGATCTTTTTCCTGCCACATTCCGGTAACGCTTTTTTCATTGCAGACGGAACCAGGATTCGATCCTTCCAACGTTGATCATCAATGGAATACTTTACGGAATAATAGATAAACCGAACCATATCTCGCGCCTGGATTTGCCCACGTAAATCCGATAAAACCGCCATAACCCACGCGCTGGTTCGACTCTCGCGCGATTGGTCATGCCCTAATTTTTTTCCCCAAAATGGGATCAGCGATTCGATTAGTTCTTCTTTTCTCATGGCTTGAATTGATTTCGCATGGGAAATAATATCAGTTTTTTCTGTTAACCAGCCAATCAACCGCAAGGCTTCGAGTTCATTCCACTGTAAAGAATAGGGCTCGTAAAGCGCCATCAATTGCGCGGCATTTTGTGAAATCGCTCCCAAGACCATATCTCTTCTCACGAAAACGACGATTCCAATCGGTCGAGAGGGCTGTTGGCCAAGCCATTCCGGCACTTCTTGGATGAGTGAACGAAGCGCGTTTTGTTCATCATGGCTTGATGCTAAATGTTGGAACAAATCTTCCAATCCATCAATCAAAAAAATGACTCTTTTCTTTTGTTCCGTTAGAAATTTTGGAAATGCAGTTCCCGCTTCGCTTTCACCATTCCTGAAACCGACAGACCATGCCAATCCGTTTAACCATATTTGTTTCCATTGACCCTCGTGCAAATTCCTGTTCATGCCATCGCGGATAGAATCGCGGATTGTTGAATTATCCGATCTACTTTTCATGCTTAATTGTCGGATCACTTTTTCCCGAGCTTCTTGAATAGTGGATCGATTGGTTTCTTCGAGATTTTTGGGTTCTAAAAAAGGGCATATCAAAATATCATTATGTATACTATCCATTCCACATTTTTCGACAAATTGACTCCATTTTCCACAGCGAATGATCTGCATATATGTATAAGTTTTCCCAGCCCCTTTCGCTCCCACGACAACAGTAATCGGTACGCGCTGGCGGTGATCTTCGACCAATTTTTTCAGCGGTGTAGTGACTAAAAAATCCGTTTCTTCGCTTTTCTCGGCATATTGCATTTTGTTCGAAAAAGCAGCGACTTTTTTTCTTTTTTCATTGATGTCGGTATCGAAAATTGATTTTAAGGACTCTTTACAGGGCATATAATTTTTTAAATCGAGAATTTTTGTACGTAAATTCGATTGGTTCAGCCGCTCCATTATCTCTTCGAAAGTGGAGGGAAGAACAAACAGATTGGAATCGAACGGAGTATCGATCAGATTCTCATCTATTAAATCATCCGAACATCCGAATTCAGCAATCAATTCATTCAAACGCTCTCGTTTTTCAGACCATAATTTTTCGTCCATATTCAAAGGGATTTGGCTCATGATTACAAAAGGTTTCGGAAAATCAATTTCTTCAATAGAAAATAAGACATCTTCTTTTTTAGACGGCGTCCGTTCAATTAGAAGTTTTAAAACTTTATATGTGCCTTCCATGCTTTGCGAACTCAATGTCGTCACCAATACACGATAGGTTCGTGGATCCAAAAGCAAACCGGTCGAAAGTTCGGACAAACCGGCGCGGGTATCGACAATAACGGCGTCGACATCCATTGCTTTTCCTAATTCGGATAAAATTTTCGTCAACAGGAATGGATCATCCGCATTCTGAATTAAATGTTCCGGCCGAATGTCCAGCGATACAAAATCTTCAACAGAACGATACGCAGGTAATAAAAAAATCCCATCGAGAAAAGCATCTTGCAGCCGTTCTTTAACCAAGTCGAGCGAATCTTTCTTATCTTTTGATAGGTCTCCATGAATCAACGCAATCAAATCGGAAAACGAAATAGAAGGATTGGGAAATCGTTCTCGCAACAACCAACTGATGCCCGGCGCTTCGAAATCGGCGTCGATCAGAATCACTTTTTTTTTGTCGTCGGCAAAAACTTTCGCCAACGCCATGGCATGGATGGTTCTGCCTACGCCTCCTTTGAACGAATGAAACACCACAACCGGAGGGAAATCTTCGGAAAAAATTTCGGGCGCGTCAATTTTGAGATGTGGAGTAATTATATTGGGTCTGGCTAAGGAAGGAATCATCCGCGGAGTCATCGGCTCTTCATCTGTTTCTTCAAGGAAAATGGGGAAACGTTTGGGTTTCTTTTCCGCACTCTCCATAATCAAATACAATTCGCCCTCTTTCTCTTCAATGCGCGGATCATACGTATCTTTTAACCATTCTTGGATTTTGCTCTTACCCTCCGCTCGAATTCCGAGCGTCAATCCTTCCCAATAAGCGCTTGCCCATACGAGCGAATTCGGCCAATTTTTTGTTTGCCGGTTTAGCACATCTTCCACATCGATCCATGAATAAAGACGAATGCTTTGGGGAATCATTTTACACTTTCCTCACTAATCCACTGCGAAATGGATTTTAACCACTGCAGAATCTTAATTTCGTCGCCTGATTCCATTGTAACACCGTATCGCCAAGCCTGGTGAGCATTTTGAATCGATTCCTTTTTTACTCCTCCTTTTTTATTCCGATCTCTTTCCAAACAAAAGGAATGTCTTCCACACAAATACGCGGGTAAGCGTAGTACCTTGATCCATTGATTTAAGTCATGTCCATGATTCTTAATGATCTGTTTAGTTGTTCTAAAATTGTTTCTACGAAGGTAAAGCGATTTCAATCCGCATTCAACCGCGTAAAACAATAAAAGACACGAAGAAATCCCTTTCGTTTCTAGTGACGCATCACGATGAAGTCGATACGCTTTTTTTAATTCATTGAATCCGGAATGGATCATCTTTTTTCATTCTCCGTTACAATCCTCTCCTTTTCTCTTTGAAAGATACGCCTTTTAAACCCGATTTCCGATTATCAAAATATGAAAAGGAATTTAAAATATACAGAAATGTCGACATCCATACTTCTGGCTGTTATAAGATTTCAAATCTTAATAAATATCCGCCGTTTATACAACCAATAACACATATACCACAACATCCCCCACGTCGCCAGACCCACCAGCATTTCCGCATACAGTTCCCCCAACCAGCCGAACAACGCCATGAGGAACGGGTAGGGAATGCGGTGGAGAAATTCCCCGCCGCCGATTTCCGCGAAGAGGTAGATGAACAGCGGATTCATGCCGACGATGGCGAAGACAATCGACCATTTTTGGATTTTCATCACGTCGATCAGCCAATACGAGAACGCCAGCGCCAACAGGCACCAACCGCCGCTGACGATGACGAACGAACTGGTGCAGATCCGTTTGATGATTGGCGTGAGAGGATCCAGCGCATACCCGACAACCACTCCGATCAAGCCGATGAGAAATAAATAAAGCACCTTTTGGTTGGGCTTGCGATTACTCATCAGCCACTGCCCGGCCAGCACTCCCCACATCGTGTGCGCCGTCGTGGGGATGGCGTTGAATGACACCCAATGCCCGCTCGAAAGTTCACCTGAGATCAACAGATCCACATACGCGCCGAAATTACGACCCGGTTCGAACGCCTGATTGAAGCCATCGACAGGGAAAAAGCGATAAAGCAGTTCCGTCAAGCCGATCAAGGCAAACGAAAATATCAGCTGCACGCGAAACGACTTGTTCATCATGAGAAACGCGATGAGATAGGTCACCGACAATTGCGCCAGCACGTTTTGGAAGCGAAACGTAATCCTGCCGGGACCGATGCAGTATAGACCCCAGCCCAACAGCAGCAGTAAAATAGAGCGCTGGATGGCGTGGCGAAGAACACGCGAATAGTCATCGCCGCGCTGCATCCGCTTGGCGACGGAAAACGGAATCGCCACCCCCACGATGAACATGAAGAACGGCTGCACCAAATCCCAAAACCGCATCCCGTGCCACGGATGATGATGAAACTGCTCGCCGATGGCGGCAATCCATGTGCCTTGAAATGAGGGATCAATCATCTTCGAAAACAACTCCGTTCCCTCCGCAATCAATAAAAACATGGTGAATCCCCGAAAAAAATCGAGGGACAACAATCGCTGCTCGGCCGATGTCATGCCATCCATTCTATTTAAGGTAGCGTCATTCATCACATTCCTCGCTCACTTCCGATTGGTTGATTTGAAATGTTTGCTGGAAATGATCGATTATCTCATCACTATCCGCTGTTTGTCAACGAATCGATCATACGAGCGAACGATAAATTGTTCCATCCGTTTCAACGAAAACGGCGACCGCGGGAACGGCTGTTACGAGTATTGAAAAGTCGTCCAAGAAAACGGCGCGTTGAAATGGATCAAGGAATCAACCTGACAACGGACCGAACTTGTGAATAGAAATGGTGGGAGCAAATACGAATATATATGCAATACTTGACAAATTATTTCCTTTGGTCTTCCCATTGGAAAACATTTTTTCTTCTATGCATTTTCAAAACGAGGAATAACAGTGATATCAATCTCCACCTTTTGATCAAACTTATTGAGAATGGTGATAAGCCGATCAATGGTAAAGCGCTTCAAATCCGGCTTCCGAATACGAACAAACTCACTTTGGTCAATCCCCGTTAACTTTGCCGCTTTCCTTGTGGAGAGTTTTTGTTCATCCAAAATGCCGATAATTTCAGCCGCCAGCAACGCTTTCATCTGAAGAACGTCGGCGTTTGGATCATGAAAATCTCGAAAAAGATTCCCGCTTCCATGCACGAATTCCAATTCTTCACTCATTTTTTCAATCTTTCTCTTACTCTCTTGATTCGTTCCCGAATCAACTCGATATCCGGTTTTGGAGTTCTGATGCCGAATTTTGACTTTTTCTGAAACGCATGAAGCCCCCATATTTCTTCTCCGATCTGTAAAGCATAGACAACTCGGTATGCACCAGTCCGATCCCGTAAAGCGATTTCAAAAACACCAGAACCGAAACCTTTCAGAGCTTTAGCCAAGTCTGGCTTTTTTCCTTCTGCCACAACCGTTAGAGCAGTTCGGATTTCAATTTGAACAGAGTGGGGAAAGGATTGAAAATCCTTCCAAGCCGGTTTGATCCATGATACAATTCTTTTTGTATTTCTGCTCATGAAGAAATGATGACAAATTTAACATCATTTGTCAAGCGATTTTCAATTTCAAGCGTCTTTTTAGTAAGTAAAGTTGGCTCAAGGCGAAGTGTAGCCAATTCACCCATCTCAAATAACCAATCCATATCCAATCAGTTTGAGATACAATATCGTTATTCTTTCATTGTGGTGAATAAACATGAACAATATAGAACTCCCCCTGCCGTGGCTGCTAATCATTTGTATTTCGATCCTGGCAATATTCGGCCTGATCGTTCTTCTCTACCGCTTTGTCGAAATGATCCGCTTTCTCAATCTTTTGATGCGAGGCGTCAAGCCGTTGTCCGACGAAGAGCGGCAATCCCGCATTGAAAAAATTCTCTGTGAGGAGGACCGTGAAGCCCAACGACTGATCGAACAAAAAACCAGCGAGGTCTGGCGCTCCTTTTCCGCCACCAACTGGCTGGATTTCAACGCGGTGCGAATGGAATGCATCCAATTCGTACGCGAAATCGCGCGAATGTATCACCGCGATTCCCCCCATCCGGAATTGGAAGTGACCATCTTCGATCTGCTGAAATTAAACGAACGTATATCCCGCGAAATCACGATTCTGCTTTCCCCTTACCGGACGCTCAACAGGATCTCCGTGTCCAGCCTGCTCGAAGCCAAATCGATGATCGATCACACCCGCCGCATTGTCGGCCACAAAGGCGTACGCGCCGGCCGCACCATCGCCACCCGCATTTGGCAAACGGTGAACATCATTAATCCGAAATATTGGATTAACCGCGTCATTTTCAAGGGCGCGTCCGAGATGGTGGGCCGAAAAGTGCTGACATCGCTTTATCGCATTGTTGGCAACGAAGCCATCAAGATTTACCGCTCCTCCTCCGCACTGCATATCGCACCCGAAGATTTGATTGGAAAGGAAGGTATTGAAGAAGAAAAAATGGAACCGTTTTCAGACGGCACTTCAGCAAAAAAAGGATCTGTGATTGAATCCGATAAAGTGGAAATTATGGAAGAAGCGGAACGCATTGAGCCGCCAGAAACCAAGGATGAAACCGTGCAGCCAGAAAAAGAGATCAAAACGGGAATCAAACAAAAAATCGCGGCGAAGATCGCCCAAACCCTCAATGCGTTTGTCGAAGGTTCTTTGCAGGTGTGGGATAAAATGGCCAGCCGTGAAAAAGTGCTGGAATCTTATAAAAAGCGAGGCTTTGACGTCCCCGATTTGCACGGCATCCGCAAACTTCCCATCGAAACCGTCGATCAGGTCGCCGATCACTACATCCGCAAAGGCGAATGGACCTGCGCCGCGGAAGGCGCGGCCACCGGCGCGGGAGGATTTTTATTGCTGGCCGCCGATGCCCCGTCGCTGCTGGCATTGCAGTTGCGCACCATCCAGCAAATCGGTTACAGCTATGGTTTCGACGTGACCCGGCCGGAAGAAAAAATCTTCGCGGTGAAATTATTGTCGGAAGCTTACCTCCATCCCGCCAAACAGGAACGCGCCTCCCTCATCAAAGATATGCGCATGGCCGCCGATCTCGTGAAAGGCGGCGGCCCGATGGGTTTGTTAAGCCAACGCCTGTTCATTCAAGGCTTCGCCAAAATCGCGGAAAAAATCGGCATCCGCATGGGCGGCCGCAAAGTCGCGCAATTCATCCCCCTCATCGGCGCGGTAGCCGGCGGCGTAATCAACAAGAAAATCACCGGCGACATCGCCCGCATCGCCCAGGAAGTCTACCGCGATCGCCTGCAACATATTCAGGAAGCCGATAAATAATCCCCAAATTCCATTTCCTCCCAAGCATTGCTTCCACAAAACGAAACGACTATCATTACTTTTTTATCCGAATCACAAAATCGAGAGGTGCAATGTGAGTCTGTGGGATTTGATTCGATTTAATGCGGACGGGCTGGTGACCGCCATCGCCCGCGACGCGAAAACCGGGCGGGTGTTGATGGCGGCGTTCATGAACCGCGAAGCCTTGGAAAAAACGCTGGCAACCAAAACCGCCCATTATTACAGCCGCTCGCGCAAGAAATTGTGGCTGAAAGGCGAATCGTCCGGCCATGTGCAACAGGTTCTTCATCTTTATATCGACTGCGACGGCGACGCCGTGTTGATGGATGTGGAGCAGGAAGGCGCCGCCTGCCACGCCGGCTACTTTTCCTGCTTTTATCGGGAAATAACCTCTCTCGACGAAGAACCCGTCATCGCCGAAGAACGAATCTTCAATCCCGAACAAGTGTATAAGAATTCCTAAATAGTAGGGTGGGTTGAGCCAGGCGAAACCCACCAATACACTCACGAATCCGGCATCCGCCGATATTTACGGAACGGTGGTAGGTTGAGCCAGACGAAATCCACTAATCAATACGGTACTTTAAATAAAAACATGTACGAACCGACATTCGAACGTTTTCAGGAACTCAGCCAACAGGGCAACATGATCCCTGTCTATCGCGTGATCATGGCCGATTTGGATACGCCGGTTTCCGCGTTCATCAAATTGGCCGAAGACGATCACCCTCACGCTTTTCTTCTCGAAAGCGTCGAGCAGGGTGAAAAACTGGGACGCTATTCCTTCATCGGCGTCAATCCGTCGCATATTTTCATTTGCCGTGGAAACACGTTGATTCAAATCAACGGTGAAAAACGGATTGAACATCAATTGAACAAAGACAAGGATCCGCTGACGGTCTTACAACAATTCATGTCGCGATACAAAGCGGTGGAAGTGGAAGGATTGCCCCCGTTTTTCGGCGGCCTGGTCGGCTATCTCGGCTACGAAATGACGCAGCATTTCGAACGATTGGAATTCAACAACCGCGACGATTTCAACGTTCCCGACGCGGTGTTCTACTTCGCCGACACCCTCGTCATTTTCGACCACTTCCAACGGACCATGATGGTGGCCGCCAACGTTCTGCTCAATTCCTCGCCGGAAGAAACCTATTACGACGCCGTTCGGCGAATCGATCGCGTCGTCAAAAAACTGCAATCTCCCCTGTCGCGAATCTCATTCGGCGCGGGACTGACCACCCACTCGCCCGTCAAGACCAATTGGAACAAAAATGCGTTTCTTAAGGCGGTCGAGCAATCGAAGGAATATATCAAAGCCGGCGACATTTATCAGGTTCAGGTCGGTATCCGCAGTGATGTGGAAATCACCTCCGGCCCGTTGGATTTATACCGCGCCCTGCGCCGCATCAATCCCTCGCCCTACACCTTCTTTTTCCGTCATGAAAACCTCTGCCTCGTCGGCGGCTCGCCGGAAATTCTGGTGAAGATGACCAACAATCAGGTGACGTATCGGCCCATCGCCGGCACTCGTCGCCGCGGCCGGACGGAAGAGGAAGATCATTTTCTTGAACGCGAGCTGCTCAACGACGCAAAGGAACAAGCCGAACACATCATGCTGGTCGACCTCGGCCGCAACGACATCGGCCGGGTTTGCAATTTCCACACCGTCAAAGTCACCGATTTGATGTACGTCGAACGCTATTCCCACGTCATGCATCTCGTATCCAACGTCGAAGGAGAACTGCGGGACGATAACGACGCCTACGACTTGATGCGGGCCACATTCCCGGCGGGAACCGTTACCGGATCGCCCAAAATCCGCTCCATGGAGATTATCGAGGAATTGGAAGAAACCCGCCGCGGTCCCTACGCGGGCGCCGTGGGCTGGTTCGGTCTGACCGGCGGTCTCGATTTCTGCATCACCCTGCGCACCATCGTCGTGATCGGTACGCGAGCCTACATTCAAGCCTCCGCCGGCATCGTCGCCGACTCACAGCCGGAATTGGAATATAAGGAAGTGATGAACAAAAGTTGCGCCATGCTTCGCGCGGTCGAGATGGCGGAGTGCACGAAGGATTGATCATGTTGCTTATTATCGATAATTACGATTCGTTTACTTACAATCTCGTCCAATATCTCGGCGAACTCGG
The DNA here is from genome assembly GCA_003598175.1 of Candidatus Omnitrophota bacterium. Taxonomy (GTDB): domain Bacteria; phylum Hinthialibacterota; class Hinthialibacteria; order Hinthialibacterales; family Hinthialibacteraceae; genus SURF-12. The sequence goes on from QZKN01000029.1 coordinate 36,490, forward strand.
GGCGGATATGGAAGTGCACCGCAACGACCGGATTACAGTGGACGAAATCGAGAAAAAAAATCCCGCCGCCCTGTTGATTTCACCCGGTCCGGGAACGCCGGACGACGGCGGCATTTCCTTGTCTTCCATTGACCGCTTCCATAAAAAAATCCCGATTTTAGGCGTCTGCCTGGGTCATCAATGCATCGGGCAATATTTCGGAGGGCTGGTTCGGCGCGCCGATCGTATCATGCATGGAAAGACTTCGCTCATCTACCACAATAACAAATGCGTTTTTCACGGCCTCGATAATCCCTTCGAGGCAACTCGCTATCATTCCCTGCTGGTGGACCGCGACAGGCTGCCGGATTCCCTCGAAATCATCGCGGAAACCGATCAGGGAGAAATCATGGGCCTCTGCCATAAAGACTATCCCGTCTTCGGCGTACAATTCCATCCCGAATCCATTCTCACCGTCGAGGGAAAGCGCTTACTCTCTAATTTTCTAAAGGTTATGGATAAATAGGGAATCTAAATTCTTATCCATTCTTGACATCATGCATATTCGTTGGAACAAACGTCGTCGATAATATGCTTGATCTCGTCTATTTCATCCTCGTTGGCATAAAAAACCTGACAAATCGGTTTGGCGAATAACGGCACGTCCTGTATTTCGTGTCGCATCACGAGCAATAGATTTTTGATAAATGCGTGATCCAACTTTTCTTTTTCGATCGCCAGTTTTTCGATGATCGGATTGTTCGGGTGATAGCTGCATTGAAAGCAACGGGCGCGAAACAGGGTATAGAGAAGTTTATAGGCTTCCGGTTGATAGATTTTCGTTCCTTCGATCACGTGATAACTCAAATCGACCAGGGAAATGCCTTTTTCATTTTCGAATAGATAGTCGTCGATTTTCTCATAAATTATTTTGCGTTCATCCTTTGTCAACAATCTGCATTTCAACTTCGTAACAATGTAATCCCGGTAGTAGGATTTTTGTTTTTGACTGTCGTCGCCGTTGAATTGGATGGTCGCATCCGCAATACCGCCTTGATCGTTCACCAAAGTGACCAGTAAATCCTGGCCGCTCGGTTCCGCGTTCACCAAATTTCTTTTTTGGGCAAGATCGACGAGATCCCGAAACGAGTTCATTTTTGCCAATGACAAATCGAAATCCGGCTTCATTTGGCGAACCAGCGGCATGATTAAGGCGCCCACCGGTTTCGAGCCTTGTTGTTCCAGCGAACGGATCGCGTTGAGCAAGAGCGAACAGTAGGAATCGACAATCGAGGATACATCCTCTTCTTGTTGTGGTTCCTTCGCGCTGAAACGATAAAGGGATTCGTAATAAATGAAAAAATCACAGGATTTGACGTATAGTTCCTTCGTGCTGTCGACGCTGCTCCCCACGCCGATGATGGTTTTCCCCAATTCCCGCAATTTGGCGAATAAAGGCATGTAATCCTGGTCGTAGGCGACAATGGCGTAATATTCGATGTCGGGATAGGTATACGCCAGTGAAATTGCCTCCACCACCAGACGGATATCCGCCGTATTTTTGTATTGGTTGTAATGCGGGATATCCTCGTGCTGTACCAGATTGCTTTGCAGCATTTTACGAATTTTGAGTTTCCGATCATTTAAATGCGGCGTCGCTTCGATATCGCCGAACGAACGCCGAATCGCCACGTTGCCGAATTCGATCAATTTATTGATGATCGGCTTGATATCGATTGGCAATCCCAATGACAGAGAAAAACCGATCAGGTTTTCCAGATCGATAAAGAGTGCGATACGCTTTTTGGTTATTAAATAAGTTTTGTCCATCATTCCAATTTCCCGCTCCATTTTTTTCGCTCGTTGTGAGCAACCGAACATGTTGTTTCCTTACAATCGACGCAGCCGCCTGCTGTCGTTACTTACCATAAATCCATTCCATCGCATCCTCGAAACGGCGAAAGATACGCACGGTGGCTTGGTAATCATTCCCATCGGTTAAGGTTGCAAACATCCTCCCCAATCCGTAATCCACATTGTTGGGGGTAACTCCTGCGGTTTTACCGCCTGCTCTTTTTGAAGACAGGCCGGCAACGTAATCCGCAAGAATTTTTATCTCATTTGCCGTTAACTGTTGAATCGTCCCTTCTCTGAAATCCCAAATCACGTTCAACATCGGATTCCCGCTATAAAATGTCTTAAGTGCGGTGAACGCTTCCTCAAAAGTAATCGTCCCCTGGACCGTTTGAACGGTTAATTGCTTTTCAGCATCGATAAGCGACTGAAACGGCATCAATGGAATCCTTTTTGATTCAATAACACAACCGGGCGGTAAAAGCGGAGTTGCATCTATCCTTGGTTGAGTCACATTACGCTTTTTCACGCTTCGTTATAATCCATCAATCATGACGGTTCCATATTGTATCCCATTCAAAAAAAAACGGATGTGAATCAGTATAAATTACTGCTTGCCATCGCATTCCATGCCAACATGTCTTTCCTCCCCTCAAACTCTGCTTCCAGCTTCTATCGCTGTCCGCAACCGCCGTGTAGGAGAAAAGACGCTCCCCTTTGCACTCATGCATTGGCTTTATCCGATATCGGATTTGGCCGGTTTTTCCTGTTCCATTTGGAATTCATTCATGGTAAAAGCCGTTCCCCATCCCGGCCGCACACTTTTTTTGAAAATTCTCTTGCACTTTTTCTCGGTTTGGTTATAATGATAATCGTAACGATTATTAAAATTGAAATCACGATGAACAGCTCTATCAAACGAAAGAACAGTATCCGCCGGGAACGCATTCTCGAACTGTTGCGCTCCAATCATGCACATCCAACTGCGGATTGGGTTTACGACCAGTTGAAAAAGGAATTCCCCGGCCTCAGTTTGGGCACGGTGTATCGCAACTTGAAAATATTGGAGGAAGAAGGAAAACTTCAAAACATCCACGGCGGCAGCACGTTTGATCGCTATGACGGCGATTTGTCTCCCCATCACCACATCATTTGTGAACGTTGCGGCTGCGTGATGGATTTGAATGCCGCCGTCGATGATTCCCTCTTCCGCAAAGCGGAAAATGAAACAGGCTTCCAACTCAGGCCGAGCCAAATCACCCTCTACGGCCTTTGCCCGAAATGCCTGAACAAGAAGTAAGCCGATCAAGGCATCGAAAACGAAATCGACCCGCCAACAGGTTTTCCGTTGGGGGGATGATGGCACAATAAAACCATTGATAAAAAGGAGATAAACAGATGGTATTACAAGTTGAAAAGATGGTACTGCAAAAAGAAGATGAAAATAAGGTACTACAAATCGGAAAACCGGCGCCGGATTTTAAGGTGGAAGCATTGGTGGGAAAGGAGTTCAAGGAAATCAGACTCAGCGATTATAAAGGCAAAAAGTGGGTATGCCTGTTCTTCTATCCGCTCGATTTCACGTTTGTCTGCCCGACCGAAATCATCGAATTCAGTAACCGCGGCAAAGAATTTGCCGAACGCAACTGCCAGGTTCTCGGGGCCAGCACGGATAGCAAATTTTCCCATCTCGGCTGGTGCAGCTCCCATCCCGGCCTGAAGGATTTGAAAATCCCCCTTCTCGCCGATTATAAAAAACAGATTGCCTGCGACTACGGCATTTTAAAAGAGGACCTCGGCGCGGCCTTTCGCGGCACGTTTCTGATCGATCCCGACGGCAATCTTCGTTTTATCTATATCACCGATCTGTCCGTTGGTCGCAACGTCGATGAAGTCTTGCGTGTGCTCGACGCTCTTCAAACCGGTGAATTGACTCCCTGCCAATGGAAAAAAGGGGATGCGCCGTTGAAAGTGTAATTTCTGAATTTTTATTAAAAAAGAAATGGGCGGTCTCAGGGCCGCCCTTTCTTATTGGAAACGGTTCAACCGATTATTCCCATTCCGCAATGTGTCGTCGTAGTTCCCGCAGAGAGGATACCGCTCTCCACTCGGATTTGACCGCGCGAAAAACGGCTTCCGCTGTTTCCAGACGGACGAGGATTTTATCGATCAATTGCATGATGAATTGCCAGAGCGATTCCTGATAAGGTACCTTGCTTTCAAATCGCGACAATTTGGGTTGAAACAGCAGTCCCTGCCGTGCGCGTTCATATGCTTTCATATAAAACTCGCGAGCGATGAACAAGTTGATTTCAATCAATGTTTCAATATCGGTATCTTCATGCTCGCCGCCGGCGATATCGGCCAGGATACGGTGCGCTTCCTGCGTCATTTTGCGTGTTTGTTCGGATTCCAACCAAACCAGGCCGGAAATCCAGCCACGCTCGGAAGCGTTTCTATCATCCTCTTCCTGTAAAAACCAGGCAAATTTGACGCTCGTGCCGGCTTGCTTCTGCAAACGATCGAGCATTCCCGCGATGTCGAGAACCACACCGCCGTGCGGCGAGGATTGGACGCCGTGGTGTTCCTGTAAATCAGGATGATCCACGGCGATCAATGAAAAAACATATCGCTCCTCCGGATTCAGGCCGGATATGGTCGTTGCTTCCGCTTCGCGGTCGATTGCCGTGCAGAAGAGAGGATTGAATGCGGGAAGATCGGCCGCTTCGATGGCGCGCCTTCGAGGTTTGTAAATCATCTCTTTCGCCGCGGCCGCATCGCGCACGGTGGGAACGGGTTCCAGACGCTGCATTAAAATATCGTTCACCGTCACCAGCGGTCGAAACATGTCTTGTAGATGCCTGCCGAATTCGGCGGATTTTTTTTCCAAATCGAGCAGATACTCCTGCATTCTCGCCAACCAGTCGCGGCGGCCCTGCTCCGTCGTCCACCGTCGAATAACGGATGGAACATGCTCCTGCCGCCGGGGGATTGCCGACCGATTGATTGCGGCCAGAAATGCGGTTCGATCGTCGGCGTCAACCGCATCCTCGTATGGATGAAATAACGAATCCGACAATTCCGTTTCATTCTCGTTCATTATGGTTTGCATGTATGTATACATAGGTTTCCATACCTCCTCTTGCGGAGATATTGCTTTTACGTTTTGGTGTTCCTTCTCGCTCATGATCAATCTCTTTTAATTTCATTTCCGTTACCGGCGTGAGAATGAAAATGTCTCTTCTCCATCGCCGCCTGGTTCGTGTACCTCGTGTATGGCCTGCATTACTTCTTGTATTCAAAACTGCCGAGCACACGTTTTCGGCATTGATTCCAGACGTAATCCACGGATCCTTTCGGGATATTCAATTCCTTCCCGATTTCTTCGTTTGTTTTTCCCATTGATCTCAACAGCAAAATTTGATCACAGGCGATGGATTGATCCTTATATGCAATCGATACGTTGCGTAACGTATCCAGAATTCGCTGCAAATCGTGCTGTTCCTGCCATTCGCGCCATTCGGCGGACGGATCGCCGAACAATTCATCACTGTTTATTTCTTTCTGCGGAATGAACAGTTTCGAGGGCAGGCCGCAGTTCGGACATTCCCAATGATTGGCCGAATTGAGTGATTCGCCGGTTGGAATCACACAACCGATCGGGCAGATTGTAAAATCCGCGTCGCATTTGCGGCAGCGGGTTTCCATCGGACTTGCGCTCAATGTCCCACAACGCCCGCAGGCGAAACCGATGTGGGAATACTTGCGGATTAAATCGATCAAGCGTTTTTTTGCGATATGGAAAACCGCGCGTTCGAAGCCGGCGTCGGCCATCCAATCCGGCATAAATCGATCAATCTCGCTGGTCGTTGCGACAATCTCTCCGTTTTCATTGCATGTCCAGTCTTGAATGGAATCCAAATATTCCATCAGCGTACTTTCAATATTCCTTTTGGTCTTGATACGAAATGTTTTGAGATTGACCAAAGAATGATTGGGGAAAAACGGTTTTCCGAATTCGCGGCAAAATTTCTTTTTCGTACTTTCATCATAATGGCGAATCGGATCGTTTCTTTCGTCGATGGGGAAAACAAACACGTTGTCGTGATCGGTCTCAAGCGCAATGGCATTGCCCGAGGACGAGAAAAACAAGTGACGAGGTTGGAAATCGGTCCCGTTGGATAAAAAATCCACATCCCACAGATGCAGCATTTCCTGTCGGCGCACGTCCCAGACCGAAAGCGACGAATCCGAGCGATGGATTGCCAACCGTTCTCCGTTTCCTGATAAGGTAATCCGTAACGGGATTCCCTTCCGCCCGCCTCGTGCTCCCGCGGGAGGAAGAACAATCGGTTCCAATTTGTTCTTATACCAGACGCGAACCGACATGTCCGTCATGCAGCGGATGATTTCCTCTATCACGTTGCCCCACAGTTCGTCCTCGATGCCGGTTTGCTCGTTGAACAGTTCCCGCATTCCGCCGGCATGGCGTCGAATGATGCTCGCTACCGCCCGGCGAATGAAACGGCAATGACAATTCACCCCTTCGTTTACAAATGGATCGAGTGTTTCATCATGAGGCGAATAAATCAGATTGATCACTTCGGGAATAAAAAACACTTCGGATTTGAAATGGGACGAATAGGTCGCCGCATCTCTTTCCAACGTTTTTCGATCAGCGCCCCGCTCTTTTTGACGAAATAGTTTGTTGACGATTCTTTTGATCGTAACGGCCGCTACTTCTCGCATCCATTCCTTTTGGTGAATGGGAACCCAGGATTGTTTTTTCAATTGCTCGAATAGAATGTACGCCAGCGTATTCGTTACCGAATCCCGCGTTGTGGGAGACGGATCGTTCAAAACCAATTGGCAAAGTAGTTCATGCACTCGTTCCATACGCTGCCTTCGCGCCGATTCCAGGCTGGCAACTCGACATAAGAGAACCAATCGTATGCCAAGAACACCCCATGAGAGATTTCGATAATGATTCACAATCATACACGGCCCAGCCGCGCTCCTCAAGCAATTCCCGTTTTTGATCGACGACTTTTTCATACAGGATCATCGTAAAATAATACTCTCCGGCTAAATCATTGCATAAAATAAAGAAAGAAATGCTTGAGGCATGAGAAAAAGGGGATTCATGGATTCCCTCAAATGAGTCATAATCGATTGGGCCTGAATAACAAATTGAACGATATACCAAATCAAAGGGAGCAGCATGGATTGTCGCCGTCTCCGCGGCGTTCCGAATGGCCGGCAGGATGCCGGGCGCTACCTGCTGTTCAACGAATCGATATGATTTCCTGGGTGCTACTACAAGAGCAAATTGAGCGATATGCGGAAAACCGTCTGCAAACCGAACGTGAATTTCGCGCATTAAAAAAGCATTATTTGCGCCTGTTTCATGGCGAACTATCCCCGAATTGGGAACAATGGAAAGAACGCGCCGCTGTCACGGACACGTCTCACCTGATTCCGGATTTCGATGAACCTCCCGATAAAAAATATTCTGTCGATGATTCTCCCTTTCCCTCCATTCTGATTGCGACGGACGGCTCACAGATTTTTCCCAGTCGGCATGAAATCGCGCCGGTCGCGTTGATCAACATCAGTCGTATCCGCATCGATTATGCCAATTATCAGGAAGAGCCGTTGCTGGATTCCGTTCCGACGTTGTTTATGCAAGAAGATTTTAACGAATGGTTGGAGCGGGAACGCGAAATTTCGTTTGAAGAATTGGTTTCCGACCGGCGTACGCTTGATGAACTCTCTGTATTGGCTTCCTTGGCACAAAATGCAATCCAAAATGAAGGAAAAAACAGCACCATCCCCATTCTGGCTTTGACAGACGGAAGTCTGGTATTATGGCGGCTGGCGGGACGTTCCCAGCAGCGATATGAAAAAGCGATTCTCGAGCGTTATCTCGATTCCTTGAATCAATTTCAAGCATCCGGCGTTCCGGTTGCCGGCTACATCAGCAATTCCGGCAGCCGGGAAGTGGCGCAATTGATTCGCATGGTGGAAGAACGGCAGGAATACGCGACGCCGCCTGAACCGTTGGTATGGAACGCGCAAACAGAATCGCCGCTGATCACGGATACGGTGATTTTTGCCTCCTTCCTGAAAGAGGGAGAGCGGTCCACTCTTTTTCATTCCCGTTCAAAGATCTTACTACAATACGGGCGACACGGCGTCTCCTTTTTTTATCTGCACGTCGGCGACGAAATCGCCAAAATCGAGGTTCCCCAATGGGTGGCGCGAGATCGCCAATGGGTGGATCAAGTCGCGGCCGATTGTCTGCGGCAAGCGCGGCTGGGCGGCGGGTATCCGATCGTTTTGGCGGAAGCGCACGAGCAGGCGGTGATTCGCAAAGAGGATCGAGCGGCCTTTTACCTGTTGTTGGAAGAGTGTTTTTTACAGAAAGGATTATCGGCGAGGCTTTCACCGAAAGAATTGAGGAAGAGAGTGTCAATTCTGTAAACGGTTACTCACTTTGTTCATCTGTCTCTGGCGGAGTTTCAATCCATGTGATGAGATGGGAATAGATACTCTGTATTATTTCTCGTCTGTCAACCTCCTAAAGTAGCGCTTGCGGGCACATCTCCGCCGAAACGCACGATGTCGCCCGGACTTTTCAGACCGTTCGATGGCGCGTAAAGCGTATTGTTGGCCAAGCTGACGTCATTGCTCAACGTGGCCCGCAAGGGCCAGTGCACGCCGCCCGAATCCTGATCGTCGGGTCCTTGCGATGTCAGGCCGAAACCGTTGGGAAGTTGGGAAAGAGTTACGCCGTAAGCGGAAGCGCCCCATACCTTCCCCCAATCACCGCGATAATACACGTATACGTACGTCGGATGAATGGCATGTTCCTGGTTGTTCCAAAAACGGCGCGGGATGAACGGATCTTCCATATTCACCGACGAAATGTAAGAAACCGGCGTGGTCAATTCGACGACGTTGGCGATGTGATTGGCGGTATTCAGGACGCGGCGGTTATTCACCGGTTCGGGAAAGGTGTTGTTATCGATCCGATAACTGTCGATGGCGACCGCCAGAGAGCGAAGGTCGCTGCGCACCCGAGCAATTTTCGCCCGCGTCTGCGCATTCAGAAAATTGGGAACCGCAATCGCGGCGAGAATACCGATAATGGCGACAACGATAAGTAATTCGATCAAAGTGAATGCTGTTTTTCCGATCGACATGTTCTTGTTCTCCCATTTCGTAATGTTTTACGCCTGCATAATGATATTGTCATGATCGATTGATCACAACGATGGATGAAAAATGTACTCCTTTTTCCCCCTTAATCCCCCCGTCAACGGGGGAAAATGGACTCCCGCCCCGTTGACGGGGAGGGTTGGGGAGGGGGACATTTTCATATAAATACCACAAAACGAAAGGGCCGTCCATTCGAACGGCCCTTTTTGTTTATAGAAACAGAAAATAGAAGGCTTAGAAATCGCCATAACCACCGCCGCCGTGCGGATCCGGTCCGTGCGGAGCCGGTTTTTCCCTATCGGGAATTTCGGTGATCAACGCTTCGGTGGTGAGCAGCAAACCGGCGATGCTGGCGGCATTTTGCAATGCCGAGCGGGACACTTTCGTGGGATCGATAATGCCGGCGGCAACGAGGTCTTCGTATTCGCCGGTCGCCACGTTGAGTCCACGAGCGCCTTTTTCATTTTTAACCTGTTCGACAACCAAGGAACCTTCCAAACCGGCGTTGCGGGCCAGCTGGCGAAGCGGTTCTTCCAGCGCGCGGCGAACGATATTGATGCCGGTGTTTTGATCGTGATCGTCGAGTTTCAAAGTATCAAGTGATTTGAGTGAGCGAATAAATGCAACGCCTCCGCCCGGAACGATGCCTTCTTCCACCGCGGCGCGGGTGGCGTGAAGGGCGTCTTCGACGCGCGCCTTTTTCTCTTTCATTTCGGTTTCGGTTGCGGCGCCGACTTTAATCACGGCAACGCCGCCGGCGAGTTTCGCCAACCGCTCCTGCAATTTTTCGCGGTCATAATCGGACGTGGTTTCTTCGATCTGCGTGCGAATCTGGCTGATACGGCCCTGAATATCGGCTTTTTTGCCTGCGCCTTCCACGATCGTGGTGTCATCTTTGTCCACCGTGATCCGTTTGGCTTTGCCGAGATCGTCCATCGTGATGTTTTCCAGTTTGATTCCCAAATCTTCGGTGATCAAACGGCCGCCGGTCAGGATGGCGATATCTTTCAACATTTCCTTGCGGCGGTCGCCGAATCCGGGCGCTTTCACCGCACAGACTTTTAATGTTCCCCGAATCTTGTTGACGACCAACGTGGCCAGCGCTTCGCCTTCGACATCTTCGGAGATGATGAGCAGCGGACGACCGGATTGGGCGACTTTCTCGAGAATGGGGAGAATATCACGCATGTTCGTGATTTTTTTCTCGTTGATCAAAATGTAAGGATCTTCCAATGCGCATTCGAGAGACTGCGCGTCGGTGGCAAAGTAGGGAGAGAGATATCCTTTATCGAATTGCATCCCTTCGACGACGTCCAACGTTGTATCGAGCGATTTGGCTTCTTCCACGGTGATAACGCCGTCTTTGCCGACTTTATCCATCGCATCGGCGATGATTTCACCGATTGTGGTGTCGCCGTTGGCGGAAATGGTGGCGACGTTGGCGATCTCGCTGCGGTCTTTGACCTTACGGCTCTGTCCCTGCAATCCTTTGACGACGGCGTCCGTCGCTGCCAGAATTCCCCGCTGCACCGCGATGGGGCTGGCGCCGGCGGTAACGTGCTTCATTCCTTCGCGATAAATGGATTCGGCCAAAACCGTCGCCGTGGTTGTGCCATCTCCGGCCACGTCGCTGGTTTTGGAGGCGACTTCGCGCACCATTTGTGCGCCCATGTTTTCGTATTTATCCTCGAGTTCGATCTCTTTTGCCACCGTGACGCCATCTTTCGTGATGGTGGGAGATCCCCATTTTTTATCCAGCACCACATTACGACCTTTCGGTCCTAATGTCACCTTTACCGCTCTCGCGAGTTTTTCCACACCTTTTAGGATTTTGTTTCTCGCTTCCTCGTTAAAAACCAATTGTTTTGCAGCCATTTCCTGATTGCCTCCTGATTCATTCGTATTTATTTGGAATTTTATGAATTGGTGTTTTCGACATTATTCCATAATGGCGAGAATGTCGTCTTCACGAACAATCACGTGTTCGACGCCGTCGATTTTTATATCGGTTCCGCCATATTTGCTGATAAGAACACGATCCCCCTTCTTCACATCCATCGCCACACGGCTTCCGTCTTCATTCCGTTTGCCCGGCCCGATCGCAATGACTTCGGCTTCCTGCGGTTTTTCTTTTGCCGTATCGGGAATAATGATACTCCCATGTTTTTCTTCCTGCAAATCCAGTCTTTTCACCAGTACTCTATCCGCGAGTGGTTTTACTGCCATGACAAAAACTCCTTTCTCCTTACGCATCTATGTTTTTTTCATCTGCGATGCATTTTTATTCGCTGTTATACCTAGCAAAGTGAATGCCAATGAAAAATAATTGTTTACATTAATTGAATGCGTTAAGCTAACTGCCTCAAAAATCAATACTTATCCATATCGAAATTGAAATGATATCAAGCCGGGCTGTCGAGAGTAACTCGTAACGCTTTAATAATTGCGCCAAAATGGCCTTTTCGGATTCGTATCCGTTAAAATGAGTGCGCCAGGTTGACAATCCTTTTAAAACACCTGACTATTTCCGTGGATGTGCCCACATTGTTTCATCGCATGATAGGGAGGTAATGGAAAGGCGCTGCATGAGCGGATACCAATTCCATTCGGGATGCCACATGTTTATTTCAATCCTGCTACTCATATTGACAATCGTGTTTGTTGTTTTTTTCGCGGTGTTTCCACCAATCGGCGTGGCTGCTCTGTTATTCGCTTCGACTCTTGAACGGTGGACCTTATCGCTGTTTTCCTTTTCTTTCTCTGTTAACGAATGGCTGCTTATGCTCTTTCTGCCAGTGATGATCGGTCGGTTGGTCCTCGTTGAAAAAGACAAACCATCGGAATGGTTTTATCGGCTTTTGATTTTCATTCTAGTGATTATTGCCAGTTCATTTTTCTCACTTCATCCTTTGCCGGCCATGAAAAATGCCTTTCTTCTCGCATCCTATATTGCGGCGGCGTATCTTGTCTGCCGTTTGCTTCATTCGACCATGCCGATAAAAACAATTTTGTGGATGCTAGGTGGTTGTCTTTTCCTTTCCTTTATTCTTTCCACACAACAATTGATCCGGCGAGTCGGATTCGAAGACATCTCACTTCACGGAGGATTTCGGGATGGAAATACCTATTCGTTCTTCATCGCCGTGCTTCTTCCATTCGTCGCCTGGAATGCACGTCATGCCGTTTCCGTACAGCGGGATACGTTCTGGATGGTTGTTTTTTTTGCGAGTGTGATTTTTGGATTGAGTGGAGGTTCGAACAGCGGCATATTTCTTGTGGGAACGAGCGTGGCGCTCATTATTGCCGCCGGTGTTTTTGAAAAAAAGCAACTGCTCTGGTTTATCCCTGCGTTCGTTGTGTTTTTCATGATGATCATTTTCACGGATGCCGCGGATCGGTTGTTTGCCTTATCATCGACTCCACCTTTTCAATGGCGCTTGAACAGCAATCTCGCCGCCCTTTCGCTTTTTACCCAACATCCTTTTTTCGGTGTGGGCGCGGGACAATTCGAAGCCTATATTCAATGGACCCATCCGGACATCGTACCGCTTCTTTCCGCCGATTACTCCGCATTTTTTGTCATTCTTGCCGAAAGCGGCATCCTTGGAGGCCTTTCCTTCGCAGGCATTTTAGTTTATCTGTGTACCCGATTGTATCGCGCCTTTCGGGATTGCCACAATTTCGACTGCGCGGGCAAAACCATCCATCTCGCCGCTCTTTGTTCCCTAACGCTATTTATGTTCGCATCCTTGATTCATTCGATTCACACCCATTTGTTTGCCTGGATTTTGTTGGGATTTTTGCATCGTTTGGGAGAACCGCTGAGAATGGATCGGTAAAACCAATTGATTAGGGATTATTTGCATTCTCAGTTCAGCCGTAATGCTTTCCAATATTTTTTAGTCGGCGTGGGAGTGGGCGTTTGAGGCGTTGGATTTTGCATCGGGAATTCACCGCTGGCGGGAGAAATGGTTGAGGAAGCGGCTTGAACCGCGTCCGGCAGTATGACCGGTTGACCGGTTACCTCTTCAATTGTTCCCGAAGACATTTGACCGGATGGAATCTGATCCAGCATTCGTTGTTGTTGGATCACTTCGTCTTTCAACAGATCGGAAAATATGGAATGATCGTCTTCCAGACCCAACCCGGGGCCTTTTATGGATGGGACAATCTGAAAAATCGTTTCCGTTCGCCGATTGGTTTTATTGAATCCGCGAAGAAAATATCCAATGATGGGTAGATCGCCGGCAATCGGCACTTTCCGCGTCAAATCGCCGGTATTGTCGGTATACAATCCGCCAATGTAGAGCTGCCGTTCGGATGGAACAATCACTACGCTTTTAATGTTACGCGTCGTGACGACCGGGAGTTCGTATCGCAGGCCGTCGCCGCGATCGAAGACATCCAATCGACTGATTTCGCTGGATTCGATTTCCAAATTCATCAGGATGTTTTCACCCTCCAAAATGAGAGGAGTTACATTTAATTTAATGCCGGTTTTTCTCAGTTGCAGTTCCAATTTGGTTTGATTGCCCGACAATGTCAATTTCGTGGTGGGAAATTCTTCTCCGGAAGCCAGGCTGGCGGATTGCCCGTCGGAAACAAGAATCGTCGGATTGCTGATGACCGTGGCCCATCCTTTTTGAATCGCTGTTTTGAGATTGAAATTGATGGTTCCATATTTGAATTTGGCAAAGTTGCCGGTGATGTCGAGAGCGGATATCGGCGAGTCCTGCACATTCTCGGTCCCGTGCAGAAACAAATTGCTTTCTCCAAAATCCGTGTTATCCGGATTCGGATCATATTCGTAAAAAATACCGAATTGTTCTTCATTATTGTGCCGATATTCGATAATCGTGGCGGCAATCTCGACCATTTGGCCCGGCATTTCCTGCGCTTGAAGGTTCGTCAGCACGCACATGGCAACTAATAGGGGGATAACAAGAGAAAATCCCTCTCGAATGGTACACAACTTGAAGTCTATAAGTTTATATAAACAAATATGTTTCAGCATGATCACTCCGGCGTCGATCGATCTAAAAACAGGGAACGGAATTGTTCCATCGGACTCGTTCCGATTTCGATTTCCTGGGCTCGTTTGTCTAATCGTTCACGTAATTGCTTGTAATCTCGTTCCTGCATGGATAGAGATTCTTCATAACTGTCGCCTTCCCATATATCCAAAATGGAAGGACGTATCATAATGTACAATTGCGAAACGGAGCTGACGTTGCTGCTGCTGCGAAACAAACGTCCAAGCAGCGGGATATCCTTCAAAATGGGAATTCCGGTTGATCGCTTGGTATTTGCGTCCCGAAACAAGCCGCCGATCAGAATTCGCGCTCCATCCCGCAGCCATACGGAAGTGGTGAATTGCCGCGTATCCACAATCGGTTGCGCAAAACCCTCTTCCTCGCGAAATCGAGTGACCGTGGAGAGGTCCGTCTTCACTTCGGTAAGGATATATGGATTTTTTTGCTGCGCATCCATGGGCAGATAACCGATATAAGGGGTAATTTCAAGAGTTACGCCGGTCGTTCGAAAATCGGAGACGACGGTTTCCACATTTCCCAGACTGGCGCGCGCCAGGAAGGGTATCACATCTCCCGTGACCAAACGCGCGGAAACCCCCTCGACAGTGATTAAAATGGGATTGGCGTGGATTTTCACGATTTGATCCTCCGCCAACGCCTGAAATACGGCATGAACATATCCGTCATCCTGCCGCAGGAAGGTTGCATTGATGTTGGCGCCGGTCGGGAGCAATAAATTCCGATTCCCGCTCCCCAAGACTCCCATATTGCTTTCAATGACAGGATCTCCTGCCATGTTGGAGCCTTGCACCGCCCCCATTTCGCCAAACAAATTGTAGACAAAACCGATATCGTCCTTATTCTTGATCAGAACTTCAAAAACATTGACTTCCAAAAACACTTGCAGAGGAAGAGATCTCTTTTGTTTTTGCTGTTGTTTGAGATAATTGTACAGTTTATCCAATTCCGCTTTCGCCAGATCTCCGGTTTTGTCATCTCGCTGTAGTTTCGGAGGACCGGCAACAGGAGGCGCTTCTTCGGCATTGAGCGGAAGCAAAATCAACGCCACTAATCCGCACGAAAACAACCATGTGATTCGAAACCATTCAAACGACCGTCTAAATTTCATCACCATAATCAGTTTTTGTAGGATGGGTCATGCTGTTTGACCCATCGTTTTCCTATCCATTCTTTTGAATGGGTTGAACAACGTAACCCATCTACCTTCACTTCCATGCAGATCGTGATGGCGAATTTCATGTCGTTTAATCCACCCAACAATCCACAATCCTAGTCCTGGGAAAACACTTTCGTGGTAAATTTTCGAATATCGACCGCCGCCCCGCTGAATTGATCCATCAGCACGGAAAAATTCCGCGTTCCGCCGGCCCGCAACGCGCCTACATTCACCATGCGCGTATCTTGAATCGCGTCGAAGAAATCATAAATGGTCACCTCGATCTGCACGTTGCGAACGTCTTGCATACCTCGATTTTCCACCATTCCACTGACGCGCAGGAGTTCATATTCGCCCAGCCAATCGGACCGCTTCACTCGATCCAACTTCGCATTTTTAACCCGCACCGGCCCATCCCCTTCCAATAAATCAAGCAAAGGCTCGCGGAGTGTAAAATGGCCGGACGGATCGATGCGCACTCGATTACGCAATGTGCTTTGTTGTAAATACTCCGGTTGAAGAACGGCGGCCTGTTCATAGTAAGAAACGGATTCACGAAATCGGCCGGCCGCCCAGTACAAATCGGCCAGATGGTAATGAAATTCCGCACGGGTGGGTTCTCGAACGATCCATTCCTCATAGCGCTGTATTTCTTTCAATAGATCGCTTCTTCTCTCGGCGATTTGCAGATTTTTCTCATCCAGTTTTTTCTCGCAGATCTCGATGATTTCCTTGGCTTCGTTTGTGCGTGGATGATCCGGGTATTGATCCGTAAATGTCGTTAATGTTTTTAACGCTTCGGAATATTGTCCCAAAAAATAATGGCACAGGCCGAGTTTATAACGAGAATAAGGAACGTCTCCCTGATCCGAATCTTTCGCGTAGACGATGCCCGAATATTTCAACATGGCGGTTCGATATTGCCCTTGCTCGAAATACCGGTCCGCGTCGGAAACACTTCGTTCCATGTGACGATCGATGCGGATCGATTTCGGAGAATGTCCCGTCGTCGTGCAAGCCGCCAAAAAAAGAGCCGCCGATACAATCAATGCGAGGCGCATTTGGAATTTCACGAATTTCTCTCCATCAATCCTTCAAACGGTTCAAACACATGGAATCGCTCGCGGATTCGTTTTCTGTGGATCGCTCCAAACAGAGTGTTACGATCTTTGGCATTCTATCCCATTTTATAACAGAATATTTTACGGCCAAGCTCTATTTTTTATTTCTCGACGCCGCAAGGGCAATCGGACGGCGGAAAAAATACGAATCCACTTCTATTCGACGTTATCCTGCTTTTGATATTCATTTTTTTGATCTCTTGAGTCGCTTCGATTGCCATTCCCATGATTTCCCACCTCAACGAACAAGAGAAGCAGGTTATAATGCTCATCACCGGATCGAATCAACCGTCAATCGGCGTCAAAGAGAGTTACTCATTATTGATAGAATCGTTGATTTCTCGATGTCAACTAAAAAAAATACATTTACGATTTTTGTATAAGGAGCAGAATCCGATGCGTGTGTTGTTCAAAACGATGAGCCTGATTTGCTGTATTTTTCTCCACATAAGCCAATTCTCCGCATGGAGTCAGGACCCGCAAAGCATGGATTCCCCCTCCTCGATCTCGTTATCAAATGATTGGATTCATGCCGCTTTCAATGTCAGCAGCGAAGCGAGATTGGAAACATTCGCCGCCGGAAATCACCATGTATTATGGCCGCATAAAAAACTCGATCACCCCCTCGACAGGATACCCGGCATTTCGCTGATTCTCTATGCCGACCATCCGCGATCCGGTTCTCGGACGTTTTCTCTCCCCACATCCTTCGCGGTGGAAACGATCAGACCGAATAGCGCCACTCCTTCCTTTGTCGCGGTGAATAGTACGTCGTCCGCCAGTTTCGCGATTTCCAGGCAGATTTCTCTGCTTTCCGATGAGGCCGTTTTGTGGGTGACGACGACGGTCACGAATACCAGCGACGCCGAACAGACGTTTTATCCGACCGAAATAACCATGTATAACACGGAATTCGGCGTCAGCAACATGCCCAATCTGCAACTCCTTTTCTATTCGCCGATCGCATCCGTTTCCGAAGACGACAAAGGATTCGACGTCACCCTCGGCCTGGTCAACAACCTGCAGTTTCAGTCCCTGACGGATCGCCGATTGATGGTTTGCAAATATCTGAATCGCGTCGGGGAAATCGTGTTTACCAACCACGAACGGTGGATTGCCTTGCAGGACGAGAAAAATGGAAGAGTGTGGGGAAGGGAATATGATTTTCTCGATAAACAACCGGAGCCGGTCAAAAATAACGTGATCTTGTATACGAACGGGGCCGGGGAATTTATTCGCGACGGCCAGCTTCATTATCAGAACACCGATGTGGATAAATACATGCGCCTGACCCACGTTTTGGGGCGCGTGACGCTTCAACCCGGCGAATCGTTCACCTATCGCGCGGGAATGACCACCAGCGTCAGCCTGGGGCCGATCCTGGATATCCGCGATGGAATCGTGTTCGGCAAACATCTGGAAATGTTATACGATTCGATTAGTTTTTATGTGTTCGGCGCGATGGGAATCCCACAAGAAGGGCCGGTCGGATTTCAATTCCTGAATGAACAGGACGAATTGTTAAGAACCAATTATAACGTTACACTGGTTCTGGATACGTTCGCGCGTCCACGGCGTCCCTCCGGCGCGGTAACCACACATCCCACGGTCATCGCGCATCAATTGGGATTTCCGGTGGTCGACGAAGCCGATTCCGATACGCCGGTCTTTCCCGATTTGCTGGAACGCTGTAAAAAAGTAAGACTGGTGTTGCTGGACAAACAAAGCAAACAACCCGTACGCATAATCGACGAAGCCGTGGGGCCCTGGCGGCAGTATGTGGAAGCGGAATATCGGTGGTAAGTGAATTGTATCGCCGGCATCCTGCCGGCAATGCCGCCGAGACGACGGCGATACGATCTATTTTCTTGGTTGAAGCGGCCAATGTTCGTTATCCGTGCGCGCCGAGGAAATGATCTCTTCGATTTTTTTGACGATTTCCGGATGTTGATCGGCGATATTTTTCGTTTCCGAACGGTCGTTTTTTAAATCGTACAACTCCAGCGGCCCATTGATGGGAGAACGGACGCCTTTCCAATCGCCCATGCGCACCGCCTGATGAGAGCCGCGTTCGTGGAATTCCCAATATAAATATTCGTGATTTTGCTGCGGCTTCCCCAGCAACGCGGGAAGCATGGAAATGCCGTCGACGCCGCCGGGCGCTTGCGCGCCTGCCAACTCCGCCGCGGTCGGCAGAAAATCCCAAAACGCCCAGACCTGATCGCTAACCGCGCCGGCTGCGATTTTCCCCGGCCAGCGGGCGATCATGGGCACGCAAATGCCGCCTTCATATAAATCGCGCTTGATTCCACGCAAGGGGCCGTTGCTGTCGAAGAAATTCGGATCCGCGCCGCCTTCGCGATGGGGACCGTTGTCGCTGGTGAAGAAAACAATCGTGTCTTCGTCCAGATTTAATTTTTTAAGCAGTGCAAATAACTTGCCCACATCCGTATCCATGCGGGTGATCATCGCCGCGTGATTTTTCGATTGCTGCGGCCACGGCTCGTTGCTGTATGGCGCGTCGTCAGGAACCTGCATGCCTTGCTTGCCGCCTTCGTTGAATGCGTGCGGGATGGTGTAGGTGAGATAGAGGAAAAAAGGATGGTTCTGATTTTGCTGAATAAAATCGAGCGCTTCCTTCGTGAACGCATCGTGGGAATAGGTCCATCGTTGGAAAAAGTACCTCTCTTCGTTTTTCCAGACGTAATCCGGATAGTAATTATGCGCCCGAGCCTGGTTCAAGTAGCCGAACCAATAATCGAAGCCCTGCCGGTTGGGAACGCCGCTCGTGTCCGGCTCGCCCAGTCCCCATTTGCCGACGATGCCGGTCGCATATCCGGCGTCTTTCAGAATTTCAGCCACGGTTACGTCTTCGGCGAGCAGTGGAACAAGCGCGTTGCCGCGAACACGGGCATGGCCGGTGTGATAGCCCGTCATCAGGCAACAGCGGGAGGGCGCGCAGACGGTGCTGCCGGCGTAGCAATCCGTGAATCCCGTGCCTTCCGCCGCCATGTGATCGATGCAGGGCGTTTTGATTGTCTTTTGGCCGTAACAGCCGAGGTCGCCATAGCCCAAATCGTCGGCCATGATGAAAATGATGTTGGGCTGGCGCCGGCCTTCCCGCGCGAACGCGCCAGGCGACAGAAACCACGGTCCAGTGGAAAGCGCTGCCAAGGTTCCGAGGCTGGTATTCCGTAAAAAACTGCGTCGATTGGTTTGATTCATCTCCATTTCTCCTTTTATAGCAAGGTGGGATAGATTAAGTTGTTTCATTCCTCAATCATGATAGAGACATATAATGAGAGTGATTGACATGACAGGGATCATTCACGTAACTTTTAGTTAATATAAATAGTGGATATCGCGAAGCCAATGTTCCGCTTCGTGAGTCCAGGTTATGGTTCCCATGATCGAATGCGTCGTTCCATCTCGTCATTCGAGAGGACACGTTTGGCATCAGAGTCGGCCAATCCGCGTTCAACCATGCGTTGGAACGCCAACTCGCGCACGATTTCCTCATAACTGGCATCATCAGGCTGTGAATGAATAGTTTTCACCATTTTTTCTTTAACGCTTTCCATGAGTATCCTTCCTCGACTGATGCAAATACCTATCGACTGCTATCGATAAGATAGTGTACCATCTTTTAATAATCAGGCAAAATGTTTTGGGCCACACTTATATGTGAGCAAGATGAATTAAGGAACCCAGGATTAAAAGGTGGGTTGAGCGAAGCGAAACCAACCCTACTTTTCGATCAACCGGTAGTTCCACCTGCGGTTGGGGGCGTTGTCGCCGTTGACGCCGAGTTCGGATGCGTCGCCGAAGGATTGAATGTTGTCCGCCCAATGAAAGTCGAACGATAATTTACCTTCCTCCAAATTAAGTAAAGTTCGTGGAAACGAGAGTTCCATGCCGTTGCCGTTGACCTGGTATTGAGCGATGCCTATGAATTCCCACGCTCCGTCGCGCCAGGCGCCGACGGTGGTTTCCCGATCGTCGGGGACGTCCTTATTGACGATAAAGTCATATCCCATCCAGCCGGTTTTCCCGTCTTGATCGGCGTCGAGAAGCAGGAGCATCCAATACGGATCCGTTCTGGGCGTGATCGGATTCCGCGTTTGCACAAAAAAGTAGAGATGGGTTTCGTCATACGCCGCTTTGGCGATGACAAAATCGTTTCGGCCCGTTTCATTGCGATAGGTTTGATTGCCATATCCCTTATGATTGCGATGGGTGACGTCGCCGATGGTATCGCGAAATTCCGGCGTCACCGTTTGCCAATCCGCGAATTCACCATCGATCACGATCGCGCTGGGACCCGCGGCCGCCGGACATTCCCGCACGCCCTTGAATCGCCGCGCCCAGCTCGCCAGTTGGTAATAATAATTGTCGCCATGCCCGTCCCGCATGGGTTCGCAATCGCGGCTGTATTCCTGCGTGTATTGATCCACGAATAAACCGCCGGGATAAAAAAGGCAATCCGCGTCGGTGTATTTGCTCCATTGCGTATAGCGTCCGGCGATCCATTCGTTCCAACCGGTCACGAAGATGAATTTCGGATTTACTTCCAGCGCGCGTTGCCATTGCTCCTCGAAATTGAGTCCCCAATTGACCGCGCCCTCCCGCGTGTCTTTTTTTCCGTCATGCCAACTGCGTCCCATCGCGCCGGTTTTGTGGCTCATCGGCGCGGGGCCGGGCGTATCGGGCAACGCGTTTTGCGCTACGCCCACACTCATCTGTTCCACTTCGCCCTTGCTATTTTTAAAAATGTGCTGGGGAAACACTTCCAGCCAACTCCATTGATCCGGGCCGGTGGGGCCGATCCAATAATCCGGCATGGGACGGCGAAACGTGAAGAAATTCAGCATTTCCTCATCCCGGATGAATTCCTTATTCGCGAGAAGGAAAGGTTTTCCGTCCCAGCGGAACCACAAATCCTTCCACAATCCCGCCTTATACAAGTCGTTCCAGAGTCGCTCCGTCACCGGACGCGGATCGCCGAAGGGAGCGATGAATCCGATGGCCGGCGTACGCGCCCCTTCCGCGCGCATGGCGGTATACTCGCGGCACAGCGCTTCATACTGATCTTTCCAGGTAAAGGGGGGATTGGTGGTATCAAATAGAATCACGTCGATTCCTGCGTCGACCAGCAGGCTGGCGTGTTTGCGGATCACGAAGGGATCGGTCATGATGTAATAGCCCAATTCCGGCTCGCCCCAGTGATGGGGAGCGCCGTTCGTGGGCCAATTCACTTTGCCGTCTTTTGCCGCGGCGAGGATTTTCGTATTGTCGTTAGGACCATTTGGTTGAGGGATGTGCCAGGTCCAATAAAAAATACCGATCCATTTGTCCTTTTTCACCGGTCCGCACTGCTCGAAGCCGGGAACCGTTCGCCCCAAAGCGTCCGTCGCCGCCCAGGTATCCGCGTAGGCGTCGCCATCTGTGTAGGGCTGACCTTGATAGGTTTCGAGGGGATCAGCGGATATGGCGGACGGTTGCGAGAAAAGGGATAAGACGACAACAGTGGAAACCAACAACGAATAATGGTTGATTTGGGTT
The DNA here is from genome assembly GCA_003598175.1 of Candidatus Omnitrophota bacterium. Classification (GTDB taxonomy): domain Bacteria; phylum Hinthialibacterota; class Hinthialibacteria; order Hinthialibacterales; family Hinthialibacteraceae; genus SURF-12. Next base: position 58,437 of record QZKN01000029.1, read on the forward strand.
ACAAATATCATAATTTTTCTCCTATAGCCACAGCCGCATCGACGACATCCGCCGCTTTCACTCTCATTTCGATGCACGAACTGAACGGTTTTGAGGTTATTCAGTTGGTACTCTTTTATCACCTGTTGTGCATTTTTGTTGATTTGTTGGGGGGAGAGATTTTCAACAGCCATGGAATGTCTGATCTCATGAAGTTGCCACAATGCGAAATCTTCTTCCCTTGAGTAGTCATTATTGTAATGTTTCATATTCAGATCCTCATTTTGTTGTTGAGTCTCATCCCCGCTCCCGCAGCCATCGCTGCATCAGCGGCACTCGCAGCTTCCACTCACCCCCCACTTCCTCCACCAACAACCGTCGCTTCAGTGAGCGATACAACTCCTCATCCTCCGGAATCGCCTGCGTATCCCGCGCGCGAAATCCCCGCAAATAGTTCCATTCTCCGGGAAGTTTGCATTCTCCATGCATCAGCTGACGCAAAACCGTATCCCCCCGCACGATCGCCTTATTTAACGCCCGCTCCATCAAATTGGGTGATACCTCATGCGCCTCTTCATCATTGATCAGATCGACAATTGTTTCCGCAATCAACTGAACCAAATGCGGCCACCCTCCCGCCTCGCCGTGAATACGCTCGATCCCCCCATTCCCCCAAAAAGTTGGGTCGAAACGAGGCCGCCGCGGATCGTCCTTCTCCCACCATGGCGAATATTTCAACGGCTCGGTCAAAAGCAACCGTGTTTCAGCTTCACTGAATGGTGGAACCACAATCGTGCGCGCGCTGACCAGAAAAGAAGGCCATTCCGCATGGCTCAACTCGGTGATTTCATGGCTGCCGACGAACACCCACGTCAACTGGCGATGCGTTTGAATTGATTCACGAATCGTGGCCAGCAGATCGTTGCTGAACACTCGCTCGCCAAGCTTTCGATCGATATATTCATACTCATCAATCCCCAAAAACAACCTGTTCTCCTCTTTTTGCAAATGTTGATTGCATTGCGTCAAAAATTTGAAAAACGTTTGCAGGTCATTAAGATTTTCTGTATTGATATCTTTAAAATTTAGAGAATATTGGATTTCTGTGGCTAAAAGACGAATCAAAGATTCCGTCGACGAAAAGGCTTGCGCCTGCTGCATGGAGATGGAAATGATTCGAACGGAGGAGGGAAGAAAAATGCTCAAATTTTTGAGTAACGTCGATTTACCTATCCGCCGTCGCCCATAAACGATCAAACCGGGACAGCCTGTACTCAACATAACCTGACTTTCAATTTCTCCAATAACGCCATGCCGCGGAATAAACGCCTCCTGCCCTCGATCAACCGGATCGCCCGCGCGGAAAACCTGCGCCGTCGGTTTTTTTTCAATCACGGCTTTCGCCTCTTCCCACTGCTTTTGTGCAATCTGCCTCCAATTCTCCGCCGCTTTGCGAAATTCCGATGCCAATGGTTCATAAAAACCACTGATTCGATCTTGAAAACTCTCAATTTCTTTTATAAGCGAAAAAGCGATTGGTTCCCGAAAAAAAGGCCGATTTAACGTATCCAATCGCCGTTGAATTTGGCAGATTTCGCTTACCATTTCGCGTACTTTCGGTGTTTGTTTTAAAAACTTTTTTTCTCCTTCTGGAAGTTTGTAAGTGTAGGAATCTAATTTGGATAAGTTTTTTTCTTTTGAAGCATCCCGTGCAATTAATGCTGTTTTGGCCTGTAAAGCTTGCATGCGTTGGCTGGGATAGGTATCAATTAACCGCTCGATTTCTTTTCTGCCTTCCTCATTTGTGTGATCCACATACGCAAGCAGAAGCTGATCTAAGCCACGGAATGGAATTGAGCACAAATTATCCCATGCAACGGGATGGTAGATATATAATCTTCCATTTGCTTTTGGCCATACAAAAAAAAGATGAAATAAATAATAATAAACACGTAATACGGCGATCCCGAAGGCGATCCCGAAGGCGATCCCGAAGGCGATCCCGAAGGCGATCCCGAAGGCGATCCCTCCGGCGATCCCTCCGGTGATCCCGAAGGCGATCCCTACAGTGATCCCTCCGGCGATCCCGAAGGCGATCCCTACGGCGATCCCTACGGCGATCCCTACGGCGATCCCTACGGCGATCCCTCCGGCGATCCCTCCGGCGATCCCTCCGGCGATCCCTAAGGCGATCCCTACGGTGATCCCTCCGGCGATCCCTACGGCGATCCCTACGGCGATCCCTATAAGTATATTAAAAAGATGAAAATATATATTTTCAACCATGTTGGAGGGGGGGGGAAAAGCCGAAGTTGGAATGCCGATAAAACCATGAAGAATAAATCTCATTAAAATGCTAATTATAAAGATATAAGGTATAAAATGAGAATATAAATTTATACATACAAAAAATAAAATTATTCTATTTTTTATAATTTTTTCAGATTTATCTATTGTTGCGCGAAATATGTGTGGCCGTCGATATAACAATCCCAACCACCACAACGCCGATTTGTGATGGCTCCAACGCAAACGGATTTGATCGAGTGGAATGGGTGTCATTTGATCTCCACGGTTTTCAGATCGATGGCAGATAACGGATTATCACGCGGTATCAGTTCTGAAAAAGGGGAGTGTGATTCAAAAAGCATGATCAATTTCCGTTTTTCCATCAAACTTCGTAAACACCCATACAAATCCACATCATAATATGGCCGATACCGATGATTCGCTAAGTCAAAGTGCGTTAGAGCAACAATTGATCTATCTCTTGCCAATACAGCGCCTTCAAATGTCGGCAGATCATCCGGTTCTTTCGGCACACTGATTTTTATTCCCAACTCTTTTACTATTGCCTCAATCAATCCATGCCGGCTTGCGGTTAAGCCGGATTGCAGATCAACCACCGCCAAATCGTGAATTTTTTCTCGCTTCAGATGCAAAAACAACGATTTCCAAACAACCGAGGGAACCGCTGAATTTACGGTTATGCTAACCGAATATCGATCATCGACATACCGTGCAATCTCATCAATCTTTTTCATCCATTCCGGCGCTGGCAAACTGCGAAACAGCACTTCCCACTGTTCGATTTTATGTTCATCCGAATTCTGATTCCGCAAATCCAAATACAACGCCTTCGACAATTTCGCAGGCACATCACAATCATCCACCCGGACTACAATAACCAAGCCATTCTCAAACTTCGGGTCAAGTTTCAAAGCCCGTTTCATCTCATGCATACAATACTCACTTTGCAAATACGCTTCGGAAAGCACCAGTAAGTGTTTCCTGGCCTTATACTGCAATGCATCCATCTGTCCGACGATGGCTTCTCCCGCCTCGAAGCGCTCGCGATCGATCAATACTTCCACGCCTCCTGCCTTCAGACAAGGTATGAGGGTATTCCATACCCAATTTCCTTGTTTATGGCTATAACTAACAAACACCTTCGGCATGTAATTCCCCCATTTTAACGAGATAAAAAAATGTACTTCATTATTCAAGTTAAGATCATTCTTTAATCATTCGCTCATATTCCTCGTGACTACCAATCCACACCCAAACGAAACCTCCCTCATCTTCCATCGCAAGTGCTCTATGCACAATGCCAACGCGTATCGACCAAAACCTGCCTACTTTCTTAAAATGAAGAGATGGATGCGAAGGATTTGTCTTAAGCAATTGAAAATTCTGCCTTGCAATCTTTTTAACGGATTCAGGAAGCCTTGCAAAACATCTCCAGAAACGTGCTGTTGTTTGGTGCATTCAAAGCTCCTTGAGTGTTCCTTTCGATTTTTCTTCAAGAGCTTCGTTAATCAAAAAATCCATTTTTCCGGATTGCGAATCCGCTTCAATCTGTTCGTCCCATTGTTCCCAGTCTTTTTCGTTAAACCATTGTCGAAATCGGACGTATTCTTCTTCAGGCAGAGCTTCGATGGCAACCTGAATTTCCTCTATCGTTGACATGAGTTGAACCTCCTCAAATTCCAATCTCATTTTCGAGTTCTTCGACGCTGTTGAAGGCGATTCTGTCCTTTTTGCTTCTTTCCAATGCTTTCTTCAACCGTTGCGCATTTTTCGGGGAGCTCAGCAAATAAACGGTCTCATCCAATTCCGCATAATCGGCCTCGGATAAAATTGCCACATTTACACCGTTTTCCCCCTTCACCAGCAACGGAACTCGATCTTGGCAAACCTTTTTTAGCGAAGATTCGAAATTGTCCTTAAATTCCTGTACGGTTATCGATTCCTTCATTATTGTTTCCTCTATTTCTTATACTGTTAGTTCCGCATAAACCAAATCCCGGCCGATAGGAATGATTATACTGAAAAATACAAACCATTTCCACTGTTTTCTTGAGTTGTTCGAAAGATTGGCTTGGTATTGACAAAACGCGTTTTCAATCCATGCGAAGCGAGATGGAAATTGGATTGCGGGGGAATCGGAACATCGTGTTCCGAATCGGCCATGCCAAATCCTTTTTGTAGAGGAATGGTAAAGCATGGGAAGAGCAGGATTGTTTCAATCCATCGAACAGGAGGAATCAACGATGGATACGAACGGAAGAATCTATCCTACCCTTCATTCCATTGGAAATCGAGTATAATCATGTATAATTTATGTATAAATACAGGACATAAATGGAGAAATGGTCATGCAAATGCACTTGAATCTTGGCGGTTTGTATGAAGAATTTATTAAAAAGGAGATCGAATCCGGCTTGTTCAGTTCTGCTTCGGAAGTTGTGCGGGATGCATTGCGCCGCCGGATGGAACACCAACAGGAACAAAATAGAATTGATTATATTCATGAACTGGTGAATGCCGGAGCCGAACAAATCCAATGTGGTGAAGGCATTCCTTATACATCCGACTTCATGGATGAATCCGTGAACCGCGCCAAATCGAACGCGAAGGCGGGAAAGATCGTTCACGATGCAGTCAAACCGGAGTGCGTATAGGCTTGAATTTTCTCCGTTAGCGCAACAAGATATTGATGATATTTTACAATATACTTATGAAAACTGGGGCGAAGCGCGATTATTGAAATATAAGGAGATTTTGGATACAGGATGGGAAAATCTGATTTTAAATCCTGGCATCGGTCATTACCGATCTGATTTACCCAAAGGATGTAGGGCTTTAAAGGTCGGAGAACATTACGCCATATATGTTTTTCAGAACCAGACCATTCAGGTTTTCCGCGTTTTACACGGTCGAATGAATTTTAAACGACAGGAGTTTTCAACATAGCTGATTTATTTGCATCGGAAGCGCGCAAAGTGATTTCTCCCTCCAATTCCACTTCGTCGATAATCCCCATCACCATGTCTTTAATGGGAGCAATGTCCATGCCGAAAACCAATTTCGCCGCGCCGGGCGCCGCGCCCAGCAGCACCAGTTCCCCCTCGCCCGCTCCGACGTAATCGACGGCCACGGTGGCCGGCGCGGACGGTTCGCCGGTGGGATGAATCGGCTCTGCCAACAGCAGTTTTTTGCCGTCATAGGCTTCGTGTTTGAGGGTGGATACGACGTTTCCGACAATGCGCGCCAGTCTCATGATTTGTGGTCCGTTGAAAGCGCGTCGACGATGCCCACGATGGTGGCGTCGGAGGGCATGGCATGGCCTTCCCGCACCACCATGGCGTCGCCGCCGTCGACGTAAAATATGGTTTCATTCAGTCCGCAGCGATTTTCCGGATCGACGGCGATCAGAGGGTTTCCGAACGGTTTGCGGTTCTGATCCATCGGTTGAATGATGCAAAACTTCATTCCCGTGAAACTGTGATGCTTCTGCGTCGCCCAGAGAGAACCGATGACATTGGCCAGATTCATTTTTTCCCTATTTTGTTTACCAATACCGTCGTTGGATTCGATCACACATCATCTGATTTTTTATAGACGATGTTTCCGTTGACGTCGAGCGAATCGACGATGGCCATGATGACGGCGTCAACCGGAAGATTTTTGGTGTTTTCCGTCATGCGCGCCGACGAACCGGCCGCGCAGACCACCACTTCCCCTTTTCCCGCGCCGACCGCATCGGCGGCGACGACGAAACTACTGGTCGGCTGCATTTCCAACGTCAAATTTTGAACCAACAGCAATTTCAATCCCGCCAGCTTGGGATCTTTCTGGGTGGAAACCACCGTACCGACGACTTTCGCCAAAAACATGATGTTTCCTTTGCCATTCTCAAAATCACACCCGCGACAGGGCGAGCGCATTGTCCGCCGTCTTCGGAATCGGGATTTCGCAGGGAGCGCAGACCCAAATCCCGACGGCGACCTCGTCGCAACCCGGAAATTTCGGGCAGCGGATGCATTCCGACCAGACTTTGTGCGGCAATTGATCCTTATCCACCAATTCGAAGCCGAGTTTCACAAAAAAATCGGGGATTTTCGTCAAGGCAAACACGCGGGGGATGTGCAAATCCTGCGCTTCCTCCAGACAATGATGAACCAGCTCTTTTCCCCAACCTTTGCCTCGCCCGAAATGGTCGACCACCAGCGATTTGATTTCCGCCAAATTATCCCACACGATGTGAAGGCCGACGCATCCGTGGATCATTTCCTCTTCTTCCCACACGTAAAAATCGCGCATGTTTTCGTACAATTCACTCAACGGACGAGGGAGCATGAATCCTTCATGCATATGGTCCTCGATCAGCTGTTTGATTCGACGAACGTCAGTGATCTGCGCTTTACGAATGCCCATGGAAACTCCGACTACATGAATGAATTCTTCGCATTGTATCACGGATTTTACCGGCGAAGAAGATGGCGTCGCTTGCAGACAAACAAAGCCGCCGGAACCATGGTGAGGAGGGTTGGAAGCGGGTAGCGCACCACAATCCCGACGGCATTACCAACTAAGCATTAGAATAGCAAAACCACATAATCTCACAAGGGCTGGAAATGGATATTTTTGAACGGTAATTGATAATGATATGAAGGAAAAATCACCCCTCAAGATTTGCCTGTTGTTTCGAGTTTTTTTTATGATTTCCAACAGACAACACTCCTCGACTCTGATCGAATTATGGGGCGTCGTCGCGATCAGGGGCGGAGACGCGCCCGGCGTTCCCATTACTGCGGGCGGGTAAGAGGAGTATATCTTTCCACGGCCGGTCCACGAAACATGTTCTTTTCGATTAGGATGTCCTTGACGCCGTCGCTGACGTAAATCGTTGCGGTTTGATGGTCTTTCGTATAAAAAATATTATTGACAACCCAGATATCTTTCGTGTCGGTCTTGAATTCGGATGTGGTATCAATACGGATCTCGCAATCTTTCTCGCCGTCATCTTTTTGGCCGTTTTCCCGAAATATGTTGGCGTTCACGATCACTCCGAGCACATCCGGCGCCCACAGGCCTTCCCGTCCGCTGAAGGCGATCACGTTGTTCGTGAGTGTGCAAAAACGGCTGTCTCTCTCAATCGTCACGCCGCGCGATCCATTCCTGCAGATGAGATTTTCGGAAGCCAATACCTGTTCGCATCCTTCCAGAAAATACCCGCCCATTTTGCTGTCTGTCACGACGCTATTGACGAATCTGCCGTTGTGGGAATGAAAAAAGTGGGTGCCGTCGGACTGCGACTGCTCAAAACGGCAGCCGTCCACCAGCCAGCCATCCACATAATACATGGCAATGGTTCCTTGATCTTTACGGTCGCTGCCCGGCGCCGGGCCGATATTCGATTGCAGGTAATCGCCATAGAAATTGCAGCAATTCACGCCGACCACGTCAATCAATGTAATATTGCGGATCGGATTTTCATCGCTTTCGCCAAACACGCCGATGGCGTTGCTGCTAAGGTTCTCAAACCGCATATTCATGAAGCGGATATTTTCCGCTTTGCCTTTGATGCGGATTCCCGCAATATTGGTTCCCGCATCCCAAGCGTCGCGACTGCCGATCAGCATTCCTCCTTGAAACGAGATATTCGATCCGTTTTCAATCAGAAATCCTTGCCCATCTTCCTTCATGTCTTTCGCGAAAAGAAATCGAACGCCGTCCATGATCAATGTCGAACCATCCGGTACGAATAATCCACGCGGATGGGTGATCACATATTCGCCGGGAGCGAAACGAAACGTTCGTGCAGCGTCCGGCGCTTCATCCAAACGTTTCTGAATCCATTCCTGGTGTTTCGCGGCGTCTGCTTTTGCATAAGGGCCGATCATGAGTGTGGATGGAGCGCCTGGTCCATCCTGCGAGAACGCGATGCCTGCGATGCCAATCCATAAAAGCGCGCAATGAAAGCAAATCATTACCTTCTTGTTCATGGTGATCATTCTCCCATCGATGGATATATTTCTATGAAAATGCGCCTCGTAGGGGCAGATTTCAAACCTGCCCCTACCACGTTGCAAAGCGCTTCATATTACCTTCGTGAATTCAAAATCGGAACATCCATGCAATGGTTCCGAATCTGAATAATCTTATAATTTTGATCAAATTTATAATGGAATGGATAGCTATGAAATTATTTTTGTATGAATGAAAATAGTCTCTAAAGCCTCTTGACTTCCGCTTCCTTCTTTGATACTTTCGTAGTCAGTGAATCGGATTGATTCTTATTTAAGATTAAAACTGTTGTAATATTGCTTTGCATAAAGCATGGTTTTGTTTCAGGTTATGAAAATACGAAAACTTATCATGAAAGGAGTACTGCTATGATGTCGCATCGATTCAAACTCTTATGCCTTCTGGCGTTGGCAGGGATTCTTGCTTGTTCCAACGCGGAAAAGGTAGGGATCGGATCGCAAGCGCAGGACGAAACGGCCATCACGATCAGTGCGATGAAACCGCCGGGCTCGGCGCTTCCTCTCGGACTCCCGCCTGTTCCGTATCCGGAGGATAACCCGCAGACCGCCGAAAAAATCGCGCTGGGAGAAAAACTGTTTAATGACGAGAGATTCAGCACCACGGGGGATGTAAGTTGTTCCACGTGCCATCTGCCCGAAAAAGCCTTTACCGACAGTCCGTTGAAAGTCTCGGAAGGCATCCACAAACTCACGGGCACAAGGAATGCGCCCACCGTTGTGAATTCGGTGTACATGGTAACCATGTTCTGGGACGGACGCTCTCCCAGCCTGGAGGATCAATCCTTGCAACCCTTCGTGAATCCGGTGGAAATGGGACTTGAGGATCACCAACCGATCTTGGATATCGTGCGCAGCGATCCCGATTATGGCAAAGCGTTCCAAATCGTTTTCAACAAAAGCGGCGAGGCGATCACCATGACGGAAGTGACGCAGGCCATTGCCTCGTTCGAACGAGCCATAATCAGCGGGAACTCGCCGTTTGATCGCTGGTTCTACGGAGGGGAAGAGGATGCGCTCACCCCGGCGCAGAAGCGCGGATACGAAATCTTCATCAACGAAGGTCGCTGCGTTTCGTGCCACCTCATCGAACAAACGCAAGCATTGTTCACCGACAACCTCTTTCACAACATCGGCGTGGGAATCAACGATATCCAGGATGATATCCCCAGCATTGCGAGTGAGTTTCTCAAAGCCGAAGCCAGCGCGTCCGAAGTGGATATTCAAGTTCTGACCGATGCACGGACGTCGGAACTTGGCCGTTTTGTCGTGATCAGCGAATTTGACAACCTCGGCTCGTTTAAAACGCCGACCCTGCGTAACGTGGCCGTGACCGCTCCCTACATGCATGATGGCAGCCTGCTGACGTTGAGCGAAGTGGTTTCCCACTACAACAACGGCGGCGTCACCAACGAAGGCGATCCCGTCAATGATTTCCTCAGCGGCGGGATTCGGCCATTGAATTTGACGATCGAACAGATCGACGATTTGGTGGCTTTTATGGAAGCGCTGACCAGTCCTGAGTATGCTCAGGCGACCGACAGCAAGTAAAGGAGAATACCATGACTCATTCCTGTCTTACCCGTCGTGACTTTATGAAGGGCGCGGCCGCACTGGGCGCGCTTCCGGTAAGTATGGTGGAATTGACCTTCGCCGACGCGCGAGAAAATTTCACCTTTGCGTACATCTCCGATGCGCACATTCAATATATTTCCGGGAACAAATTCGTCCGCAATTGGGATCGCGGTCTCATCCGCGCCGTGGCCGAAACCAACCTGCTCAATCCCAAACCTGATTTTGTCGTTTTCGGCGGCGATCTCGCTCAACTCGGGATGAAAGAAGAACTCGATCACGGAGCGGAGATGCTTTCCAAACTCGATTACAAAACATATTGTGTAATGGGCGAACATGATTATTATCTCGATCTCGGTAAATACTGGTCGAAACTGTACGGCCCGCACTATTACAGCTGGGACCACAAAGGCGTGCATTTTGTCACGCTCAACAGCATCCTCACCTACGACGATTGGACCCACGAGCGCTGGCCCACCGCCATGCAGCGGATGATCGAAATGGCCGGACTCGACAATCCCAACGGTTCGCCGTTCATGGTGGGGGAAGAACAGCGCAAATGGTTGGCCAAAGACCTCGCAAAGGTGAGCAAGGATACGCCGATCGTGTTGTTCTCCCACTCCCCCATTCAGAAAATTTATAAAGGGTGGAATTTCTGGACTGAAGACGCGGAAGAAGTGCAGGCCCTGCTGCAACCGTTTACAACCGCCACCGTCGTGTACGGCCACGTCCACCAGATCCAATACAACCAAATCGGCAACCTCAGCTTCAACGCGGTCATGGCCACCGCCTGGCCCTGGCCGTATCCGCAAAGCTACGCCCAGGCGGAAAGTTTTTTGCCGAAATTGACCGTGCCGATGAATCGCGCCGATCCGTTTTTCGAACGCGACGCCACCGGTTGGCAACTGATCGACGTCCATAGCGGTCGAGTGGCGCTGCATTACAAACTCTACAACAACGCCGATCGGACCGTCGCTTTCAATCCGGCGACCGGACGACCGGAAGACCGGACGTACCAGGCTGCGGAAAATCGAATTTCTCCGCAACTTCACTACTAAAAAAGGAGAGAACCATGTCTACAAAAATCTTCGTTATCCTCTTCGCTACAACCGCGCTGGTCTTGTTGACCGTCGTGATGTTCTTCCCCCAATCGGAAACGCAGGCGGACGAATTCACCGAACAGGATCTGGCTCGTTGGCAGGAAGAATTCATGAGCGTCGTGAATAAGGGGAGGGAACTGTGGGTGAGTCCCGATCTCGGTACGAACGGCGTCGCCTGCGCCCAGTGCCACCCCAACGCCGCCAATACCCATCCGGAAACCTATCCCAAATTTCAACAGCAACTCGGAAAAGTGATTGCGCTTCGCGATATGATCAATTGGTGCCTGATCAATCCGTTGGAAGGAAAAAAACTGGCATTGGATGATCCGCGCATGGTGGCCATCGAAGCCTACGTCACCTATGAACGGCGGGGAGTGCCCCTCGAGCCGGGCAAACATTGAATTGCGGATACGATATGAAGAGATAAAAAAAAGACCTTTCCGTTTTGGAAAGGTCTTTTTGATTTCATTTTACACGATCGTTCAATTTGTCTTGGTTATCGCGAAAAAGCAGACGTTGATTTCGGACTTTTGTTCGAACATCCGACCGTGACCGCTGGTCTGCTTGTACGGATAACTCCTAATGGCTGAAATCCTCGAGGTATCCAACCGGTTCATTCCTCTCGGACGATCCACGCTGATTCATGTAATTTCAATACCTCCGTTCCGGTCGATCCATGATATCTTTATTGTTTGCTGTCATTGGATTGGCTGGATTTGGCTGATTATGGAAGAGATGATCTTGCCGGATAAAGAAAATAGGATATTGCGCCGGGAAACTTATCCGGATCATTTGTTCTTTTCCGGTGTATTCATCTATATCCATTGATACGTACATAATATCGGAACAATGAATAGAGAACTTGTGAGTTCAGACGAAGCCTTGATTCGAGCGATTCATGCGGGCGATGAGAAGGCCGCGGCTTGTTTGTACCATCGGCATATCGACCGGGTGCATCGCATCTGCTATCGGATTGTTCTGGAACCGTCACAAGTGAACGATTGCGTGCAGGAAGTTTGGTTGCGGGTGTTTCGCAATCTGAAGCGGTTTCAATGCGGGAAATCGTTTTCCGCCTGGTTGAATGCCGTGACCGCCAACACCGCCATCGATTTTTATCGAAAAACGGTGCGGCGGGGAAATCATATCGATATCGATGAACTATACGGCAATGAACTCGTTGCCGAGGAACGAACCGGCGATCACCATTTGGATGAAGTGCGCCTTCATCAACGGATTTGTAAGGTATTGGCGGAGATCAGCGCCAGTCAACGGACCGCGTTTATTCTGCGCTATTTCGAAGACATGTCCACCGGTGAAATTGCGCAAATCCTGGGCTGCAACGTGGGGACGGTTCGAACCCACATTCGCCGCTCGTTGCTCGCGTTGCGGGAGAAACTGGCGGAGACCATCAAACTGTAGAGGTCTGTATCCATGAGCAATAGGAAACTAACGTACGAAGAATTTAAAATCCTGTTTTCGGACCGATTTCAGACGGAAGAGGAATTCCGATCGGAATACGAATCCTTTTTTTCCGTCTTCGAACAACTGGATCGCGCGTCCGTACCGGATTTGCCGTCCTGCGACAAAGTGAATATTTTCGAGCAGGCATGGCAAGGCAGTGTAGCGTCAATGTTCCATCGGCAGGATTCGCGGGATACGGGCGTTCTTTCATGGTTTGCATGGATACGGCGACCGGCCGTCACGTTCGTTTCCGGACTGGTCATCGGGTGCATTCTTACGGCGATGGTTATGAACGGGCAAATCGATTTGGCGAGGACCGCCTCCGCCGATCACCCGTTGATCGTGGAACAGACGCCTTATACGCAAACGTATAAAGGAAAAATCATCGATGAAATTTATTCGCAAATCGAAAATCCCCAGATCGTAGTGAGCAAGACGGAAAGAACCGATCCCCGTCGCGTGTTGTATGGAACGTTGGATAACGGGGAAGTCTATTTCGTATGGAATTTATAACCAAAGGAGATGAAATCATGAAAATACGTACTTTTTCGATTATCACTATGGGAATCCTATTGGCGGCCGGCACATCATGGGCACAAGTTCAGGCATCTTCCTCCAATGCCAGAAGTGTTTCCAGGGATTTAGGCCAATTGTTGGCCGATGAGCAGGCCGTCACGCAAATCATTACCGTTCAGTATTATCCCCTCGAAGACCTTCGAGACCTGATATCCAACGTTTTCCGCATTGATCGCGCCGTAATCCATATCGACGAACGTTCGAATCGACTCATTATTCGCACGGAGAAGGAAAAGTTACAGGATCTGTTGAATTTGATCAAACAATTGGACGTTCCCGACGTGGTATCCGCAGAAACGACGGCGATGCAAACCTTGGTTTATCGTGTGTATATGTTCGAGATTCCCGTGACGAGCCAGGATTTGAAGCCGTTTTTCATGAATTTACAAACTTCTTCGCAAATCACGTCCGGAGGATTTTTAGACGCCGTGACGGATAGGGATTTACAGATCAGCGGATTCCAGGTGATCAACGATGACGAGGAAAAACGCACGATCGTGATGCAAGGCAAAGCCGCTTCCGGCGAATCCTTGAAACGGATCGTTGAAAAAATTCCACAATCGCAAATCATGGAACTGAAGTGGGACGACGAGGAAACGTTCACAAAAGACATTGAGGCGGCTCGGTATTCGCGTTTGCCGGAGCCGTTGCGGAAACATATACAAACCTTTTTAGGCGAGAGCATCCGGACGGTGGGGTATTGGTTCGGCGCGGTGTCCCTTCCCGGTGAAACCAACGCTCCCATCGGTCCCTGGCGGCTGGAGATGAGAACCGAAACGGAACGGCGGTCGAATCCGAGGGAAAACACTCTCCGACTGGATATCAAGGTCCTGCAACAAGGCATGTCCCCGTATATGTCTCCGTATATGCGCGAAAAGGAAATCATCTCCAATTCCATCGAAGGCAGAATCGGAAAACCGATTATCGTCGGGTATAACCGAGAATCCTACGGAACGCGAAAAATGGGGGCGATGGTGATTCTACCGGAAGCGGAGACAGCCCCGTCGAATGATTCCGGCGCAACAACTCTCTATTAAGGCTCCTCTCTCCCGAATGCGGTAACGCCCGCGTTTCGCGGGCATTGCCGACTATACGTCAGCGTTACCAACATAAATCGGAGGTCAATCATGAATGAAATCCATCTTCGTATAATTATCGTCTACGTGATTCTGCAACTTGTCAATCTCACAAGCGGTTTTGCGGCATCGCCGGCCATCACGAATAATCAAATCGTTGTTGGGAAAGTCCAATCGACCAATCAACCTTTGCATGATGTAAACGATGTTCACCACACGGATGCATCCAAGGAACCGTTCCTTGCTGAAATTATGAAAAATTTGGGTTATAACGAATCCGTCATCGCCAAACCGCTGGCCGTCGGACTTTTCAAATCCTCTATAAATCCATCTGTGACCATTCTGCAAAAGAACGGCAACGCCAAAGTTTCGTTTGGCTGGTATCGCGAAGAACGGGATGTTCAATTCATCAATACCATTTTTGAACCGGTAACCGGGCCGACATCAGCAAAAACCATAAATCCCGGCGATGCGAGTTTCGGTTTCTTTATTCGCGTTGATTTTTCCGGAGAATATCAATGGTATACGGAAATTGTCAAAAACGATTGGGAAGCGCACGTAAAGGTGTATCCGTTGATGAAGGAAGGGAAGGAAATCTCCGATTCCTATTTGCTCTGTTGGGAAGACATCCCGTTGGGCATGGACGTCCGGGATGATTATCAGGACATCATCGTTCAAGTCACAGGCGTCACGCCAGTCGATGCACAACCGTTTGATGATTTGTATGGCGACTTCCCCATACTTACCTTTCATACGTGGGGAAGCACTCCGTTTTCCTCGTCTCTGAACGACAATCCGATTCACCAACGGATTCTTTTCAGCGTTCGGATCCATCCCAAATCAGCCGTGGAGATTGCGGAGGAAATCAAAATCTCAACGAAAAAAGTAACCACGGTTTTATCGCAGTTGGCGCAATATGATTTGGTGCGAAAGACGGAGGACTTGAAATGGGTCGCCAACATTCCGATTTACACGGCGGATGAAATTCTTAAAAGCAATCAAATCGGCTTGAAATATGCGCGGATCGAGGCGGATATTTTACGGGAACAGATTCCCGGTTTGAAACAAACATACGAACAATGTCAGGTTTCCAAATATCATTCATGGACAAAAATATCGCTCATGATCGTCGGGGCGTTATGCGCCGATTTCTGTGTGTCCGACCGAATCCGGTTCAAACCGGAATACTTCGATGAAAGATTTCTGCCGCCGCTGCATCCGGACGGGAGCCGCTGGGGATATTCCGGGCAGGAAGTTCTATCCTCTCCGATTCCATTTCGAAAATATCAATTTTATCAGAATGTCTTCAGGGATGCGGAAGGAGGGATCGCGCGATTTGGATATTTCGATCTTACCGATGAAGAAAGAACGTCGCCTCCTACGCGTCCGGAAAGTCTCCGTTATGAAAATAAAGGAAAGATTTGGCTCTCGTTGACCATGCCTTCAACCCTCGATGAAATTCAAATAAAGACCGGTTTGAGCCGCGATGTCGTTCAATCGGCGATCAATGAAATGAGCGGTTGGAATCCTCCTGGCTTGATACGCAAGGATGATCAATACCTCTCGTCCATTCCCATTTTCACCGAGCATGATTTGGAACTGCTTTTGCGAAAAACGGATCGAATCGCGGAGATCATTTTCAAACAGGTCTCCATTCCGATGGAAAAGGAAATGGAGGCGGAAGGCAAAAAACTGGGATTGCGATATCCCTTGTCCTCCGGCACATCGGCGCGGGATATTGCTTTGCAAATTCTGATCGAAGAAGAATTGCTAACCACAGCGCCGCCGCCTGTGCCGTGGAATTTCGGCGTCTGGGGATGGAATGGTGAACTAAAAATGTGGGAAGAGAGGAAGGCTGAAGGCTGAAGGTTGGTTGAAGGTTGTTGGAATGGGCGTTTGGAATTGTGGGAGGAAATACAGAAAAATAATTAGTCTGATATCGATCGTGAATCGATAGAAGAGTTTAGATGAAGTACTTGAAGTGATGTGAAAATAAAAAAGGGAAAGGAGTATTTATCATGAGGAACACAAGAAAGTTACAGAACCTATCGTATATCATTTTGATTATTTGCATTATTATATTTAAAGATGTCGATTTTTTAATCGCATCGGAAAGTACCGAAAAATGGATTTTTCAGGAACCATTTCTCCCTCCACAGACTCAATACATTATTGATGTCAAGATCAACACTGAAACCAAACGTCTGGAAGGAGAGCAAGAGATTCATTTGTTCAATCGTTCTTCTCGTTCGATCAGACGACTGGTGATCGATTGGCCCTTTCTGCAGGAAGAACTCAAAATCACTTGTGAGGATAATCTGGTCCACAGGATTGAACAAAGCAAGAATGGTTTAGCTCAATCTCAAATGCTGATCGAATTATCCCAAGCGATTGAAGAGGGCAAATCGGTCGTACTTAAGATACAGTTCGTAATAGAGGGTGTCTCTCAGTTGCATTTGGGGAACATCGTCAATCTGGTGGATTGGTATCCACGTATTTGGTGGGGAAGAAATACAGCGGATGATTACGAGGTGAGTATTTATGCACCGAAAGAATATCAAATTGCAACGAGCGGAGTATATGATGAGATAAAAAACTGTTATATCGCTGAAAAATGTCGGAAATTCGGCGTTGTTTTCATGAAGAATTTGCAGGTATTGAAAGACGCATGCGGAGATACGGAGATTTACAGTTATTATGATGAGGAAAGCCGGGAATGCGTGGACTTCACGCACCAAACCGCCGTGGAGGTGATTGATTTTTATCGTAACTGGCTAGGTTTTTATCCCCATAAAATTTTGCATATCATTCCCGGTGGACTCGATCATCCCGCCGGCGGGTATCTGGTCGCCACGTCCATCGTCGGCATCCACGGTCAAAAGCGGATGGGCGACAAACCGAAATCGCATTGGCAATTCATCACTGCCCATGAAATCGGCCATGAATATTGGATGGAACACGTGCTGGAAGCGCCGAACACATTTTGGCTGATGATTGGCCTGGGCGTCTATGCCGACCGCGCCTTTATGTTGGCAAAGGGATACGGCGATCAGCACGAACGCGACATGATCCAGCGCTATATTCAAGGCGTTCGTGAGCAGCTGGACACGCGCATGAATCGCTTGCCGGAAGAGCTGGACGACGTGAGTTTCGATTACAATAACGTCGTCAATCACGGCAAAGGATTCGCCGTCATCAGCGCGTTAGCCTTGGTAATGGGAAAAGAATCGTTTGAATCCGCATATAAGCGGTGCCTGAATGAGTTTCAGGGACGGACGCTTGGCGTGGCGGATTTTCAACGCGTCTGTGAAGAGGAAAGCGGAGAACATCTCGATTGGTTTTTTGATCAATGGGTGCGTACGAGTAACTTTCTATCTTACAAATTTATATCCCGGGAAGTATCATCAGAGAATGGTAAATATAAAACAACAGTGAAGATACAAAATGCAGGTACATTGAAAATGCCGGTTCCGGTCACCGCCTTGTTTGAGGATGGTTCCCGGCAATGCCTGTTCACGGATCGAATGCTGGAAGAATGTTCGTTGGTGTTTACCAGCCAATCGCCGTTGAAAGAGATCAAAATGGATGCAAAAAATGAGTTGCCGCTTGTTATTCCGCCTCCCGATGCCACAATTCAACAACTCAAACGTAAGTTAAAAGAACTGGATTTTGACGGGGAAGGGGAGGAAGCGCTACAAATATTCAATGCCGTCAAGAAGATTGAGACTGCCGGCCAGGAATTTCCGTGGTGCAGGCTGGGAATGCAATTATATGATGAAAAGCATGATCAGGAAGCATTGCAGGCGTTTCAAACGGGTTCCAGGTTTGATCCCAATGACTTTCTCGGTTTTGTTTGGCAAGGCCACATGCACGATCTTTTACATCAACGCGACAAGGCGGTTGCCTGTTACCGCCAGGCGCTCGCTCTCAATCCCACTTCGTGGGTGCGGCACGATCAATGGGGTATGAAAATCGATCGCGCCTGGATCGAGCAGCGTCTCGAAACGCCGTTTCATCGCGATCGATAGCCATGTCAATGTCCGTGTTCATGGGATAAGTCGCGACGCCTTGTCGAAATGAATGGTTTTGTGGATTCAATCGCCTTCGCAGTTTTATTGCATAAGTAATCCTGTCTTCATCTACCATCCTTCAATCATTTCGTGTATTTTAATAAAGACCAAACACGATCCGCGGACCGTAACCGGCAATGGAACGCAATTTCCGCCCCACCCGTGGCGCCTGTTTTCGCCTTCCGCGCCGGTTATGAGGCAAAAAGGACAGGTACGGATACGAAATGAGGAAACAAAACGCCGCCGGGAATACCAAAACTCCATCCGCCGGCGATGGACATCGCAAAAAACGGAGGATTGTGTTCGCCCTCCTTTGCCTGAGCCTTTTCGGTTCGGCTATTCTCTATTATCGTGTTTCCATTTTGCGAGCGATGGCGTCGTTCCTGATTTACGAATCGGAAACGCAGCCGTGCGCGGTGGTGGTGATGCTGGGCGGCGGGCGTACGGAGCGGATCGAGAAGGCGATCGAACTGTATCAGCACGGATGGGCGAAAGAAATTCTGCTCATGATCCCCCGGCAGGTGGGCGCAGAGGTGATTTACAGCGAATTGTTCAATAACGAAAGTCGCATGTGCCGGGCGATCCTGGAATTGCGGGGCGTCGCGGATGAACACGTGCAATGGGCGTCGGAGCCCTTTTACAGCACCTATGACGAACTCCATTATCTCAAATCGTGGATGCGCGGGCGCGGCGTTCCTTCCGCCGTCATCGTCCCCGGCCTGTTTCAATCCCGTCGGGCAAAATGGACGATGGACCGGATTTTCCGCGATACGGATTTTACCCTGCGAATCATACCGGCGGCAGGACGCTTCGTTTCCGCCGCCGATTGGTGGACGCATGAGGAAGGCATGATTGAAGTGGAAAACGAATATTTGAAGAATGTGTATTATTTGACGATGAGGATGATCAGGGATTGAAATCCGGAAACGCCTCATCCGAATGAAGTCATAACACGGTCAGGAAGAGAGGTGGATTGCATGAAGAGTTCTATGTATTTGATTTTTTTATATTTAATAATTAGTTTCCCTTTCGGTAGTACGGAATGCTCAGCGGAGGAGAATTCAGCCATGCTGCCTGGACAGTTTCAACCTTTCGATTATCCCCTGCCCACATCCGCGCGGGAATGGGACGCGAACAAAGCGGATTTACGCGCCAAATTACGCCGGTTATTCGGCGACCTGCCGCCTCTTTTTACGCCGCAACCCGAAATGGTGAAAAAAGAAGAAAAAGAGGGATACACGTTGGAAAAATTGCAATTCGACAACGGCGCGGGGCATACGATTTACGGCTATCTGGTCACGCCCGCCGGCCGCAGCCAACCCGGCCCGGCCATTTTGTACCATCACTATCACGGCGGCGAATATGACAACGGGAAAGAGGAAATTTTACATAAATGGCCGGTGAATACGCCGCCGGCGGAAGCCTTCGCCAAAGCGGGATACGTGGTTCTGGCCATCGATGCGTATGGATTCGGCGAACGGCAGCATCAAGGACCGGCAGGCGCGAAGGAATCCGGTTCAAGCACGGAATCCGCTCTGTTTAAGATGTTTATTTGGCAAGGGAAGACGCTGTGGGGAATGATGGTGCGCGACGACATGCTGGCCCTCAACTATCTTCTCTCTCGGACCGATCTCGTCGTTCCCGAACGCATCGGCGCGACGGGAATGAGCATGGGAAGCACGCGAACGTGGTGGCTGGCGGCCCTGGACGAACGGATCAAAGCCGCGGTGTGCGTCTGCTGCCTGACCCGCTATCAAAATCTGATTCGACGCGGAGAGATCAACCAGCACGGAATCTATTATTTCGTGCCCGATCTGCTGCGGGAAGGCGTCGACATGGAAGCGGTGGTGGGCCTGATCGCTCCCCGGCCGTTGTTGACGCTGACAGGCGACCAGGACGACGGTTCGCCCGTCGACGGCGTGAATCGGATCAATCAATTTGCCGAACAACTGTATGGCTTGTATAATCAGGGCGATCACTTCCACGGCAAGGTCTATCCCGGCGTGGCTCATAAATATACGCCGGACATGTGGAAAGAAACCTTCGCCTGGTTTCAACGTTTTTTAAAAGAACCGAAGTAACAAAACAATAAAACATGGCCGTAAAACCTCCCCGATCGATCAAACCGTCGTTTCAATTCCCCCGCGTCATGCTGGCCCCGATCGCCGGTTTCACGGACAGGCCGACGCGGGATATCGCCCGCGCCAAGGGATGTCCGCTGACGTTTTCCGAACTGATCAGCGCCCGTGGACTGCAGGAAAACAATCCCGGCACGTTGAAAATGCTGCATGAATGCCGCGACGAGCATCCGCTGGTCATTCAATTGTTCGGCGGCGAGCCGGATGTGATTTCTGAAGCGGTGCGAAAAGTGGAGCAGCTGGGCGCGGATGGCGTTAATCTCAATCTCGGCTGCCCGGTGCGCAAAGTGTTCAAAAATCGATCAGGGTGCGGATTGACCATTTTTCCGGTTGAACTGGTCCACGTCATTCGCGCCATGCGCAAAGCCTCCGATATTCATCTTTCCGTCAAAATTCGCGCCGGCGTGAATCATCGTTCTCTCAATTACCGCCTGATCGGCGACATCGCCCAGGGCGAGGGCTGCGATGCCATCATCTTTCACGCCCGCACGCGCATGATGGGATTCGGCGGACATGCGCAGTGGGAATGGATCGGCGATTTGAAGGAATATCTGGATATTCCCGTCATCGGCAACGGCGACGTGGTGGATGCGCAGTCCGCCCGGGCGATGCTGGACGAGACCGGCTGCGACGGCGTCATGATCGCCCGCGCCTCGTACGGCAATCCGTGGATTTTTGCGGCGGTCGAACGGTATCTCGAAAGCGGATATCAACGTTCTCCGCCCACTCTCGAAGAACGATATGCCACGATGGTGCATCATCTGCATCTGGCGGTCGAGAATAAAGGCGAGCGAAGGGGCATTCTCGAAATGCGCAAACAACTCGGATGGTATCTGAAAGGTATCGCGCTCGTTCGTCCGCTGCGGGAAACCATCAATCGGCTGGAAACGCTGCCGAAAGTGCTCACGGCGTTGGAACAATGGCGGGAATCGGTGGAAAATCGCGTCAACAACGAACGGGAGTATCGCGCCGAGAATGAGTTGATGCCCTTCTCGATCTGACGCATGGAACGAGAAATCGTTGGAGAAAGGCTGATGATTTCACATCGATGAGGATCAAAGTCGGCGGCGGGAATCAATCAGGAAAGCGGAATCTCAAAATCCATATTCCTTTGCATCGGATTCGCTTGCGTAAATAGGCGATGGGTGTTTTGATAACAGGTAAGAAATTCACGATGCGCGCGGCGCATCCGTTCGTATTCATGCAAAATATCGTCTTCCGCGGCTTGCCGAAAACGTTCCAGCTGCGTCTCCAATTCCATCCGTTTGGCCGAGAGACGAGACAGAAGGTCAGAACCGTTGTGTGATTTTGCGGGTGTTGAATTCGAAGCGATTTGCATTAATGACTCGAACGAATTCCAATCCATGCTCTTCATCTATATTGCTCTCCTTATAGGACGCGGCGGCAAAAAGCGCGATGTTGTCTCAATTTGCCTCGGAAGCATGGACTGGATGTTGATGATAAGGATTGGCGCTTTTTGTTTGAGCATCCGATATATATGTCATTCGGTTCAAATGCAAAGAGCGGTCCAAATTGTACTAAGAAGCAAAATAGTTTATAACTTGTTCAATATGTTATATATACGTTTTCATTGCCAAAAAGTAACGCAGGTTGTTTCAAATAGTATTGTCTCAAATTGAAACGGTTCGTGATTATGATTTGATGGTTTTCGAACAGCCTGCCGATTGATCTTATGGAAAATCACATCAAAATGAAGAAAACAAACAACGGGAGGATGAATATGGCGAATAGACAACGATTTTCACGCAGAACTTTTTTACGCCGCGGCGCTGGAATCGGGCTGGCGGGAATCGCCTTCCCCTCGATTTTTCCGACCGGCGTCTTTTCCGGCGCGAACGAGCGGATCGGCATTGGCATGATCGGCATGGGGCGGCAGGCGATTTATTCGAATGTGCGCTTTTTCCTGAATTCGCCGGAATCACAGGTGCTGGCGGTCTGCGACGTGGATTCGTGGCGGCTGGCCGAGGGAAAAAAGGCGGTGGAAGAGCATTACGGCAAACAACAAAGCGCATGCGCCTACACGGGATGCGCCGCGTACCATGATTTTCGGGAATTATTGGAGCGGGACGATATCGACGCGGTCATGATTTCCACGCCGGATCATTGGCACGTGCCGATGGCGGCGGCGGCGGCCAGGGCAGGGAAGGATATTTGCTGCGAAAAACCACTGACGCTGAGCATCGCCGAAGGACGAGTCTTAAGCGACGTCGTCAGAAAACACAAGCGCGTCTTTCGCACGGACAGCGAATTTCGCTCGCTGCCGGTTTTTCATCGGCAGTGTGAATTGGTGCGCAACGGACGCATCGGCAAAATCCACACCATCAAAACCGGCGTGCCCAAAGGCGACGTCGGCTGTCCGCCGCAGCCGGATATGCCGGTTCCGGAAGAATTGGATTATTCGCTGTGGCTGGGACCCGCGCCGGATGCGCCCTACACGCTGAACCGCGTGCATCCGCGCCAGGATTACAGCCGCCCCGGCTGGATGCGGGTGCGGGATTACTGCGAAGGCATGATCACGAATTGGGGCGCACATTTGAACGACATCGCGCAGTGGGGAAACGGAACCGACCGCACCGGCCCGGTCGAAGTGGAAGGAAAAGGCGAATACCCGACGCAAGGGTTGTGGAACGTGCTCCTCGATTTGGAAGTCCATTACCACTATGCGAATGGCGTTCGGTTGATCTATAACACCAGCCGGCCGTTCGTACGCTTCGAAGGCGAGGAAGGATGGATTCAGGCGGATTACAACGAGCAAAAATTAACCGCCTCCTCCGACGCCATCCTCAATTCCAAAATCGGCGAGGATGAAATTCACCTGCCGGCCAAACCGGAAAAACAGGATTTCATCGACGCCATCAAAGGACGAGGCGAAACCCTGGCAGACGCGGAAATCGGACATAGAACCACATCGCTCTGCCAAATCGGACACATCGCCATACAGGTCGGCGAAAAATTGCAGTGGGATCCCCAAACAGAAAAATTCGTCAACAACGAAAAAGCCAATCACCTGCTGACGCGGCCAATGCGGCAACCGTGGAATGTATTTGAAGGTTGAAGGTGTTTAGGCTGAAGGCTGAAGGTAAAACCCTAAACCCGAAACCCGCTTACTTCATGTACAACCAATCAATACTCACTCAAAACCCCCTCCACCGGCTCCAAATCCACGCGAACCAATTTTTTCTCCGCGTCCACGATTTTCTTATCCGCTTCGGCCCCCACATGGCCGTTCCATTGCAGCGGATAGTTGCCGCTGAAACAGGCGGTGCAAAACTTTTCGTGCGTTCCCCCCACTGCTTTCAACAGGCCTTCGATGGATAGATAATACAACGAATCGACGCGCAGGTGTTTTTTGATTTCTTCGAGATTATGGGTCGCGCCGATCAGTTTATTGCGATGCGGCGTGTCGATTCCGTAAAAACAAGGTTCGATCCAAACCGGCGAGGCGATCCGCAGATGAATCTCTGCCGCTCCCGCTTTTCGTAGCATTTTAACGATTTTGCGCATGGTGGTGCCGCGAACGATGGAGTCGTCGACGACGATGATCCTTTTTCCGTTCAAAACCGCCCGCACCGGGCTGTATTTGATCTTTGCGCCGAAATCGCGAATGCTTTGGCTGGGTTCGATGAAGGTGCGGCCGATATAATGACTGCGGATGATGCCTTGTTGCAGGGCAATCCCGCTCTCAAGCGCGTATCCCAACGCCGAACAGACGCTCGAATCGGGAATCGGAATGACGGCGTCGGCCTCGGTCGGGCATTCCCGATACAACACGCGCCCCAGATTTTCCCGCGCCGGATGCACTTCCTGTCCGAAAACGTGGCTGTCGGGGCGGGCAAAATAGACCAATTCAAACACACACTGCGCTTTTTTGGGGCTGACGGCGAAAAACCGGCTTTCTATCCGATCTTTGGAAATAATCACCATCTCGCCGGGTTCCACGGTGCGAATGTACTCCGCCCCGATGATCTCCAAGGCGTTGGTTTCTGAACAGAAAATGTAGGCGTCTTTCAATTTCCCCAGCGACAGAG
Source organism: Candidatus Omnitrophota bacterium (assembly GCA_003598175.1). Classification (GTDB taxonomy): domain Bacteria; phylum Hinthialibacterota; class Hinthialibacteria; order Hinthialibacterales; family Hinthialibacteraceae; genus SURF-12. The sequence goes on from QZKN01000029.1 coordinate 82,788, forward strand.
GGCGAATGCCCAGCGGATCGCGCAGACCGATCACGTATTGATCGTTCATAATGACCATCGAATAAGCGCCGCGCAGTTGGAGTAAGGAATCCTCCAGCGCTTTCAGAAAGTCCGTGTGTGGAGAACGCGCCAATAAATGGATTAGGATTTCGCTGTCCGTGGTGGTGCGAAAAATGGAGCCTTTCGCCTCCAAATCACAGCGCAGGCTCATGGTATTGATTAAATTGCCGTTATGCGCCACCGCCACCCAGCCGCGTCGGTATTCGCACAGAATCGGCTGGGCGTTGACCAGATCGCTGGAGCCGGTGGTCGAGTACCGCACGTGGCCGATGGCGCGATCCCCCTTCAATTTTTCCATCGTGCTTTCATCAAACACGTCGGCCACCAGCCCCATTCCGATGTGCGCGCGTGGTTGTTCTCCCTCCGCCGTAACGATTCCCGCACTCTCCTGCCCTCGATGTTGCAAGGCATACAGGCCCAGATAGGTATGATGGGAAGCCTCTTCATTTCCCGAGATGGCAAATACGCCGCATGCTTCGTGAATGGATTCGGACATGGTTTTTCCTGTTATGTTTCCTCGTGTTGTTTTTCGTGGTGGCGCAAGTTAACCTTCACGTAACCAAACTTTGATGACGTTCGCGGTTTCCTCTGGTTGCGTTGAAGAGTAATCTCGAATGATCTGTCCCATTTTGAACCGCCGCTGTTCGATTGCCGGCAACGCGGAACTATGGCCGATCTCCTCGATTCCCAGTTCGCGCCGGCTCAATTCCCTGCGTTTCACCACCGGTTCGAATTGCATGGGATGGGAGAATGGATACCGTTCATCCCGCTCGACTTGTTTTGGTTTGAAATCGTGCCATGCAAAGTAATAACCGATGAGAAAGAGGATAAAAAGAAGGAAAAGCGGAAGCAAAGAAAAGATCATCTCCACAAAACTCTGGACAATAAAAGACATGATCTTCTCCCGGAAGATGTCGAACTCGCGAATGGTTAACGAATTCCTAACCTTATTTTCCCTGCAAATCAAAAAGGATCAAGGATGTCTCGCCGAAGGATCGGTTTTTTCCCTCATCGTAGGGGCGGTTCGCGAACCGCCCCTACGATGACAGCATCTAAGTAATCCGAAAAGAATCAGTAGTTTCCCCTCGTCAGGCCAGCGATTGTTGCTCGGCAATCTCCTCGTTGGGATGCAAATGCATCAGTTTGCGTAAAAACCAGGTAAAGAAATAGAAAAACGGCGTGTCACAGAATGCAACGATGACCTTGAATAAAAAACCATTGGCCAGCAATCTCCCGAACAGCTCCCATGCGATCACGTCAAAATAACATAGCACCACGAGAACCATGCTGGTATCCACCAATTGGGATAGGATCGTCGAGCCGTTATTGCGCAGCCAGAGGTGTTTGCCTTTCGTCAGGCGTTTCCAGAAATGAAAAATGCGAATATCGATCAGCTGGGCGGATAAATAAGCGCACATCGAGGCAAATACCGCCGGCCCGAACAAACCGAACACTTTATGAAACTCTTCGTCGCTGACTCCCGACCATTCGGTTTGCGGCGCCGCATCCGCAACCATGATCAACGCCATCACGAAGAGGCTGGAAATCAATCCGGTCACTACGATTTGATCGGCGCGCTTTTTCCCGTAGATTTCCGAAACGATATCCGTCACCAAAAACGTGATCGGATACGGCAATATCCCCACCGAGATTTCGAACGTATACAATCCGAATGGCGTCCATGTGAAAAATTTCTGAAAAATCAAATTACACGAAACCAGTGACGCGATGAAAATGCCCGTGCAAACGATGAATACGCGTTCCTGGATGACCAGCGCAGATGTTTTTTTCATATTCAATCGGTGACCGATGTCGATAACTCTTTCTCCAACACTTCGTTTAACCAATGATTCAAGTCTTTCCCGGCCGCATCCGCGGCTTTCCAGGCTTTTTTATGCAAATCCGGCGACACTTCGACGCGAAAGGTTCCGCCAAACGGTTTTTCCGGCTCTCTGCCCAGTTCCTCGCAAAATTCCAGATAATCCTCCACCGAATCGTGAAACGCCTGTTCTAAATCGTTTTCCAAATCTGCTTCAAAGGTGATGGCTCCCCTAATTCCGATCACATGACCATGAAATATTTCGGCGTCCTCGTCATACTCCACTATTCCGGTATATCCTTTATATTCCATCATGGTTCGATCTCCATTTCTTTCAGAAAATATCTGATATCTTTCAAGGTTGATTTATTTATTACATTGTGAGGATGCGGACGATGAAAGGTTAATGGAATTCCACGAAAGAGAATACGTACTCGCGAGCCTCTTCCTTCTTGTATGGTTGCGCCCAATGCGGTGAATAACGCCTCGATCTCGCTCCAACGAATGTCGGATCGATCCGGTTTTTCGAAAATCCTGAGGAGAGTTCTCCGATGACGCGCGTTCATTGATAAATCATATCACCCTTTTCATCTCCTATGTAGCTTTTTAGAGTTTTTCCCAAGTCCCGATTTCCGCCGAAAGATAAGCCTGATCCATGATCCGCTGTAGTTCCGCCGCTTGCGGAATGGTGGGATGCGCTTCCGCTTTGCCGCCGATGGCCGCCAGAAAATTATACAAACACGCCACGTGCCCGCGCAGCCAGCCGATATTCACCGCCGGCGCGGGAAATTTATCGCCCGGCGCGGGATAACGGCGCACCGTTTCGATCTTCTTGAAGCCTCGCTTTCCCCCCATCGGCTCGCCGGCGTCTCGCGCGTCGTAAATTTCCAGCCAATTCGGATCCATCAGGTTGAAACGAATCGCTCCCTTCTCGCCGTGAATCTCCACCCGCAGCTCGTCGTTCGTTCCGGTCGCGATTTTCGACGCCTCGATGCTTCCCAAAGCGCCATCCTTTGTCCGCAGGCACATCAGCGCCATGTCGTCCGCTTCAACCGGAACCATTTCGCCGGTTTCGGGATGGCGCCGTTGGGGAAAAACCGTATGCGTCGCCGCGCAAACCTCTTCAAATGGACCGATCAACCAATTGACCAGATCCAAAACGTGCGAACCCAAATCGTATAACACCCCGCCCCCTTTTGCGATGTCGAGTTTCCAACTGAGCGGCTTATCCGGATTGATCGAACTGGCATGAAGATAACAAGCGCGGAAACTCATGACCCGCCCCAGAAATCCCTCATCGACCAGCTGTTTCGCGCGCATGGTGCAGGGATAAAAACGGTATTGCAGACAAACCTGCGTGACCAGCCCCTTTCCGTAGATTGCCAACGCTTCGACCATCGCCTCGCAGTCTTCATAACTCCCGCCCAAAGGCTTGTCGCAATACACGTGCTTCCTCGCCCGAATCGCTGCGATCACCTGCTCGCGGTGCAAATCGTTGGGTGTGCAAACGTGGATGATGTGGATATCATCTCGTTCCAGCAATTTCTGATAATTTGTCGTGCCGAATTCAAAGCCGGCAATGGCTTTCGCTTGCGCAATCGTTTCCTCACGCCGGACGCAAACGCCTTTCAGTTGATAAGGAATAGGCAATTCCGAATAATAGAATGGAATCGTATGATACCCGAACGTGTGAGTTCTCCCCATAAATCCAAAACCGACCAGGCCGACGCCGTATGGTTTCTCTGTCACGGTTGTTCTCCTTCATCTCATTTTCAAAAATATTAGCATGACCATATCATGATGGCAAATCCGCCATTGGCCATGCCTTTATATCAACCCTGATCTGCATTATATTCATTTCGTTCGGTTGGTGAGAAATTTATGGAAACAAAGGAGCCGGCAATGATGAAATCCCTCAAAACAGGCGAGAACCATAAACAAATAAAAAAAGAAACGTATTCACGGCGCGATTTTCTGAAACGAAGCAGCGTCGCCCTGACCTCCACCGCGTTGGCCTCCCAAACCGTTTTTGCGGTGGATACGGCGCCCAAAAAAATTCGGATCGGCGTCGTCGGCGGCGGATTCGGTTGCAGTTTCCAATGGCATGAACACCCGGATTGCGTCGTCGAAGCGGTCAGCGACCTGCGCCCGGAACGACGCGAACGCCTGATGAAGACCTACAAATGCGAGAAAGCCTACGATTCGCTGGAAGAATTGGTCAAGGACGACAACATCGACGCGGTCGCTATTTTTACCGACGGCCCGCTGCACGTGCAACACGTCGTCGAAGCGATGAAACACGGCAAACACGCCATCAGCGCCGTCCCGGCGGCGTACGGCACGATGGAACAGGCCGAGTTGCTGTACGAAACCGTAAAAAAATATGGCCTGACCTATATGATGGCGGAAACCAGCTATTATCAACTGCCAACCATTTCCGCCCGCAAGTTTTATGAAGCCGGAAAATTCGGCGACCTGTATTATTGCGAATCGGAATATCAACACGATGGATTGGAAAGCCTATATGTCATTAACGGCGAACGCACCTGGCGCTACGGCATGGCGCCGATGCATTATCCCACCCATTGCACCGCCCATCTCGTCGGCGTCACCGGCGAACGCCTGACCGAAGTGGTTTGCCACGGATGGGGCGACGATAGCCCCTATTTGAAAGATAATGTGTACGACAATCCGTTTTGGAACGGCTCCGCCATGTTCAAAACCGATCGCGGGCACGGATTCCGCGTCAACGTTTGGTGGAAAGGCGCGCACCGTGGCTGTGAACGCGCGCAGTGGATCGGCGACAAGATGAGCTTTTATACCGACCATCCCAACGGCCTCGGTCCGGTCATCGTTCGCAAAGGCCAGCAAACGGAAACCGACGATGCGGGATACGTGCGCAATCTGCCGCAATTCGAAAAATACGTACAGCCGGAATGGTGGAAAACCGATATGCTGCCCGAATCGCTACGCCATGATTCCGGCCATCACGGTTCCCACACGTTCCTGACGCACGAATTCGTCGACGCCCTGACGCACGACCGCCGCCCGACGGTGGATGTCTACGAAGCCCTGGCATACACCGTGCCCGGCATCATCGCCCATCAATCCGCATTGCATAAAGGCGAATGGATGAAAATCCCACAATATGTACGACCTGCATAATGCATATGGTTGTAAGGATGACTTCTCGTAGCGGAGGCAGAATCGTGAATGGGAACGTGCAACTGGATCGGGACGCCCTGGCGGCATTTTGCCGCAAGTGGAGGATTCGCGAGTTATCCATTTTCGGTTCCGTGCTCCGCGATGATTTCGGTCCCGATAGTGATTTGGACTTTTTGGTTAGTTTCAATCCAAAGGCAGGATGGGACCTTTGGGACTTGGTGACGATGCGTGAGGATCTGATTTCGATAGTTAACCGAGATGTGGATATCGTAGTGAAAGAAGCGTTACGCAATCCCTACCGCCGCAAGGAAATTCTTACGCATCGGGAGATCATCCATGCAAATAATAACTGGATGGGTAACAAGAACAACATCATTTTGCCAATGTAGATAAATGCAAAGGAGAAGGGAATGGATAAACAAATCAAATGGGGAATCTTGTTTATCATTGCCGGAATCATGATGTACGCCTGTTCGAATAAGCAACCGGAGCCTGTGAGCAAAGCCGTCGATGAGAGAACCATTCAACTGCAGGAAGAACTCGCCGATAAAGGTTGGATCAGCTACAGCGCCCGCAGTGAAAACGGAACCTGGGATATCTATCTCATTCGCCCGGACGGCTCACAAAAGCGCAATCTCACCAACTCCCCCGATTTCGAAGAAGCCGCGCCGCATTTTTCCCCCGACGGCGCAAAAATCCTTTATCGCCGCATCGACAAAGGAACCACCATTCATCACGATCTGTACGGTTTTCAAGGCCGGCTGATCATTGCCGACGCCGATGGCGCAAATCCAATCGCGTTCGGCGAAAACGATGAATATCCCTGGGCGTCATGGTCGCCCGATGGCGCGCACATTTCCTGCCTGACGAAAAAAGAAATTCAAATCATCGATCTGGAAAGCAAAGAGGTCGTGAGAACGCTTCCACGCCAGGGCGTCTATCAGCAACTCTTCTGGTCCGCGGATGGACAATGGTTCACCGGAACCGGAAATGTGGGCGGAATGCAGTGGTGCGTGGTGCGCATGAACGCCGAAACCGGCGAAGTGAATCCGGTACACAAATTCCAAAGCTGCACGCCGGATTGGTTCGCGGATTCGGTCCATATCATTTTTTCCACCCGCCCTCCTCATCAGTCGCCAACCAATGAGTATGGTTGGACGCAATTGTGGCTGGCCGACGGCGACGGGCAACATCCACGATTGATTTACGGTGAAGATGGTTTTCACATCTACGGCGGCGAAGTCTCGCCCGACGGCAAATACGTTCTCTTTACCAAATGCCCCAAGGACGGCGGCGGTTCGGAAGAATCCGGCGCGCCGATGTGCGTCATGCGCCTCGAAGACGCCCCCACCATCGGCGGAGAATGCGCCGATTTACGAAATGTCCACCCGGATACCAAAGACGGGCCGGTCCTGGAACTCCTCCCCGGCTGGGAACCCTGCTGGACCTATGCGGAAATCGATCGGAGTCAATAATTTTAAAAAATGAAATCATATAAAACGGAGCGCGGACATCCTGTCCGCGTAAGAACTTACTGAAATAGTAGTGAACGGCAAAAGCAATACCGTTTTGCCCTTGATGAAAACGCCGAAAGGGAATCAAAAGTATGAACCTACCCGAATATCGATTCATTCTATTTCTGCTGATCTGCATCGTTGGCTTATCCTGTGCATCGAAACCGGATTCCGGCGAAGATGCGCAGGTCACGACGATGGGCAATTTCGAAGTCACCGCCCAACTGGAAGAAATCAAAGGCGACCTGATCGACGATCCCCTGTACGATTATGCCTTCGTTTTCAAATATAAGGTCCTCGAAACGCATCGCGGAAACCTGGACACGGAAACGATTTATGTCGGACATTACAATCCCCTCAAACCGCGAGAGACGGTCGCGGATGTGCGTTCAGGAAAAATCGGCGGCAACCTGAAAAAATTTCGCGTCGGAGACGTCCACCGCATGGCGATGGATGTTCCCATCGACGAACAGTTCATGGGCGGCATCGTCAATCGCTATTTCGAGGAAAACGTCAGCCCCATTTATTGGGCGGTATGGACCAATCGCGTCATTCGATAAACAACAATGGTATTCACATCGCATATATTCATCTTTTATTTCCTTCCGTTTGTTTTATTGGTTTACTATGGATTGCCGGCCGGGCGCAATCTGTTTCTGCTGATTGCCAGCTACGCCTTTTACGGTTGGTGGAATCCCTGGTTCGTGTTTTTAATGCTGTTGGCGACGACCGTCAATTACATTTGTGGCGGAATCATCGCCCGTTCGGCGGACGACGAACGGCGACGCTACGCCGCCTTGGTGGTTTCGGTGGCGGTCAGCCTCAGTATGCTGGGATTTTTTAAATACTTCATGTTTTTTCAGGATAACCTGAATCATCTGTTGGCGCTGTTCGGCGCGGATTCCCTTTCCATTCTGCAGGTCACGCTTCCCATCGGCATATCATTCTATATATTTCAAAGTATTAGCTACACCGTCGATGTGTATCGCGGCGAGTCGCCGCCGGTGCGCAATTTTTTCGATTTTGCCTGCTTTGTCGCCCTGTTTCCGCAATTGATCGCCGGCCCCATCGTTCGCTACAACACCATCGCCGATCAGCTTGTCAACCGCACACACACGCTGGAAAAATTCACCTCGGGTGTGGCCTTATTCATCGTCGGCTTCGCCAAAAAATTGTTTTTGGCGAATATGATCGGCCAGGCCGCCGACGCCGTCTTCAACGCGGAAACGCGCGGAACCATGGACGCCTGGTTTGGCGTAACCGCCTACGCCTTTCAAATCTACTTCGACTTTTCCGCCTATTCGGACATGGCCATCGGCCTGGGGCGCATGTTAGGTTTTGAGTTTCCTCGTAATTTTAACGCCCCCTACCTCGCCGACAGCATCACTGAATTCTGGCGGCGCTGGCACATCTCGCTGTCCACCTTCCTGCGCGATTATCTCTACATCCCGCTGGGCGGCAACCGCATCGGCGTCCATCGCACCTACGTCAATCTCACCATCGTCATGCTGCTCGGCGGTTTGTGGCACGGCGCCAGCTGGGTGTTCGTCATTTGGGGCGGGTATCACGGCCTGCTGCTCGCTTACGAACGCTGGCGCGGGAAAGACAGCGTCTATGCGCGGCTCCCGCGTCCGGTGCGTGTTTTCATCACGTTTGTATTGGTGCTGTTTTCATGGGTGCTGTTCCGCTGTGTGACGCTGGATAACGCCGTGCAGTTTTTCCAGGCCATGTTCGGATTTTCCGGCGCGCAGGGCGGCGCGACTCTGCTCGGCGCGGAAATCTACACGCAAGGCAACTTCCTCATGATGATTCTCTGCGCGGCCTTGGCGTTCCAGCCGCTGCAGGCGTTTGATTGGGTGAAACAAATCACGTGGCCGAAGGTGATGGCGCTGATCGTTCTGTTTTGCTTCTCCCTCATGGCGTTGTTTGCGCAATCGTTCAATCCATTCTTATATTTCCAATTTTAGGAGAAATGCATTGGTCGCGGAACGAAAAAAAGAATTGGTTTTGATCGCATCGTTTTTAATAATCATCTACGGCGTCGGGTTGACGCAGGCGCTGATGGAACAATGCGCGGGAGAAACGCCGTTCGTTCTCACATTATTCATGCAACAACCAACGTCCCAAAACCTTCGCTCGTTTGAAAGCGAACTCGAAAAAAGCAGCTGGTTTTCCCAACAATTACAACCCGCGATGCGTTTTTTGCAATTTGTCGTGTTAAAGGAAACCGGCGAAAAAGCCTTACGTGGCCGTGATAATTGGTTTTTCTACCGTCCCGGCGTGCAATATTTGATCGAGCCATGGCCGGCGCGAAATGGGGGATTGCAAAGCGATGAGAATCCCGTAACCGCCATTCGTTCCTTTCGCGATCAGTTGCAAACGCGAGGCATTCAATTGCTGGTCCTGATCGCGCCGGGAAAGGCCAGCGTCTATCCCGATAAACTCACGTCGCGCGCGGCAAAACCGGAAACGCCGGTATATGCCCACACGCGGCATGTGATGAATGAATTGAAGAAAAACGGCGTGAACATGATCGATCTTTTTACGCTCTTTTCCCAAAACCGTCAAGAAAATGCGCACAACGATGCGGGATTCTATCTCGCGCAGGACACGCACTGGTCGCCGGCGGGAATGCGGTTGGCGGCGGAACGGGTGGCGCATATCCTTCTCGCGGAAAAATGGGTGGAGAAGGGAAGCATTGAGTACGATTGGAAACCGATTCCCTTAACGCGATTCGGAGACGTTTTGCGGATGATGAATATCCCCTTGACGGATCGCTTCTACCAACCGGAAGAACTGCACTGCGCACAAGTCGTCCGTAACGACAATGGCGAACGCTACGCCGACGATCCCCATTCCCCGGTGTTGGTGTTGGGCGACAGTTTCCTACGCATCTACGAACGCGACGAACCGCTCTCCGGCGGCTTTGTCGCCCATCTGGCCCGCGAATTGCACTTCCCGCTCGCCTCCATCATCAGCGACGGCGGCGCATCCACGCTGGTGCGGCAGGAACTCAGCCGCCGGCCGTCGCTCCTGGAAAATAAAAAAGTCGTGATTTGGGAATTTGTCGAACGTGACATCCGCTTCGGCGTAGAAGGCTGGCAAAACGTTGAATTATAAAATGAAACCTGCGAACGGAGCCAGTTATGAGCCCTATGTGATCAATGGCATGCGCATCTGGTTTGACGGCGTACGCACAATCGGCGATTGGTTCAATGAAAATCACGGCGATTGCCTGCCGAAAAAACAGGCAAGATTCACCGTACAGGATATGACGCTCCCGCTTTGCCCGCAGGAAATGAGGGCGTGGTATCCCAATCCAACCAATACCATCGACGTTCGCGAAAGTTACAACGCCGACGACGTCTGGATGGGACCCTATCAAGGCGCGGATCTACACGGCGGTTTGGATATCAAATGGAGTCTATTGTGATGGTAGGAACGACAGATTTTAGAACCGTTTTTCATGACTGTTTGACCATTCGTACCATCGTTTTGTTCGCTGGTTTTTTCGGTTCCAGTTTTACTACCGTATGTCCGCATATTTTTTGATGAACCATGAAATCTTCACAAATAGCATCGATATTATAATTGAATTTTTGGGCATGGGCATCGCGGAATCTGCGTATTTCTTCTACAATAACATCTTTCATGTCTCATCTCCTAATAATTCATTCGGCGAGCATATCTCCGGACATGCAAAACCCTCGTTTTCTATAACCTGCCTGACCATCATGCGAGTAAACGGATTATTGATATGTTTATAGTTCCAAGTGACAATCACATCAATACCATGCTTTGCCGCTACGGCGATGTGCAATGCGTCTTCAGGATATTCTTTTGCAATTGATTTGCCATTCAAAAGGGCTTTCACCAAAGCTTTGACTTCGTCATCAATCTCAAGAACCGGAAAATTTGCCAAAGCATCCAGACGTTTGCGCGCTTGACATGCATCTCCTTGTGACGCTTCCTGAATCACAACATCAGAAATATAAACATCAAAATCGCCAAGAAGATCCCAAAAATCAATTGTGGATACCTGATGTCCAGCTATTATAATGTTTTTTGAAGGCTTTGACACATAATAGCTAACCACGCTGGTCTCAATATAAATCCTTCGCTTCATCTTTTACTACCCTTTTCTCAGGGAAAGGTGTCTAAAAAGATCTTGGTACAGAGGATTTTGTCTGTTTGGCGCATCATCGCGCTCCAATCATCTTTTCCGGCCGCACAATCCTGTCAAATTCCTCTTCCGTCAAAAATCCCAACGCCAGCGCCGCTTCCTTCAGCGTCAGATTCTCATGATGCGCCTTCTTCGCAATGGCCGCCGCCTTGTCATACCCGATATGCGTATTGAGCGCCGTGACCAGCATTAACGAACCGTACAGATTGCTTTTGATGTTCTCCACATTCGCTTCGATGCCGATGGCGCAATGGTCGTTGAAACTTTCGCAGGCGTCCGCCAGCAAACGAATGGATTGCAGCAGATTATAGATCATCACCGGCTTGAACACGTTGAGCTGAAAATTCCCCAGCGCCCCCGCGAATCCGATGGCGGCGTCGTTGCCCATCACCTGCACCGCGACCTGCGTCATCGCCTCGCATTGCGTCGGATTCACTTTGCCCGGCATGATGCTCGATCCCGGTTCGTTTTCGGGGATGAGCAGTTCGCCGATTCCGCAGCGCGGACCCGACGCATAAAGACGAATGTCGTTCGAAATTTTAAAAAGGGATGCGGCCAGAGTTTTCAACGCGCCGCTGACTTCAACGACGGCGTCATGGCTGGAAAGCTGCTCAAATTTATTCGCCGCGGTCACGAAGGGAATACCGGTCAGCGCCGCGATTTTCTCCGCCACGTTTGAAGCGAATCCCGGCGGCGTATTGATGCCGGTGCCGACGGCGGTTCCGCCGAGCGCCAATTCGTAAAGCGAAGGCAGCGTGTTCTCGATGCGTTGGATGCCGTGCCGGAGCTGGGCGGTGTAACCGGAAAATTCCTGCCCCAGCGTCAACGGCGTGGCGTCCATCAAATGCGTGCGCCCGATTTTGATGATGTCCCGGAATTTTCGAGTTTTTTCCTCAAAAGTGTTCATCAGCTTGGTCGCCATGGGGATCAGGCGGCGATGGATTTCCATTGCCGCGGCGATGTGCATGGCCGCCGGAAACGTATCGTTGGACGACTGCGATTTGTTCACGTCGTCGTTGGGATGAATGGGTTTCTTGCTGCCGAGCTCGCCGCCGGCGATTTCAATCGCGCGATTGGCGATCACTTCGTTCGCGTTCATATTCGTCTGCGTGCCGCTGCCGGTCTGCCAGACGACGAGCGGAAAATGCTCGTCCAGTTTGCCTTCGATCACTTCGTCCGCCGCCTGCGCGATCAGGTCTTTTTTCTCGACCGGCAACACGCCCAATTCGCAGTTGGTCAGCGCGCAGGCTTTTTTGAGGATGCCGAACGCCTGGATCAATTCGCGTGGAAACCGTTCCTGACCAATTTTGAAATTCATCAGAGAACGAGCGGCCTGCGCCCCATAGTACGCCGTTTTGGGAACCTGCATTTCCCCCATCGTGTCTTTTTCGATTCGGTAGTCCATGTTGTTTTTCTCCCATGCGTTTTCAGAATGAAAATCCGTTCACCATTGCCCGTTTGAAAATACAATTAACCCGCCATTACATTATCAAACATTCACAAAAGGGAAAAGGGGACAACCAACGCTTCAGCTTTAATCCACGGCGGGCCTTTGAGAGAAGGACGGCTGATTCTATTATGAACAGAGGAACGAAAAGGACTCCCATCCGTGGAACAAGGAATAACGCTACGCAAAAAACAGGAGCGCGGGCGTCTTGCCCGCATGAGAGGATACACGTTGCAACCGGATGAAATCACAACCACTCGATACAATCGTTTTGCTCATGAAAGCATTTTTTTCTTTAATCGTAGTGCTGAATCCGGCATGGTATGCTGTCGGAGCGGATGAATCGCCCGCCCGCATCGATAATGTTTTGCTGATAACGGAAGCAAGCATGGATGGATCGTCCGCGACGCTGATACTCCTGATTTCCCTGACCGGCGTGAATCCGGAATCGGATACAAACGATCTCGCCCTGGATGTCGCTCTGAAAGATCCACAAGGCCGGCAAACAGCGCAGGTGGAAATCGAATATTTGAAAAGACAAGGTAATCACGCGATCGCGGAAATGTCGTTGCCGGTGCAGGCGCCGCTGTTGTGGAATGCGGAAACGCCCCATCTCTACTCCCTGCTCCTCGAACTGCGACGAGGCGATAAATCCCTCGACACGATCGTGAAAAAAATAGGATTACGACAAATAACGATTCGCGACGGCGTACTGTTGTTGGATGCGCGACCGATCCGATTGCGCGGCGTTTGTTATGACGAATTTGATCCGACAATGGATGATGCGGTGCGCCTCAATCTTTGGAAACGGGATCTCGATCTCATGCAACGCGCCCATATCAACGCCATTCGCGTTCCGGATGGCCTTCCGGCCCCCGGATTTCTCGCATTGTGCGACCAGATGGGTCTGTATGTCATCTGCAATGAACCGTTTTCCCGCGATGCGCTTGTTCCCGATCATCCCTCGATTTCCGCGTCGTATGCGGATTACCAAAATCACCCCTCGGTGATCGTTTGGAGCGTGGGAAATACCAGTCACGACGCGGATTCCATTCGTGAAATCACGCAAATGGTAAAAGAAAAGGATCCATCCCGACCCCTCCTCTCTCCCGGCCTTGCGCAACGTGAGTTGCCGGATCCCATCGATATCCTCGCGCCCTCGTTTCCCACTCTGGAACAGCTGCGGCAAATTTCCCGCAGGGGACGCCCCGTGATCATCTGCGATCACACCGATGCGCTGGAATCATCGTTCGAAGGATTGGCGGATGTATGGGATAGCGTACGGCGAAACAAAACCATCGCCGGCGGGATGATCTGGCGTTTCGCGGATCGGAATGCGGTGCCGAACGGGGAAGGCTTGGATGGCATCGTCGACGCGGATCGTGCGCCGCAAACCGATTATTGGCAAACGCGCCGCGTCTATTCCCCCATTCGCATCGAGGAAACGGAACGGAAGATCAAGGCGGGAAGAAATATCGTCGAATTGACGTTGCATAACGACTACGATTTCACCAACCTGCGCGACGTCCCTTGCCGCTGGCTGCTTCGCCAAAACAAAACCGCCATCGATCAAGGCGTTATTCGATTTGATCTCGATCCACATAAAACAATGAAAATGGCGGTGACGCTGGATATCCCCGATGATTTGTCGGACAACGAATATACTCTTCTGGTTCAATTCCACGATGCGATGCAGCAATCCCTGTACGAACAGGTGGTGCGGTTGAGGCCCGATCACTGGGAAAAATCCTTTATCATGCGTTTGCGGGATCGGAAGCGCGATCCCGATTGGAATGTGCTGGCAAATAACGAAGAAATTCAAATCAAACACCGGGATTTTGTATTTCGAACCGAAACCTGGAGCAATGCGTGGTTTATGATGACCAACGATCGTCACGTCCGATTGATCGTCGGCGGTCCCTATCTCCGCCTGGGTCGCGAACCGACGTCGGCGGAGCGCTTTCATTACCAAAACGGCGTGGAATCGCTCCTGCCGCAATCGATGACCCTGAAAAAATGGATTGTCGATAAACGCCGCGTCGATCAACAAAAATCGAACGTGGAAATTGAAACGCTCCTCCACGCCCGCGATGCGGATTCCTCGATTGTCGAGACCAACGTGCCGCAAAAAATGTATCCGGCGCAAATCGATCTGCTGATTTCTCCCTTCGGTTTTTGCGATGTTCGGTTTACGCTGCTGCCGCAAAAGCGGGAAGAATATTTTCTCGAAACCGGCCTCTCGTTTCTCGTTTCACCGGCATTAAATCATATTTCCTGGCTGGGAAACGGTCCCTATCCGACTTATCCCGGCAAAGAAATGCTCTCGCAGCGAGGGATTTTTCGGTTTTCACCCGTCGATCGGCTGATCCCGGGCAATCGCAGCGGCGTCGATCTCGTCGCCCTCACCGATGACCGCGGCTATGGACTCGGCCTCATGCTGATCAATGGCAACGTCGCCTTCGAACCGACGCAGGAGGGTATGCTGGTCAGCGTCAATTCCGCCGTCGCCGGCCTGGGCGCTCGCTATCATCGCACCCGCCACCCTCTCCTCGCGACGCGCATGTCCGCATCCGAACGCACGACGGTTTTTCGCCTGATTCCGCTCATCAAAGGCCGATACCCAACCCTGTTTGAGACGATCTTTTTTTCGCATTGAACGGATAAGCGTAAACGCAGGATTCGCCTGAAACGGCGTCACTGGCAATCCATACTATGTTACGATCTATCCAAAATAGAACAAATGTATTATACTGATGGTTCATTCATTACGCAAAAAAAAGGAGTGCGAATTCATGCCCGAAATCAAACGTGTCAACGCGGTTTTCATCTACGTCGTCGATATGCCGCTCATGAGGCAATTTTACGAAAAAACTCTCGGTTTGGGAACGCCGATCGTCGAAACGGACATGTGGGTCGAATACGAAATGGAGGGCGCCAATCTCGCGCTGCATCAAGGCGATGAAAAAGTCTTGTCCAAAGCGAATCCAACCTACAATACCGTGAAATTCAGTCTCGAAACAGACGATATCGCTCAGTTCTGCAGCGAATTGATGGCTAAGGGAGTCATGTTTACGTTCGAACCACGCAAGGATTTTGGCTCCATGTTGGCCGAGTTCAAAGATCCGGAATCAAATTTGATTCGCCTGATTCAATTTATATGAAAATTCCTGTCGTAGGGGCGGTTCGCGAACCGCCCCTACGAT